>CAYTIW010000025.1:0-31986 GCA_964438075.1 uncultured Planctomycetales bacterium
ACGGGCTGGTTGGGAGAAATGTCGTCTGGCATGTCGATACCTCCAATACCGCTGCATGTTGCTGCCCCTGCGGGCGCATAGCAGCGTAAAAGCCCCGGCTTTGCGGGTAGTCAGCGTGTCTCTCCACGCCGTCTAGGGGAGAATGCGGCACAAGGCCGCTAGACCACCGATGAGGCTCGGTGTGGGCCAAGAGAACCCTGTTGGGGGTTACTTCGATTTCTTTGCCTTGCTCATGGCGACGGCTTTGGCAACGCGAATTGCCTGTTTTTTGTTTTTCGGACGCACGTTGCCAATCATGCCGGTGGACTCGTACTCGTCGAGAAGCCGCTTAATGTTCCACGCAATTGAGTCCCTGCCCTCACGCAGAGGCACTTTCGACACACCTCCCCGTGTCGGAGCGCGGGACGTGTTTCCAGGTGGTTCCTTTTTTGATGTGCCATACTGCGCTCTCAGACACACCGTATCTGGCCCCGATTTCGCCCTGGGTCAGTACCGACTCGCGCAGCAAGTCCAGTATCTCTAGCACGTCCGCCTCCGTGAGCTTTGCCTTGCTACCGTTTTCGCCCACTAGCTTGGCACGGTATTCGGGGTCATCCCAACGACCTCGCGCCGCCGTGCTCATATTCCGACGCGCTGTCGGGCTGAAAACCTTGCCAGTGCCCGCTTCCGATAGATGCTGACGATGTTCTTCAGTCATCACTCGCCTTTTCATGGCAGCAGAAACCCTGGCTCTTGTAAGGGGACTAGCTTTATAGCCAAGCATGCTGCCGGCCCGCTTAAGGATGTTGTACTCGGGGTCTAACGCATCGAGGTAATACTGCTCACGCTCCAAGAGTCGTTCGCGGTCTGCCACATACTCCAGCACCGAAAATACAAAAATACCCCTTCCATACAGGTTCCAAGCGTGCTGCAAATGGCCATTGCGGTGCACACCGCGTCTTAGTTCGCTCCAATGGCTGTTCTTGCGGAGCCACATGTTGACCGCACTGCCGATATACCTGTGGCCGTTGATCGTGTTCAGGATTTGATAAATACCAGACTTCGGAGGTTTAGGCACTAGGCCCACCTCCCTGCGCACCGCCCTGTGTCGCAGCCGCCATCTCCTCCAGCACGGCCTGCTGCTGGTCGGGGGTCATGGTCTGGAACTGCGCCTGCTGCTCAGGCGGCAACATGGCGATCAACGCTTCGGGGGTGAGTTCTGGCGGTTGCGGTTGGCCCGCCATACCCTGCGGCATACCTGGCGGCATACCCTGTGGTGCGCCCTGCGATGCCCCTCCCGGCATTGGCTGCGCCCGGTCGAATTGTGGTTGCACCTTGTCTTTGATGTCGTCCCAAGGCGGGAGTCTGCCGTGTTCGATGGCATAGAACAGGATTTCAGGCGGGAAGTATTTGCGCCCCACCATGTCTTGCGCTAACTCCATCGCGAAGTACCTGTCGGTGCTCTGTGCCCGCGTCACCGTGCAGCGGGTATCGAGTTCCGGCCAAAAATACTCGTAATCCTCGCCCTCAACCATGTCCTCGGCAGGTCGCCAGACACCACGCTCGAAGCTGTTGCCAGTCCTGCGGTCCCACACTTTCCAGATGCGCGACGGCTCGAACTTGCTGTAGGTCGCCGTGGCAGGGTCGTCATCCTTGCCTAGGATGCGGTAGGCGCGGGGTTCCGTCCAGTAGAGGCAGACCATGCGGCTGATCCACTTCGACACTTTGACCAACGCCGAACTGATGCTTGACTCCTTCGGCCTCAACCTGACTTGCGCCCTCTCCGCCAATAGGTTCAGCGCACGGAACGCCGTGACGTTGGCGGGTGTCTTGCCCTGCGTGATGTCGTACCGCCCAATCACCGCCTCCATGTGCTGCTTGCGGCGGTTGATGTCGTTGAGCACCGACGCGGGCACACCCTTGCCGTCCACATGTTGGACCTGGTTGGCATCGTTGATGAAGAACCACATGCCGGGGATGCTGCCGTACATCTCCACGTCACGCCGCTGCTCCTCGCTGATGGCCTCCTCGCTGGCGAGGGTGACGCCGAGAGCCTGCAGGGCCGCGCCTTCCATCGCCACTTCGGACAGTTTGTTGAGCATCTGCTGCGGGTTGATGAGCTTGTGCCCTTCGCCGAAGCCCCACGGCGAATCCCGGCGCGGGTAGCACTGCGCGAACACGAAGGGGAACTCAGGCGTCTCCTCCGGGTCGAAGTAGATGAAGTTGCGGTGCGCCAGGTAGATGTTCTGCTCGGCGATCCACCACACCACATGCAGACCAACCTCATCGTCGGACGGCGTTTCCTCGTCGGCTTCGCCAACGCTCTCCACGTCACCGGCGACCATGCCCGCCGTCAGAGTGTCGTCCGGCGCGACATCGCCCTCCACGGACTGCGTTTCCGTCGCCGGGTCAACCTGGCTGTCCTTGCTGGGGAATAAGGGTTTTCCGATGTACCACGTCTCCACCAGACGCGCCATGCCCTCCGGCGAATCGGCCTCCCCCAACCCCAGGTCGCGTTCCCAGTTGGTGTTGGTCTGGCTGGTTTCGTCGGCCTTGGCCTGGTCGAGCACCAGATGCCCGCGCTCAGGATAGTGCTGGCGGATGTATTCGAGAGGACGCCACACCGCCTTGTGGATTCGGTAGCCGTCCTGGATGTCCGCGCCGCAACGGTGGTCGGGGTAGATGAGCTCGGGGTCGATGGACTCGATGCGCACTTCGCCGATCCACTGGTTAGGACCGCGCCCGCCGCGCCATTCCGCATCCCACGACACGCCGTAGATGCCCGTGCCCTTCCACGCGAAGTTATGCAGCCATTTCGCCTGTTCTTCGGGAAAGGCGTTCTTGTAGAGGATGTGCTTCTTCACCTGCGTCATCGTCTTCGCAGCCTGGTCGTCGGTGCTCTCCTGCGGGTAGTCGATGAGTTCGACATCCTGCGAGAACTCGGACACTAGGCCCTCGATGAGCGGCCACGCCACGTTTTCCACCACATTCGGATGCGCGGACATCTGCTCGGCGGTGCGGAGCGGCTTGCCGAGGGAGTCGGACATCTCCCAATGGCGGTCGTTCTGGAGCAGTTCGATTTGCTCAAACTCGTCAGCGACGGCCTGCTTGCCGTCAACGTCGTAGTCCCACCACTCGCGGACGCGCTCTAGGCCGATGTCCTCAGTCTCGGTGTTCTCCGTGACTTCCTCCCTCTCGGAGTCGGTGTCGAGGTCGGCGATGGGATAATTGGTGAAGCGACCAAGGGTATCTTCAGACACGCAATCACCTCCTCCAAGGGGGTAGAAAAGGGGTATAAACGCAAAAAGACGGGGGCACTTCATGCAGGAAAACCTGCACGAAGCACCTCCGTCGTCGGTCGGTGCGTATGGAGTTGGCTGAGGCGGGAGGACTCGAACCTCCAACCACCCGCTTAACAGGCGGGTGCTCTACCGTTGAGCTACACCCCAGTTAGTGGAACTCAGTACCACCCTTGCGCAACAGGTATTCAGGGTTGATGGCCTTGAGAATCTTGCGCCCTACACGGTTGTCAACCTGCTCCTCGGCGGAGCAGATGACCACGCCCTCCATGATGTGGTTGTCCGTCTTAGCTGCACAGGAGGGGCGCAGGTAAAGCTCGTGCTCCATGCCCTGCTCGTATGGCCCGATGTACACCTTGGGCACGATGGGCAGCCGCCAACTATCCAGCATGTCCTTTATGTGCCGTTGGTCGATGTACGCGCCGTCCTGCATGATGTCGAAGAAGGCCACGTCGATCTTGTCGAGGCCGTAGGTCAAGTCTTGGATGCCGGGACCATAGATTTCCCCGAAGAGAACATGGCCCTTGGGGATGACGTTGCGCAGGTCATACCTCGCAGCAATCTCTATATACGGGTTGCCCTCGAAGTGTTGACTAACAGCCTTCTTGTAGTTCGCGCCGACCAGATGCACGTTGCGGCTCCCGACACAGAACTCCCACTCGTCGATACCTAGCCACGCCTTGACCTTGGCAGGCAGGAAGCGTTCCCACCACGCCTTCCTAGCGCGAGGCACCCAGCCGCATCGGAAGTTCGTGCCGTGGATTTTCTCCGTGATGATGACCTGCTCACCATCTGCGAACACATCGGGGAAGTGCTTGATGTTCTCCGGGTCGCAGTAGCGGCGGAAGTACGGATTGGGCCGCAAGGCCGAAGGTGATACGCCGAACCCGGCCTGCTGCTGCGGCGCGGGCGGCTCCCACTTCTTGATGCCAAGGAGATTCCCGACCTCCTGCCCCTCACGCCAATTCACGCCTTCGGGCAGAGTGAGAAGCAACCCCTCCGACAACACCTTGCGCAGCTTGACCGCCTTGACCCTCTCGCCCTTGCTCAGATAGGTCAGACCGTGCTGCTCGATGAGTTCGGGCGGCAGGATGGAGTCGATGGGGATGTACACCGCCAAGTCACCTGTTTTGAATTGCCCCTCCTTGACGATGCACTGCCAACCCTTGACGCGAGCAATCAGCAGTGTGTCGGCATTAGGGTGCCGCTCCAGTTCGCCAATGCGCACAACCTGCACGATGAGGCTACTCATCGAAAACCTCCGTTGGGAGTCCGAATGGGGGGAGATTGGTGCCGGGGGATGGATTCGAACCACCGATGTTTACCCTGTGGGTGCCTGATCTACAGTCAGGTGCGTTCAGCCGGACTTCGCTACCCCGGCAGGTTGGCGGGCAAGGCAGGACTTGAACCCACAGCCGCCGCGTCTGGAGCGCGGTGCTCTACGGTTGAGCTACTTGCCCGCGACTAGTACACCGCACAGGCGACCGCCACAAGCCCCGCCAGCGTCAATGTGGCCAGCGTGTCGGCCCGCGCCAAGGCAAGGTGGATAATGTCGTCGTCCGACACGGCGTTGCGGTAGTGCCACCAATGGTAGGCGCGGATAGAGGCTAAGGCAAGGAAAGTGGCAACACATAGGCCATCGCTCATTCCTTCGCCCTCCACGCCTTGCAGCAATGGTCGGGCGCAGTCCACACACCGTCAGCGCGGCGATAGATGGCGGGGGACTCGCACTCGCCCCACGTTTCATCGCGGGGCCACTCGACCTTGCGCCACTCCGCGCAGTTCTCGCACCGCCGCTCCCTCAACGCCTCCACCTCGGCAATCAGCGCGAGGATGGTTTCGGGGTCGCAGGCGGCGATGAAAAGCGCATCTGCTTCATGCACCTCGTCAACATCAAGCCCGCTCTCGCTGTGTAGCCAGCACAGGCGCACAATGTCGCCGTCACGCACTGCCCTTTGGAATCGCGCATGACTTTCATCACACGTACCCGCAACATCTTGGCCGTAGTCGGTTATCGGTTCTGGACGGTCATACTCAGCAACCCACGGACCCTTAGTCGCCTTCTTCGCCAACGCCTTCAGCGCGGTAAGGTCGAGGTCAGGCATGGCCATTGTCCTCCAGACTATTGAACAGCGGTTTGATGCGCCATGCTTTCTTGCCAACATCTTTGAGTCCAGCAATGTACTCCTCGACCTCTGGCGACAGGTTGGCAGGCTCCCAATACTCCTTGCCGTGCGGCTGGCGTAAATCGAGGCACTGTAGCCACTCGCCAAAGCGGTCTAGCGCCGCATGTATGCGCACCCACATGCGCCACCAGAGAGGATAGCGATAGCGGCGGTACATCCACCGATCACCATGCCAGACGAGGTTGCCCCAGTAAGCGTCAGACCGAGCGACATCCTTGGGATTCAAGATAAACCAACTGCGCATGGCGGGGAGCATCGCTTCATCCCAGCGCAGGTTGCCTACTCCTCCACCTTCACATGCTTTTCCGTCCGACATGCCACCGGCCTCCCGTCGTCGAGTTCGACCGCGATTTCGCCCCACCTGGCATCAAGTATCTCGTCCTCCAAGGCGTCCAGCCCGCGCAACGCCTTCTCCGGCAGCACCGCTTTGACCATCTTCGCCTGCCCGTCCTTGACGATGACCGTCGCATAGGTCAGGTCTTTGCCGACAAAGGCCAACGCTTCGGCGAGGTTCATCTACCGTCGCCCTCCCACTAGCGTCGCCCCGTTGTCAGGCTGAAAACATGCAGCCCATCCTCACGCGCAAACGCCTGCCCGACAAAGCGAACGGGGAACGGCGTCTTGCTGATGAGGCACTTCAGGAACGGGTCTACGCCGTGCGCCGTCCACGGGATGACGAACTCCTTGCTGTCGGCCTGCGCGTCGTCCTTCGCCTTACCTTCTGCTTGCGGCTTCTCCGCAGGCTTTTCCACAGGCGTGGCGACCACAGGCGTGGCAGGTTGGGTAGCAGGATGGTTCGCGGCGGCTTCGTCGGGCACGGCCTCCTTAGTTGCTGCGGCTGTCGCGGTGGACATATCGGCGAACGCCTCGTCGTCGGTCAGCGTCGGGTCGTCGTGCTGGAGGTGCTGAAGCTGCTTGCGCTCATCGTTCTGGTGGCGAGTGAGTTCGGCGCGGGTGTCAAAGGTTTCGCCGCAGGTGCGGCAGGTGAAAGCCATCTAGGAAGCCTCCTCTAGCAGACTAGGCAGAGTGTCAACCTGAAACCAGTAGACGACGGGGATACCGCGCCGCTCGGCGAAGGCGCGTTCTTCCTTACTGCCCTCGCTGCGCTCCCATCCCTCCACCATCACAATCATGTCGGCGCACTCCAGCCAAGCGAGGTCGCCGCGCATGAACATCTCCCGCGTCACCATGCCGCCGAAGAACTGTGTGTTGAGGTGCGGGCACAGGACGGCGTAGCCCTTCGCCCATAGCTGCTGCGCTACGACGCGGGCACGGTGGATGTTCTCGTACACCTGCCACTCGTCGGGCGCAGTGTAAGGGCCTGCGACATACACGCGGGGCGGGTTATGCGGCTCCGGCATTGGCTTCCCTCGTCTCCGCTTCTTCGTGCAGCAGCGCGAACAGCAGGCAGGCATAGTTGATGAGGTCGGCGATCCTCTGCTTCAGCCCTTCGCCGCCGTCTGCCGTCTTGTATTCCCACAGCCACGCGCCGGACATCACCTGCTTGGCGATGCCCTGCATGTGCTTGACGACGAGGACGATGCAGTATTGCGCGGGTGTCAGGCCTAGGAACGGCGCGGCGCGGTGGAAGTTGAGCAACGTGTCCTCGTCGGAGGCGTACTCGGATTCCTTGTAGTCGCGCAGGCCGCCGATGTACTGGTAGAGGTCATCGCGGATTAGCGCGTCGAAGGTGGCTCGGTTCAAGCCTTCGCCTCCTCAACCTGCTTCTTGGCGTACTTCAGCAGGCATTCGGGAGAGCAGAAATGCCACTCCTCGCGCTCGCCAACGTTGAACGATATTGTCCCCCAAGAGCAGGATTGCTCGGACTGCATCGGCTCAAGGTGCACCCAACCGTCAACGTTGTTTGACCGCCGTTCCTTGCCGCACTCGTCGCACTTGACCATGCCGTACCTCATGCTACTTCTCCTCCACCTTCACGCCGCACGCCAAGCAGTTCACCACAACGGTGACGGCCTCAAGCGTCAGCCCTTCGCGCTCCAGCCAGCCGTACACGCCTGCCGCGAGCTTGGCGGCTTCGGGCGACTTGGCGACCACCTTCGTGTCGATGGCTAGGAATCTGCCACGCGGGTCGATGACGGTGACGGAATAGAGGTTCGGGCCGTCGTTGGTGGCCGGGTTGCAGCAGTTCATTGGGGAAGCCTCCTCTAGTGTTATGGGGCCGTTGCCGAACAAGGGATTGGGATGCGCGTACTGGCTATTGGGGCCGCCAAGAATGTCGTCAAGCAGTCCGGAATACCAAGCGTTCAGGAAAGCGCGCTCCTCTGCCAATACCTCCCTCGCCTCCTCGTCCAGCATCTTGCGGGCCTCGGCCGAGTAGAGGTTGCTGGGCGGCAGGCAGTCGCCAGCGTGGAAGTCGCTGACGGGTTGCCAGCATGGCACGTCCCATTCGACAGCATCGTGGTCTGCGTTGATCGCCTCCGCCGTCTGCTTCTCACGCTCTCTGCGGTTGGCGCGGAAACTCTGCATGAATCGCTCGTACTGAGGGCCAATTGCGTGGAAGTACCTCTCACCCTCTCTGGTCAGGGGCATCAACCTTCCTCCTCACTCTCTGCCTTGCCGTTCTCCCACCAAATCTCGCCGCGCTCACCCGTCACGCTCGCCGCCAGCACGTTGCACAGCCGCTCCTCGCGCTCACGCAACTCGTGCTCCACTCCCTGCCTCGCGGCAAGCGGCATCCACCCCAAGGGGCCTTCGGTGGCATCCATGACCTTCCGCACCAGGATGTGCGCCAGTTCGTGCGCCACGGCGAAGCGGTCGCTGTAGTAAGGCTCGCATTGCCCCACCCGCCAGTCGTCGGCGAGGAACACCGTGGCGAGTTTGCCGTAGAACTCCATCGCGCACGCCGCTTGCCCCGATGCGTTCGGGTGGCAGCTCGGTATGTCGGCTTCGGGGACACGGCGCAGGTCGATCTGCCAGTCGCGCAGTTGCCAGAGGGTTTGCAGGTGGTGGATGAAACGTTCGAGGTCGCTGTCGCTGTCTACGGGTAGAGTCAGTCGGATACCCCCTTCACACCCCACTGCGATAGCCCCCACACCGCCAAGAGAGCGTAAACGCCCATCAGCGCGGCCTGCGGGTAGGCGCGGATGCGGATGTCGTAGACGCACCAGAAGGAGTTGGTGAACAGCCAGACGATGAAGCACCATCTGCGCTTATAGATGTTGGCGACCGTGCCGATGAGGGAGGCGAGGGTGATTAGCCAAGTGAAGTCCATCAAAGCGTGTCCTCCCATCGGCTACAATGTGGCTCAACCGCCCCCGGCAGCAGGATAGGATGCTCTGGGAACTGCTCTACAGCGTTCTCGGTGCGGAGGCGTTGCAAGGCATCCTTGAGCGGTTCGCGGAAAGAACACCCGTTGCGGTGCCAGCGCGGCGGTTCAGAAACCTCAACCTCGCTGTCCCATACGATCTTGTACTTGAGCGGGACTGCCTCCTCGACGGTTAGCGTGATCCACACCACGCCGTTGCGGTTGCGACACATCTCCCGGTCGCCTAAGTCGGCGATAGGCACGATTGCCATGAAAGCATCGTTCCAGGGGTGAGCGGCATATAGGCAGTCGGCACCGTAGGCGAACACGCGAAACTTCACCGTGTCGGTTGGACTGAGCGAGGGCGGTGTTAGTCTGAACACACCGTCCGAAAAGGTGACTGTATGGAAGGTGCAACCGTCAAAGCCGCGACAGTCCGCTCCCATCACTTCGCCTCCCCGCACTTCTTGCACCTATCGCATAGACACTTGCCATCCTCATCCTTGCGGGCGCAGCGGATCGGGAATGGGCAGGCGTGGCCGGGTTTTCTACAACGGCAGGGAGGGAGGTTATTCGCCATTCAACACCTTCTCTCGGTAGACTGTCGCCACGCGCAATCCGCCCGGCGGTTTCGGCGGCTCTGTCGCCCAGCCAACCGTATCGCCACGGAAACACTCAAAATCCTCACAGCCGCCTTCAGGGTCTTCATGCCGATTGTGCTTGTTGCAGTGGCCGTCGCCAGTGTAGGCTCCAAGCGCGTCACCGTTGAAGGCGTAGTGTCGGCAGAAGTCGCAGATGTCGCCGCCGTACTCGCACTCGACGCAGAATCTAGGCATCGGCATCCTCCTTCGGCTCAGGGCCGCTCACAGGTATGGAGTCCCATCGGTTCGCGCTGTAGCCCAGTATCACGCCGTCAACTCCTTAGCCCCACGCACCTGGCACAGCAGGCGGAGTTCAGCGAGACTCGTCATCTCGCTCCCCCTCGATGTGCTTGGCGCGGCAGGCGTCCCAGCCGAACGCGATGGGCACGGGTGCCAGCGTGTCATAGCCGGGTGCGTCCAATTCCATCACCCGCAGGTCGATAAGGTCCTGGTCGCCCTCCAGCCGCAGCCAGCACAGGCCGCAGTCAGTCTGGCTCACGGCGCGGTGCAGGTGCGAGCAGTAGTCGCTCATCCCCGCTCCCCCTTCACCGCCTCGGCTATCGCGGTGGCAAGGGCGATGCGCGGCGCGTCTTCAACCCCGCGCCCTTTATACTCATGAGAAAACGGCTCATATCCGACATCAACCCAGCACTCGTTGCCGTACCAGCGAACGACGACGAAGCCGAGTTCACGCTGACGACACAACGTGAGCAGTTCATCCGTCGTCGGCTCGTGTCCGTCGCCTACGGCGGGCAGCGGTTGCCGCGCCAGGTCGGCACTCTGCCACGTCAGGCCGCACTCGCACTCATAGGTGTGCGCGTCGGCGGCAGGGTGCCAGGTGTGCATACACCCGCCCATCAGCCGCAGCATCTTGTCGCGCAGGGCGGGAGGCATGGAGGTCATAGCCGCTCCGTGTACGTCTCGGTCGGCGTACAGACCAACCGCACCGGCGGCGGAGCGTTGCGCCACGACTTGGCGACTTCGACCATGCGCTCAAGCTGGTCGATGGAGATGCTGAAACCATGCATCTCTCGCAGGATGGTAAACTCAACCTTGTCGGCACCCAGGGTCACGGCAATCGGGCACGATGCTTCCGCCATCGTCAGCAGTTTGCCGCTGCTGTGCCAGCCCGTGTGGCGTACAACTTCGTCAACAACCCAATCAACACTGCAAACCTCGCTCACTGCACCACACCCGCCTTCGCGTGTTCGACTTGCCGCTCACTGCCACCGAATACCACCCGCGTCCACCGCTCCTGCTCCACCGCCGCTTCGTGCGCGTAGCACTCCGCCAACGGGTAGCCGCCAGCCGCCGTCATCGCGACGATACCGCGCTTCACCGCGCCCTGCACCGCCTTGGACGGCAACTCGATCACCGCGACGGCGACCACGCTGTCACAGGCCAGCCGGGAGCCGTTCATGTCGCTGATGTAACTGCGCTTCACTCGCCAGCCTCCCTGCTCCGCCGTCTCACGTTGCGCACACCGCTCATATAGCCGGCCTCACGCCTGGGTAGGCGCATCACCGCTTCGCCGCCGTCATCGTCGTCGCTGTCGCGCCCACTGTCCGCGATCTGCCGCTGCGCCCTCACCACAGCCTCACGCGCTATGTCGCGCATCTCGGCGGTAGGTGCGGTAGTAGGCACGGCGGTAGTAGGCTTGCGCAGCACCCACGGCCTGACGGCGATGGCGAACAACTGCGCGGCGATGTGGGAGAGGGTGAAGGTGAGGAACAGCCAGAGGTACACGCTAGGGTGTAGGGTCATACAGCACACTCCTTGTCAGGGATTGCTTCCCCGGTATCACGCACGGCAAACGCCGCACTTTGGTTGCGCGGGGAGAGGCGAGGGTGTCAGGGATTAGAAGATTACATCCATCCCCGCTTCCTCCTCGGCTTCTCGTCGTCGTCGTCCAGCCACGCCTGCACCGCCGATTTCGTCGGACGCGGCAGACGGCCTGGGATGATGATTTCGGCACTCGGCATACTCGCCGCAAACGCCAGCATCAGCGTGTCGGCACGGTCGGGCGACGACAGACCGCGCTTCTTCATGTCGTCTTTGCTTTCAATCAGCACCTTGCCGTTAGACTGAAACTTGTACTTGATGCTGGTTAGCTGTGCGGCAAGCTCTTCGTCGGGCGGTATCGCTATCTCGCCGCGCTCAAACAGCTCGCGCAACCCCCACCACCACTCGGCGCGGGCGTTGGCGAATTGCTCCGTGTCGGTCGGCTGTGCGCCGCTATTCAACCCGCGCACCTTGCCGATGCGCAACTCCTGCAACCTGTCCACCACGCCTGCACCGACGCCGATCTCGTCAAGCACCGTCACGTCGGGCCGCACCTCGCGCATCGACGCCGCGAACCTGCCCGCCGTCTGCATCGTGTCCTCCTGGCTGGAGGTCCACAGCAACTCGGCGCGGTGCCCCCGGCGGAGGACGCACACCGTCTCGTCCTCGCCGAATCGCGAGAGGTCGCCCGCCAGGACCGTCAAACCTGTCTCACGCTCGTGCGATTCCTGCCTCTGCGCCCGCTCATCCTCGTACCTCTGCTGCGCCGCCTCCACCCAGGCGAGGTGTATCAGCGCATCGGTCGCGCTCTGCGGGAACTCGCCCAGCACACGCGAGAGGTACATCGGCGAGGTCGGCCCCCAACGCTGGTAGCGGTCGGCTACCCAGTCGGGAGCAACGAGCATCGGGTATGGCGAACCGCCGGCCTTCCGCCGCCACGCGCCACTGGCGATGTCGCGCTGCGTGATGCCCTGCGCCGTGAAGTTGGGCGTGTTGAAGGCGGAGATGGGGATGCGCCGCGCCCCGCTGCCCGGTTTGCACATCTCATAGAACGGCCCTGACGGCTCGACCGGGTTGCCGATCGCCAGCAACCGCGCATCACCCGACGCCAGGACGCCCTCGATGCCCTCCCAAATCTGCTGCGGGATGCCCGGTGCCTCGTCGGCGACCACCAGCAGCTTGGGCGCGTGGAATCCCTGGAACCTGTCGGGGTCGTCAGTCGAAAAGCCAATCATCAGCCACCCGTCGCGGATGGCAAGACGCGGCTCACTGGGCGGCAGATTGCCCCCCAGTGGCGTCTTGGCCTTGGCGTATGCCTGCCGAATCTCCCGCCACAGCACATCCCGCACCTGGCGGTGCGTCGGGGCCGTGGTGATGACCAGACTGCCAGGATTGCAGAACAACCACCACAGGGCTATCCGGGCCGAGATGAAACTTTTGCCCGCCGAATGGCAACTGGGCACCGCCACCCGCCGGTTGTCGCGCACCGCCTCCGCTATCTCGGCCTGCACCGGCCACGGCTCACAGCCCAGCACCTCACGCATCCACCACACCGGGTCGGCGAGGCTGCGGTCGCGGATTAGGCGGGCGTCGGCGACGGAGATACTGCGCGACACTACTCCTCCGCCGCCTTGCTCATGAGCGCGGCGAAGGAGTTTACGGCCTCCGCCAGTTTGTCGGCGGGGTCGGCACCGCTGTACTTGAGGCGCGTGTCGATGACGCGGTTAAGCCGGTCCATCACGGGCAGGCGTTGCGTCATGCGGGGTTTCGGCACTAGCGGTTTGCCGTCATCGTCTAACCCTTGTCGCCAGTTGTTGAGCTGGTCGCGCATCTCCTCTAAAATCTCCAGGTCGGTGCTCACCGTGCGCTGGATATGCTCGTTGACTATCTCGCGACTGACCCTGGCACGCTCCACCCGCTCCTCGTTGAGGATGCGCCCCACAGTGGAGGGACTGACATTCTCACCCTCCTCCGCTAGTATGGCGGCGATCTGCCGGTTGCTGTGACTCGGCCCAAGCTCGATGATACGCGCTATAGCTGCGTCGCTGACCTTGCGCTGTGTCGCCACCATGCACCACCTCCTCTCTGATTCACGGGCTGGGTCAGGGCTGGTTCACAACCCGCAAGGAACCGTCTTTACGGTGTACGCCCCGCGCTTCCGCTACGGTTCGCAGCACCTTGTTGAGCCAATCGTTAGATGCGGTAGCGGCCTCCCAAATTGCGTGTCGGGTTCGCTCCTCATCTCCCTCGAATTGCGCTACAAACTGCGGTACCCGCTGGTCGCACTCCTCCAGCAATTCGATGTTGTCTTTAAGCATCTGATAGACCAGCGCAAGCGACTGAAACTCCGCAGTGTTCTCACAGCAGCGCGGACTACCCGCCCCGCCGTGAATCGTTTCGGTCTTGAGTTCAAGCACATGCATGGGCAACCGTGCATCGTGCTCCCAACAGATGACCAAATCGCACTCCTTTGCAGGGTGCCCGTGCTCCCTGAAGGATGAAGACTTGAACTCCACCTCAGCGCGGAATTCTAGCCCGTCTTTCTGCACTATCAGGTCGGGAAACGCGATCTGACTTTTGACGATGCTATAGCCCCATTCTCGACAGCGCATCACAAACAGATCGCGGGTGCCCGCCTCATTCTCCGGTATGAACTCCACGCCATCACCTCGCCTCAGAACGAACCGCGCTCTGGCTCTATCGTCACCTTGAACACTGTGCCGCGCAGAGCCGCCAGCCGGATTACCGCGTCCATCTCGGTCTCTGGCACGTCCAGCTTCACCCGCGCCCCACCGTCGCCAGCCACGCTGATGGCAGACTGGATAGGCGGCAGGGAGGCTTCGAAGGAGAAGCTGCTAGAAGCGGTGGGCTTCTCACGCTCGTCCGTAGGGCCTTTGCGCCCGCGCTTGCCAGTCGGAATACCTAATCCCTCCCGCAACGCCACAGCGATACCGTAGCGTTAGCCACGGACGAACCTGGCGCATCACGCACATCTGTTCGCCCCGAACAAACAACCGAACAATTTGTCGAACGGTTGTGCGTTGACTTTCTCCACAGTGTTGGCGATAATGAGGACAGAAGGACGACAGAAACGGAGGCGGAAACGATGCCCCTCAAGACCTACAGTGTGATACGAAAGGGCAACAGCCGGTGGGGAACCAAGACAACCTGCTATGCCACCTTTGAGACCGCCAAGGCTGCGGCCGAGCGGATCGCCCGCGAGGAGTTGCTCAACGCGGAAGTCTGGAGCCGGGGCGAATTCGACTTCCGGGCACGCACACGGAAGCGGCAGTATCACGGCAAGGCATGGCCGGGTGGCCGCTGGGAACCCGCCACCTGCTAACCACCGACTACCCGCAGGGGGCCGGGTTACGCCCCCGAAGGAGGTTGCCCCGATGAAGGCCACCGACTGGCAGGAGATCGACGCGGACAGGGCGCAGATACTCGCCGTGCAGGATGCCTACAGCGTCCCGATGGTGCGGTTGGCGCATCCCGACCTGCCGCGTCCCCGGTGGTTTCAGCTCTCCCTGGCGGGCCGGTACTACTCGCGCTACACGGGTCGGCAGTACGACCGGGCGCAGGGCGTCATCGTCGTCGGCTCCCTGCCGGGAGTGCGCTACACGATTCGCGGGTGTGGCGCGGTAGGTGGCGTGGGGGGCGGCAACGCATGACCACCCTCACCACCGTCTGCCTCGCCCTCGGCTACACCTGGCTAGTCGGCTGCGTCCTGCTGGCTACCGGCTGCGTAACGCTCGGCGTTGTCGCCCTGACGATCAGGTTGCGGGTCGCATCAAAATAGGTGTTGACAAACTCCACACCGGGCACTATAGTGGTGGCAGAACCGATGACAAATCAGACTCCCACAGGAGGATGCGAGATGTACACCCCACAGTCCTACAACGACCGGCTACAGGACCTCTGGGCTGAGAACGACGGCCACGGACATCCCGACCGCACCGCCGAGGAGTTGGCGCAGCGCAGGGTGAGCGATTGCGAACGCACCGCTATCTGGCTGCTGCGTAAGGCTCTGAGCGGCCACGTCTGGCATGTTGGGCTGTCGCGGTGGATTGAGCAGATCATCGAGGATGCCGCGTACGCGGGGACCGGCCCCGCAACCGACCGATTCGGCGCACTCCAGTACGACGGCAAGTTGCCCGATTTGCGCCGCCGCAGCTCTGATGCCGCGTACAACCTCGCCGTTGCAGTTGTCGAGCACCGGCTGCGCCAGGAGGACGGCGAGATGTCCGGCCTACCGTTGGCAATCGTCAACTACTACAATGCGATGTGCGACTGGCATTACCGACTCGGGCAAACCCCCGACGAAGCGTAATAGAGGAGGATGCGAGATGGAAACCAAGGCTCAGGTGACCACCAACGCTGCCGAGAAGCGCGGCAAAATGGCTCCACTGTATCATCGCTACTCGCACGCTCAACGCGAGCAGGGTGCCTACATCGAGATCGACCCGCAGCAACGCACGGCGACCGCCAATTGGGACGCCGAAACCGGCAACGCCGTGCCGATGGCAGTGTGGTACGGACGCACCCTGCGCTATGCCGTGTCGCCCTGCCTGCGCGGCGATGCCATCGCCGACCTGCTGGAGTCCCCCGATGTCCTGTCGCTGCTGGCCCGTATCTGCGACGGCCACAGCATCGTATGGGATGCCAGCAACCACCAGGGGCAGCTCACCCACGACGCGGCGGCAGCATCCGACGAGTTGCAGCGGCTGCTCGACGACCTCACCAGCTACCCTGACAACCTCGTATCGGCCTATGATGCCTGCGACTGGCTGCAAGACTACGACTGGGCCGAGGTCGCCGACATGGCCGACGCGCAGATCGACGCGGAGGCTGCAAGGTTGGCACACGAGGCTGAGAATGAGTGTGTCATCATCGACGGCGGCGCGGATGCCATCGCCGCCTGCCTGCGGACTAAGCGCGACGAGGCGAACTAGCGTGGCGACGACAACGGCGGGGGGCGGCAACGTCCCCCTCACACCAGCCCTCACGCCTACCCTCGTCTCCTCCACCGAAGCTGCCCGCATCCTCGGCTGGTCGGTCGGTCGCGTCAACACCTACCGCAAACGCGGCCTGCTGCCTGCACCCGTGCAATTCCTCGGCGCGAACGACACGCGCCCGGTGTGGCGGCGGGAGGACATTGTTGAGTACTCTGTCGGCAAGACGTTGGGCCTGTCCGTCATCAATGGGCAGACAGTGCTCCTGAATAACCGCACCGCCGCTACCCTCCGCCGCACCTACGGTATCGCCGATGACGAGCGGATCGGCGCGGCGTTGGTGGCGCAGGGGATTCTCTCGCCGGAGCAGGGCGAGTGGCTGGACCGCACGCTGGGCGAGAAAGGAGGGGAGTAGGGATGCAGATGTACCTGTGGACGTGCCCGCGCTGCAAATGCGTGTTCGCGATGTCTCTGGCTGACGGCAACCCCGCCTGTCCTCACTGCTACAACGGCATCGGCGCGTCTGCCGCCGACCGCGCAGTTGACATCGACCTCGATGGCACCGCCAATCAGAAAATCAAAGCCCTACAGGGTGCTCTGTATGCTGCCATCGACCTGCTAGAACCAAGCGAGTTCACGCACCATGCGGCGGCCTACAAACGGGCGTTGCCGCTCTTGGACCGCACGCCGTTCCGCTAACCTCGCGCCGCCCCCTCAAGCCCTCACCCTCGCGGTGGGGGCTTCACCTTTTCATACCTCGGACAGCTCACCACCCCGCCCAGCGCGACCTGCTTGCAATCGCGGGCACAGGAATCACAGAGACTACGCGCCGCCCGGCAAACCATCGACCCGTATCTCCACAACACCTTCAGGCCGATACTCGCGTACTACCCAGTTACGCATATCGAGATACTCAATGCGCTCCCGCGCTTCGTCCAGAGCATTGTGCATCTGCTTGGCGTTTGGCAGCCCCGCGAGTTCGCGCTTGAACTGCTCGATAACCTCAACAACCCGATGCAGCGGTACGCTCATTCTGCTACCCCCAAACCAAACAAGTCTTCCTGCGGAACCTCGTTGCCCCATGCGTCCCAGCCATCGCGCCTTGACCTCGCGAACATCTCCAGTCTTGGCGCAGGACTGACACGCTCGATCATCTCGTATGCGGCTACAGGCTTCTGGCTGTGCCGTCCTCTAGGCGCAACAATCAGCGTCTTGCCCTTCTCGATGGCGGGGAGCGTCCCGCGCACACCGAACAGTAGTTGCTCCGTCAGTCCGCGAAAATACTGCCCTAGCCCGATACGACCGGGGACTATCTCGTCTTTGACTGCCTCGCCCTTGGCCCACGTCAGGACGGTCACATAGCGGAAGCCCAGTTGCCCCATTACCCACAGGCCATGTTGGAGGAAGTTGTTTGTGACCCACAGGTACAGGTGGCAATTATCGGCAGGCGTGAACACGCCACTCTCACGGATTACTCGCGGGATGTCGGGGGTCTTCAGGAGGGGGTAATGGCGGTCGGCACCGCGCTTGATACGACCGCCGCCGGTTTCATTCCACGGCGGGTCGATGAGTATGGTTTGGTATGTCACCGTACCACCCGCAGCCTCGGCTCCTCGACCGGCGGCGGACACATCTCCTCCACGACAGTCCGCAGCACCGCTGCGCACGTTTGGTAGGCGACGCGGTTGACGATGCCGAGCGCGTAGTCGGACAGCAACTCGTCGCCCTCGCCGAGCGGAGGGAACGTGATCGCCTCGATGCGCTGGATGACGCGCTCTAGGGTGTCGCGCATGTCGTCGCCTCCTAACGAGAAAGGGGCCATCCCTGGCCCCGTGGTTTCGCGGCGGAGTGTTGGTTGCGACCGCGCAGTTACGGTCCCCGCGCCGCTTCTCGCGATAACGGCACACTCCGCAAGGATTGGCTCTCAGGGTCGGACTCGAACCGACATCTGGTGGCTGTTTGGAGCAGCCGCCCGTCTTGCCAGTTAGACCACCCTCAAGGTTAAACTTTGCCCGACTGCCGCCGCGCCGCGTCGTATGCAACGCCGTCTGTCGGGCTAGAGCCGTCCAGACGAGTCCAACTGGCGACGCATCGCCCGACATTGCCGGCGGCTCAATATCACACATCCCGTGGAATCACGGGGGGAACGTCGAAACACGCTGCCAGGTACTGCGGCAGCTTGTCCACATAGCGGGTGCAGAAACGCCCGTTCGCGGCCCAGCCTGCCCCGATGTTATACCTGTGCCACAACTCGTAAGGGTAGACGGGGCGGTGATGCGCCTTCATTTGGCGGTAGGTTAGACGCATGAGGGATTCGACTAAAGGTGCCCTCGTTATAGTTACCAGTTTCGGGGCTAGTTTTGCACCGCTTTCGTCCATGCTTTGGACAACAATCCGATTGGCGGCGGCAAGGTATCGGGATACCGTCTGATGCGCCACGCCCAACCGTTGCCCTATCTGCTCCTGCGTGTAGCCGTCAAACCAGTACAACTCCGCCGCTCTACGGTGCGACACCGGCAGGGCGTTTATCGTGCGGAGGAGGAGGTTTCTGGCCTCCTCCCGCAACACCACTTCCTCCGGCAGTTCGGGCGACGCTTCCCCCGCCAACATCTCGCCGCAGGGTATCTCGCGCTCCTGCTTGTGCCGCGCATCTTGGCGGTATTGCCGCTCCAACGCCTTGACCGCCTGCCCCTCCGTCACATACCCGCGTTTGGCGGCTTCGACGATTTCTTCCAACGTGGCACCTGTGCGGTGCTCGATGATGATGGCGACTACCTCGCTGAGTCTGTCCTGCGCGAGGACTGCACTCATACTACCCCTCCCCTCCTGGGCTACCAGGTGCTACTACAGGTTGAGGCCACATACACGAAGGTGTTGGTGGAGCTGGTTGTGTTGCTGGCCCAGTAGGTGATTACTGTTCGCGGTACAGCCCAACCCCGTGTTTGGCTGGGGTCTTGCCCCCAACGCTGCCCTGTGACGGCTAGTTTCTCAGCGTCCTGCAAACGGCCAAACTCCAAGGTGGCCCATAGTTGCTCAAATTCCGACCGCGACTCAGGGTACTGCTCCAGTAGTTCGCGAATGCGGTTCATGTTGTCAATGGTTTCGCCGCGAAACTCGATGGAGAAGTCCACATAGGAGCCTTCGATTACGCGAAAATGCAGGTGTCCACATACGGGGCAGGTAATAATCTGGTTACCCTCGCGCTCCTCAAACTCCCACCGGCTGTACTGTTGGCAGTTGTGGCAGTATTCCCGACTCCGCACCTTGCGCACGATTATCCCCTCCTGGGATGGCTACGCTACCCGCTGCGCTTCCCGTATCTGCTCCCGTTCGCGCATCTGCTCCTCCGCCGTCGTCCTGTAGCGCACGGGCAACGGCAGGACGGTTATCAGCACCTCGCCCCGGTACACCCACACCCTGCCCGTGTAGACCCTGAGCATCGCCCCGCCCTTGTGGTACAGCGCATCCAGGTAGCGGCGCAGCCTACCCGCCGCCTCGGTGCGCGGCAGACCGCAGGTGTACGCACGCTCGGCGACAGCGGCGATGATGCGCTTCGGCAGACCGACTCGCTCTTTACCGCGATTTGCGCCGTGGCGGGTGGCGATCATCGGCAGGAATCCTCCTGCTTGCCGTCCAACCTCTCCCCGACCGGGGCGGCACGCTCACTGTCAACTCGTCGGCGAGACGGCGTGGATGGCGGGGGTGTGTTGGCCTCGGTCGCCCACTTGTGCAGGTAGTCCATGATTCTGTCGGACTTCCACATCATCGCCGAACCATCATCCCGTGCCGCCCACAGTTCGGTCGAGTCGTCGCCGTGTTCGCGCACCGCCACAAGCAGGCCATGCAGCGCATCCTCCAACTCCCGCATCCTCGCCTCTAACGCAGCGACACGGGATAGGGCCGTGTCGCGCTCGGCGCACGCTGCGTCTAGTGCGGCAAGGAGGGTGTGGATGTCGTCTACTGACCCCCTGACCAACTGCAACAAGGCCGGGTCTGTGCCTTTGGCGAACACCAACCGCCTGCCATTTGCCGCGCCTTCGGTCAAGTAGACGTTGGGGTCACCCCCTTGCAGCCGCATATACAGCAAGTCAACGCCCGCCCACCTCTCGCGGATCGCGGCGAGTTCGGATGGGGTGGTCATGGCTTGGCCTCCTCCGCATGTCTCGCTCATCACTGCGCCCTCCCCAATGACTCTAAGTGCTCAATCGCCCTCGGCACCCACCCGCGCTCCGCCTGCGCCCTCGCGTTGGCGAGTTCCGTCAGCACCATCTGCCAGGTCTTCATCGGCAGGACTACCAGCTTCGGGCTGTTGTCCGCGCCGACAACGAGGTAATCCGGCGCCTGTTTGCGCCCGTCGCGCACGGCCTGCGTGTGCTCGTAGCGATCCACTCCCGTGTTCGGCTCGATGCACAGCCAGCCGTACAGTGTGCCAAAGCCGTCCTTGCGCGACTTCACCTCTACCGTGAGGTTTAGGCAGTCCTTCACATCGCCCGACAACTTGCCGCCAAGACTGCCACTGAGCGGCACACGCTCACCGCCAAGGTCTGCGGCGACTTCCTTCTCGCGGCGATAGCCCTTCCGCTTGCTGGCCCGCCCACGCTGGCTAGGTGTGCGGGTGGGCTTGGGGACGCTAGGCATTGGGGGTCTTGACCCCTGCAAGAATCTCGTCCAGTTCCGCCAATAACGCCCTAATATGCCGCAGGGCCGCATTGTAGGTGGTTGAATCGGCGTTCTTGGATGCGTTTGCGCATCGCGTGTGCTCTTGCGCTAGACTGTTGTGAACAGCGATCAACCGCCGCATAGTAGGGTTCGCCTGTGCCATCTGCTGCCGCCTACCCGCAGCCACCTTTTGCTGATTGCTCATGCCGCCCGCCTCCCCTCGTACACCCTGCCGAATTGCCGCGCCCAGGCGCGGATAGCCTTGCGGTGCAGACTGACATCCTCCCGCCAACGCGCCGGTATCACGTCGCGGTAGGCGCAGAGGGCGACCATCGCCGTGTACCGCCCGACCTTCGCCATGTCGGGATACTGGACTTCGTTCATGCCGTCACCTGTGGCCCGACATCGAACCGCGTTTCTGCCCTGATGCGCTTGACCGTTTCCTTGTCGGCATACTGGTCCCAGGCGATGTAATACTCAGCGGCGTTCAGGGCCTCGGCCCAGTTGTCGAGGAACGCAGCGATATAGCCCGCCGCGTCCTCTACCCCGCGTTTCTGCCAGCGTTGGTAGCGAAACAACACCCACTTGCAGGCTATCTCTGCATCCATGTGTTCCAGGGGGCTATGCCGGATTACGTTCAGAAAGTCGTTCGCCACGGCAGAAGGGTGTCTGCCCGAAACGCTCTTGAGAAATCGCGTAACGCGGGAATAGTCCATAACCTCGTCCCACCGCTCACCCGCAACGCTCACGCTGCCCGCCTCCCGTCGCGCCGTCCCTCGCGTATCTGCGCCATGTACTCGCGGATCGCTTTGCGGTGCAGGGCGATGTTCCACCGCCAGTTGCGCGGTATCGGGCCGTCGTACACGCACAGCGCCATCATCGCCATCAGCCTCGCCATCCTCTCAGCATCAGGATTTGGCAGGTGGGTGATATTGACCCTCTTTTTCGACCCGCCCGTGCGCGGCTGCACCTCGGCAACATCCCAGTCAAACCACAGTTTCAGCGAGGCACGGAGGTGCGGCGTGATGGGATACTTCCCCACCTCCAGCCCGCAGTAGTAGCCTTGCGTGATGCCCAGCACGGCGGCGACACGGTGCTGCGTCAGGCCGCGATATAGACGCTGTTCGCGCAGCGTCATCGCGCACCGTCCACGGCGGCGAGGATGGCGGCGGCTAGGGCCTGGTCGGGGGTGTCATAGTCGTCGCTTTCGTAGTAGGCGTCGCCGTCATCCCACGACTCGCACTGTATCTGCACCGATGCTTTGTAAACGCCGTCCTGCATCCAGACGTAGACGGTGGCCTTGCCGCCCCACAACTCGCGGTTGAGTTTGTCTGCAAGGTGGAATAGCTCACCGAGGGTTAGCGTGTGACCGTCGCCGACTGCGCAGGTAGTGTAGTCCTCGCAACCGCAGCGGCGGCAGACAAACAACGGGTGTTCCCCAATCTCGTTGACACGCCGCCACTCATGCCTGCACCCACCCGCCAACTCCAGCAGGCGGTCGTTCTGCTCACGCTCAGTCACTTCGCATCCTCCTTCGGCGCAGCATCAGCCAGGAACTCACGAGCAAACCCCTCATAGTGAGGCTCGCCCATGACGAGGAGAGTCGGCAGTTCGCTGTCCTCGCCCTCCCAGTAGGCGCACAGGGCCATCTTGGGGAAGTGGGGGCGTTCATTCTTCGCCCAACGGAGGAACGATACGATCAAGTCAACCTGCTCACGCTCGGTCATTGCTGCTCACCCCTACTCGCCGCCGCGTACTCGTCCCACTTCGCCTTCACACACTCCTCACTACACAGGAACGCGCCGAAGTTGATTTCGTACCACACCGTTGCGGCACCGCAATGCCAGCAGGGTCGCGGGACACACCCCTTCACGATGCAGGATTCCATTTCGTCCAAATATGCAGCGTCCGGGTACTTGTCGTCCCACTTCATTTCGCATCCCTCGCTTTGTAGGCGGCGCAGAAGTGAGTGGCTTTCGTGCCGAGGCCGGGGCCTTCGACTTGGTAGGCATCTGCTACGCACTCGCCCCACAGGTGTTCGCCGCCAAGCCACTCCGCGCACGTCGCGCAGGTGCCAATGGCGGGGATGTCGGCGATAGTGTCGATTGCCCAGTCAACGCCCTGGATTTCATGGCGTGCCCAGTCTGCTTGCGTGGGGTGTGGCAACTCACATCGGGAGTAATCGCCTCGCGACAGGATGTAATCGTACCGTCTGCCAACAATCTCTCTTAGCCGCCGCAACGCCTCGGCGCGGGGGATCAGGTCAGAATGGGATTGCATCGTCCTCTACCTCCACTCCCGTTATTCCGCTGGTTATGTCCGTCGCCATCGTGATCGGCCCGTCAGTCTGCCGCATCGACCACACATCCAGCACCACCAACCGCAGCAGCCGCAGCGCGTATCCCCACTCGCCCCGTGCGCTTCCTCGCGCATCCGTCAGCCGCCGCAGTTCCTCACGCTCGGCCTGTGTGCCGGTGCCCTCTGTCGCCAACCGCGTCAAGGCGGCACTCACAGCCGCCCGCACCTCCGGCGGCAACACGTCCACGTAGGCATCTATGGTCTGCACCAGTGCCACCTCAATCCCAAGGAGCGCATCGGCGCGTTCGGGACGCAATTCGCCACCGCCGTCACCCAACTCAACGCTCACGCCGTCACCTCCAGGCACCGCAGACTGTGCGGCTCCATCCGCAACGCGAACTCCAAGTCGGACGGAATGTGCCTGCCCTTCATCACCGACAACAGGTGCGTCTGCCCACCGAATCGCTTGGGTGGACCGTCGCGGGCATCTTCGCTGTCCTCCGCGCACCGCTCCAGGGCCAACACCAAGTCCGCATCATTCGCCATGCCCTTGCTCGCCGCCAGTTCCCCCTGGCTGTTCATCTGCGCCAGACAGAACACCACAATGCCCAGGTCGGTCGCCAGCGTCTTGAGCTGCGCGGTGATCTCCATCATCGTCTGCCACTGGCTCATGTCACGCCGCCCTACCCAGTCCCGCAACCGCTGCACATAGTCCACCACCAGCACCTCTGTGCCACTGTGCGCCACATGGTAGCGCGTCAGGGCGATAACATCCTTCGCCGTCAACTCACCTAGGGGGTCAGTCACCAGCGCGGGTGCGCCCCCCTGCTCTTGCCGCAACTGCTCCAACTCCGCTTCGTCTTCGGGGTTGGGGGCCACCCGCAGCCTGCCGATGTTCCTGTCCATCGAAATCGCCGCCAACCGCAGGCCCATCTCCGCCTGCCCCATTTCACTGTTCAGGTACAGCACGGGGATGGGGTGCAACACGTTGAACGCCGTATGCCAGGTGATGTTGAGCGCGAACGCCGTCTTGCCGCTACCCGTCTTGCCACCCAACACCACCAACTGTCCCGGTTGAATCGCCAGTGCCTTCTCTGCCGCCTCCAGACCCAACGGCAGGCAGGCCCGCATCTTGTTGCCGCGCAACGCCCGCACCCGCTCCACCGCCGCGCCGAACATCTCCGCCGCCGTGTGGACGCGGTTAGCCGCCGCAGGCGTGGTCAGCCGCGCCAATTCCGCCATGACTTCGCCTGACACGTCCTCACCCGCATCCGCCCTAGCCGTGGCCCGCGCCAGCACCAGCCGCAACTCAGACTGCCGGTGCGCCGCCGTGATCTCGTCGCGCAACGCCTCGCCCGTCTGGTCCGAAACGTAACGCTTCCGCAGGCCGTCGAGATACGCCCGCTGTTGCTCGTTGGCATACGGACGCAAATCAGCATAGCGGTAGCCGGTGCCGATGCGCTTGACTACCTCCATCACCAGCCACCGCGCCATCGCATCCGTGAGTGCGGAGGTGTCCAGCCCGTAAGTCAGGCTAAGCACCCGCTGCGGTTTGGCAGTCAACAGGAGGGCGCAGAAGTTGGCCTCGCGCTCCCGGCTCCCATCGTCCATCACTGCGGGGCCTCCGCGCCGATTTCGCGCAGGTAGTCCGCCGCCGAACGACCGGGACGGCGGTAGGGGGTTGTGGGCTTGGCCTTCGTCAACCAGGTGCGGAACTGGCTTCTAGGGTTGGACTTGGCTTCGAGAGGCTTGTCCATCTTGTAGGTAGCCCAAGCCTTCGCTTGCGCAAGGATGTCGATCTGCGGGAAGTCGGCCACCAACTTGCGGACATGAAGGATGTCCTTGCCCTCGTCGTAGGGGTAGTCCTTCACGGAGGCGAACTCCGCTAGGATAGCCCTCTCTTGAGGTGACATCTCTATCTCTTTATCTTTATCTTTCCTTTCCTTTCCTTTCCTTTCCTTGCTAGGTTTTGCTTGAGCATTGCTTGAGCTTTGCTCAAGCTTTGCTTTAGCATTGCTAAGCCCGCCCTTACGCCCAGCGTCAACGCGCTTTTGGCGGTGCTCCTCGCGCTCTTTCATGCGGCGAATCAGCGACTCGGACCAAAAATACTCACCATCGCACACGAACAACTCGAACTGATTGATGCAGTCGTTGACGAAGTTTTCAGCTTGCTTAGCATCGCTATCAATTTGCTTAGCAATGCTTGACCAAACGTAAGCTTTGCTAAAGCATAGCTTGAGCATTGCTTGTTCCCGCAGCATCTCGACTATTATCCAGTAGCGTCCATAGCCCTCTGTGCCGTACACAGAGCGCATCGCACTGATCTTCGGGTCATTGCGAGCGTTAGCATCATGCGAGAAGTAGTAGGCTTCCTTACCCACTCCCTAGCCCCCAATCGTGCGCTTGCTATGTGTTGTCGGCCTCTTGTGGGCCGTTGTCGCCTTGATGCGCTCGAATATCCACCTGCTGCACACGGTAGCCACGGCGTTGCCTGTCATGCGGTACTTGGGGCCGTCAGCCAACGGCGGGTCAAGGTCCAGCCAGTCATCGGGAAAGCCTTGCAGTCGCAGGCACTCGGTAGGGGTTAGGCGGCGAACAGCTCGAGGCTCGAGCACGGCAGGTGTTTGGTTGGTTGATAGCGCGGTCGGTTTGTCGCCGTAGCCGAGGAAGCCCTTGCCGCCTGTCTGCCAGTTGAACACCGCAGGCTCGATGGCCACCACCAACTGCCCATCCGCAGCGTTCTCGGCGTTCTCGGCGTTCATCTTCCAGCCACGCGCACCGTTGCCGCCAGTTAGGGAGCCGCAGACTTCGGGTAGGTAGGTTTCGTGGGTTGTGTCGCCTTTGAAGCCGCCAGAAGACTTAAAGCAGTGGTTAACGCCGCCGGCAACTCCCGCCCCCGCGCTTCTGCTCGGCGGAGAATCCCCCGCGCAGCTTTCGGGCTCAAATAATACTTTGGCGGCAGCGGTCCTACTTCGAGAACCTGCGAAAGATTCACGTAGTTGTAGGGTTTGTTGGAGGAGATCACCCCACGCACAAATCCAGTCCAGCCCTGCAAATAGGTTGCTACTTGACTGTCTCGCATAACTCGTAACCTCCTGATATGCGATTGAAGCGGATAATGCCGCGTTCCAGAAGGCCGGGGATGATTCGCTCGATAGACCGATGAACGTGTTGATGCTCAGCAGCATCTGGGCAAAGGAATAGATTGCCGATTCGGTTATTGAGCTTGTTGCAGTCAATGTGGTGAACGATCTCGCGACGGTGGAGACGGCGCCCAAGATGCTCCTCCATGACCGCTCGGTGTTCCATTCGTCTAACCATTTGCCCGTTGCTGTGCCGCACATACTCTCGCACCTTGCGCCCATCCGCGTCTGGTTTGTAGCCGTTCCGCCTTCGCCAGGAACCCAGGCCAATAGCTCTGGCTCGTTCGGAAACCGCAGTCTCTCCGCGCCCAAGTTCTCTAGCAATGTCGGCCAGCGTTCTTCCTGCGCTATTCCGAATAACTTGATCCTCCGCCTCAGTCCATCGGCGGAGAACTTGCTTTCTAACCCCAAGCCGATAGGCGCGATGGGTGATTGACGCCTCGCTTCGACCAAGATGCTCAGCAATATCTCGACGAGGCATTGTGCGATAGTTTGAGCGGATGAAGTTGTCCTCTGACTCAGTAAACTCTCGACGTGCTGACATACCAGAAACACTCTCCTTCGCCTTTGGGCTACTCCGAAGTTCTGTGCATCCAGTATATCACAGTCCAGGATATAACCCAAGTCCTCTAGGCTGTCTAGGACAACCGCCATGTCCCTTCCCCCGTTGCTCGACAGAAGGCCAGGGACGTTCTCAATGACCACCCAATCGGGACGGATGTCAGCAACGAGGCGCATGAACTCGAAGAATAGTCCGGAGCGTTCGCCAGCCAGTCCAGCACGACGTCCAGCCACCGAGAGGTCTTGGCAAGGGAATCCTCCGCAAACAACATCGGCATGGGGCAACTCAGCAGGGTCCACCTCCCGTATGTCGCCAAGCAGCAGCGCGTCGGGGTAATGGTGACGCAGGACGCGCCGGCACTTGGGGTCGTTCTCGATCTGCGCCACGACACGGAAACCAGCCCGCTCCGCGCCGTAGCCGAAGCCCTCGATGCCGGCGAAGCACGAGATGATGTCCACTACAGCAGTCCCATCCTCACGAGCGCGGCGTCGTGCGCCCACCACGCCAGCCTGACGACGGCAGCGCCCAGCAGGCCGCAGAGCAGCGTTTCGCGGAGGAGTTTCATGGCCGTACCTCCGGCCATTGTTGGATGCGCTCGGGCCAGCGCAGGTTGTCTTTGAGGAATGGCGTTGTGCCCGCTTCGCGGCATTGGCGGACGATGCTGTCAACCCACGCGGGGTCGGGCTTGACGGCGGAAGGGCCAGTCATGGCTCCAACAATCACCCAATGGATGCCCGCCCGCGCCCACCAGTTATAGTCCAGGCAATACTCGCCGCCGCGACAACCGTTGTACACACCGTCCTCGTCGGCTTCTCCGCAGTCGCCACAAGGCGCGGCGGTAGAGAAGTCGATGTCGCCGGTTAGGGGCTCACAACTCACAAACCTCACCGCCGCAGGGGTATCCAGCAGCAGGGGTATGCGCTCGTTAGCGGCGGCCTGGTTCTCGCAGGTGACGCCGAGCCAGAGGTTACGCGGCGGCCAGGGCGGGTCTTCGCCGATCCGCGAGCCCGGAGGAGCGTATGCCTGGATGTCCTCGCGGCTCTCCCAGCCGAAGCCCTGCGCCCACTCGCGCACGTTATCACCCGTGTCCTCGGCGGCGACATACCGGCGCATGTTCTCCGGCTGCTTCGTGAGGACCATGAAGGTGTGGCCCATGGCGAACTGGTCGCATCGGCGCGGCCCGTTGCAGGCATAGATGGCACCAAACACCTGATCCCGCCACTCGTCGGGCACGTTGGGGTCGAACAGGTCACCCATGCTGTCCACGAAGATGCGGCTGGGCTTGCGGAGCTTCAGAGGCTCTACAAGGCGGTCCGGATGGAACTCAGGCGCGAAGCTACGATGGAACCTCTGCGCGATCCGCCGGGCATAGCAGTAGGGGCAACCGTGAAGGCACCCGGTTACGGGGTTCCAGGTGTAACCCGGACTCCCATCGTCGTTGCGAACCCACTCAATCTTGGTCTTGTTCATGCCTGCCCCTCCCTCTCATACCTGCTCCCCGCATGGCACTCGCACGGATTGCAGCAGTCGCCGTTGACCGCCAGCGACGCGCAGCCGCCGCACCACGGGCCGTCCTGACTGCGGCGCAGTTGCGGGAACCTGCCACGGAGTGAATGATTATGCACCACGGGCGGCGTGTCAGCGACCACAGGCCACGCGCCCTCGGCCTTCAACGCCTCGCACAACTCCTCGCGCAGGGCGGCGGCAGGGAAGCAGTCGAGGTAGAGCGATTGCAGCACGGCGTAGGCGGCAGACTGGAGGCGGGTCATTGGGAGGCACCTGCCTTCGGTGCTTGCCACTTCTCGTTGCAGTCGTAGTAGTTGGCGGCGAGTTGTTCGTCGCTCTTGTAGGGTGGATTGTCAGGCTCGACAACCCAGTGTTCCCGATGATAGAACGCACCCCAGCCGCCGCTCACGCCTGCCGTGCAGCCACGATGCCAAACGGTTACGGGCCGACGAACCGCATTGGCTATGATGGATGCCCTCGCCAACGCCTTTTCCTCGCTGGCGAATGTGCCGTGGCAGTAACCGTATGACGAATACCCCTGCATGACGGTGTATGGTCGCTTGCTCATTTCGGCTCACCGTCCAGGGCGGCTAGGGCGGCGCGAATGGGAGTTTGGACCCTCAGTAGGGCATCGTCGTAACCGCCGCAATAGCCACTCTCGCCTCTGTCGTAGCGAGGAATCGAGGCAATTTCCCTCGCCGCCTGCTCCAGCTTGGCGTAGCGGGTGGAGGCGCGTTCTTGCTCAACCAATGCGTCATAGCAAGCCACGCACACCCCGGCACTAAGGGTTGTGGGCTGGCCACAACGCACACAACGGCCCGCCGCCTCGCGTTCAATCACCATGCGGATCGCCTCCGTCTAGGGCGGTGAGGGCGGCGCGATACCGTGCAATCGCAGACCGCAGTTCTAGCATCAGCAACACGCCTACCTCGAAAACGCAGGGGCCATCAGGATCGGGGGTGGACACTTCCTCGGCGCAGTCAACGACACGCATAGCCGCCTTGATGACGGCCTGCTGCGCGGCGGATTCGGCCTTGGCAACCATGTATGCGTCTTCGATGGCCTCCCATAGGCGCGACGGAACCACGCGGAAAACTTCGTTCATCGAACCGCTCTGAAATGCCGGGTCGTTCAGGCAGGCGGTAATCGCTTCTAGCAGCTTGTCACTCACGCCGTCCGCCTCCTCATGTCAACCGGATTGCGCGGGTCGGTGCACACGCCATGCCACCGCTCACAGTTGCAGAACCGGCAAGGCTTGCCGCGCAGGTGCGCCTTGGGGCAGCCGCCGCCGATGCCCGCCAGCCAATCGTGATGCAGTTGCCGCTGCCTAGCGGTGAGTTGCGCGACGGTAGCGTAGACTCTCGGAAGAAGGGAGAGGGTGGCGACCATCTACGCCACCCCCGGCGCACGAAATAGGTGCGCGTTGGCCTTGCGCCACGCCGCCACGTCCTCGGATACCCGCGCCGACTGGAAAGCATCCTGCGCCCTGTCCACCGCGCCGATGGCGTTCTCCAGGGCCAACGCCAACTCGCGCAGGGCGGGCATCGTGCCGTTGTACCAATCGTCGCCGGTGTCGATGTGCTGCGCGTTCTTCTGAAGTTCGCCGCAGAGATCGGAGGCGAGGTCCACAAGGGCCTGCCCGTCGTCATATGCCGCGGCGAACTTGGCGCGGAACGACTCGCGGGTGTCGTAGTGGGAGGGAATGAGGCTCATGCCTGGTCACCGTCCTTCGGCAGGGCCTCAATCCGCACGAGCAAGTCTCGCACCTCGCCGGCGGTCAGGTGACCGATAACGCCCTCGGTGAGGGGCGTGTCGTAGCAGATGTTCCAGTCCCACTCACCTGCGCCGTCATACTTGAGAACCGCCAACTCCCACTTGCGGGGGTAGCCGTAGGAGCCAACATGGCACACCACGCTCGCCCCGTAGTCGTTGGCGAACCGGTAGACTTTCTGTGGCCCGCCCATCGCGATGCGGTCCACCAGAGCGTGAGGCAATTCGCCCAACGCCTTGGCATCTGGCGGCGTTGCGTTGCCACTCACCATGTCTTTGAGGCTGTCTAGGACATCGAAGACAGATGCGCTCATGCCTGCGCCCCCTCGTCGGCAACCTCTGTGCCCATGCCGTCGCGGGTCTGGTTGAACTCGCGCTCGGCGAGGACGGCGACGACATCGGCGCGTAGCGCGTCCCACTTGCCGTTGTACTTCGGGTCCACGAGGTTCTTGGCAAGCCAGGACAGGTAGTTGGTGTCGATGTCCTTCAGGGCCTTGCCTTCGTGCTTGCCGAAGGGCATTGACACGCTGCCGGAGGGTGCGCCGTTCTCGGTGGGCTTCGCGGGCTGCGGCGCGGGCTGCGGCGCGGGCTGCGGTCTGACGGCCTGCGGGCGGTTCTTCTGGTGGTCCTCGGCGAGCCCCGCGTCATCGTCCTCCTCGGTGCTGATGCCCAGGATGGCCGACAGCGCGTAGCGGCGGGCGTAGGTGACTGCCGAACCCGCCGCCTGCGGCGTGGCGTCCCTCAGCGGCAGGATGAGCGGGTCCGACTTCACCCACTCGCCGCTTTCATGCGTGAGCATGGTGGACACGCCGATGCCCTGCTCGGTGCTGACGGCCGACTGCACGACAGACAGGCCGTGCTTCTTCATGCCCGCCTTGACCGCCGTGATGATGTCCGACAGGTCGGCGTAGTTGTAGCTGTGTTTGCCGCCGTTCTTGTGCTCCACGACAGCGGTGCGCGTCTTGGGCGGGTTCGTCGCTTCACCTTGGAACGCGGCGAGGGCTTTCGCCAGGGCCGCGATGCTCGGACTGGTTTCCATCTACAGGGCCTCCTCGATTTTGAGTTGGGTGAACTCGGTGACTCGTAGCAGCTTGGCGAGGATGTCGGGGGCCAGTTCCTTCCGCGCCAACTTGGTATCAAACGACTCGCGCCGTTGGCTGACTAACTGCACCTGCCACGAACCGGCCAGGACGGGCGACTTGGCGGCGGTCGCCTCCAACTGTGCTTTCAGCGCATCACGCTCGGCGTTGAGGTCGCTGAGTTCGTCGCCGATCTCCCGGTAGCGCACGACCGCCGCCTCCAGTTCGTCCTGCCGCACGAAGCCCTCGGCAGGCTTGCGGTAGTCGGGATGGCAGTCGTAGGTGTATGGGCACCAGGGCTGGCGGCATTGCCAGTTGTCGGTCGGGTTGTAGGGCGGCTCGATGTTGCCGCCGTTGGCGATTGTCGCCTGCAGTTCGGCAAGCCGCTTGCACTCGCGTTCGCAAAAGGCGGGGTCGTACTCGATCCACTCGTAGTGGTGGTCCCACATGCGCGACTTCGGGGTTTCCTTGTTGCGGGCAACAAGCCAACCGCCTTCTAACCATAGGCGGTAGGAGTCATCCTGCCCACGGTAGACATTCCATGCTTCGGTGTAGAGCTGCACCTGTGCGTAATACTGCGGGTGCGACTCGCGGACACCCTTCTCGCGGAACTCCTGGAAGGCGCGTTGCGAGAGGCACTTGGCCTCGACCAAACCCACGGGCGGTTTGTAGGTATGCCCCTTGACATACATCAGGCCGTCAGGATGCCCCACCAGTAGCGGCTGGTCATACCAGTTGAGCAAGACTTCTGCCTGCCGGTTGAGCGCGGCAAATGGCCCGCCGGGTAGGTTCTGCTCGGCCCACTCCAGAATGCTTGCTTCGTGGAGGTTGCCTTCCGCGAACGCCCTCTCCTGTCCGGCCCAGG
>CAYTIW010000026.1:0-7559 GCA_964438075.1 uncultured Planctomycetales bacterium
CTGGTGGTCAGCGTACCGGAAAGCCCCAAAAGCAGTATGCACAGGAACGTGCCCGCGGCCTTGGCCCGGCGGTCAAAGACCACCGCCAGCCAGCCCCCGGCCAGGACCGACAGCCCCAGCGTGGCCAGGACCAGGTAACGCCACGGCAGCTGCACGAAATGTATCATCGGCAGGCTCTCCCATACTGGCCTGGATAACGGCAGGACCATCAAGAATGAAAGGACCGCGACGGAAAGAAAGAATAAGAGCCTCCCCTTTTCCAGGCGGACCCGCCGGCTCCGGGCCAGCATAACGATAGTCGCCGCTGCCAGAAGGACCTGCCAGCCGCCGATATCAAAATAAATACCGTCGAAACTGAACCTCTGGCCCGCCGGCAAAGGCCATGGCGGGTTCAGGACCGCTGTCCAGTCCAGGAAATTCTTCCAGTAATAATAGCGCCCGTGCACGAGGAAATCGGTGCGGATGAAAGCGGTCTCGGTCAAGGCCGGCACCCAGAAGAACGCCGCCATCAAGGCTCCCAAGGCCAGCGATACGGCCATGAGCCATCCGCTCTTCCAGCGCGAGGACCTGGTGGTGATCAGCAGCATGAGGCCATACAGGACCACAAAAGGCATGAACATAAGGCAGGTCGCGTTATGCGCCAGGAACAGAGCCGTTGTCGAAAGAGCCACCGACAGGAACCAAGAAGCTTTCAGGGTCTCCGTAAGCCTGGTCAAAGCCAGCAGTATGAACGGCAAGAGCGTGAATGCCGCGAACTCGGCGTAGGCGCCGCGGGTGTAGACGTCTACCACGTGGTAGGGCGCGAAAATATAGGCCGCGGCCGACACCAGGCCGGCCCAGCCTCCCCAGTAATGCCTCACCAGGAAAAACATGGTGACCCCTGACAGGAACCAGAGGGCTAACAGGGTCAGGTTAACCGCCAGCGAGGGGTTCCCCAGGACTGCGCTGAGCGCGCTGGCTATGAAATAAAAGAGAGGCGGATAGAAGTTGAACATCGGCCCGCCGTGTCCCCAGTTCAGGTCCGGGAACCAACGGACGAAGATCTGTCCCGAGCCGAAATATTCCTGCATCCCCAGGACGCGGATAAAGGCGGCCCTGGAATCATGGCCCACCAAAAGCTGTGAGGTGAACAAAGGCCAGCCGATCCAGACGGTCATAAGGCAGACCAAGGCGACAGCCAGCCAGAGCGGCCATTTGTCTTCCCGCTTCCCGGACCGTGAATAAAAGTCGTGATATTTGTGAGGCTTTCCGGATGATCCTAAGGCCATGAAAGCTTCCCTCGATCTTATATCCAAACGCTGAATATTTTATTTTGTCATACCCAGGGAAGTTTGGGTAATTTCTTCTATTAAATTTAACTTGGCCTGGAACAGAAAGATCGTCTTCTGTGGCGGCGTTCATATCCAGGACAGTACACGGTCGGTTCCCCTTACCTTCCCTGCGGCGATACCCCGGACAGCGCCGTGGGCGCAAATATTCAGAGTGCCGGACCTGTTAAATGGAACGCCGGGGTTGTTAAGCCCCGGCGTGAATAATTCTCAGAACAGATGTTCAGGGACATCAGGCCTTGCCGGCTGAACCCAGGACCTGCTCATTCTTCTGTTTGTAGACCTGTACCAGGGCGTCGCGTGCCGGCCCCAGATACTTGCGCGGGTCGAACTCGGCCGGGCTCTCGTTGAAGACCTTGCGGATCACCGCGGTCATGGCCAGGCGTCCGTCAGAGTCGATGTTGATCTTGCACACGGCCGACGCTGCGGCCCTGCGCAGCTGTTCCACGGGGATGCCGACCGCGGCCTTGAGCTTGCCGCCGTTCTTGTTGATCATGTCGACGTACTCCGGCATGACCGAGCTGGAACCGTGCAGCACTATTGGGAAGCCGGGTATCCGTTTCTCGATCTCTTCCAGGATGTCGAACCTGAGCGGCGGCGGGACCAACGTGTTGGTCTTCGGGTCCAGGGTGCACTGTTCGGGCTTGAACTTGTAGGCGCCGTGTGAAGTGCCGATCGAGATGGCCAGGGAATCCACGCCGGTCTTGGTCACGAAATCCACCACCTGGTCGGGCTGGGTGTAGATGGATTTGGCCGCCACCACGTCGTCCTCTATGCCGGACAGAACGCCCAGCTCACCTTCCACTGTCACGTCATATTTGTGGGCATACTCCACCACTTTTTTGGTCAACTCCACGTTCTTATCATAGGGATGGTGGGAACCGTCGATCATGACCGACGAGAAACCGGATTCGATGCAGGACACGCAAAGCTCGAAGGTGTCGCCGTGGTCCAGATGCAGGGCGATGGGGACCTCTTTAAGGTTCTTGGCTTTGGCAAGTTCCTTCATCATCTCGACCGCGCCCTGCCCCATCCAGCGCAGGAGCGTCGAGTTGGCGTACTTGCGCGCCCCGGAAGAGACCTGCAGTATCACCGGCGACTGCGTTTCCACGCAGGCCGTGATGATGGCCTGGATCTGCTCCATATTGTTGAAATTGTAGGCCGGAACGGCGTATCCGCCCTTAACGGCCTTCTTGAACATTTCCCGGGTATTGACCAGCCCGAGCTCCTTGTAAGAAACCATAAGTCACTCCCCTTTTCTTTCTTCCAGCCCGCCGCGGGCTGATTAACTACGGATCTTGATACGACCTTGTTCACCGCTTTTGGATCAAAACAGGCAGGAACAGCTCGAACGTTTATTCTAGAGTTTTTTAATATACTAAGGAAAAAAGGCGGCGACAAGTTAAATTTATGAATCCAGCCGTCCTATCTGAACAAAGGTTTTACCTTGTTCGCTTTGTAGAGCAGGTCGACCATCAGGCGGTTGGCCTTGCCGTTGGGGTGATAATCCGCCACCGGGTGGACCATCAAAGGACGGAGGTCTTTTTCTCCGGCAAAGGCGTGCCGACCGTCGATGAAAGGGATGCCGGATCTCAGGCAGGCCGCTTCCATGAAACGGTGTATCGGGACGAAAGGATATTCCCCTCGTCCGTTCTTATACAGGAGAGGGTACATCACCACTGTCAAACGGGCGCCCTTCTTGCGGGCGGTCTGGTCCATGCGGGCCAGTTCCCGCACGGTGCGGTCCAAGGCTTCGCCATTATGTTCAGGGTCGTAGGAGTCCAGGTAATTTTGAATAGTAAGGTCCGTCTCTCTCCTCATGACCAGGACCCGGTTGGCTATGCGGAAAAGAGTGCTTTTGCAGAGCCAGCGTCCGACCGGAGTCGTAAAACGGTTGATGCGTTCCAGACGGACCATTTCCAGGTCGTTGATGAATTTTTGTTTCTCACCGACTGGTCCGCTCAACAGGACGTCGTTGATGTTATAAAAATAAATAACGTCCTTAACGGCAGGGTTCTGGTCCAGGGCCTGATCCATGATCCGGTGGATGTTGGTTATCTCCATACCCGACTTTCCGTAATTGATGAAATTGAAACGTGGGAAGGCCACCCCCAGCAGGAACCCGAGCGTATCGGTCTCTACCACGCCCCCTCCGTAGGTGAAGGAATCGCCCACGATCAAAACCTTGTGCGGCCGGCTTGGAAAGTATCCTTTCTTGCGGAGTTCCGGGTACTCGGCCACGCACAAGAGATCTTTGCCGGTCCTGGGGTCCCGGATCTTCTCCGGCAGTTGGGTGCCTTCAATAAAGGGAAAGCAAACGATGTGCTTGCCGTCTTTTTCCAGTTGCAGGCGCGGATCATCACCTATCTCGGGACGGCTGGCCAGCCAGAATTCTGCCGCGGCCAGCCCGATGGCCGTAACCGTTATTAATAACAGGATATTGCCCACGGCCTGCTTCCGCCAAAGGCAGATGGCCCCTAAAGCGGCAGCCGTCAGGCTGGCGGCGAGCAGGACCACGTTCTCAGCAGCGCTCAAGGCCGATAATGGGAATTTCAAAAGCAGGCTTGCGCCCCACGGGCTTAGAGCCAGACCCGCGGCCAGGAAGGCGATACCGACGAGATTGAGCAGGAATGAGAACATCTTAAAGGATCAAGGGCAGATCTTTTTAATCCAGCATGAACGACGATCACGGGGATAACACACCAAAAGCCGTTATTAGAACCAGCGGCCGGACATGATCTTTGGTATCAACAAATTACCCCAGAAAAGGCTGATCAGCGCGCCCAGGACCAGATAAGGCCCGTAGGCGATCGCGCTGTCCTTCGTTCGTATCTTTTCCACTACCCCAACTATGGCACCGAAGAACGGGGCGATGAAGAACGTAAGTATGGCCAGTTTCCAGCCCAAAAAGGCGCCTATCATGGCCAATAGTTTGACATCTCCTCCGCCCATCGCCTCTTTGCGGAAGATCATTTCTCCCGCCAGCCCCATGCAATAAATAAGCCCTCCCCCTATGAGCGCCCCTTGGATGGAGGCCGCCAGGGATCGGCACTGCGGCAGGAAGGCTTCCCAGCTGGGAGGCAGGTAAAGGACTGACAACTGCAGGACGATCAATCCCAGGCATAGAAAGACAAAAAGTATCTCGTTGCGTTCAATATGGACCTTCTCTATTTTTAGGTGTATCAGCTGGGCTGCCAAAGCCAGCAGGACCAGCGCTGTGGCAGTGTAACCTACGATTGATAATTCCGCGTAAATGGCCCCCAGGTGCATGGCGGGAAAAATAAAACTCAGCAAGAACCCGGCGAACATCCCGCCCACGCTGACCTCATCGGGGATGATCCGGTGTTCCAGGTCGACAAAGGTGGCCACGATAAAACAGCACAGCATCAAAAGGTACGGCACCAAAAGCCAATTTAACCCGAAGAACTTGTAAAAGAACGCAAACAGAGCAGCGGTCAGGCACTCAACGATAACATAACGCGGAGAGAATGCTGCCCCGCAGTCGCGGCATTTGCCGCGCAGGACGAAATAGCTCACCAGGGGAATATTATCGTACCAGCGTATCGGTTTCTTGCATTGGGGGCAATGCGACGAAGGGGAGACCACGGACTTTTCCTGAGGCAGGCGCACAATACATACGTTGAGGAAACTGCCTACTACCGCTCCGCCGATAAAGAACAAAAATTTTAGAAAATATTCCAGTTCCATTTATTCTCCTGGCCCGCCAATACAAGCGTAGTGTTATTTTTTCTGGTTAGCCTTTTCCAGTTCGAACCACATTCTTTCCTTAACATTCTCGGGCAGTTGGATCTGCGCCCAGTGCTGGAAGGACAGCACCCCCTGGTAATAAAGCATCTTCAGCCCGTTGACGGCCCGCGCGCCCTTTTGCCTGGCCATTTTCAAAAGCGCGGTCTCGGCCGGGTTATAGACCAGGTCATAGACCATCAGATTGCTGTGCAGCAGTTCCTCGCTGACCAGGGCCACGTCTTCGCTTTTCATGCCGATAGGCGTGGCGTTTATCAGCAGGTCCGCCAGCTGGATATTAAGGTCATCTATGGCATCGACGATGTGTACCCGGCTGACATCCAAACGTTGACCCAGGTCACGGATCAAGGCCACTGCGCGGTCCCGGTCGATATCGAATATCCTTATCGACTCCGGCTGTTCCGGGACCAGACAAAAAACGCTGACCAGGGCCCGCGCTGCGCCCCCCGCTCCCAAGAGGGCTATCCTCTTGCCGACCGGATCGAAGCCGCACTCTGTCAGGTGGGTAAGGAAACCGGGCCCGTCAGTATTGAAGCCTGCCAGTTTGCGCTGGCCGGTGATCACGACCGTGTTGACCGCCCCGACCTTCTGGGCAAAAGGGTCCAGGCTGTCCAGATAAGGCAGCACGTTCTCCTTATGAGGCACGGTCACGTTCAGACCGAATATGGGGCTGTCCTCACGGCGGAGTTCGTCGAAGAATGAAGCCAGCTCCTCTTTCTGCATAGGGAAAAGCACGTACTCCGCCTCCACGTCAAGTTCCCTGAAGGCGGTGTTATGCATTACCGGAGAAAGGCTATGGCCGAGCGGATAACCGACCAGACCGTAGGTGGCTTTATTTTTTAACATAATAGTCAGCCGTCAGGGGCATTCCCGTCCCGTACGGGTTTACGGTTGCAGGCCGAAATCGATCGCTTTCCCGGCTTTGGCCTTTGATCTGCCGCTCATGCAGGCCTTGTTCACCGCATTAAGATATGCTTTCACCGACGCTTCGATGACATCGGTCGAGGTACCGATACCGATCACTTTCTTTTCATCGAAACTGACGCGGACCCGGACTTCTCCTAAAGCGTCCTTGCCTTGTGTAACGGACTGGATCCCGTAGTTAAGGAGCTTGCCTTTTAGGCCGGTGATCTCGTCGATGGCCAGATAACAGGCATCTACCGGCCCGTCGCCGGTAGCCTTGCGCTTGTAGACTTTGCCGCCGCTGCGCAAGCGCACTTCTACCTGCGGCTTGACCCCCATCCCGCTCTTCACGTCCAGGCCTTCCAGGGTCCAGATGTCCTTGACTTCCCTGGACTCGTCCTCGACGATAGCGATCAGGTCCTCATCGAAAACCTCTTTCTTCTTGTCCGAGAGGTCCTTGAAGCGCACAAAGGCCTTGTCCAGCTGTTCATCATTGAGATCGATCCCCAGCTGTTTCAGCCTCGCCTTGAGGGCGTGGCGGCCGGAATGTTTGCCCAGCACCAGGCCCAGGCCGGTGAAGCCGACATCTTCCGGGCGCATGATCTCGTAGGTGGTCGGTTCTTTCAGCACGCCGTCCTGATGTATGCCCGACTCATGTCGGAAAGCGTTGGCGCCCACGATGGCCTTGTTCGGCGCTATCGCGAAACCGGTGAACTTGCTCACCAGCCTTGAAGTGCGGCAGATCTCGGGCGTTCTTATGTCCGTAGTACACCCGTAGTAGTCCTGCCTGGTCCGCAGCGCCATGACGATCTCTTCCATGGAGGCATTGCCGGCCCGCTCGCCGATGCCGTTGACCGTGCACTCGACCTGGCGGGCGCCGTTCTTAATGGCGGCCAGGGAATTCGCTACCGCCAGCCCGAGGTCGTCATGACAATGGACCGAGATGACAGCCTTGTTGATGTTGGGGACGTTGTTGCGTATATCAGATATCAACCGGCCGTATTCGTCCGGCATCGCATACCCCACGGTATCCGGGATGTTAACGGTGCGGGCCCCGGCCTTGATCACGGCCTCCAGCACACGGTAGAGGAACTGCTTCTCGGAACGGGAGGCATCCTCCGGGGAGAACTCGATGTCATCGACCTTGTTGCGGGCGTAGGCGACCGCGTCCACGGCCATCTGCACGATCTCGTCCGGCGTTTTCCGGAGTTTGTGTTCCAGATGTATCTTAGAGGTAGCCAGGAAAACATGGATACGTGGCCGTTGGGCCGCCTTCAAAGCCTCTGCCGCAGCATCGATATCCTTTTTTACCGCCCGGGCCAGTCCCGCCACCACGGAATGCTTGACCTTGCCGGCGATAATAGCGACCGAGTCGAAGTCGCCCTTGGAAATGACAGGGAACCCGCCCTCGATGATATCCACGCCCAGACGCTCAAGCGCCAGGGCCAGTTCCATCTTTTCGTTCTGGTTCATGCTGGCGCCGGGAGCCTGTTCCCCGTCGCGCAGGGTAGTATCGAATATCCATACTTTATCTTCTTTTGCCATACCTAACCTTCTTTCCCT
>CAYTIW010000026.1:7659-31638 GCA_964438075.1 uncultured Planctomycetales bacterium
AGGACCCGGGATAAAAAAGACGCACCCGGTAAGTGCGTCTTTTTATGTGCTAATTAATTTTAATTAAGAACGCAGCCTTACTTTTTTATCCAGGACATCATGCCTCTAAGTCGCTTGCCGACCTCTTCGATCTGGTGCTTCTGCTGATCATCCCGCATCTTGGAAAAGTTCGGACGTCCCTTTTTGTTCTCACGCATCCACTCGCGGGCGAATTTGCCTGATTGTATCTCCTTGAGGATCTTTTGCATCTCCTTCCTGGTGCGCTCGTTAATGATACGTTTGCCGCGGGAATAATCACCGTATTCGGCCGTATCGGAAACACGTTTGCGCATCCCGGCGATGCCTTCTTCATAAACAATGTCAACGATGAGTTTTAACTCATGCAGGCATTCGAAATATGCCATCTCAGGCGCATAGCCGGCCGCGACCAAGGTCTCGAACCCGGCCTTGACCAGCTCGCTGGTGCCTCCGCAAAGCACGACTTGTTCACCAAAAAGATCGGTCTCGGTCTCCTCTTTGAAGGTGGTGGAGAAAACTCCGGCCCGTGTGCCGCCCAAACCTTTGGCATAAGCCAAGGCGAGTTTGAGCGCGTTGCCTGAAGCGTCCTGGTGTATGGCCACAAGGCAGGGAACGCCCTTGCCTTCCTCGAACTGGCGGCGCACGAAAGAGCCCGGCCCTTTGGGTGCGACCATCCATACATCGACGTTCTCCGGCGGCTTGATCTGTCCGAAATGGATATTAAAACCGTGTGAAAATACCAGCGACTTCCCCGGTTTCATATGCTTACGGATGGATTTTTTATAGATCTCCGCCTGCAGGTGGTCCTGGGTGAGGATCTGGATGATATCGCCTTTCTGGGCAGCCTTGCCGGCCTCGATGGGCTTGAATCCATCTTCGACGGCTTTCTTGTAGTTCGGGCTGCTTTCTATCTCGGAGACTATAACATTGACGCCGCTGTCGCGCAGATTGAGCGCCTGGCCGCGACCTTGTATCCCATATCCTATGATGGCCACGGTCTTATCTTTCAGAACGTTCAGGTCTGCATCCTTGTCGTAATAGATCTTTGGCATATCTTCCTTCCTTCTTTGGTTTATTTTTTGATCCACACCAGCTGTCTTGTAAGCAAATAACTTTTTGTACTGGTCCTAGGTTGATAATAAAATATCATAGCTCAGGCATAATGGGTAAAATCTTTAGACAAAATACGAGTTCCAAGTATATGGCAAAAATCCCGTTACGTCAACGCACTTCATAGACCGATCCGGCAAAAACAACCCAATTGACTCAAGTCGGGAAGGACTGGGAACGTGTCGTCTTCAGGATGGAGACGCCGCGGTTAATGCTGTTCGAGAGTGAACGGCGGACCAGCGGTTGGTCCAGTTCATTGATCAGTTCTGCTGACCGCGTAATACGTCGCACTTTCTTTTCAAGCATGCTCAATAGCGGTAATGGTCCGGCTTGTAAGGCCCCTCCGGAGATACGCCGATATATGCCGCCTGTTTCGCCGTGAGTTTGGTCAATTTTGCGCCCACTTTGTCCAAATGCAAACGGGCTACCTCCTCGTCCAGATGTTTGGGAAGCCTGTAAACGCCTATGCGGTATTTCTTCTGCCAGAGCTCCATCTGGGCCAGGGTCTGGTTGGTGAAGGAATTGGACATGACGAATGACGGATGTCCTGTAGCGCAACCCAGGTTGACCAAACGGCCTCCGGCCAGGAGGATGATGCAATGTCCATCCGGGAAGATATATTTGTCCACCTGGGGCTTAATATTGACCTGTTTGACTCCGGGCCATTTATTCAGGTCGGCAACTTGGATCTCATTGTCAAAATGACCTATGTTGCAGACGATGGAATGGTCCAGCATCTGGGACATATGCTTGGCTGTTATGATATCGCAATTACCGGTGGCCGTGATGAACACATTAGATTCCGGGAGGGCTTCTTCAACTGTTTTGACCTCGAAACCTTCCATGGCCGCCTGCAGCGCGCAAATGGGGTCGATCTCTGTAATGATGACCCTCGCTCCGTATGAGCGCAAGGAATGAGCACAACCCTTACCCACATCGCCGTAGCCGCATACCAAGGCCACTTTGCCGGCCAGCATGATATCAGTGGCCCGCTTGATGCCGTCGGCCAGGGATTCGCGGCATCCGTAAAGGTTATCGAACTTGGATTTGGTCACCGAATCGTTGACGTTGAAGGCCGGGAACAGCAGTTTCTTTTCCTGCATCATCTGGTAAAGGCGGTGAACGCCGGTAGTGGTCTCCTCTGAAACGCCGCGAATCTTGGGAGTGATCCGGTGCCATAATTGCGGGTCCTCTTTGAGGGTCTGCTTGAGACACAACAAAAGCTGTTGTTCGTCCTCGCCGGCGGCTTTGCGGTCGAGCACTTTCGGGTTCTTCTCAGCCTCCAATCCCAGATGCACCATCAAAGTGGCATCGCCACCGTCATCCACTATCAGGTCCGGGCCTCTGCCACCAGGGAACATCAGGGCCTTCTTGGTGCACCACCAGTATTCCTTGAGCGTCTCGCCTTTCCAGGCAAAGACCGGTATGCCAAGGTCTGCGATCGCTGCCGCCGCCTGGTCCTGGGTGGAATAGATATTGCAGCTGGCCCAGCGCAGGTCGGCGCCGAGTTCCACCAGCGTCTTTATCAGGACGGCCGTCTCAATGGTCATATGGAGCGACCCGGTGATACGAGCTCCTTTAAGTGGTTTTTTCTTGCCGTACTTACGCCTCAGGGACATCAAGCCAGGCATCTCTTTTTCCGCCATAGCTATCTGCTTGTGGCCCAGTTCAGCAAGGGTCATGTCCTTAACTTTGTATTCCTTGGCAGACATAATCTTTCTTTCTTTTATGTGGCTTTTTATTCACATGACTTGTTTGTGCTGTATGCTCCCACGACCCATAGGCCATAAGGAACGTTCAAACCCCCGCGTCTTTTCTAAGCTTAGCGGTCAAATCTGTCTTTTCCCAACGGAAATTGGGGTTGCCAAAATGACCGTAGGCCGCGGTCTGACGGAAGACCGGCTTACGCAGGTCGAGGGTCTTGATGATCCCCGCCGGAGTAAGGTCAAAGTTTTTGCGTATGATATCCACCAGGGTCTCTTCGCTGACAATGCCGGTGCCGAAGGTGTCCACGAATATGCTGAGAGGTTCGGCCTTGCCTATGACATAGCTGAGCTGGATCAGGCATTTTTTTGCCAGGCCGGCGGCAACGATGTTCTTGGTGATATAACGGCACATGTAAGCCGCCGAACGGTCGACCTTGGTCGGGTCCTTGCCCGAAAAAGCCCCCCCGCCGTGCGGTACGATACCGCCGTAGGTATCGACGATGATCTTGCGCCCGGTGACTCCCGTGTCCGACTGCGGTCCGCCGACCACGAACTTGCCGGTCTGGTTAATATAGAACTTGGTGTCCTTGTCTATGAGCTTCCCGACCACCGGCATCGCCACCAGCTTGATGATCTCCTTGCGCGCCTTGTCAGTGATCTTTTTGCCTGTCTTGTCGAGGATCTTTTCAGTATGCTGGCACGCCAGAACGACCGTATCAATGCGCTTCGGCTGCCCGTCGATGTATTCGACCGTGACCTGGCTCTTGCAGTCCGGCCCCAGATAATCCAGGATCTTTTTGTTACGGACTTCCTCCACCCTCTTGACCAGCTTGTGGGCCAGCGTTATCGGAAGGGGCATCAGTTCCTTGGTCTCGTCAGTTGCGTAACCATACATGATCCCCTGGTCGCCCGCGCCTCCCGCGTCCACCCCTTGGGCGATGTCCGGCGACTGCCGGTTGATGGCATTGAGTATAGCGCAGGTAGACGAATCGAACCCGTATACCTGGTTGGTATAGCCTATATCGCTCAAAACGCCGCGCACCAATTTATGCACGTCAACATAGGTTGAAGTGGTTATCTCCCCCCCGACTATTACCAAGCCTGCGCTGATGAAAGTTTCGCAGGCGACACGGCCGCGCGGATCATCTTTCATTACCGCGTCCAGCACCGCATCCGAGATCTGGTCGCATACCTTATCGGGATGTCCGTTCCCTACCGATTCAGAGGTTATAAAATAATTTCCTTTCACAACTACCTTCCTTTCTTTGGCAACAGGATTTAGTCCGAAAAATGCTTCTGGGCTTCCTGGTACGATTCCAAACTGCCGATATCATACCATCTCCCACTGAATTTAAAACCATAAACAGAGGTCTTCCGGTACAACCACTGTATATAACCACCGGTCGTGTCCTTGTTATGAGTCTCGTCGATAAAGAACCTGAGCATGGGCAAAGATTCCCGGGGATAATAATAAAGGCACATGGATATCAGGCTGGAACGGGGACGGGCCGGTTTTTCTTCGAGGGAAAGGATGCGCCCGGACGGGTCCAGTTCGATAACGCCATACTTGCTGGCCGCGGATATATCGCCCAGGTCATAAGCCCCTACCGTAACGGCCTCACCCCGGCCTTGGGCGAAGCGGATGAATTCCGTCACCCCGGCATCGTACATATTATCGCTGCCGACCACCACCAGGTCCTCCAGGACTCCGCAACGGTCCATTACGAACAGGACATCTCCCATGGCCCCCAGGCGTTCTTCCGGGGAGCAGGTGCCGTCATTAACGACACGTATCGGGAATGGTTTTTTATGCCGCGTTTCAGCCCATTTTAACAACTGGACGTTAAACTTGTCGTTAGTAACAACCAAGACTTCTTCGATATCTCGTACATCGTTGAATTTATCCAGGGTATGGTCGATAAGGGTCTTGCCCGCGACTTCGAGCAGGGCCTTGGGAGTATCTTTTATGAGGGGGTAAAGCCGGGTCCCGTAGCCTCCGGCCAAAATAAGCAATTTCATTTTCTTGCCGTTATTTATTTTGCGCGTCGTATATGTAAAAATCCGGAACGAGTTTCTTTATTTCGCCGACCATGAATTCCAGGACTTCCTGACCGGTCGAAAGTTTCAAGGCTTGCCGGGCCAGTTCTTCCGTATCAGAGAATTTTATGCTGCGTATGGCGCGTTTGATCTGCGGGATACTGGTCGGAGACATGCTGAATGAATCCAGGCCCAGGCCGAGCAGAATGAGGGCCAGGGTCGGATCGCTGGCCATTTCACCGCAGACTCCCACTCTTATGCCCGCGTCATGCGCGGCATTGATAGTGCGCCTGATCAGCCGCAATACTGCCGGATGACCCGGTTCATAAAATTGCGCCATCTTTTCGTTAGCCCGGTCGACCGCCAAAGTATACTGTATAAGGTCGTTGGTCCCGATGCTGAAAAAGTTCACTTCCTGCGCCAAGAGGTCCGCTGTCATGGCTGCGGCCGGGACCTCGATCATCACGCCCACCGGGATATTTTCATTGAAAGCAACGCCTTTGTCCCTCAGCCGCTGCTTGACCCCCTTGAGTATACCGTTCGCCGCCCGCAGTTCGCCGGGGCCGGCGATCATCGGATACATCAGCATGACGTTACCGTATGCGGAGGCGCGGAGTATGGCCCTCAGCTGGGTACGGAATATCTCCTGTTCTTCCAGGCACAGCCGGATGGCACGCGACCCCAGGAACGGCACCATCTCCCGCGGAAGCTGCAGGCTGGAAACGAATTTATCCCCCCCCAGATCGAGCGTGCGGATCACCACCGGATTAGGGGCTATTTCTTCGGCGATCTTGCGGTATTCCTGGAACTGCTCTTCCTCGCTTGGCAGGTCGATGCGGTTCATATAGAAGAACTCGGTGCGGTATAAGCCGATCCCTTCGGCCCCGGAACGGAGCACCGCCGGCAGCTCGCCGTGCAGTTCGAAATTGGCCAACAGGGAGGCCCGCCGGCCGTCAGTCGTTTCCGCCGGAGCATCCTTTATGTTGACATATTCGCCTTCGACCAGGGCCAGTTTGGCGCGTTCCTTTTCATAAAGCCTTTTGGTCTCTTCGGTCGGATTGACAATGACCACGCCCTTACGGCCGTCGACGATAACATAATCCTGGTTGTTGATACGGAGAGTCGCGTCTTTGAGACCCAGCACGGCCGGGACCCCCAGGGACTTGGCGATGATGGCGGTATGTGCGGTCTGGCCTCCGATATCGGTCAGGAAGCCGAGGATCTTTCTGTTATACATTGTCACGGCATCGGAGGGGGAAATGTCATGGGCCACTATAACAATATCGCCCAGGAGAGATTCAAAATCATGCAGGCGGCTCTCGCCCATCAAATGCTTAAGCACCCGTCGGCCGATGTCGGAAACGTCCGAGGAGCGTTCCTTGATATAGACGTCCTCGATCTTTTCAAAGATCTCTATATACCGTTTCAGGACCTGGGAAAAAACATACTCGGCGCTGGCCTTGTCGACGGATATCCTTTTTTTGACCTCGTCGATCAGCATGCAGTCTTCCAGGACCAGCAGATGCGCATCGAATATCTGTGATTCCTGTCCGCCGACTTCTTTAGCGATCTTGTCCTTTATGCCCTGGATCTCGGCTTTAGTGTGAGCGACGGCTTCCTCGAAGCGGGCGATCTCGATCTGCACCTCATCTTCCAGGATAGCCCTTTCCGGGACGACAAAATCCTGCTGGTCCAGGAGAAAAGCCTGGCCAGCCGCGATCCCTGAGGCGGCGGCGATCCCCTTGATAACAAGTTCTGACTTATTCTTCTTTGGCAAGGAAATCCTCCAGCTCTTTCATGGCCGATTCCGCATCCTGCCCATCGGCTGCCAGCGATATCTCACAGCCCTTGTCAGCCCCCAGCATCAGTATGCCCATTATCGATTTGCCGTTCACTTCTTCAGCATCTCTGCGGACGGAAATAGAAGATAAGTATTTATTGGCGATCTGAACGAACACCGCGGCGGGACGCGCGTGCAGGCCCTGCTTTTTCTTGACAACGATCTTTTTTTCCATTTTTGACATAGATTTAGCGCTTTATCACACGGTTTTTTTCAATAGCCTTTATCAAGGCCTGGGTCAGTTTTAAAGAATCGTGACGGACGTAATCCTTTACTCCCACAATATCTTCGGCAAAGACTTTGTATCCCATATCACGTATCGCCTCCACATCCGGCTTAACCGGAAAGGAGTTCTCCTGTTTGTAACGCGCCAGGGCATCAGGGGCCTGGATCTCGGTCGCATTCACCAAGACGGCATCGATAACGTTTTTATTTGAATGCTGGATGAGGGCCCGGACGTGGTCGCCAGCCGACATCCCTTCCGATTCCCCCATTTGTGTCATTACGTTGCATACATATATCTTGAATGCCGCTGATATGGCCACGGCATCAGCGATGCCTTTAATGATCAGGTTAGGCAGCACGCTGGTATAAAGGCTGCCCGGGCCCAAAATGATAACATCCGCCTCCGAGATAGCTTGGAGCGCCTCTCCGGTCGGTTTCGCATCCTGCGGCTTCAGCATAAGCTGTTCGATGGCCACGCCCGGACGCGGGATCTTGGCCTCTCCCTCCGTGATCTCCCCGTCCCGGTAACGCGCCACCAGATGCACGTTCTCGACGGTAGAAGGAACAACTTTTCCGCGGATCGCCAGCACCTTGCTGGTAAGTTCGACCGACTGCTGAAAATCGCGCGCCGCCACCTCGTATAAAGCGGTCAGGAAAAGATTCCCGAAGTTATGCCCGCGCAATTCGGACTTCTCTGGAAAACGGTATTGAAAAAGATCACCCATCAAGGCCGGGGCATCCGCTAATGCGACCAAACAATTGCGGATATCGCCCATCGCCACAATATTGAACTGTTCGCGCAGGCGTCCCGATGATCCCCCGCTGTCAGCCACTGTTACGATAGCGGTGATGTTAGAGGTATAATCTTTGAGCGCCAGCAGCAGGTTGGACAGCCCGTGCCCGCCTCCGATAGCCACGATCTTCGGCCCGCGCTCAAGATAACGCTTCTGATAGAGAATATTAACCAGATCCTGTTCCCTTTTGGGGAGGAACAAGGTAATAAGCGAGATCGTCATCTTGCCGATACCGATGACGATGAAAAGAGTCCCGCAGAGTATGATGACAAATCCAAAAGCCCGGACAAAAGCGTAAGGGCTCGGCACAAAATATGCCCCGCCCGCTACTATGCATATCCCCAACAGCGAGATCAAAATCCAGCGCTTGACCTGCATCCCTGGGTAAAGCCACTTGAGTAGGTTGCTGGACATTGTCCGTTCAGGCTAGTTGATCGTCCTCGCGATAAACCAATTCGAGGATTTCTTTTTTATCCTTAGAGACCCTTAAACTTTCGCGGAAATATTTGTCCTTCAAGAGACGGGACACCCGGGCCAAAGCCTTCAGATGGGGACCGGCCGAATCGACCGGGGCCGCCAGCAGAAAGAAAATATGCGCCGGCTCTCCGTCGAGGGCGTCAAAATCAATGCCCTTTTTGCTGATGCCCAGTCCCGCCACCAGCTTACTTACACAATCAGTCTTGCCATGCGGGATAGCTATCCCCTGCCCGATGGCAGTTGATCCCAAGGCTTCCCGGGCCATGAGCACATCGATGATCTTGACCTTATGCTTTTTTTCAAAAGCACCGGCCTCGACCATCATGCTAACCATTTCTTCGATCAATTCCTTTTTACTAGATGCTTTGAGGTCTGCCGTCACAGCATCTTCACACAGAAAGTCTCTAATATTCATACAGGGAATCCCTTCCTCAATTGTCAAAAAAAAGCGGCGGATGGGATTTGAACCCACGACATCGACCTTGGCAAGGTCGCATTCTAGCCAACTGAATTACCGCCGCATTTAAAGCAAGAAATTACGCGATCCCGTTCTTCTTTCTGACGTCCTGGCGACTTCGTTGTCATGATGAGCTTCCAGAAATTGCGTTTATTCTAACAAAGCCGCCTTAGGTGTCAATATAAAATCTAAAATCGACGGGCAGCCGCAGAATAACCCGGGTCATAAGATATCATGGGCGGGAGAGGACTTGAACCTCCAAGGGTTACCCCACCAGATCCTAAGTCTGGCGCGTCTGCCAATTTCGCCACCCGCCCGAAAAAACAAGGAAACTTGTTTTTTCGTCCCAAGGCATGGCTGACGCCGTTAGGCGTCCCTGCCGAGGGACCACATCAATTACTTGCGGATAAAGTTAACCCAAGTAACGAAAGAACGCAATCCCGATTGCTCCGGGATCAATGGTGTGATCCCAGCGCCACCATTCCTTTTTCTGAAAAAGCAACAAACGTCCACCCCTTTGGGAAGGACGTTTGTTGCTTTAGGTAAGTAATGGTGACCCACCCGCGACTCGAACGCGGCACGCCAGCCTTAAAAGGGCTGTGCTCTACCTGATGAGCTAGTGGGTCAATATAAGGTCAAAGAACAATATCCAATAAAGAAACTTCTCGGCTGAAATCCGAAGCCGGTCTGAACTATATGGTCATCAATTCCTTGCTTTTCTTCTCCAGGATGATATCGACTTCTTTGATATGTTTATCGGTCAGTTTTTGCACCTCATCCTGTCCTTTAAAACTATCATCTTCAGCAATAACGTTGTCCTTTTTAAGCTTGGCGATCTTCTCGTTAGACTCACGGCGTATAGAACGCAGAGAAACGCGGCCTTTCTCGGCCATATCCTTCACGATCTTTGCCAGCTCCTTGCGCCGTTCCTCAGAAAGAGGCGGGATGACCAGGCGTATGATCTTGCCGTCATTGTTCGGGGTCCCGCCGAGTTTAGAGTTAGAAAGTGCCTTCTCGATCTCGGGCAACGCCGAAGGGTCCCAGGGTTGTATCACAAGGCAGGTCGGGTCGGGAGCGGAGACTGCCGCCACCTGTTTGATGGGTGTCGGAGTACCGTAATACTCTATATGCAACTCCTCCACCAAAGACGGGTGGGCGCGCCCGGTACGCACCTCGTTAAATTCCCTCATAACCGATTCGACGGTCTTCTTCATGACGGCATCCGTATGCGAGATAATATCTTTCACACTCATAGGTCACCCCTTTTATGTAACAATAGTCCCAATAGCTTCACCCAGAACGGCTTTCTTTATATTGCCCTTCTTATTGAGATTAAATACCAGTATGGGTATGGTGTTGTCCATGCACATGCTGATCGCAGTGGAGTCCATGACCTTTAAATTCTGGTTGAGGACTTCAATGAAACGCAGCTTTTCATATCTCTTGGCTTTTTTATCCTTCATCGGGTCAGCGGTGTAAACGCCATCGACCTTAGTGGCTTTCATGATTATTTCGGCCTTGATCTCGCTGGCGCGCAAGGCCGCCGCAGTATCGGTCGTAAAATAAGGGTTACCGGTACCGGCCACGAATATCACCACCCGTTTTTTCTCCAGGTGCCTGACCGCCCGGCGCAATATGTATGGTTCAGCTATGGCGTGCATTTCGATCGCGGTCATGACCCGTGTGGGGACCCCCAGCTGCTCAAGCGCGTTCTGCAGCGCCAGGCCGTTAAGCACCGTCGCCAGCATCCCCATGTGGTCAGCGACCGAACGGTCCAGGCCGAACCGTTTGGTCTCCACACCGCCGCGGAAGATATTCCCTCCGCCCACCACCAAGGCGACCTGGATGCCCATCTCCCAGACCTCCCTTATTTGCAACGCGAACATGGCGCAGGTATCGGCGTCAATACCGTGCTCACGCGACCCCTGCAGGGCCTCCCCGCTCATCTTCAGCAGTATCCGCTTGTAAATAGGGGTTTCTTTGGTCACAGGATCTCCTTCCGTTATTCGCCGATCTTGAACCTTATGAAACGCCCGATAAGGATATTCTCCCCGATCTTGGCTATCAATTCGTTCAAAAGGTCCCGGATGCTCTTTGAGGCCTCCTTGACGAACGCCTGTTCCATAAGAACGCTGGACTTGAGGAACCCGTCCTGATCTTCCTGATCCGCCAGCAGGTCGGCCGGAACGTCTTCTTTTTTTAAGTACTTGGGCGCCATGGCGGCAATATGCATTGCCAGGTCTTTACAGAAACTTATGAAGTCTTCGTTGCGGGCCACAAAGTCGGTCTCGCAGTTGACTTCGACCAGAACCCCCAGTTTGTTCCCCTGGTGTATATAGGCTTCAATGCGGCCTTCATTGGCTGCACGGGACGCCTTCTTCAGCGCCATCTGAAGACCTTTTTCGCGCAGGATAACTTTGGCTTTTTCAACATCACCGTTGGCCTCCGCCAAAGCCTTTTTACAATCGATGATCCCGCAATTGGTCTGCTCGCGCAGTTCTTTTATAGCATCAAGTGACATCTTTATTACTCCCTTTCCAAGCTTTTCTTGGGCTTCTTCAGATCCTTGTCGCCATCTTTCTTTACGACGTGTTCGAACTCATCCAGGTCTTCGGACAAGCTCTCTTTGATCACTTCCGGGATCACCTCGGTCAGCGGCAGATCGGCTGCGGCCTCGGGCGGCTGCGGCGCGGCGGCAGGAGCCTCGACGGTCTTGGTCTGCTCAGTTCCGGCGAACTCTTTGCGGCCCTCGACTATGCTGTCTACGAGCATAGAGGTGATCAGCCGTATCGACTTGACCGCGTCGTCATTGGCCGGGATCGGATAACTGATCGGATCGGGGTCGCTGTTGGTGTCGATCATGGCCACAATAGGGATCTTCAGGCGGACAGCCTCTTTTACCGCTATATCTTCGTTCAGCACATCCACTACGAACATTACATCCGGGGCCTGGGTCATATCGCGTATACCGCCCAGATCGTTGACCAGGCGTTCTTTTTCCTTATTGAGCAGCGAGACCTCTTTCTTGGTGAGCTTGGCAAAGGTCCCGTCCTTTTCCATGCGCTCAATATCTTGCAGTTTGCGGATGGATTTCTTGACGGTCTCGAAATTGGTCAGCAGACCACCCATCCAGCGGTTGTTCACATAGAACATGCCGCAGCGGCTGGCTTCATCACGGATGACCTCCTGGGCCTGTTTCTTAGTACCCACAAAAAGGAAACGCCCGCCTTTCGCGGCCTTATCTCGCACGAAATCGCGGGCCTGGTTCAAACAATCGGCGGTCTTCTCGAGATCGATGATATAGATCCCGCCGCGGTCGCCGAAAATGAACTTGTACATTTTGGGGTTCCACCGCCTGGTCTGGTGGCCGAAATGCACTCCGGCTTCCAGCAACTGCTTTACTAATTCCATGATCATATCCACTCCTTGGTTGCGTACCTGCCGTATAGACCTTAAGAAGTGAAGGCAGGTCGATTTTCCCCGGCATCGCACCGGTTGGGAACCAGCGGCGGCTTCACTTCATTCCGCAACCGCTCGCTCCGTTAGCACCACTCCCCGGCCCTATGCCGTGGAAGATCAGACCACATATTTTTAAGCCATTAATCTGGTCGGCAGATCGGGAAAGACCATCGGGCCGAGCCATATTATGCGGTTAAAAGTTGGCGCTAGTATAGCCGAAGGATTTTTAAAATGCAATAGATTAATTTGATGTTTATTAACGATATAGCGATAGGTTAAAAAGATGCTAAATGCATATCACTAGGCAGGTTCTATGAGCTTCTCCGGATGGTGTTTGACCACCTCGCCTTTGACCATATATATAACATCCTCTGCAATATAGGTCGCATGGTCGCAGATGCGTTCGAGATGCCGGGCCACCAAAAGGAGCGGTACCGCACGGGACGCCAGTGTGCCGTCTTTAACAATATAATCATTGATGAGTTCGTTCTGGATGAGCCTTTTCAGGCGGTCGGCTTCTGGATCCATAAGGATCACGTTCCTGGCCAAAGCGCTGTCCTGTTTGATAAAAGAATCGATTGCTGTCTTGACCATGTTCTGGGCCAGAGACTCCAGCTTGGGGATATCGACCAAAGGCTTCAAAAGCGGCTTGTCGGCAAGTTCCAGCACCCGCTGGGCTATATCGACCGCCAGGTCGGCGATCCTTTCCAGCTCCGCGTTCAGCTTCATACCGGTCGCCAGAAAACGCAGGTCCTTGGCCATGGGCTGGTGGCAGGCGATCATATCGAGGCACTTATCATCAATGACCAGTTCCAGAGCGTCTATGCGCGAGTCCTGATCGATGACGTTTTGGGCCAAAAGGCGGTCCTGACCGCGCAATGCCGCGATCGACCGGGCGATAGCCTCTTCCGCCAGCGTCCCCATCTTGAGGATATCACTGTGCAGGTCTTGCAGTTCATCTTCGAAGTGCTTGCTCATTTATTCCTCCTATTATTGAAGGCGATGTGTTGGACCAGCTTTTCAACATTTTTTTTGATCTGATCCCGGACCTCGCGGAAAAAATCCAGGCTTTTGCCTTTCGGGTCCTCGACCGCCCAGTCCAGACGCTGCTCTGCCGGGACAAAAGGGCACCGGTCACCGCAGCCCATCGTGATAACCCAGTCAAATCCATTGAACGGAATTTCCTGGAAGCCTTTTGATCGATTCCCGGAAATGTCAATACCGGCCTCAGCCATCACCTTGACCGCGTCCGGGTCGACCTTGCCGGACGGCCGGGAACCGGCACTATAGACTTCTACAACCCCTTTTCCGAGCTCGCGGGCAAAACCCTCGGCCATCTGGCTCCGGCAGGAATTCTGAATACATACGAACAAAACACGTTTCATATCATATCCTTACTGAAAATTATCCCGCAACAATCTTGATACAACATCAAAAAAGCCCTGCTTTCCGGCCGGAGCATCTATCCGAACCTGCCGGTTATATAATCTTCAGTCCTTTTATCACTCGGAGAGGTGAATATCTTGTCGGTCTGGTCGAACTCGATGAGATCGCCCATCAGGAAAAAACCGGTATGATCCGAGATCCGCGCTGCCTGCTGCATATTATGCGTTACAATCACTATCGTGTAATCTTTCTCCAGCTCCAGGATAAGGTCCTCAATCTTTTTCGTCGATATCGGGTCCAGGCTGGCGCAGGGCTCGTCAAAAAGGATTACCTCTGGCTCGATAGCCAGGCAGCGCGCTATGCAAAGACGCTGCTGCTGCCCGCCTGACATTCGTAGTGCGCTGTCGTGCAAACGGTCCTTGACCTCTTCCCATAAGGCCGCTTTTTTAAGGGACTCCACTACGCGTTCTTCGATATGCCGTCTATCCTTGACCCCGTTTATTTGCAGACCGTAGGCAATGTTCTCGAATATGCTCTTGGGGAATGGATTCGGCTTCTGGAATACCATACCGACGCGCTTGCGGAGATCCACAACATCCAGCTCCTGCGATAGTATATCTTGATCATCCAGGAGTATCCTGCCGCTCACCTGCGCGTTAGGGATCAGCTCGTACATCCTGTTAAGTATCCGAATGAACGTGGATTTCCCGCAACCAGACGGGCCTATTATAGCCGTTACCGAATTTCCGTATATATCCAGATCGATGTTCTTCAGGGCATGCTGTTTGCCGTAATAAAAATTGATGTTCATTGCTTTTATCTTAATATTACTATCCATGCGCGATCCCTTTCTTTCTCAAACGGTAACGGATCACGATCGCCACCAGGTTCATGCCAAAGATCAGCACCACCAGGACCAGTGCCGTGCCATAAGCGATGGGCCGGACCAGGGCGATATTGTGGTGCTGGGTTGACATGATATACAAATGGTATGGCAGGGCCATGAACTGACTGAAAACGTTATTGGGAATATCCGGCAGGAAAAAAGCGGCTCCCGTAAAAAGGATCGGGGCGGTTTCTCCGGCCGCACGGGAAAGCCCGAGTATAGTTCCGGTCAACATGCCCGGTACAGCATAAGGGAGCACACTGGTCCGGATCGCCTGCCACTTGGTGGCCCCCAAGGCCAGGGCGCCTTCCCGGTAGGAACGCGGGACTGTCTTCAAAGCCTCCTCACTGGCCGTTATGGTCAGCGGCAAAGTCATTAGCCCCAGAGTAAGTCCGGCTGATAATATCGACGTGCCGAAATGGAACATCTCGACAAAAAGGGCCACTCCGAAGAGGCCGTAAACAATGGAAGGAACGCCAGAGAGGTTGCGTATCGACAGGCGGATGAAACGTGTCAGTCCGTTGTCCCGGGCGTATTCGTTCAGGTAGATCGCGCAGCCCATACCCAGCGGGACTGAAATGAGCCCGGTTATCACCGTGACGAAAAAAGTGCCCACAATGGCCGGAAAAATACCCCCCTTGGTCATACCGTCGATGGGAGGCTTGGTGACAAAATCCCAGGAAATGACCGCGCTGCCTTTCGTAATGATGTCGAAAAATATGACGGCCAGGACCACGATCACGCAAAGCATGCTCAAACGCAGCATCATAAATCCCACAAATTGTGCGAAGACGGCCGTTGTTATCTTCATGCTTGAACCTTCGTATGCTTGTGGAACACCACATCCGAGATGAGGTTTATGATAAAGGTGATGATAAAAAGCATCAACCCGACCGCGAACAACATATAAAAATGGGTTGTATAATACGCCACCTCTCCCAGCTCGATGGCAATGGTCGATGTCATGGTCTTTACCGGTCCCAGAAAACTTTTCGGGAATTCCGCCGCATTGCCTGTAGCCATCAGGACCGTCATGGTCTCGCCTATCGCGCGTCCCATCCCCAGCATGCAGGCAGCCAGTATCCCGGATGCCGCAGCCGGGATCTTGACCCGGATAACGGTCTGCCACCTGTTAGCGCCCAGAGCCAGCGAAGCCTCTTCGTAGGAACGGGGCACGCTGGTCATGGCGTCCTCGGACAGGCTGATGATCGTAGGCAATGCCATGACCGCCAGCAGGATAGAACCGTTCAAAGCATTCAGTCCGTTGTAAGTGCCGGTCAGCTTGGAGATAACCGGCCCCAGAAGGACTATGCCCAGAAAACCGACCACCACGGACGGAATGCCGGCCAGGATCTCCACGACCGGCTTGGCGACCTCCCGCACACGGTGGCTGGCCACATCGGATAGATATGCCGCCGTACCTATCCCCAGGGGGATGGCGACGAGCAACGAACCTAACGTCACCATCAGGGAACTCATCAACATCGGCAGCAGACCGTAAGTGGGTTGTTCGTAAGCGTCGGGGTTCCAGATCGGCTTGGTAAAGAAATGCGCCAGGCTCACTTCCTTAAAAGCCGGGACAGCGTTCTTCAGCAGGAGAACAAAGATCCCCGCCAGGACGGCGATAACAATAATGCCGTTCATGAGAAAGAACCACTCGATCAGCTTTTCCTTTAATCTTCTGCTCATAACCGCTTTCAGAAGAGCCTCTCTTACAGGCCCAGCTTGGCGTTGGCTTCCTGATACTCTGCCGATATAGGGTAAAAGCCCTCTTCCTCCACGATCCTTTGTCCGGGCTCGGAGAGCTCGAAAGCGAGAAAGTCCTTGACCGCTCCCGACGGTGTCCCGTTCACATACTGATACAACGGCCGGGCGATGGGATATTCCCCGCTCTCTACGGCAGCCTTATCCAGGGGGTTCTTGTAGTCAGAGTTCTTATCCCTGGCCACATCCACGATAGTGACACCCGCCGCGCTCCTGGCATAACCTACACCTATATAACCGATGCCGGATGGATCCGCCTTGACCGCTTCCACGATCTGGGAATTGCCGTTCATGGTGTTCATCTTGGGCGAGTATTCACCTTTCAGGACCAGCTCGCGAAAGAAACCGTAAGTTCCGGAATTCGACTGCCGCCCGTACAGGTTTATCGGCATATCGTTTCCGCCGACATCGGACCAGTTCTTGATCTCACCGCGGAATATCTTGCCGACCTGGTCCATGGTCAACCGTGCCACCGGGTTGGCACCGTTAACGACCACGCTCAGGCCGTCGATGGCGATCACGATACGGCTCGGGGAGACCCCGACCGCTACCGCGTTCTCGACCTCTTTGGCACTTATTGAGCGAGAGGAGTTGGCTATAGCGCATTTCTTGTTGATCATGGCGGCGATACCGGTTCCTGAACCGCCACCGGTGACCGAGATCTTGACCCCGGGGTTGCTCTGCATGTAAACCTCGGCCTCTTTCTGGACCAGATTGATGATCGTATCCGAACCTTTGATCTGGAGCATCTCGGCCGACGAGCTCCCGGCCCCTGCTATCCAGACAAATATTGCGACTAACATCTGCTTGAAAATTTTCATAATCCCTCCTATGGGTTCAGCATCGATAATTCATTTTTAAAATTTCATGTTTATGTCTGCCTGGAATATGCTTTCCGGGCGGCTGGAACCCTTGTAGACATCGGATCGGTAATAATCCAGCCCCAGCGATACGTTCTTGAGCAAGCCGACATCCAGGATCAACTCATGCCCCTTGACGTTGGTATTCCCGCTGTAACGGTCTGAATCGGGGAAAGAATCCAGCCAGGCGTCCTTGGACAGTTTCACATACTGGTACTTGAACTGCCAGTCGCCCCGCATCGCCCCGACTTTCTTATGCCCGAATTTGAACCCCGACGCAAAACCGGTATTGTCATTTTCGGGATCAGGGTTCATTACATAATCGCTGAACAACCCCACTGTCTTAATGGGAGAGCTGGTCTCTTCTGGGAAATTGTAGGTCACTTCAGCCGAAGCCGCCATGATCTCTCCAAAGTCGTAGGCGTAACGGGTGGCGGCCCCGGTTCCAGTAGTAGTGTTCCCGGAAGCCCGGCCGTCCAAAACGCCGGTCTCTGTGGTCCCCTGGAGGCCGTATAAAGTCCCGGCGACTTTCACCTGGACAGGATCAGGAGAAAAGACCATCCCGGCCTGTCCGTAATACATTCCGATATCCGACGCGCTGCTGCTGGCCTCATCCAGGACCCAATAACCGGCATTGGCAAAGAAATCTCCGGCCATGACATCGGGCAGATCCAGATGCAGGGAAGCGCCTTCCTGGTTGATGTCCGAATCCCACAGCATATCCGTCGTGTACCAAAGATATCCCGTACCCAGTGCGTTATATTTTCCGCCGATCAGGCCGAGCATCGAGTTCGGTCGGTACTGGCCGTAGGCGTAATCCAGCCGGATATCGCCGCGGTCAAAGGCGTTCTGCATGGTCTGGTTGGTCGAACGCGAATCATCCGCCGTGGAGCTCTTTTCGGAGCTGGATAGTCCCGCGCCTACGATCAATTGCTCATTCGGTTTGGTCTCCACGCCGAGTCGGTAACGGATGCGTCCGCGGTTCCTTACCGTGCCCCCCTCCCGCTGCTGGGTCTGATACCGCAGGCGCAGATCGCCTTTCAGCTTGGTGGTCTGTATCCAGGAAGGCAGCATCTCGTTAGCGCCCTTGGCATTCTGTTTGGCCACGTCCTGCCGGGTCTCATCCATGAGGATCTGGGCCTCGTTCTGCGTTAGAACGCCTTTCTCCACAAGCTTTTGGACCAGGAGGTCGACCTCTCCTGCGTGCGCCGCACCTGCTGTCATTACCAGCCCGGCCCACCCCATAAGAAACAAAATAGCCAGCTTTTTTAACATCCTATCCTCCTTTATTTGATGATATCGTTTTCAGGTCTATGAAAAGGATAACTAATAGATGTGGCGGGAATATGGCTTCGGTGTGAACTTGATGTGAACTTGTTAATTACTGTTAACGAAGAGGTTAGGCTATTGGAATAGTAAAACTGAAGACGGAGCCCTGCCCCTGCTGCGAGAATACTGTAACATCCCCGCCGTGGGCGTTGACGATATGCTTGACGATGGAAAGGCCCAGGCCGGTGCCGCCCAGCTCGCGGGAACGGGCCTTGTCAACCCGGTAGAACCTTTCGAAGATCCTGGGCAGGTCCTTTTCCGGTATCCCGGCACCGCTGTCCTCAACATTGACGCGGACCGTCCTGTCCTGGAGTTGCGCGCTCACCCGGATGCTGCCGCCTTCGGGCGTGTATTTGACAGCGTTATCCAGGAGATTAAGGAAGACCTGGGAAAGACGGGCCTCATCACCAGACACTCGGGGGAGTTTATCCGGGAAATCGACCGTGATCCGCAGGCCTTTCTTTTCCACCGTCTTTTCCAGGATGCTCAGGCACCTTTGGACGACCGGGGCCAGATCGACGGGAAGGAAGGCCATCTGCATCTTGCCCGATTCTATCTTGGAGAGGTCCAGGAGGTCGTTGATCAGGTTGGCCAGGCGGTCGCTGTTCTCCTGGATGATAGCGACAAATTCCCTGGCCTGGGCCTTGTCCTCCAAAGCTCCTTCCAGCAGAGTCTCGGAGTACCCTTTGATACTTGAGACCGGGGTGCGCAATTCATGCGAAACGTTAGCGACAAAATCCTGCCTTATCTTTTCCAACCGGCGCAGTTCGGTTATGTCGTGCACCACCAGGACCGCCCCCCGGAACTTACCGTCGCGCACTATCGATACCCCGTTCGCCTGGCAGACCCGTTCTTCCGGGGTGGGCAATTCCACCACTTCCTTGATCAGCCGGTCTTGGCCGGAAAGCAGGCGGCTGATTATCTCCAGGATCACTGTGTTGCGGATGACCTCTGCGGGTCGGCGCCCTTCCGGTTGTATGTCGATGAGGAAGGTCTTTCTCATGGCCGGGTTCATGAGGACGATCGTGCCCTTATCGTCCACCACCATGACCCCTTCGGACATGCTGGAAAGCACGGTATCCAGCTTCTCGCCTTCTTGTCGGAGGCGTTCGATCATGGACCTGATCTCATCGGACATATAATTCAGGGCGTTGGCCAGGTCCCCCATTTCATCGCGTGACGTGACCGACGGCTTTCGGCCGAAATCCCCCTTGGCCATAGCCTGGGCGATGCCGGCCATTTCCCGCAAAGGGCGTGAGATATAGACAGAGATCAGGAAAGTGAAACCAAGGCTGAAAAGGAAAACTATCAGCAAGGTAAGCACCGCCAGGTTCAGGAAACGCGATTCGAACAGTTCCACTTCGGTGAGCGGCATGGCCAAACGAAGGACCCCGGCCGGCTGTCCGCCGCCAAAAGGGACCGCCACGTACAGGAGATATTTTTTAAGGGTATAGCTGTAGCGTCTGCTCTCCCCGAAACCTTTATTGAGTGCGTCACGGAACTCGGGCCGGCCGGCATGATTCTCCAGCATTTTGGCCTCATTCGGGGTCAGTTCGGAATCGCCGATGACCTCACCGTTGCCACCTATGATGGTGGCCCTGACACCCAGGACCTGGCCGATGCGGTGCGCGATCGAGTCGGCATCCTCCAGTGAACCCCGGTCCTTCGAGTGGCCTTCCAATAGATAGCGGCCCAGCTCCAGTTCCCTTTTCAGGTTAGCCTCGAGATTCTGGTCCAGTGACGATTTAAGGTGAGAAGAAAGGAAAAGGAACCCCACCAAAAGGGCGATGATGATCGAGGAACAGAATAATATAGTAAGCTTCCAGTGCAGTTTAATCTTCATCTTCCTGACAGAATCGGTAGCCTACTCCTACCAGTGTTTGTATCAGCTTTCCGGGCTGGCCCAATTTTTCCCGCAGGCGCTTGATATGAGTATCTACGGTCCTCGTACTTACTTCCGTATGGATATCCCAGATGTCAGCCAGGAGCGTCTCCCGGGTCTGCACCCTTCCGCGGCGGCTCAGCAGGAGCACTAAAAGATCGAATTCCCTCGGCGCCAGTTCGACTTCCCGGCCTTCCACTGTTACCCGGTGACCGGCAACGTCCACCACCAGGGAATCCGCGACCAGGATGTCTTTATCGGCTTCTTTCCCCTTGCCCCGCCGCAATATGGCCTTGACCCGCAGGACAAGTTCCCGGGGGCTGAAAGGTTTGACCACGTAATCGTCCACGCCCAGTTCCAGGCCAACGATACGGTCGACCTCTTCTCCTTTGGCGGTGACCATGATGATGGGTATATGTTTCAGCTTCTCGTCCTGGCGCACTACCCGGCAGAGCTCCAGCCCGTCCATGCCCGGCATCATGATGTCCAGCAGGATCAGGTCCACCGGGCGTTTGAGCAATCCTTCCAGGGCCTCCTCGCCGGAGGCGGCCACTGCGCAGGCAAAGCCGGCCTTCTCGAGGTTGTATTTGAGCAGCCTCGCGATATCCTTGTCGTCCTCAACTATCTGTATTTTCTTCATGACCAGCCTGTACGCATTTTTTGTTAGGTTAACACACGTTACGCTCGACCACAATACGCGCTTACCTCAAGAGTGCCATACCGGTGTAAACAGAATGTGAACGGATCGTGAATTAGTTGTGAACATTATCATTCTAATCAACGTCGTGGTAACGGCGGTATGGCCTGATGATCAGCCTCAGCCCCCGGTCGTAACGGAAGTAGCTCCAGGACCAGTTCACGATCGCGACCAGACGGTTACGGAACCCTACGAGGGTCAACAGATGTATCACGGCCCATATGAACCAGGCCAGGGGCCCTTGTAATTTTCCGAAGAAAAGGTCTCCGACCGCCTCATGCCTGCCTACGGTCGCCATGACGCCAAGGTCGCGGTACTTGAACGGCTCCGGCGGCGGGCCGCCCTTTATAGACCGGGCAAGGTTCCTGGCCAGGTGTTTGCCCTGCTGGAGGGCCACCGATGCCAGCATTGGATACCCGCGCGGGGTCTTCTCCGTTACCACCGCTGCCACATCGCCAGCGGCGTAGATGTTCCGGCAGCCTTCCACGCGGTTGCAGGCGTCCGTCTTGATCCGGCCGCCGGTCACGGCCTCTGCGGCCAGCCCGGGCAGCACAGCGCCGGTAACGCCGGCGGCCCAGATGACGTTAAAGGTCGGGATGGTCTTCCCGTTGGCAAAGACGATCTGCGTGCCGTCATAGGACCGTACCCGCTCGCCCAGCCAGACCTGCACGTCATGAACGCGCAGGAACCTTTCAGCGCTGGCCGAGGCCTCCGGGGACATCGACTTGAGGAGCCGGCTTTCCATGTCGACGAGGTGGATCTGCATCTTGTCGAGGTCCAGTTCCGGATGGTCGTGCGGCAGTACGACCTTCTTCAATTCCCCCAAAGCCCCCGCCAGCTCGACCCCGGTCGGACCGCCGCCGATGATAACGAAGGTCATCAGGCTGTCCCGCCTGACCGGGTCCGTGGTCAGGACCGCCCGTTCAAAATTCTCCAGGATGATATTCCTGATCTCCATCGCCTCCGGAACGGACTTCATGGTCAGCGCGTGCTCCTCGATGTCCCGCAGCCCGTAATAAGCGGGGCGGGCTCCGGTCGCTATCACCAGGTGATCGTATGGAATCTCCCCGATCGAGGTCTCTACGCAATTCGCCTCGGGCCTGACCCGGAGCACTTGGGCCATCCGGAAGATAAAATTATTTTGGTTTCGGAAGATCTCGCGGATGGGATAGGTGATGGAATCCGGTTCCAGGCCGGCGGTGGCCACCTGGTAAAGCAAGGGCTGGAAGGTATGGTAGTTGTTCTGGTCGATCAGCACGACCTGGGCCTCCAGCCCCTTGAGGGACTTGGCCAGTTCCAGGCCGGCGAAACCGGCGCCGACAATGACTATCCTGGGGTTTGATGTGACCGGGATATTTACGGGCATCCCGCCTCCTTTTTGAGCTCAATGCTACCAGATTTGTCGATAGGTAGCGATATTTTATTACATTCACCATTCCGCTCTTCAGTAAATTCAGCCGCCCGGTTTGACTTTTGCATACCCCTCTGTTATCCTGAGGGCAATTTCAAACTCAAAGCAGGTACAGAATGAAAAAAATAAAAGTAGCGGTGGTCGGTATTGGGCATCTGGGGTCCAGGCACCTGAAGGTCTACCAGCAGCTGAGGAACAGCGTGGAGCTGGCAGGCATCTGCGACGTGGACGCGGAAAAAGGCCAGAAGGCCGCCCGCGAATTCCAGACCCGCTTCTTCCCGGACTACCGTGACCTGGCCGGACTGGTGGAGGCGGTCAACATCTGCACCCCCACGGTCAGCCATTGCGAGACCGGGCGCTTCTTTCTTGGCCAGAAAGTCCATACCTTCATTGAAAAACCCATAGCCATGAACGTTCACGAGGCCGACCGGCTCGTCGAGGCGGCTGAGGCCAGCGGCGTCCAGCTGCAGGTCGGGCACATCGAGCGGTTCAACAGCGCCTTCCAGGCCATCAAGGACGTGGCCCGCAACCCGCTCTTCGTGGAATGCCACCGGCTTAACCACTTCCCGGCCCGCTCGCTGGACATCGGAGTCACCATGGACCTGATGATACACGATATCGATATCGTGCAGGGGCTGATCGATTCGCCGCTGGCGGAGATAAGGGCCATCGGCACCGGGGTCCTTACGGACAAGGACGACATAGCCAACGCCCGCTTGGCCTTCGTCAATAAAACCGTCTGCAACCTGACGGCCAGCCGGATATCTCCCGAGGTCATGCGCAAGATAAGGATCTTCACCCGCGACTCGTATATATCGCTCGATTACGTCAAGCAGGAAGCCTTCATTTACCGCAAGAACGGTGCCAAGATCGACCGGACCGCCCTGCCGATCGAGAAGGAGGAGCCGCTCAGGAAAGAGCTCGAACATTTTATCCGCTGCGCCCGCGAGAACACCAGACCGCTGGTGTCCGGCCTGGAAGGCCGCGAGGCGCTCAAGACCGCCCTGGCCATCCAGGAAATAATATGGAAAGAATATATCCAAAAATAATGATCGTCTGCGGCGAGGAGTCCGGCGACATGCGCGCCGCCGCCCTGGTCAAGGCCATCAAGTCGCAGTCGCCCGGCGCCACCTTTTCCGGCATCGGGGGCGAGCGCTGCCGCAAGGAAGGCGTCGACCTCATCGCCGACATTACCCAGCTGGCGGTCATCGGCTTCACCGAGGTGATACGTCATTTCGACCGCATCAAGCGTGTCTTCGACCTGGCCGTGGCCCACGCCGGCCAAGAACGTCCGGACGCGGTCATACTCGTCGATTACCCGGGCTTCAACCTCAGGCTGGCCAAAAAGCTCAAGGCCCTGGACCTTAAGGTGATCTATTACGTGAGCCCGCAGGTGTGGGCCTGGAAGTCCTCGCGCGTCAAGCTGATCAAGAAGGTCGTGGACCGGATGATCGTGCTGTTCCCTTTCGAGCAGGAATTCTACGCCCGTCACGGTTTCGAGGCCGATTTCGTCGGCCATCCGCTGGTGGACGAGGTCCGGGCCGAACTCGGTCCGGCCCCGTTCCGCAAAAAGACCGGTCTGAACGAGAAGGAACGCGTCGTCGGCCTCTTGCCGGGTTCCCGCCAGAAGGAGGTCTCCCG
>CAYTIW010000027.1:0-1190 GCA_964438075.1 uncultured Planctomycetales bacterium
GCTTATCAGGAGACCCTGCGTCAGGCCTCAGCCGGTATGGGGCGTATCCGTGACCTGAAAAAGTTGTTGAACCTTATAGTGTCTGTATTGACCCGGGCGGTCCGTATGGAGCATGCTTTTATTTACATTGTTGATGCTCAAAGCGGTCGTTATCGGTTGGCTGCTTCCCGGCGCAGTCGCGTTTCCGGGGTAATGGTAAAGCCTGAACTGCCGGCCCAGTCAATGATCGTAGAGGCATTTAACAGATTTTCTGACCCTTTGATACTTGAAGAAGTGCGCACCAAGGCTGCTGATATGCAGGATAAGGATATGGAGGCCTTAGCAATTGAGATAGAGGAATTTCAAGGGGAGTTAATATTCCCGATTTATTCACGTTCCGACCTTATAGCGGTGGTGGTCATGGGGAAAAAGGACCGGGAGCGTATCTATACGGAAGACGACCTGGCGACTTTTTCCATTCTGGCGAACCAGGCCGCATTGGCCATAGAGAATGCCAATTATTTCGATGATATGCGCCGTACCCAGGAACAGCTTTTTCAGGCCGAGAAATTGGCCACCATTGGTACCATGGCGGACGGGCTTTCGCATCAGGTCAATAACCGTTTCCACGCCTTGGGTTTTATAGCCGGTGACCTGCTGGACACCTTGAGCCAGTATCAAAAGGATCCTGCGCGTTTTCCTATCAATGAGGTCTTTGACCAGTTGCGGGGCGGCCTTAGGCGGATCGAAGAGAACGTGACCCAGGGCGGACAAGTAGTACGCGGACTTCTGGATTATTCCCGCAATACGAAGACGGAAAAAGGCCCGGTGGAGCTGAAGAAATTGTTAACTGCCTCTCTTGATATGGTGGGGCTCAAGATCCATCTGAGCGATTTCACTTGGGAAGTAGATTTTCCAGATGACATCCCGCACGTATTGGGCCATTTTGTCCAGCTTCAGGAGGTTTTCTTTAACATCATCGACAATGCCCATCACTCCATGATGGAAAAGAAAAATAGTAGGTTAGAGCCTGGATATGAGCCGCACATGACCTTCAGGTCGAGGTTAGTAGAGGGTAAGGTACATATTACAGTCACTGATAACGGTATGGGGGTCAAGCCAGAGGACCAGCGCAAGTTGTTCACGCCTTTTTTCACGACCAAGGTTTCGTCTCGCCTGGGGAATGGGCTTGGTCTTTTTGTAATGCGAAA
>CAYTIW010000027.1:1290-10027 GCA_964438075.1 uncultured Planctomycetales bacterium
GATATCGCTTGATGGACATCCGCCTGGCGGTCACGAGCGCCGGGTTGTTCATGGCGGTGTACCTGGTCACGCTGGGCGTACCATTCTATTTTTATCAGGACGGCCATCATTTAGCGGCTCTGGTCCTGGCGATCCTCTTGGCTACTGTGGCGCCGGTCATATACGCCCGTTTACGGCAAAGGGCTGAAGCCAGTCTGTTGAAAGAGGAGCGCTCTTACCAGGCTGCGATACGCGAGGCGGTCCGGGCTTTGGGCCGGTTCAAGGAAATAGACGCGATCGCGAATTTCCTGGTCCAATTGTTGGCAAAGACCGTGAAAGCCCGCAGCGTTGCGTTCTACGAATTCGACTCATCCAAATACGTTCTGCGTGACCTGGCCGGGGAGGGGAACGGCTACGCGGCCGAACTGCCCGAAGACATGCCGCTGGCGCAGCTCTTCAAGGCTTCCTATGGGGTGATAGCGCTGGACGAAATGCGGCGCGAAGACAGGCGGGGGGCCGCTTTGTCAGCGGAGTTCCTGCGGACGCACCCGGCTGCCATAGCTGTTCCGGTCCGGCGTGGCGAAAATATCCTGGGAGTGATCTTCCTGGGTGACAAACAGAGCGGAGCGGCTTTCAGCCAAGGCGACCTGGATGTGCTGTCGTCGGTGGTGGAGCCGGCGGCGCTGGCCATTGAGAACGCCAGGTTCTTACAGGAGATCAAATCCGCCCAGGAACAGCTTTTCGAAGCCGAAAAAATGGCCACCATCGGTTTTCTGACCGGGGGCATATCGCACCAGCTCCGGAACCGTTTTGCTTCCTTGCTTTTTTACGCCGACTTTGCTTTGAAGAACCTGGCGGAGCACCGCGGCCGGGTCCTCCCGGCCGAGGTATGCGACGAGGCTATGCGGCATCTGGACAAGATCGTAAGCGGTATCCATTCGAGCAAGGAGGTCCTGGAGGGCATTCTGAATTATGCCGCCGACCGGCAGACGCGGATGGCGATATCCCTGAAGAAACTGGTGTCTTCTTCCCTGGAATTCATAGGCTTCAAGATAACGCCGGGGAGCGTGCTTTTCGAGCAAGACATCTCGGAAGAAGTCCCGCCGGTGACCGGCAATTTCGCCCAGCTGCAGGAAGTCCTTTTTAACATCATAGACAACGCTTACCATTCGATGATGGAAAAACGGGCGGCGGACCCCGCATTCCGGCCGAGGATAAGTTTCGCCGCCCATCGCGCGGAAAGAATGGTCCGGCTGGTAATAACTGATAATGGGAACGGCATCAGGCCGGAAGATATGCGCCGGCTTTTCGACCCCTTTTTTTCCACCAAGAGGACATCCGGTAAAGGTCACGGGCTGGGTCTGTACATGATGCGGCAGATCATAGAAAAGAACCACGGAGGGCGGATAGCTTTCTCCTCGGTGTATGGACAGGGTGTGCGGGTGGACATCGATCTGCCGGCGGCAAAAGTATCTGCTTGATGGGTCCACGGCCTGACGGTTAATGGAGCATCGGCCGGCCCGCTTCATTCTAAACGGATAAGGCTTACAGATCAGGAGGCATTATGGGCAAGCCCAGGATACTGGTAGTTGACGATGATATAGATATGCAGAACGTCCTGCCGGTCTTCCTTAAGCGCATAATTGATTGCGATGTGGTGGTCAAGGGCAACGGGTCCGATGCCATCCGGGAGCTGGATGAGGGCGAATTCCATATGGTCGTGCAGGACCTGCAGCTGCCGGGTATCGACGGTTTCTCGGTCCTGGCCCATGCCATAAAGAGGCATCCCCACATTGTTAAGATCGTCCTGACCGGTCTTGTCGACCCGGCAATAACCCGTCGGGTGGAGAACATGGGGGCGATCTATGTATCCAAGCCGCCGGAGCTGAACGTGCTTAAGCTTATAATCGGGCGCGAACTGAAGGGCTTCGCTGGTAATTAATTCAGATATGCGGTCCGGGCGAAAGCCAGGATACAAGCGCATGGCTGCGGCCAGGGATGTTCAAACAAAGGCCGCTATTATTGGTTTGTCTGGCTGAAAGTGTTGTTACGTGCCGGGTAGTGGATAATCAGGCATAGGGATGTGTTCCCTGATACATTCTCGAAATAATGCAGTCGCCTGGCGTCAAAAGACAGCTTCTGGCTGCGGTGGAGGACGATCTTTTTCTCTCCGTTGTCGTCTTTGATCACGACCCGGATCCTTCCCATAAGCACGAACACCCATTTACATGACTCCGGGGCGGCGGGCGGGTCCTGCAGTTCGGGTGTGCGGCCGCCAGGCCTCAAACGGAGCCGCTCGGTTATAAAGGGCAGATCCCGGTCGAGTATCCTTGTGGCGGCCTTTTCGCTGTAGGTGAAAATACCGTCCGGTTCCTTTATGGCGGATACTTCCGCGTTAGTGCCTTCCCTCAAGAAAGAGGTCTTGACGCCCAGAATAATAGCGATCTGTATCAGTGTCCGCTCGCGGACATCCACTTTATTTTTGAGCAGACGGGTCAAGGTCGAGCGGTCGATATGGCTTTGTTCAAAAGTCCGGACCAGTTCTGAGTAAAAGTCCTGGATGGTCCTATAGCCTTTTTCTTTGATCAGGCGGCGTATCTTGTCTCCCAGCTTTTCCATACAAAACCTTCCTTTAATAATGCTAGTTCAATTATAGATTCAGTCTTTGCACCAGTCAAATATAAAATATGCTTTTCATCAATAATTAATATAATAATGCATATAATATCTTATTTAGTCTATAAATATCTGGAATATATAATATTACATTATGTGCATATTAACAGCATTACTTGACATATGCATATATATAGTATATATTTTTAATCTAGGGTCCATAGGGAGCAAAAGATATGGCAATGCACGCACTGCTTATTTTGAATGAAGAGAAAGGCAATTTACGCATAATTGTCCGGCTCAGGCATAACCAGATGAAAGACCGGGTATTATCCTTGTTGGGAAATGACAAAAGGAAAGAAGCCTTCGATCTACTCAAGTCCAGGGCCGAAGTTGAAGTTTATCTGCCTCCCGGAGCCAAGCTGCCTTTGACCCCGCAGGTAACATTGGTGGAAGACCTGATCTAGATAGCAGGAGAGGGATCCTGCGTAGAAAAAACACAGCGTGTTCATGTGATAACCGTCTTCTTCCTGAGTTGTTCCCCTTTCTTTATCGATAGCTTGGTCGGCCTGTTGGATCGCATCCTGCCCAAAGGCTGTTCTTCAGTATTGATCCTTATTGAAACAGTGTCTGACCGGATCTGGCGGCATGGGTCCACTGAGCTCGGTTTTTTATAAGATTGAAATAGGTAATAAAGAAATCCTAATTATAATAAATTTATTAATCTTTAAATGATGGCGATCCAGGTTATGTTCCAGACAAAGCCAGTTTGCGTCAAATGCGTCCTGCCCGAAAGCCCGCCGGATATTCGGCTTGACCCGTCCGGTGTGTGCAATATCTGCCGTGATTTTGAAAAGAGCCGTGGTTCTTCCGGAAGCGGAGAATTGCTGGAGAGCGAGTTCATCAAGACCCTGAACCGGCATAAAAGCAAAGGCGTTTATGATTGCCTGGTAATGTGCAGCGGGGGCAAAGACAGTACCGCGGCGCTTTATTACATGAAGACCCGCTACCGGAAGAACCCCTTGGCTTTCACCTTTGATCACGGTTTTGAGACCGAGGACGCCCTGGAGAACGTGCGCAATGCGGTGGATATCCTGGGCGTGGACCATTTGCTGTTCAGGTCGGACCTCATGAAGCCTATGTTCGCTGAAATTGTCAAGAACCGGACCAAAGTGGTCTTGTGCCATGTCTGTTCCATCTGGTATATGCAGGTCACTTTCGACATCGCGGCCCGTTTTGACATCCCGGTCATCATTGCCGGATGGACCAAAGGCCAGGGCGCGGCTCAGCCGCTGGTCTGCGATCAGCAGCAGCGGGAGTTCGCTTCTATGGCCCGCGAGACCGGGGCTTTTATACGGGAATATAGCCAGAAGGATCCCCATTACGGGGATCTCCCCCACAGCATGGAAGAGGTCATCGGCCGAGCCAGCAGGCGGCATAAGTCGGTAGTGCTGTCCCCGCATTGGTTCCTGCCCACGGATCCCAGCGTGTACGTAGAACAAATAAAGAAAGAGCTGAAATGGAAATTCCCCCGCGTCAGTTATCCCGGGGCATCGACCAATTGTTATCTGAACTTCCTTTCCGTGTATAATTCCATGAAGCATTACGGTTATACGCATTATCATGTCGAGATGAGCAAGCTGGTCCGGGCCTCTTTATTGACGCGTGAGGAGGCTTTGAAGTTGCTGGAGATCAATTTTGATGAGGGCCTGTTAAGATCGATCATGGAAAAGCTGGGACTGAACGGCCTGCCAGGAGAGGCCCCATGAGCATCAATATCGCGCTGAGGCGTGTCCGTGACGCCGCCAGGTTAGTGGCAGCGATGCTTCAAAAGCTGCTGGTGTCGGTTCTGCTTTTGATCGTATATATCCTGGGTTTTGGACTAACCTCCGTCCTGTTGCGTTTGTTCCGCCCCCGTGTTCTGTCACGGCACGGCACGGCGGGGGAGACGTCCTGGCATGAGGCTGAAGGGTACGAGGCGGGAACAGATGATCATCTAAGACAGGCCTGATAATTCCTTATGAACAAGTTCACTTATATCCTGCGAGAGACGCTTTTCCTGGTGAAGAAGCATAAACTGGCTTTTCTGCTTCCCATACTCATCGTGCTGGCTGTTCTGTCCCTGTTGGCATATTCCGTCGGGCCAGCCGTAATAACGTCTTTTATTTATGCCGGTATCTGATCCGGTCGGTTTTCAATTCATATGAATATCCTGGGGATCTCCTGCCATTACCACGATTCCGCCGCCTGTTTGATCAAGGACGGCGCCCTCGTCGCCGCCATCCAGGAGGAGCGGCTCAACCGGATAAAGAACTCGGCCGAATTCCCGTTGCGGTCCATCAACTACTGTGTCCAGGCCGGAGGCATAGCATTTGGCGATATCGATCATATCGGTTTTTATGAGAAACCCTTTCTCAAGTTCTCCAGAGTGGTCCTGGGACACCTGCGCTCCTGGCCGTTCTCTTTAAATAATTTTTTGGATACCATTCCGCAATGGCTGCAGGACCGGTTGATAATCCCGCTGACACTGGAGAAGGAAACAGGGTTCCAGGGCAAGACGTTGTTCATCAAGCATCACTTGTCCCACGCGGCCAGCGCCTTCCTGGTCTCGCCTTTTGAAGAGGCGGCGATCCTGACCGCGGATGCCGTCGGGGAATGGACGACCATGGCCTGCGGCTGCGGAAGGGGGAACCGTATTGATATCTTGAGGGAGGCCCGATATCCTGATTCTCTAGGATTATTGTATACGGCTGTCACAACGTTTCTTGGTTTTGCCGCCCACGAGGGCGAGGGGACGGTCATGGCCCTGGCCAGTTACGGCAAGCCGCGGTACCTGGATAAGTTCAAGGAAGTCGTGCGGTTGAGGCCGGACGGCAGTTTTTTCGTGGATGACAGTTTTTTCGGATTTAATCACGGGACAAGGATGTTCAGTGCCAAATTCGTCCGGTCGTTCGGCCGGCCCAGAACGCCCGGGGGCAAACTGGAAGAAAGGCATTGCGATATAGCCTGCAGCCTGCAAAGGTTCACCGAGGAGGCGGTGATCAATGTCGCGCGCGGTCTCCACCATGAGACCGGGCAGGACAATCTCTGCCTGGCAGGGGGGCTGTTCCTGAATTGCGTCATGAACAACAAGATCCTCGAGGGGACGCCTTTCCGGCAGATCTTCGTCCAGCCGGCAGCCGGCGACTCCGGCGGCGCCTTGGGGGTGGCGGCCTATATCCAGCATTCGATCCTTAACGGGCCGCGGGATCATGTGATGAGCCATGCCTATCTGGGCTCAGGCTTTACTGACCTGGAGATCAAAAGGCTCCTTTTGAGCCGGGATATCAGATTCGCTGAGTTGGACGATGCGGACCTGTTCCGTTTTGTTGCGAATGAAATATGCTTGAACAAGATCGTGGGGTGGTTCCAGGGCCGGATGGAATTCGGGCCCCGGGCGCTGGGGAACAGGTCCATTCTGGCCAACCCATGTGATCCAAATATAAAAGCGATGATAAACGCCAAGGTCAAAGAACGGGAGCCTTTCCGGCCTTACGCCCCTGCGGTATTGGAAGAACGCGCCGGTGAATTCTTCGAGCTGTCGGGAGACTCTCCGTTCATGTTGTTGGCCGCCAGGGTCAGGAGCGGGAAAAAAGATGTTATCCCCGGGGTCGTACATGTCGACGGCACCGCCCGCGTGCAGACCGTCCATAAGGAGACCAACGGAAGGTTCTGGCGCCTGATCAAGGAATTTGAAGCCGTTACTGGGGTGCCGGTCCTCCTGAACACTTCATTCAACCTGCGGGGATCGCCCATCGTATGCTCGCCGGAAGATGCGGTCGATTGTTTCAACAAGAGCGGGATGGACCATCTGGTTCTTGGAAACCTGGTCGTGAGCCGGGAGAAGGCAACATGAATGTCCTGAAAAGGCTCACTGCTTTTTCCCTGGGGCTATTGACGGTCCTGGTCTTCCTGGAGATATTGATCAGGGTCACGGGGTTCGTTTATCTGATGAGCAGGAAAGAGGGGCGGGACCTTTCCCGGGCCGGGGAAGTAGGCCGCTACGTTGTGTTATGTCTGGGCAATTCATATACCCTGGGAGATGGCGCGCCGCCCCGGCAGAGCTACCCCGCGCAGTTACAGGATATACTGGAAAAAAATATGCCGGGAACAAGGGTGAAGGTCATTAATGAGGGCGTGGGCAATCAAAACACCTCTGAACTGTTAAAGACGCTGGAATTCAAACTGGAACATTACAGCCCCGACCTGGTGGTCCTGCAGACCGGACAGGCCAATTACGGCAATTATATGGAGTATGACGGCGCAACCGGAAGGAGCGCGGTGGAAGGAGGTCCCCGGAGGGCGCAATGGATGTCATTGAACTCATTTTTATATAAGAGCAGGGTCTACAGGCTGGCATTCTTATTGTCTGCTAACCTGAGACAAAGATTATCCGGCGGGATCATCGATAAAGCATATAAAAGAGACATCCGGTATAAGGAGGCGATCGGGATCATAAAAAGGAAGGAAAAGGAACTGGTCATTGACAAGGGGGCGCCTTTTATCGACGAGAAGAAGGGCCAGGAGCTGATCGGAATATTCCTTGACGGTATCAAGAGGGATCCGGTCTACCCGGATAATTATACGAATATAGGGCTGATATTCTTATTCCGGCATGAATTGGATGAGTCCCTGAGCTGGTTCATTAAAGCAGTGCAGATCAATCCTGCTTTCAGGTCCCGGGACGAGATCAACCGCGGCTATACTTATATCCGTTTCATGAGGATGCTGAATAAAGGGCCTCGTGACGAGGAGATCAACAAGCGGATAGATGCTTTTATCGAGCATAACAAGAGGTCGAACAAGCAGGCCGGCATAAATTTTCTGTTCCTTACCGACGACGAGGTCAATGCCTGGGTGGAGTCGGATCTCCGCCGCATGATAGACACGGTCCTCCAGAAGCGTATCCGGATCATAGTTCAAACGTTTCCCCTCCCGACAAGCTTGAATGACACTATTCGGAAAGTATCCCGGGAGTCAGGTGTCCCTCTGGTGGATAACGAAAAGGTCTTTGATCAAAAGCTGGCCGGGGGGGCGGCCAGGGAGGACCTGTTCGTGCCTGATGGCCATTGCAACGCCCGGGGCTATGGCGTGATGGCGGCGAATGTCTATGATGCAATGATCAAGGCCGGCTTGTTGAGAACTGTTGACGACTATTCTAATAAATGAGTTTATGGGTGCGGTGACGCGGTGTTAAAGTATGGATCATTATGGACTTTCCCCGATCGGTTGAGGGGTGACCCCGTCATAAAGGTGAAGAGGATCGATCCTGTTATGGGAGTAAAATTGTGCGTCCGGTAACATCTGCCCGCCAAAAGACAGGCCTGGTGTTGGGCGGCATCATATTATGCCTGCTGATGTTAGAGGCCGGTCTGCGTATCGCCGGGTGGTTGTACAATTGGAAGCACCCCTTGCCCAAGGATAGGGGTGCCGACTATAAGATCCTGTGCGTGGGGGAATCGACCACTTTCGGGATCGGGGCGGAAGACCCCGCCCGGGACGGTTATCCCCGGCAGTTGGAACTTTTATTGAACCAACGCTTCCCGGGCCTGCGGGCCCAATGTCTGCACGACCAGTCCATCGGTGCCAGCACATCCCAGCTGCTGATGAATTTCCCTGCCGCCTTGGACCGGTATAGACCCGACCTGGTGATCTTCATGGCGGGTCTCAACAACTGGTGGACTTTGAACCGAAGCAACATCCTGCTTTTTAACCACAATGATAAGGTCTGGCAGTTTTCGTTCAAGGTTTTGGGGTTCCTGGACGAATTCAGGGTCTACAAACTGTTGAAATGGATATTTTATTCACAGAAGTGGATCAGCTTCGACTCTATATACCAGCTGCCCGATCCCCTGGTAACCGCTGATCCGGTCTACATGAAAAAGAGGGAACAGCTGCTCCTGCGGGAGCTGGTCAAATTGCAGCAGGAATATGATTTCAACGTTTTCTATAAAGTCGCCGAACTCGACCTGCGGCAGATGATCAAGCTCTGTCTGGCGAGGAAGATCGCCGTGGTCATCTGCACTTATCCCGGCCATACGGCACAGGAATTGAGCGCCGTGCACAGGAAACTGGCGCGGGAGTTCGGCCTCGCGCTGGTCGA
>CAYTIW010000027.1:10127-24207 GCA_964438075.1 uncultured Planctomycetales bacterium
TATCGCAGTCCGGGTCATCGTCGGCATATTCGTCCTGTATGTGCTGGCGGGTTTTGTGGTACTGCCCTTGGCCTTGTCCTGGGCCATAAAAACCCAGGGGACGAAGGCCCTCCGGCACCAGGTTGTGGTCAGATCCGTGCGTTTCAACCCTTTCTTGCTGCGGCTGGACATCAAGGGCCTGAAGATACTCGACAACAATAAACTGACCATGGCGGGTTTCGAGAAATTCATGACGGACGTCAGTTTCCTGGGCCTGCTGAAAAAGGAGTACCGGGTCGAATCGGTCCAGGTCGACGGCCTGCAGGTGAATGTGGCTCTCCTCCCCGGGAACCGGGTGAACCTGCAGGACCTGGTCCCGGCGCCGGCTGTGCAAGCCAGCCCTTCCGGCAAAGCGGCGGCCGGTCCCGGATCGCCGGACCAGTCCGCGGCCAAGGCGGCGCCGCGGCCCTTGCCCGTGGTCATTGTCGACGACATCGTGCTGCGCCAGGGCGGCGTGCATTTTTCCGACCAGACCATTGCGCCCTGGTTTTCAACCTCCCTCAGCGACATCAATATCCACGTCACGGGGCTGACGACCAGGCCGGACTGCCAGGCCAGGGTCGAGGTCCAGGCCAAGATCGACGGTAAGGGTGCCATTACGAACGAACTGCTGGTCCGGCCTTTTAAGCAGCCACTGGAACTGGAGACCACCTTCTCTCTCAACGGCTACGCCCTGAACGTCCTGACGCCGTATGTCGGCAAATATACCGGCCGGTCGCTGAAGGACGGCCGTATGGAATTCAAGATGGACTATCGTATTTCCGGCAACAAACTGACCGCCAGCCATAAAGTGTTGATCCAGCGCTTTGAGTTCGGGGGGAAAGTGGAGAGCAAGGATGCGCTCCCGCTCCCGTTCGGGATGGCCGTGGCCCTCCTGGAAGATCCCCAGGGGCGGATAAGCATTACGCTCCCTGTCAGCGGCGACATGAGCAAGCCGGATTTCCATTACTGGCATCTCGTCGGGCAGGTCGTGCGTAATTTCTTCATGGGCCTGGTGACCAAGCCGTTCTCTTTCCTGGCCTCGGCCTTGGGAGCCGAAAGCGGCACGGACGAACTCGGCTATGTGCGCTTCCTTCCGGGCAAGGCTGACCTGTCCGAGGCGGAGGAGCAGAAGCTCAAGATCTTGATCAAAGGGCTGGAAGGACGTCCCAAGCTGAACCTGGAGATCAACGGCGGCTATGATGAGGCTTTAGACTGGAAAGCGATCAAGATAGACGTGCTGGATCGGGATTTCAAGGAGCTGCGCGCGCAGTCGTCCCGTCCGGACAGCTGGATATATCAGATGCTCTTCCAGCGGCGTTTCGGTATCCGCGACCTGTGGGCCCTGACCAAGAAGTACAAGGTCAAGGAAGGTGAATACGAGGACGGCAAGTTGGTCGAGGAACTGAAACGCCAGCTCATAGAATCCGGCGAGGCCGACAAGGCGGCGCTGGAGGCCCTGGGCGCGGCCCGGGCCAAGGTGATCTACGACCGCATGATCGCCGACGGCATGGACAGCAAGCGCATCCGGACCGGAGGGGCGCGGCCGAGCCAGGCCAGTATGGGTTTCGTGCCGAGCGAGTTCACCCTGACGGTCTTCGGCGAGACCGACGGCCCGCCGGCACAACCCGCTGCGCCGGGGACCGCCCAGCAGTAAAGATAAACCAGGAGAACAGCTATGAATGCTCATCCCCGTATCGCGGCAGTGTTATTTCTCGGCGGTCTCTCGCTGGCCGCCAGCAGCTTCCTGCCCATGCACAGCGTGGCGGAAGCCCAGGTCTTGCGGGCTAAATTCGAGCCGCCGGACGGGAAGGTCCTTTTGATAGTCGGGCAGGACAAGACCAGTATCGATGCCTATGTCAATGCCATCAATATCGTTCCCGGAGGGACCATGGTTTATACCTCGGTCCAGAACGCGGAAGGACTGGCAGCGCCCTATGACGGCGGCGGCGGTCTGCACCACGGACAATATCTGGTGGACCAATACCCGAACACTGTTATTCAGGTCGGGCTCTGGATGGTCGACGCCCTGGGTGATGTGTCCAGCGGGGCGCTGGACGGCAATATCGATGCGATAGGGGCCTGGATAAAGAATTCGGGCCGCCCGGTCTTTTTGCGCATAGGTTACGAGTTCGATTATCCGGCCAACCATTACGGCCCGGCGGCATATGTACAGGCTTACCGGCATATTGTAGACCGGTTGCGTAACAACAACGTTGCGAACGTCGCTTTCGTCTGGCACTCGTACGCCAATCTGCCGGAACATCCTTTGTCTGACTGGTATCCCGGCGACGACTATGTCGACTGGGTGGGGATGTCGGTCTTCGGCCCGCCGAACGTTTATATGACGCAACTGGCGGATCTCGCGCGGCAACACCAAAAGCCGCTGATGATAGCGGAGGCGACCCCGTTCGGCACCGGCACCCTCCAGGGCGATACGTCTTGGACGAACTGGTTCGCGCCCTTTTTCCAGTTCGTGGCCGATAACGGCGTCAAGGCGGTCTCTTATATCGACTATGACTGGGAGTCTTACCCGATGTTCCAGGGGCAGGGCTGGGGCGATGCCCGGGTCCAGGCCAATGATATCGTGAAAGGCCGATGGCTGCAGGAGATCGGCCAGGATAAATATCTTCAGTCGTCCCCGGATCTTTATCAGCAACTGGGCGTGCCGGCAGCCCCGGCCAATTTGAGGATAGAGGGTATGTGAGCGGCGGTCCCATAAGGGATACATCCGCGGGCAGGCGATTTCTTCCCGCCTCATGTCGTTCCTCTCCCCGGGTCCAGCGCACAGCCGGTTCGATCTCTAAGCTAAATGCTTGTAGTGGGTTTTGTTTTTGTGCTATTGTTTCGCTATGCCTTTTCTTGTCGGATTGATATTTATACTCATCATGGCCCTCTACGGGGCCGCTTTTATTTTTAACCTCCCGTACCGTCTCGGGCTCAGCAAGTTCTCCAGCCTGGTCTTTTTTGCCTTCTTTTTCATTCTGTATTTCCTTTGGCCCCGGCCGGAGGATCTCATCCGGAGTGATTGGTATATGTATTTTAACGGCGGGTCTTTTTTGCTGGACCCGGGTACCAATGCTTTTATTTTTCAAGCGCTCATCTGCGTAGTCGGTATTTTTATTTTCGCGTTCTCCCGTTCGGTACGGAAATTATCTGAAGAGCCTTTGTATGATACCGGGGAGCAGCCGGGAACCGCTGTGAATAAAGCCGGCCCGGTACCGGCGAGGAACAGGCCCTATTCGACGGTCAAGTACCTGGGAACATCGGTGTGCTATTCGTGGGACCTGAACGGCGGCGGGATCATCTTCGTTCCGGAATTCCTGCGCCTTGTTTCCCGGAAGCCGGGAAAGGTCGGGCACGTGTTCGAGTACTGCTCCGGCCCGGGGTTCATCGGTTTCAGCCTGCTGGCCCACGGCCTGTGCGAAAGGCTGACCCTGGCCGACGTCAATCCCGACGCGGTCGAGGCCGTGAGAGAGACCATCAGGCGGAATCATCTTGAGGACCGGGTCGCGGTCTATCTTTCCGACGGACTGGATTCGATACCTCCCGGCGAACAATGGGACCTGGTGGTCGGCAACCCGCCGTGGCGTCTGGCCCGGGAAGACAACCGCAACCTGAGGGTCTGCGACCCGGGAGGGCGGGTGCACGGGAAGTTCTTCCGGGATGCCGGCCGGCATCTGAAGCCGGACGGTTCCGTCCTTTTCGTCGAGAGCTTTGAGTATACGGACGTGGATTGTTTCAGGGGCATGCTGGCCAAGAACGATTTTAAGGTCATCGAACATTTCCGGGCCGTGTCTTTCTGGGATATCTGCCGTCATCTGCATGAATACCCCGGATCGGGCATGCCCTGGGCGTTATTTTGCCGCTGGTGCCTGTTCATCCGGGAGGCCTATTTTATCCGGTCCTCCAGGGCGGAGTAACCGGGGTTGCGCGAGGTCAAAATTGGGGAAGAAGGAGGGCGCGGGCATGATGTTCTGGTCCAGGCCGTTGTTCCGGCATGGTCTCGTGATGGCTTATCTGGGGCTGCTTTTGGTCCTGCTTTTTTACCGCCCGGTGGAAGTGGGCGATGACTGGTGGCATCTGAGCGTCGGGCGCTGGATCGCCGAGCACCGGCAGGTGCCGGTGGAGGACCCTTTCCCCTTTGCCGGCGAAAAGACGTCCTGGCTGCATACGCACTGGCTGGGGAGCTGGATGCTGTACGAAGCGTACCGGCTGGGCGGGCTGGAAGGTTTGAAGGTCCTGCGTTGCGCGTATTTCCTGTTCGTCGTCGGTGTATTTTGTGCCTACTTTTACCGCAAGGTCCCGTTCCCGCTGTTGATGGCCCTGGCGGTCTGCCTGGCCAACGGCCTGTCCACCCGGCATTTCCTCCGGCCCGAGCTTTTGAATTTTTTATTCCTGCAGGTGCTGCTGATCCTCCTGCTGCGTTATGAAAAGTCCGGCGAACACCGCCTTTTGTTCGTCCTTCCGCTGCTGGGCGCGCTCTGGTTCAACCTGCACCTCGGGGCCTGCATCTACGGGCTGACCCTGCTCGGGATATTCCTTCTCTCTTCGCTGGTGAGCGCCCTGGTCTCCCGGGTGTACGGACCGGCTGGGGAGGTCCCGGGGCACTGGCGGCGCTCGGCCGCTCTGGGCCTGGCCCTCGCGGCGTTCGCGGCGGCCTTCCTTTTCACGCCCCTGGGCTGGGACGGGCTTGTTTCGCAATGGAAGATATTCTTCTCTCTGGATGATTCCCGGCTCTTTTATGCCACCCTTAAATACATCGGCGAGTCACAGCCGCCCCGCATCTTCCGCTGGGGGATCATGTGGTTCTGGGGATTGGCAGTGCTGGGCGTTGTCTATCTGTTCCTGAATAAGAAAAGGTCCTGGTCCAGGTTCCTGCTTTATCTGGTCCCGCTGGTCATGTTCCTGTTCATGGGCCGGAACAGCGGTTTCTTTGCGCTGGCCTGCGCGTATATGGTGGCCGCCAGCGCCGAGGATATGGGGGCGGCCGGAGCGGTAAAGCCGGCGATGTGGAAACGGGCAGCCGGTTGGGGCATGGTTCTCGGCCTGCTGGCGGTCATGACGTATCTGATGTGGGGGAAGGCCGTGATGAAGGTCTCCAACAACGGCAGGCTGGAGCGGGCCATTTCCCGGGACCTGGAAGATTACCATCTCGCCGAAGGGGTGGATTTCCTGAAGAAGAACGGGATCACCGGCCCCGTTTTCAACACGAATATCCTTACCGGCGGGTACCTGCTCTGGGCCGGTTATCCGGACCTGCGGCCTTTCCAGGACGGCAGGAGCATCGACTTCAGGCGCACGATCGAGTCACAGGCGGTGCAGGCCAAGCCGGACAAGTTCTGGCCGCTGTTCCAGAAGAAATACCCGGTCACGGTCATCATAGGGAACATGGACCCTTTGAGCCGCAAGTTCTTCCAGCGCGTAAACTCTTCGGCGGACTGGAAACTGGTCTTTGTCAAAGGGACCATGGTGGTCTTTGTGAAAAAAGGGGCTCACGGCCTGCCTGACGAGGCGGACCTGTACCAAAGTCGGTTGTCGTCGCAGAGCGTATCGCCGGAAGATGTCGCTGTCTTGCAGGACGGCTACCGTAAGCCGCGCCGTATCCCCTGGAGAGAATGGTTCGACCCGCCGCCCTTCCGGGTGGACGACTGGGAGACCGGCATAACTTTGATGAACCTCGGCTACGGCGGGGCTGGCGTGAAGATGCTGGCCAGCGGGCTGAAGAACGGTTATGTCAGCCTGGGCAATGAGGTCCCGGCCGTCCTGCAGCGGGTGGATAGGCGGCAGCTTTTCTAGGCAAGGGCCGGAGAATTCCAACCGGGATGTTTGTCGGTAACAATTTTTTGTTCGGGGAGTTAACAGTGTTGGTCTGGACATTTTTCTTTCCCTTGACAACCAGGAGCGGATGCCATTAAATTGTTCAAAGTCTTCAGCGGTTGATCAAAAGATAAGAACGGGGAACAGCCATGCCTATTGAAGGCTATATTGACTACCAGCGCCGGGAGTTCTGCAAGGACGTGAAGTGCCCGCACCAGCTGGAGCTGGACCAGCAGCGCGAGGGTTCGGAGAAGTACGAGCTGATCCGGCAGATCTGCAAGACCAACTGCCGGTACACGACGTACCAGTTCCACCACTGGCTGATCTCCAAGGGATATCAGATCGTCCGGCCGGCCTGAATCAGGCACGGGCGCGGGGAAAGATCGGTGATTAAAAAGCAGTTCGCCTATTAAGGAGGCAGTTATGGATTGGGGGATGAAAAACCGGTTGAGCCAGTTGATGCCGAACGGCAGATGTTTCTTCATGCCGATCGACCACGGATATTTCCAGGGACCGACCCGGGGGCTGGAGAAGCCGGGCGAGACCATCAAGCCGCTCCTGCCTTACGTGGACGCCTTGTTCTGCACCCGCGGCGTTCTGCGGGCGGCGGTTGACCCCGCCGGCAGCAAGCCGATCGTCCTGCGCGTTTCCGGCGGCACCAGCATGGTGGGCAAGGACCTGGCCAACGAAGTCCTGACCACCTCGATCGAGGAGATCATCCGCCTCAATGTTGCGGCGGTCGGCATTTCGGTGTTCATCGGCAGCGATTATGAGAAAGAGACCTTGAAGAACCTTTCGACATTGGTCAACCAGTGCGAGAACTACGGCATCCCGGTCATGGCCGTCACCGCCGTGGGCAAGGAGATGGAGAAGCGCGAGGCGCGCTACCTGGCCCTCTGCTGCCGCATCGCGGCCGAGCTGGGAGCCCGGGTGGTCAAGACCTACTGGTGCGAGAAGGATTTCGAGAAGGTCGTGCAGGGCTGCCCGGTGCCGGTCATCATGGCCGGCGGCCCCAAGTGCGAAACCGAGCACGAGGTCCTGGACTTTGTCCACGACGGTATGCAGAAAGGCGCCGTCGGCCTCAACCTGGGGCGGAACGTCTGGCAGAGCCCGCATCCGGTCGCGATGGCCAAGGCGCTCCGGGCGGTCGTTCATGACAACGTTTCCCTCAAGGAAGCCCAGGACATCTTCAACGCCGATGCGGGCAGGAAATAGCGCGGCCTTTATGACCATTCCTCAGAACATGCAAGTAGCCCGGTATTACAACAACCAGGATATCCGTCTGGAGACCATGCCTGTGCCCAAGATAGGCGCCGGCGAGGTCCTGGTCAAGGTGCGCTCGAGCGGCATCTGCGGCACCGACGTGATGGAATGGTACCGCGTCAAGAAGGGCCCCCGCATCCTGGGCCACGAGATCGCCGGCGATATCGTCGAGTCCCAGTCGGACAGATATAAGGCGGGCCAGCGGGTTTTCGTCAGCCACCATGTGCCGTGCTATGCCTGCAAGTACTGCCTGGAGGGGAACCACACGGCCTGCGCCACGCTGCATCAGGGCAATTATGACCCCGGCGGTTACAGCGAGTTCATACGCGTGCCGAAGATCAATGTCGACCACGGTGTTTATGTCCTGCCGGAGCAGGTGACCTATGATGAAGGGACCATGATCGAGCCTTTGGCGTGCGCGGTTCGAGGGCTGAGGCTCCTGAATATCCGCCCGGGGCATACGGTGCTGATCCTCGGCGGGGGAATATCCGGGATCCTGAACATCCAGGTGGCCAAGCTGGCGGGCGCCCGGGTGGTGGTCACGGATATCAACGAATATCGTCTCCAAAAGGCCCGGGAGTTCGGAGCGGACGAGGTGATCGACGCCCGTCAGGGCTTTGACCTCAAGGCCGAGCGGGTCATCATCTGCACCGGCGCGTACCAGGCGGTCGAGCAGGCCTTCCGCTGTCTGGACCGGAAAGGCATCGTCCTTTTGTTCGCCATCCCGGCCCGGGATATCGCCGTGCCCATCCCGGATTTCTGGCGCAACGAGGGCACGCTGATGTCCTCCTACGGGGCGGCGCCGGCCGACCTGGAAGAGGCGCTGGCCTTGATCAAGGACCGGAGGGTGGATGTCGCGGGAACGATCACCCACAAACTTCCGCTGGAAAAGATACAGGACGCTTTCAGGATCGTCGTGGAAGCGAAGGGATCCTTGAAGGTGGTACTGGAGCCCAAGTAGATACAGAATGCCTCGATTGTTGATCCGAACCGCATATGTAGTCATGGCAACGATCGTCATAATCGCTGCCGTGGAAGGCCTGACCCGTTGGCTCAAGCTGGCCCCTCCGCTGAGCAAACAATTCGGGAATTATATCAACGACCCCTACCTTCCCTATATACCCCGTCCCAATACCCGGCTGACCGGGAAGGTCCATACGGGGGAATTCGATATCGATTACAGCTATAACAACATGGGTTTCCGGGACGTGGACCACAGCCTGGAGAAACCTGCCGGCGTTTTCCGTATCCTGGGGCTGGGGGACAGTTTTACCGAGGGTTCCGGCGTGGATCTTCAGCACACGTATCTTTACCGCCTGGAAGAGATGTTGAACCGCCGGGAAGGCGTCCATCCGAAAGTAGAGATCATAAAGGCCGGCATCGGCGGTTATTCGGCCGAGCCGGAGCGGCTCCTGCTGCAGCATTACGGCGTCAGGTTCCAGCCCGACCTGATCCTGGTGGCGTTCCTGCCGAACGACATATGGGACGCTTCCGCCGGCGTCAGTTACCGGGCGATAACCGACGACGGGTTTTTGTTGTCCGACGAGGCCAGGCAGTTGGGGCCGGTGGGGAAATGGCTGTATCTGCATTCGCACGGCTGCCGTATTCTGCTGGCCCGTTATGTGAATTACAAGATCAGACAGCGCACGTCCATGGTCTGGGAGGATGTCGGATATTCCAACCGGCACAGCGAGGCGGCCTGGAAAAAGATCGAGGTGGAATATTCCAGGATGAGCGCCCTGGCCAGGCAAATGAACGCCGGGATCGTTTTTGTGCATATCCCCCAACAGTTCGAGCCGGTGAAGAGGGAAGGGGGCCTTGTGAGGCGGACGTTCCCCGGCCGGAAATTATACGAGTGGTGCCAGAGCAATTCCCAGAAGTGCATCGATGTCATGCCGGCCATGAACGACGCCCTGTTAAAAGGCCCGCTGTATTACAAGCACGACGGGCATTGCAATGCCGAAGGGTACCGGGTCATCGCCGAGGCCCTCTACGATGAACTGACCCGGCAAGGCCTGGTGCCGTGAGATGCTGATCTTGCCGTTGTTTGGCGGATCGGGGCCGGCCTGCTGATCATTATCAACCCCGCGGCTGAGCCGGGATAAAAGCGTTTATTGTTGTTTTGACTTTTCAGCCGGGCTGGTGTATTGTCTCTCTGGCTAAAAAGCCCGCTATAGAGTATTTCAAAAAATAAAGGAGCTTTCATATGGCAGCTAAGGCAAGCGCAAGGCACATCCTGGTCGAGACTGAGCAGGAATGTTTAAAATTAAAAGCAGAGATCGCGGCCGGGGCGAATTTTGCCTCCACTGCCAGGCAATATTCCAAGTGCCCTTCGGGGAAGAAAGGCGGCGACCTGGGTACTTTTTTCCGCGGGCAGATGGTGCCGGAGTTCGACCGCGTTGTTTTCGGCGAGCAGGTAGGGAAAGTGCACGGGCCGGTAAAGACCCAGTTCGGCTATCACCTGATCGAGATCATCCAGCGCACAGACAAATAACTTTTGTTTCATTTACCCAAAGTCTTGCAATTTCCTGTAAAAACAGGTATCGTTATGACGAGATGGTCGTTGTCCGTACGTCAACCCCGTGCCTCAGCCATTAGTGATGGCATGGCGGATCCCGAAGCAGAGAGTGGTTTATTCTTAAATTTTTTATCATTCCAGACAGGTTTTGCCGGCTTCTTTCCAGCGACGAATACTCTTTAAGATGAGTTTTCGCGGGTTGTTCCCTTTTTTATGATGAAACCTTCATCCAGAAATATGTCCGCCCAGGCGTCTGATGGCGATGCCGTGTCTAACGGTGTGCCGACGAACTTCGATCAGCTTTTGTCGGAAGTCGGCAAGATAGAGTGCCGGGAGAGGCGCCGGCAGACCGAAAGTTACCTGGAGGTGGTAGTGGCCGCGTCGGAGATCGAAACGCTGCTGGACCTGTTGGAAGCCTATTTCGGCGCCCCTTTGAAGCCTAAGGGGCAGAAACCTTCCCAGGAAGCCAGCGCCTACGCCGAACCATACGGCGGTATCTATGACGGGCAGACTTTATATTGCAGCGATAAAGGCACGGGACCGGAGCTCGCCCTCATTTGGCCTTGGGGCTGCGGAACATTCAGCACGGTCAAAGTCATACGGGGATAGCAGAACGGTTCATATGAGAAGACCCTTCCATACTTCCAAACGCCACCAGGGATACAACCAGAACTACAATCATTCGCCGCGCCCACCGGCCCCGGCCTTTCAGCGGCCGGCGCCCCGCCGGCCGATGGATGAGCACGAGCAGCGTTTCATGGCCGGGGTTCCGGTCGACCCTTCGCCGCGCATCCGGCTGGAGGACGGGTCGAGCGAGCTGACCATGCGGGCCATGGACCTCATCTGTCCGATCGGCATGGGGCAGCGCGGCCTGATAGTGGCTCCGCCGGGTTCGGGCAAGACCACGTTCTTGAAACATATCTGCCAGGCGGTGGCCAAGGCCTGTCCGCAGGTAAGGCTTTATTGCCTTTTGGTCGACGAGCGTCCGGAGGAGGTCACGGATTTCAAGCGGAGCGTGACCGCCGAGGTCTATGCGTCCTCCATTGACCAGGGATACGAGCACCATGTGGCTACTTCCGAAGAACTGATGCGCCGGGCCATGCGCGAGGCGGGCGCGGGGGAGAACGTGATGATACTGATCGATTCGCTGACCCGCCTGGCGCGCGTTCATAACGCCGAGCGCCGCTCCAGCGGCCGGACCATCTCCGGCGGCCTTGACGCGCGGGCGCTGGAAGTCCCTCGGCGGATATTCGGTGCGGCGCGCAAGATAGAGAACGGGGGATCCCTGACGATCCTGGCCACCATCCTGGTCGAGACTGGCAGCCGCATGGACGATGTCATATTCGAGGAATTCAAGGGCACCGGCAACATGGAGATCGTGCTTTCGCGCGAACTTTCCAACCGGCGTATTTTTCCGGCTATCGATATCGCCAAGAGCGCCACCCGCCGCATGGAGCTGTTGCTGGGGGCGGAGGAGCTAAAGCCGGTCGAGGCTATCCGCCGCGTCCTGGCCGGCATGAACCCGGTCGAGGCGGCGCAATCGTTGCTGGAACAGCTGCAGAAACACCCTTCCAATAAAGACCTGCTTTCCAAGGTGGGCAAAGCAGTCCAATAAGATGGCATTGATCAGTCTGCAAGAGATAAGTGTCGCTTTCGGCGGGCCGCGTATTTTCGACGAGTTGAGCCTGCAGCTTGAGCCGGGGGAACGGGCCGCGCTGCTGGGGCGCAACGGCACGGGGAAGACCACCATGATGAAGGTTCTCGCCGGAGAGATGGGTGTCGACGGCGGAACGGTCAGCTGGCAGAAAGGCATCCGGGTGGCGCATTTGCCGCAGGAGGTCCCGAGGGATGTGTCGGGCAGCGTCTTCGATATCGTGTCAGCGGGGCTGGGGCCTCGCGCCGATCTGCTGAGGGATTATCATCATGTCAGCCACCGCCTGCAGTCCGAACACACGCCCGAGCTCATGCGCCAGCTTGACCGCCTGCAGGCCGAGATCGACCGCACCGGCGGCTGGCAGCTTGACAGCGAGGCCAATCTCGTCATATCCAGGATGAAGCTGGACCCGGAAAGCGATTTCGGGCAGCTGTCCGGCGGGCAGAAACGGCGGGTGCTCCTGGCCAAAGCCCTGGTGCTCCGTCCCGAGGTCCTTCTTCTCGACGAACCGACCAACCATCTGGACATAGACTCGATCAATTGGCTCGAGGGATTCCTCAAGGCCTACGCCGGTATGGTCTTTTTTGTCACGCATGACCGCATGTTCATGTCCCATCTGGCGACCAGGATACTGGAGCTGGACCGGGGCAAGCTTTTCAGCTGGGCCTGTGACTACCGGACTTTTATGGAACGCAAACAGATGGCGCTGGATAACGAAGCGGCCCAGCGGGAGACATTTGACAAAAAACTGGAGGAGGAAGAGGCCTGGATCCGCCGCGGAGTGGAGGCCAGACGCTGCCGGAATGAGGGCCGGGTGAAGGCGCTGGAGCGCATGCGGGCGGAAAAAAAGGCCCAGCGCCGCCAAGTCGGCCAGGTGCGGTTCCGCGTCCAGGAGACGGATCCGTCGGGGCATCTGGTCCTCAAGGCTTCCCGGATCGGGTTGAGCTACGGCGACAAGGTGCTGATACGGGATTTCTCGGCCAATATCATGCGCGGGGACAAGATCGGCGTGATAGGCGCGAACGGCAGCGGCAAGACCTCGCTGCTGCGGATCCTCCTGGGCAAGCAGAAGCCGACCAAAGGGACGATGCGGTTCGGGACCAACCTGGAGATAGCTTATTATGACCAGCTGCGCGAGCAGTTGGATGAGGAGAAGACCGTGGCCGAGAACGTCTGCGGCAACAGCGACAGCATCTCCATCAACGGCAAGCCCCGGCACATCATCGGCTATCTGCAGGATTTTCTTTTTACGCCGGACCGGATACGGACCCCGGTCAAGGTATTATCGGGCGGGGAACGCAACCGGCTGCTTTTGGCCCGCCTTTTCACCAAGGCTTCCAATCTGCTGGTGATGGACGAACCGACCAATGACCTCGACATCGAAACTCTGGAGCTGCTCGAGGAACTCCTTTCGGAATATGCCGGGACCTTGATACTGGTCAGCCATGACCGGGCCTTTTTGAACAACGTGGTGACTTCCACAATCGTTCTGGAAGGCGACGGCGAAGTGAACGAATATCCGGGAGGATATGACGACTGGCTGGAACAACGTCAGAACGGCCCCGTACCAGCCGGGGAAACGGCCAGGAAGGACAGGACGGCGCCCAAGGCGTCCAAACCCGGTACGTCGGGCAAGCTTTCTTACAAGGAATCCCGCGAACTGGAGGGACTCCCGGCCCGTATCGAAGAGCTGGAATACGAACAGAGAAAGCTTTGCGCCCTCTTGGCTGACCCGGCGTTCTACCGGAACGACCCCTCCGAGATCGCCCAGGCCCGCGCCAGATCGGAAGAGGTGGGGAAAGCGCTGGCTGATGCCTATTCGCGCTGGGAAACGCTGGAGGGCAAGAAAGCAAGTGCCTCGTAATGTTCGGCTTTAATTCCTGATTTTTCTGACAGCGACGAGTAAGTTTGACTTAGAATGTCCCGTAAAGACAGGATTTGAATCTTAAGCATACTTTTGTTGACAAAAAGGGAATAATCGTACATACTTATGCCCAAGTAGGACGGGAGAAGTGATCTTAGACCGCAGGGTAGAAGGTGACGCCCTCGCGGTTTTTTTATTTCTGCCCGTTCAGTGTTGTTCAAGTAAATAATAAAGGAGGACAGTAGCAATGGTTAAGGGTAAAGTTAAGTGGTTCGATGACAAAAAGGGTTACGGCTTTATTACTCCTGAATCGGGCAAAGATGTTTTCGTGCATCACAGTGCGATCCAGGGGGAAGGCTATAAGTCATTGGCTGAGGGACAGGAGGTCGAATTTGAAGTGACCTCTGGCCCGAAGGGTGAGCAAGCCAAAAACGTAGTTAAGAGCTAAGCAATAAAGGCCCGGCCGAAAGCCGGGCCTTCTGCTTTAAGGAGAAGTTGATGAATATTTTCGTCGGTAATCTGGCACGGGAGGCGACGCAGGATGACCTGCGTGATGCTTTCAGTCCCTTTGGGCAGGTCGCTTCGGCAACGGTCATAAAAGACAAGTTCACGGGCGATCCCAGAGGTTTCGGTTTTGTGGAAATGCCTTCTCAGACAGAGGCCGAAGCGGCCATGAGCGGGGTCAAGGAGATCAAGGGCCGTCCGGTCACGGTCAATGAGGCACGTCCGCGCGAAGATCGTCCGCGCGGCGGTTTTGGCGGCGGCGGTTTCAACAAGAACCGCGGCGGTGGCGGCGGCCGTGATCGCGATCGCGGTCCTCGCAGAGGCGGCTGGTAACAGCCTTTGTTCCCAAGCAGGATAATAACCCTCCGTAAATGAAAGTTTACGGGGGGTTTTATTTTGCCAAGGATTCTTGGCAAAATACTCCGAGGCTATGGTGCGG
>CAYTIW010000027.1:24307-31162 GCA_964438075.1 uncultured Planctomycetales bacterium
GGCTCTTTGATAGACAGGGCCGGGCTCGTGTGATAAATTGTCGGTATAACTTATATTCTAATTATATTGGAGGTGGCTATGGCGGAGCTCATTCAAGAGAAATGGATCAAAGGCGTCGCGGTAACGACCACGGTCCTGGCAGTGGCTACGGCGGTTGCCGCTGGCCGTTCCGGCGCCTGCGTTTCTAAGAACCAGGTCCTGACGGCTCTGGAGGGCAGCCAATGGGCCTATTACCAGGCCAAGAGCATCAAGCAGAACCTGGCCGAGTCGCAGCTGAACGCCTTTGAGGTCGACCAGCTCGGGGCGGCGAATGACCAGCAGAAGAAGGCCTATGCCGACAAAATATCGGTCATCAAGACCGAGATCGCGCGCTATGATAAGGAGAAGGCTGAGATCAAGTCCATGGCGGAAAGCACCGGCGCCGAGAACAAGAAGGTCAACCGCCAGGGGAACCAGTTCTCGCTCGCGGTAGTACTTTTCCAGATCGCCATCGTCTTGTCGTCGGTCAGCGCTCTGTTGAAGCGCCCGGATATGTGGTATGCCGGGCTGGCTTTTTGCGTTGTGGCCGTGGTCTTCTTTGCCAACGGGTTCTTTTTGTTCTTCTGAGGGCTTGCTCCTGCACGGATCCTGAGGAATGTGTTGAGCGGTACCGTCAATGGGGAATAGACCGATAGAAAGAGCTTGGTCCTTATAAATACCCGCCTATAAAGAACTAAAGCTTTCTGAAGCAGGGAGGGTGGAAGTGGATTCAGGTCTTAAGAGCCGAGGGTTCAGGGCGCTGGTCGTGACGGAATTCCTGGATGCGTTCCATGACAACGCGCTCAAGTTCGCCATTTTCCTTTTGATATTGTACAGCCCCTGGCCCAAGCCGTTCGGATGGTACGCCGGCTATTTGCTGCTCGCCGCGGGCATGGCGTTCCTCCTGCCTTTTATCATCCTTTCTTCGCATGCCGGCGCCCTGGCCGATCTCTACGGGAAACGCCGGATGATCATCTGGTCCAAGGGCCTGGAAATAGTCCTGGCCGGGTGCAGTTTTGCGGCCTTTCAGCTCGGGCGGCTGGATATCCTGATAGTGATCCTGTTCCTGATGGGCGCCAAGAGCGCCTTGTTCTCGCCGGCAAAGTACGGCCTCCTGCCGGCCATCCTCCCCGAAGACGATCTTTCGCTCGGTAACGGTCGGCTGATGCTGGCGGGTTATGTGGCCATACTTTTGGGCCAGGCCATGGGCCTGGCCTTGCCCGGGATATCGACGGACGGCCTGGTACGCCACGCCCCCTTTGTTTTTTTGCTGGCCGCCTGCGCCGGGCTCGCGGCCAGTTTGTTCATAACCCGGGACAGGGTCCCCGGCCCGGGCTCAGGTGATGCCTCTGACCCCTGGTACGACGTGGAGAGGGGATTCGCTTTTATCCGGCGGGACTGGGCGCTGAGTTACACGGTCTGGGGCCTCATTTTGTTCGGTTTCCTGGCAGGGATGTTCGAACTGAACATCCTGTTCTTCGCGCGGGAGAACATCGGCGCCCAGCCGCAGGCGGTCAGCTCCATGCTGATCATGCTGGCCCTGGGCATCGGCCTGGGAGGAGCGGCCTCCGGCCGGGTCTCCGACCAGAAGGTCGAGCTGGGCCTGGTCCCCTTGGGAGCGCTGGGCCTGACGGTCTTTTCTTTTGCCCTGGGGATGGCGCGTCACGATATCGTCGGCCTGGGATCGACGCTGTTCGCGCTCGGAGTGTCCTGCGGTTTCTACAGCGTGCCTTTGAACGCGTTCCTGCAATACCGTTCTCCGGCTGAAGCGAGGTCCCGGGTCATAGCGACATCGAACGTCATGGTCTTTGCCGCCATGCTGGCCGGTTTCTGCACGTTCCTGGCGCTGCACGGATGGTTCGGCGTGTCGCCGCGCCAGGTGATCGTCCTGTGCGGTCTGATGGTCCTGGCAGCGACGATCTTCACGGCCCGGATACTGCCTTACCCGTTCCTGCGCTTTTGCGTCTGGACCTTGACCCACACGATCTACCGCCTGCGGGTCATCAACAAAGAGGTCATCCCCCACGCCGGCGGGGCCCTGATCGTTTCGAACCATCTCTCCTTTGCCGACGTGGTTTTTATCGTGGTGTCGACCTCCCGCCGGGTCCGTTTCGTGACCAACCGCGACATTTACAATATCTGGTGGATCAAGCCGCTGTGCCGCCTGGCCGGGGCCCTGCCGGTATCTTCCCAGGACCCGCCGAAGGAGATAGCGCGTTCACTGGAGTTCATTCGCGAAGCCCTGCGGCAGGGCGACGTGGTCTGTGTCTTCCCCGAAGGGCATTTGTCCCGCACGGGCAATACGCTGCGTTTTACGCGCGGGGTGGAGCACATCATGAAAGGCATCCAGGCGCCGATCATCCCGGCTTACCTGGACCGGGTGTGGGGCAGCGTGTTCAGTTTTGAGGGCGGGCGTTTCTTTTTTAAGTTGCCCAAGGTGTTCCCGCACCCGATAACGGTCCTTTTCGGCGAGCCTTTGCCGTCCAGCGCCAGTTCTTTCGAGATCCGCCAGAAGGTGCTGGAGCTGGGCGCGGGTGCTTTCCGTTACCGCCTGGAGAGCAAGATGACCTTGCCGGAGCTGTTCTTCAACGAGCTGCGCAACGGCCCTTTCCATTTCTGCATGGCGGACACCACCGGGCGCAAATTGACGCGCTGGCAGGCTTTCTGGGTCGCGTATGCCCTGTCGCGCAAACTGCGGGGCTTGCTGGGCGAAAAGAATTTCGTCGGGCTGTTCCTTCCGCCGTCGGTCGGCGCGGCCACCGCCAACCTGGCCGTGGGCATACTCGGCAAGGTGGCCGTGAACCTGAATTACACTTCCTCCAAGGAGTCTTTGGCCCATGCCGTGCGCGAGTGCGGGATAGCGCACTGCCTGACGGCCCGCAAGTTCCTGGAGAAGCTGCAGACAGACCCGCCCGGCGAACCGGTCTATATAGAGGATGTTATCAAAAGCATCACCAAACTGGACTGGCTGATGGCGCTGGCCCCGATACTGGTCTTCCCTCAGGCACTGGCGCACCGTATCATATTCGGCAGCTGGAAGAGCCGGGACAACCAGGGACTGGCCACGGTGGTCTTCACCAGCGGCTCTACCGGCATCCCCAAGGGCGTGATGCTCACGCACGCCAATATTACTTCGAACCTGGAGGGGCTCTACCAGGTCTTCAATATCCGCCGGGATGATGTGGTCATGGGGGTGTTGCCCTTTTTCCATTCGTTCGGTTATACGGCCACGCTCTGGTTCCCCCTGGTGGGGGGGATGGGTGCCGTCTATCATGTCAACCCGCTGGATGCCAAGGTGGTGGGCGAATTGGTCAAGAAGCACAAGGCGACCCTCATAATGGCGGCGCCGACCTTCCTGAGCGCCTACACCCGCCGGTGCGAGAAGGAAGATTTCGCGTCTTTGCGTATTGTGGTCGTGGGGGCGGAGAAATTGAAGGCCTCGGTCGCCGGCGCCTTTTTCGACAAGTTCGGCATCCAGGCCCTGGAGGGCTACGGCTGCACGGAATTGTCGCCTATCGTGAGCCTGAACCTGCCGGACTACCAAGGCCCTACGATCGTGCAGAAAGCTCAGAAGCGGGGCACCATAGGCCTGCCGTTGCCCGGCATAGCGGTGCGGATCGTGGACCCCAATACCGGGGCGCCGCTGCCGGCGGGACAGGAGGGGCTGCTGCTGGTGAAAGGCGGCAATGTGATGTCAGGATATCTCAACCAGGCTCAGAAGACCTCGGAGGTGGTGCGCGACGGCTGGTACCAGACGGGCGATATCGCTTTCTGCGATGAGGACGGTTTTATTACCATCACCGACCGCCTGAGCCGTTTCAGCAAGATAGCCGGCGAGATGGTCCCGCATGTGCGCGTCGAAGAGGCGATACATACCGCTCTGGGGGCGGCGGAGCAGGTCTGCGTGGTGGCTTCGGTGCCGGATGAGAAAAAAGGCGAGAAGCTGGCGGTGCTGTATGTTAAGGACTTGGACATAGAGACGGTAAGGGCCGGCATCAAGGCCGCCGGCCTGCCCAACCTGTGGATACCCGACGGGGAAATGTTCTTCAGGATAGAGGCCATACCGCTTTTGGGCAGCGGGAAACTTGATCTGGGGGCGGTGAAAAAGACGGCGCAGGCCATGGCGGCCCAGGCAGCGGGCAAGCCGGCCTGATCTGCCGTCGGAGCGGGCCAGAGAGCGCCGCGGTCAGGCCCGATCTGGAGTAATGGATAATCACTTAAGGGGGTTTTGGTGAAGATAATATTCATCCTGGCACATACGTTGCTGACTTTGCTTCTTTACGCTTTCGGCGCTCTCGTTTTCGGCAGCGCCCTGGTCCCGTCGTTCCTGTTGGTGCGCCATACCTGGCTGGCCACCGGCGGCTGTTGTCCGTACTCTCAGGTTTTCTGGACCAGCCTGTCGGTAGCGGCGGGTTTCTTTTTGTTCGGTATCACACTGATGTTCTTGATCGGGATCTTGAGCCTGGGCTTCGGCCTCCGGCTGAGGGAAGGCGACTATCCGATGGGGCATCCGGAGACGCTGAAATGGTTCCTGGTCAACGCGCTGTTCCTGGGGCTGCGCGCCACGTTCATGGATTTCATGCTCCTGACCCCGCTGTGTTCTCTTTTTTACCGCATGATGGGAGCCAAGCTGGGGCTGGGGGTCCAGATCAATTCCAAGAACGTGGCGGACCTGTCGCTTCTTTCGGTCGGCGACAACACGGTCATCGGCGGCAATGCCACGGTCATCGGGCACGTTTTTGAGCGGCGCGGCATGCGGTTGAAGCGCGTCAAGATCGGCAAGAACGTGGTGATCGGCCTTAATTCCGTCATCATGCCCGGGGTGGAGATCGGCGACGGGGCGGTGGTGGCGGCCGGCGTCATAGTCCCTAAAGGGACGGTCATACCGCCCAAGACGATATACCTGGGGCGGGACCACGAGCGCGCGCGGGCCCAGGCCCCGGCCTCGGAACAGGACCCGGGACAATAACTCAAGGCAAGAAGGGGGAGAGAAAACATGTTTACCATTAACTATGCAGGAAAGGCCTATCTGTGGGCGGTGCTGTTAGACTTTTTCATTTCAAGCGGGGCGGTGATCCTGCTCCCGGCTTGTGCATCCGCTGAATCGGTGAGCATGAGGTCCGGGAAAGTGATCGAAGGCGCGATCGTCGGCAAGGACGGAGAGTCGGTCACGGTCAAGAAGGACGACGGGTCGCTCTTCGTTATACCGTTCAACATGATGACCAAGGATTCGGCCGATAAGCTGCAGCGACTTCCGGACAAAAAGGAAGAGCCGCCTGCTCAACCCGAAGTCCAGGCTGCCGCCCCGAAGGCCCTTCAGGATGCCGCCAAGGCGGAAACGAAACCTGCTGAAGAAGCCGCGGCCCCGCTTCCGGTGAAGGACCATGATGCCGCGTGCGTAGGCCAGACCGTGGAACGGAGGACGCATGGCGTCCTGAATGTTTCGGTATGCTTGCCGGACGGCTGGAAGGATAAGAAGCTGGAATCCCCGGTCTCGGACAAATCGATGGCTTTCCATGATCTGCGCGGGGGGTTGATCGTGCTTAACCTTGAACCGGAAGGCAATATCGATGACCGGTTCGCTTTGGTCCGAAAAGCGAACGGGCCTGTTGTAGAGGAGGGCGATCTGGGAGATAAGTATTCGGCGGTCCGTTGGTTCGTGTTCGATAAAAAAGGTCACCGCACGATCATCTATATGTTCCAGGACGCAGGTAAGCGGGCCTTTTCTATCATCGCTTCGGCGGAGGAAACGATGTTCGCCGGATACCGGCCGGTCTATGATGATGTGGCGAGATCGTTCTTATCGTCGGCAGAGGGGATCTGAGCTTCAGCGGTGTGCCTGTGTTTTCCGGCGGGTCTTCGGATATCTCTATTGTCTTCGGAGGAGGTCCGGGGATCGACAGCCCGTCATCTGGCTTGAAAAGGAGGGCAGGTATGGCCAAGAAGTTATTTCTGTTGTGGGTGATGCTGGCGGCTTTTGCTTTGCCGGCGGTACCGTGCGAGACGTTTAGGCTTTTGAATTTGGAGGACACCATACAAGAAGCCGACCTGATAGTGGTCGGGACGGTCCTGGACCGCGGACGGGCCCGTCCGGTCAAGGATTTTGGCGCCGGGCCGGAGGGCGGCGACCCGGAGTGGGTCACGGTCAGGATCTCGCAGGTTTTGAAAGGGAAACCGCACGCGGATGTTATCAAATTGAATACCAGCGAACCGTGCGGGTACGGCCTGAGCGATCCCGGCCTGGGGACTTTTTTGTTTTTCCTGAAGCGTGATAAAATGGGGCTGCAGTACCGCCGTGTGTGGGCGAATTCCAAAGAAGTACTGGCGCGGGGGGATGCCGGTCCGCTGCCGCTGGCGGTCATAGACGGCCGGGTCAAGTTCACGGAAGAGGGGGACTGGCGGACGATAGACCAGGAGATGACCCTGGAAGAGCTGGCTGAAAAGATATCCGATGATAAAGATAGCGAATAAGAGATCCTGCTCGGTGGAAAAGGCGGAGGTTTTCGTCCTGCGGGCCCCGCTGTCATCTCCGTTCCGTATAGCGACGGGGCAGCATGACCGGCTGGAGAACGTCTACCTGCGTTTGAGGTCTTCCAACGGGGAAGTGGGTTTCGGCGAAGCCGCCATCGCCACCCACATTACCGGCGAGACCGTGGCATTTACGATGCAGAACCTCAAGCGGGTCGCCGCCAAGATCGTCGGATATGACATATCCAATCCGCTGGTGGTGGGGATGGAATTCAGGCCTTATTTCAAGAATAACCATGCGGGGCTGGCGGCGTTCGAGATGGCGGTGCTGGATGTCTATGCCCGCTCCAGACAGGTCCCGTTCTGGCG
>CAYTIW010000028.1:0-7364 GCA_964438075.1 uncultured Planctomycetales bacterium
ACGGGAGGGTTTTTCATTTCTGCGCTTACGACTGTCCGTGAAGGTCCTGGAGCGCTGAGACCGGACCGGGAAATTAATTGCTGCGCCTATCGTCGGTAATTATGTTATGAGGACCTGTTATCCATACGGCTGTTATTTAATGGCTGGCTGTATCGTCGCTTTGGTCACCCATAACAGCTCGCAGGACCCTGCGTCGCTGTCGGTCCGGGAAAGGGATGTGCGCCAAAACCAGTCCTTGTTGCGGGTTTCAATATCCACCAGGTATCCTTCCAGACTGACCACGTCGTATTGCTTGATACGCTTGATCACGTCAAATATCTCCGGTGTGGCCGGCACGATGTGCGTATTGGCGCTGTGCGAGACGATATCGTCCGGGCTGATGGGCGGCTCTTTGTACCAATAGTAGTTATACCAGCGGCCGCTTTGTCTTATATTCAGATTATTGATGACCTCAGACTCGCTCATGGGGCCCCAGCCCAGGGCCAGGTCATAGTAGGACAGGGAATCTTCCGGGCCGGCTCCCCAGTAACTGTGTTTGGACATGACCACGGCTTCAACGGAATACCGGGCCCGGGGAGTTATGGTGAAACCCATGAATTCCCAGGGCGGGGGAAGGTCTTTTGTGGTCTGTATCGGGTCCCGGGGGGCCCGCTGGTTCTCCCATTTGGCTTTGGGAGGATAAAAAAATAAGAACCACCCCAAAACGATTATGAAGGCGAATATGAAAAGTTCTTTCATATGAGCAATGTTTTTTCTTTCGTCCGCATATTTTTATTCGGAGTTGTCTTAGTTCAATGTCTCCGGTCTGCCAAGGCCGGTCCCTGGTCCGCGACCAGGGCAAAGGCGCAAGAACAAGGTACCGGGGATAAGTGAGCGATGTCCGTGCCTATTATAAAATATCTTTTTGAAGTCAGGGCACAATCTTTTTCAGTTTGGTCCCCCGCATCACCGGAAGGTCGGCCTCTCCGGCCTAACTTCAATGGCGGGGCCTTTCATTTTATTCGGGACGGTGAGCCTTTAGAATGGAAAGTTAAATCGGTAACTAGCGCATGGACAGCTTCCGGTCCGTGATGCTAATATATCCCCCTATGATCACCAGGGATGACGAAATATTTATGCGTTCGGCCGTCCAGAAAGCGCTCGAAGGGATTGCCAAAGGACAGACGCCGTTCGGAGCTTGCATAATCGGCAAGGGCAAGGCGGTAGCCTGCGCACACAACGCTGTGTGGGCTACGGTGGACATAACTGCTCATGCCGAGATACAGGCTATCCGGGAGGCCTGTCGCGAGCTGGGAACTATCGACTTGTCCGGCTGCACGATCTATTCCACGACCGAGCCGTGTCCGATGTGTTTCAGTGCCATCCATTGGGCGAGGATCGACAGGATCGTTTTTGGGGCGTCCATAGCGGATGCCCGCGCGGCGGGTTTCAATGAGCTGATGGTCTCGAACTCCGATCTTAAGAGGCAGGGCGGCAGCCCGGTCACGGTGGAGGGAGGGTGTTTACGCGGAGAGTGCGTCGAGCTCTTTGCGGATTGGATGAGGGCGGGAAAGGCCAGGGCCTATTGATCCCGCTCCATGGCGGAAAAAAGGTGTTCCCGGGTAAAGGATGGGGTGGATAATTCTTTATAAAATCAGTACATTCTCACGTTATTGCAGGGGAGGGAAATCATGAGAACGGTCGGTTTGTTTTTGGTATTGGTTATGTTCCTGCCAGGCTGCGCTACCGCGCCTTCACGCACCACAAAAAGTGTTACGGTTACCGCGGTCGAACCCGGTCTATTGCCGGAAGCGACGCTAGGGATGAAAAGGGATGCGGTGTTGCCGATACTTGACCGGGATGTCGTCATCGGCTATGAGATAGATGAGGCCACCGGAGAGTTCCATCCTCGAACGACCAAGGCGCTGTATTCGACCGAAATGCTGGAAGCTAATGGTATCCAGTATCTGGTCGATTCGTACATCGTGTCGGACATCAAATCCGGCAAGCCGGGCGATAATGACCTTTGTCCGTTGATATATCAGAAAGATATCTTGGTCGGTAAGGGCAGGAACGAGTTGCAGGCATTGAAAGTTAAATCGGGGCAATAGGACCGGCTTGAAAGCAGGTCTTGAAGGTTTTTTCTGTCGGGCTTCGTGTCGGCCCCCGGCGGTTGTTTGTACAGTTCGAAGATCATAGCGCTATGGGAGCATTGAGATCTTATATAGATATTGCCGATCTGGCAGTCCCGGTGAGATGGGAGAAGGAATTCGGTCGGGAAGGCCCCCTTGAGGTCGAGATAGGGTTCGGGACCGGCGAGTACATCACGGACCTGGCCGGTCGTGATCCCGGCAGCAACTTTCTGGGTTTCGAACAGAGCCCGGACCGTATCGTAAAGACCATTCGGAAAATAGAGCAGGCTGGATTGTGTAATGTCAAGGTGCTCAAGATAGATGCCGCCTTGGCCTTCAGGTACCTTTTATCCAAGAGCGAGGTACAGAAGGTGCATTGTCTTTTTCCCTGTCCCTGGCCCAAGAAGAGGCATGCCAAACACCGTTTGTTATCGAGAGATTTCCTGGCCCTGGTCAACAGCCGCCTGGCCGGGCCTGGACAGATGAGGATAGTGACCGATCATCATCCTTACGCTGATTGGATAGCTGAAGAGTCGGCAGGGGCCGGCTTTTCTCTGGAGCGCCGGTCTATTCCGCCGACGTTCGGGACCAAGTTCGAGAAGAAATGGTCAGCGGCGGGTCAGCAGGCCTTTGATGAGATCGTCTTGACCAAGGCGGCCGATATTCATTTGTCAGATCAAGAGGTGGGCGAGATGAAGACGTATTTTCTGGATAAGATCGATCCTGCCAGAGTGGGATTCGGCCTCCTGGCTGGTCCGGTATCGGTACAGTTCAAGGATTTTATTTTCGATGCCGGCAGGTCCCGCGGGATGGTGCAGGCTGTGGTCACTGAGAACGGCCAGACACAATATGTATGGATAATGATCCGCCGGACGGCCAATAATTGGTGCCTGAGCGCCGCTCCGGGCAGCAGCGTTCTGCCCACCGCGGGGGTCCTTAAGGCCCTGGAAATGGCACGGGATGCTTTTCGGCACAGCAGTGCAAATACCTGACTCCTTGATTGATTTTTGGGGTTGCCTCATATATAGTTCATTTGGATTTTGGTCAGATTGACGGGAACCAAGGCAGAGGTCTATTCAGGGGATACCTGCCGGTAACGGGTCATTGTGAAAGAAAAAGATAATTCTCCATGTCACGGTCAAGATTTTGTTCTTTAGTCATCGTTACGGTTGTTCTTCTTGTGCTTGCATCTTTTTCTTTAGACGCACACGCGTCCCGCAGCCGTCCTAAAAAGGTTTTGCCCTATAAAGTGTCCGCCAGATCGGCGGTGCTCCTCGAAGGCGGGCGCTTGCGCAGCCTATACGACAAGCATTCTTCACTCAAGGTCTTGCCGGCCAGCACGACCAAGGTCATGACCGCTATAATCGCCCTGGAGCGTTTACGTCTGGACGATTATGTGACCGTCACCAAAGAAGCGGCCAGGATGCTGCCCAGCAAGATAGATCTAAAAGCTGGAGAGAGGTATCGGGTACGTGATCTGCTTTACGCGGCTCTTTTGAAATCCGCCAACGACGCTTCTTATGTGTTGGCAGTGGCTGCCAGCGGGTCGGAAGAGGCTTTTGTCAATCGGATGAACAGCAAGGCTCATTGGCTGGGGGCCAAGAACACATTATTTGCCAATTGTCATGGTCTGCCTTCGGACGATCCTCAATATACCACGGCTTACGACATGGCGGTCATTTTCAACGAGGCCATGAAGAAGCCGTTTTTCCGCGAGGCCATACAGAAGAAATATTACGTCATCAAATCGGAGGCCGGTCGCAATATTCCCCTCCGGACGCATAACAAGGCGCTGTTCCAGGGATGGAAAGAGAACGTGTACGGCAAGACGGGCTACACGAATGCGGCCAAGGCGTGCTTTGTGGGCCAGGTGCAGAGAGACAATAAACCGTTGATCATCGCGGTCTTCGGCTGTGCCCGCCGCTGGGAGGATGTGAAATTCATTGTTGAGCGGTATGGGGGTGTTGATCTATAATATCGGACTTATAATACCCGAGGGGTTCGGGAAAAAGGAGGTTGTATGAACGAACAAACTAGGAGTACATTTCTGGCGGTTTCAGTAGGGATTATTGCTGGCATCGGGCTTTTGGTCGGCATGAGCACGGTGGTAAATAATTCCTTGGTGCCCCTGGTATCGAGAGGAGAGGGGTTGGCTGAAACACAGGCGCGGATCGAGCGGAAGATCGATATGGTGGAAAACAACCTTGATGCTTTGGATAAAAAGATCGATTCGCTCGAGCGCAAGATCAGTACCCTGCGTTTGGCGGGTGGAGACGCCCAGCGGCCTCCGATGCCGCAGCCGATGGAAGATACCACGGTATACGATATCCCGGTAGGCGATTCTTATGTCCTGGGCAATCCCAACGCTCCGATAACCATCGTTGAATTTTCTGACCTCCAGTGTCCTTTCTGTTCCCGCTTCCATGCCCCTCTTATGGAAACGGTGAAAGCCTATCCTAATGATGTGAAGGTCATTTTCAAGAATTTCCCCCTGCCCATGCATCCCAACGCCCGTCCGGCAGCGAAGGCTGCTCTGGCGGCCGGCTTCCAAGGCAAGTATTACGAGATGGTGGAGCAGCTCCTGCAGAACCAGTCTGCGCTGACCGAGGACAAGTTCAAGGAACTGGCCGGCAAGCTGGGCCTCAATGTGGAGCAGTTCGCCAAGGATCTCAAGGATCGTGATGCTGAGCTGGAGGCCAAGGTGAACGCGGACATGGAGTTGGGGACTAAATCGAATGTGCCGGGCACGCCGACATATTTCCTTAACGGCAAGAAGAGCAACGCCCGGTCACCGGAAGCCTGGAAGGCCGCTATCGAGGAGGCGCTTAAAGGGATAAAGGCCGGAAAGAAGTAAAGCCCGGCACCCGGCGGCCGGGGAAAAAATCCTTTGCTAATAAGGGATTTTATAGTATAGTCTTACCCTGTTTTTCCTTTACCGGGATCAGGGTTGGTCCGTCGGGAAATTATAGGAACAAAAGCAGTCAGGAGTTGGACATGGGTGGTCGAGTTGGTGGAAAGTCACATAAATTTTACCGGGAGACACGCGGCATTAAAGTTATTGGCGGGCAGACGGTTAAGACCGGAACGATCCTGACCCGTGAGGGTGACCGCTGGAAACCGGGGCTGAACGTGCTCGGATTGATGAAGTTGTCCGCGGCTTGCGACGGAGAGGTTTATTTCACCAAGAAACGTTGCAAGAGCGGCAAGGTCGCGACCTACGTGAATGTGCGTCCAGCCGTTGCGGATAAAAAGTCGTAGAGCAGCCTTTTGACGGCCACAAGCTCGGTATGCGTTTTGTAACGGGACCGCTCTTGTGGCCGTTGCTATTTGTAGCGCAGATGCCTGGCCGCAGACCCAGGCATTATAGTAGATCGGGGGCGGACAACTTCCCGGTAGTAGAAAAGGTGGCCTTTATGTGCGGTATCATCGGATATATAGGGGATAAGGATGCGGTCCCTCTCCTGATCGAAGGGCTGAAGAACCTTGAATACCGGGGATATGATTCTAGCGGTATCGGCATTGTCCCTGCCCGCGGGGGCAGCGTCCAGGTCCAGAAGGAGCAGGGCAAGATCGGCGGCTTGGAAGCGCTCATAAAGAACAAGCCGCTGCCCCGATCCTGTTTGGGCATAGCCCACACCCGGTGGGCCACCCACGGTGCCCCTTGTCGAAAGAACGCCCACCCCCATGCGAATGAGGAATATACCGTTGCGGTGGTCCATAACGGCATCATAGAGAATTATCAGACCCTTAAAGAGGAACTCTCCCGGCGGGGATACCGGTTCCTTTCCGACACCGATACCGAGGTCATTGTTCATCTCATTACCGAATATTTCCGCGGCGATCTGGCAAAGGCCGTGCAGATGGCTATCAAGAAGCTGGAAGGCTCGTTCGCCCTCGGGGTCATTTCCTCCGAAGACCCCTCGGTGCTGGTGGCGGCCAGGGTGGGTTCGCCCCTGATCATCGGCATAGGAGACAAGGAGAACTTCATTGCCTCGGATGTCCCGGCCATAATCAAGCATACGCGCAAGGTCATTTACCTTAAGGACGGGGAAATGGCTTCTATAAGAAAAGACGGCGTATCGGTATCCACCTTCGATGGCAAGCCTGTTAAGCATAAGGTCGACCGCGTCACCTTCCAGATCGATGCGGCCAAGAAGCAGGGCTATCCGCATTTCATGCTCAAGGAGATCCACGAGCAGCCGGAAGTCTTGGAAAAGATGCTCTCCTCCCGCCTGAAGAAAGGGCGCGTATCGCTGGAAGGCCTTTCCTTATCCGACGCTGCCCTGAAGGGAATTGCGCGCATCAAGATCGTGGCCTGCGGCACTGCTTATCATGCCGGCCTTGTCGGACGTTACGTGATCGAGGAACTGGCGCGCATCCCGGTCGAGGTGGATGTGTCGAGCGAGTTCCGTTATCGCACTCCTATTGTTGACCGCCGGACGCTGGTCGTGGCGGTAAGCCAGTCGGGGGAGACGGCGGACACGTTAGCGGCGGTCCGGGAGGCCAAGAAACGGGGCGCCAGGATCATAGCGGTCTGCAACGTGATCGGTTCGTCGCTGGCCCGGGAAGCGGACGGAGTCCTTTACACCTACGCCGGCCCTGAGATAAGCGTGGCTTCCACCAAGGCGTATACGGCGCAGCTGACGATGTTCTATCTTTTGGCATTGAAGTTGGCGGATGTCCACGGCGTGTTGCGGGCTAAGGCCCGGGCGGACCTGGCGCGGGAACTTTTGGCGGTCCCGGGACTGCTCCGCCGTATATGCAAGGACGGAGCGGGCATTGCCGCGGTGGCGAAAGGGCACTCGCATTACGGTTGTTTTCTTTATCTGGGGCGGAACATCAATTTCCCCTCCGCGCTGGAAGGGGCTTTGAAGCTGAAGGAGATCTCCTATATACCCGCCGAAGGCTATCCTGCCGGGGAAATGAAGCACGGGCCGATCGCCCTCATCGATGAGTACCGGGCGGTCGTATGTATAGCCACGCAATCCGACATTTATGAGAAAATGATCTCGAATATGCAGGAGATACTCTCGCGCAAGGGCAATGTTATTGCCATCGCCACCGCCGGGGATACCGGCATACGCCGGCATGCCGGCGAGGTTATCTTTATTCCCGCGACGCACAAGTTGCTGACCCCGCTTTTGGTGGCCTTGCCTCTGCAGTTACTGGCCTACCATATCGCCGTTAACCGCGGCTGCGATGTGGATCAGCCCAGGAATTTGGCCAAGTCGGTCACGGTCGAATAACCTTGAT
>CAYTIW010000028.1:7464-30655 GCA_964438075.1 uncultured Planctomycetales bacterium
CTTATGCTTTATATCGTCTCCACTCCCATCGGTAACCTCAAGGACATCACCCTCCGGGCCGTCGAAACGCTCAAGTCCGTTGACCTGATCGCCGCCGAGGACACCCGGCATACCAGGATCCTCTGTAGCGAGTACGGCATAACGGCTCCCCTGACAAGCTTTTTCGAGCACAATGAGCAGAGCAAGGCCGCCCAGATGCTGGCGTTGCTCAAGGAAGGCAAGAACGTAGCGCTGGTGACCGACGCCGGTACTCCCGGCATCAGTGATCCGGGATTCCGTCTCATCCGCTTGGCGAAAGAGCATGGGATCGCCATGACGGTCGTGCCGGGCGCCTGCGCGGCTATTGCGGCCTTGACCTTGTCGGGGCTGCCTTCGGACGAGTTCGTGTTCAAGGGGTTCCTGCCGGTGAAGCCGGGGCAGCGGCGCAAGGCCCTGGCCGCGGTCGGATCGGCTGAGGGGACGGTCATATTTTATGAATCGCCGCACCGGCTGTTGAAGTCGTTAAAAGATATCGAGGAGGTTTTGCAGGACCCGGTGATGGTGGTGGCCCGAGAGCTGACCAAGAAGTTCGAGGAACGCCGGGAAGGCCGCGCCAGCGAGCTGAGAGCCTATTTTGGATCCCATAAGATCATGGGAGAATTTGTCCTTTTGATCCCGCCCCTGCATTAAGCCGCTTATTTTTTCCTGAACCGAAGCTCTGCCTGTCGCTGGAGATATTCGATCTCCAGCTGCTGTTCCTTTATCGCTTCTATTAAAAGCCCTACCAGGCTGTCGTATTCGACGGCCATCAGGTTGTTCTGGCTGGTAGCGACGACCTCGGGAACGACCTTTTCTACTTCCTGGGCCAGCAGACCGATCCTCTCTCCGGGAAGGGCCTTGAAATTGAAAGATACGCCCTTCAAGCCGCTGACCTTGGCCAGTGCGTTAGTGAGCGGGGATATGTTTTCTTTTAATCTTTGATCGGAGGTGTGGTGGAACCCCGGCGCGGCCAGGATATTGGATGAGACCAGGGTGTCGACAGGGACGCCGCTCGCCAGGGCCGTTCCCTGGGACAGCGTGACGTTCCGTATGCGGAGCAGGCCGTTGTCGGTCCCGATATTGTTGGTAACGCTGATATAGCTGGAAAAAGTCGAGTCCCCGGATATGTAGGCCGTGCCGGATACGTTGAGCGCGTTGGCACCCGGGCCGGTTCTGATCCCCAGACCGGTGGCGGTGTCGATCGCGACGGCATCGTCGATGCTATTGGTGATGGGGGATATCCTGAACTCTCCGGCGCCGTTATTCCCGGCGGAGGAGTTGTTGCCGGAATTGCTGAATACGGCCTGAGCGTTCGCGCCGGCATTGTTCCTTTGCAGCGTGAGATCGTTCTCCGCGATAGCAGCCGCGCCGTTAATAGTAACGGTATTGTTGAAGATGGTCGCCCCGTCGATAGTGGCGGCCGTGTTGATGTACGAGTCTCCCGCGACATGCAGGGAGCTGGTCGGGGTCCAGTTGCCGTTGGCCCCCATACCCACCCGCCCGGTCCGGGTAACGGTCAGGACCTGGTCGGTGAGGGCGGAGGAGGCCCTTATATCCAGCCTGTCGGTCGCGTTCTGGTACCCGACCTGGTAAGCCGCCCCGGAAGCGCGTTGGAATTGGATGAAAGGGTCGTTGAGCGGATTATCAAGACGGGCGTCGCCCAGCATTACCGTCTGATCGTTGACCACAAGATTTTCGGCGGTCACCGTGCCGTTGGTGGTAGTGCCCATCCCGATGTTGCCTTCACGGGTGAAGTCATTGTTACAGAAAAAGTCGTTGGTCAGCATTGAATCGTACTTGCCGTACGGCGCCGGATAGTAGGAGGTAAGGATATAGGTTTCAGCTGCGTAAGCTATGGCCGCCAGAGAGGCGCACAGCAGGATCGTCAGTGTCGGTACCCTCATTAATTCCTCCGACGGAGCCTCCGCTATTAATCGGCAGAGGCCCCGTTATGAACCTTTTATATCCCGCACATCTTGCTGACAGGATCGTAATTATATCCGGTCGAGCAGGTGAACACGCAGGCCGAGTTGGCGGCCGCTTCGCTCTGATGCACCGGATTGGGATCCATAACCGTATCGATGTATTTAGGCTCCCAGTATCCGCAAGTGTAGGCGGACAGCCCGGCCTTGTTATTGGTCGCAGAAGTCAGGCCCGACGGGCATTGCCCGGCGACCGGCCTTTCCGTATAGGACCCGCTGATCCAGGTGATGTACGCACGGCTGTCGCAGGCGGTGACCCGGTGGATCTTGCAGGCAGTGCAGCGGTTGATATGCGCCACTCCGTTGGTGTCAAGATACGAATCGCCGTCTTCCAGGAGGTCGCATTCTTCCCCTGGGTCCAGCGTGCCGTTCCCGCAATAGGCGCTGAGAGAAGTGGACTGGCACCGGCACAGGATCGGGTTCAGGTACGGGGTCAGACCGGTACAGGAAGCCGCTGTCAGCGTGCATCGGCAGGAGCAGTCGGGCATGTGTTCCCAGACCTCAGGGTCAAAGAGAGGGTCGCCGTTGACGTTGCAGGAATATTGAGGCAGCGAGCAATTTAATATGTTGTCGCAACCCACGACCTGCAGACAGGAGTGGCAGCGGGCCGAGGTCTCTCCGATGGACTGGTAGAAGTAGTCCAGCGTGCACGAGTGGCAGCTGGCCGAAGCTTCTCCGGGATATTGGAAATAGTAACCTTGCGTACAGGAGTGACAACTGGGCGCCGCTTCCCCGCCGTACTGGAAGAAGTAATCCTGCGTGCAATTGTGGCAATCCGCCACGGCTTCGCCCGGCGCTTGGTAAACATACTCCGCCGTACAGGTGTGGCTGTGGCAGCTGGGCGATGATTCTCCTACTGCCTTGTAATAGTAAGGCAGCGTGCAGGAATGGCAGCTGGCCGCTGTTTCTCCCGGGGCTTGGTAGAAATAGTCGATCGTACAGGAGTGGCAGCTGGCGGCCGTTTCTCCTGTGCCTATGTAGAAGTAAGCCTGGGAGCAGGTGTGGCAGCTGTAAACAGTTTCCCCTTCACCCTGGTAATAATAGGCCAGCGCGCAGGGTTGGCATGAGGCCGTTGTCGCACCTTGGGGAATGTAGAAGAATCTCCTCGGGCATTCATGGCAGGACGGAGCGGTCTCCCCCTCACCCTGGTAGAGCCATTCGGAACCGGCCGGGCACTGTGAGCAGTACACGGTCGGGCGCTGCAGGTTGAAGCTGGTGGTGTAGAAGTAGGAGCGGTCCGGTACTCCGCCATAGCCTTCATTATCCTGGTAACGCGTGCCGGCGGGGCAGGAGCATACCGCCGGGTCGGTCGTGTAAATGCTGTTGTCGGTGATGAAAGGCGGCAGCGAATTGTCCGAGTTGCCCAACAGGTAAAGGCCGCCTTCGCCGTCCGGCGAATTGTAGATCAAGGAATTGTTGGTGACCCGCCTGAAGAAGATGCCGGTCGGGTATTTTGTGCTGGTCCCCGGGTAGGTGGTGTTGTTGCAGTAAGCCCGGGTCGGCCAGCATTTGGACCCGGAGAGCGGCCAGTTGGTGACCACGCCGATGTTATAAGTATTACGGGGGCATTCGTGGCAGATAGGGTTGTTTATACCGTCGTTGGTATCGTCATAAATAAGCGCGGTGTTGGGGCAGGGTATTTTGGTACAGGTGATGTATTGAGAAAGGTAGCTGCTGTTCCACGTACTTGACACCAGCGTGTAATCCGGCGGGCAGGGATAGCAACTGGGGCCGCTGCCAGCGCCTTTATCATAATAGAACGGAGCTGTACGGTCGCACTTGTCGTGGCAGGTATATTTTGAGACCAGCGAATTGGATACGCGTGTGCGATAGTCGAGATTCAGAGTGGAGTTGTCTTCCAGGGTCAGGCGGATATATGCGTTGACATGCTTGTAGGGGGCCGGGCACGGCGTACAGACCGTAGGCGTCCCTTCCGTTGTCGGAGCGGGTGTAAGCTGGTCGGCCGGACAGACCGGTTTCTGGGCCTGCAAGGCGTCCAGGGTGGGCGCGTCGGTTATCTTAACGCAATTGGGGTAGACAGTAGAGGTCACATCATCCGTACAAAAAGTGTAGGGTACGCAAGTATTCTGGGTGTACCAGCGATGGAAAGCCTTGTCGCTGTCCAGCAGCCCGTTGTTATCGTTGTCGCATCCCGTAACTGTGGAGACGCTGTTGCGGCGATAATAAGGGGCTTCAGGGTCAGAGCCGGTGTTGTTTCTATACTGTGTCAGATTCTCCCCCGGATCGTTCAGGTCGCCGTCGTTGTTCAGGTCGGCTATGCCGTATCTGTCGCGGCAGTAGTTCCAGGTCGCGTTGCCGTAATTGGTGGCCGCCAGGCCTTTTTCGCAGGGATGGCATGCCCCGTCGTAGTAGAAGGGCAGGCCGTTCGAATACTGCCCGTTGATGGTCCCCGGGCACTGGTTGCACGACAGGATGCCGCGTTTGACCTCGTTCACGGTGGTATCGTTCGAGGTCCCGGCCGGACAATCGACGCCGGAGTTGTTCTGAAGGTCCAGGATGCTTCCGCTATTTATCACTTTCCGGCAGCTGATATTCTTGGGTGTGCCTGGCGTCAGGTCGGTACAGGTAGTAGAAATAGTACGGTCGTAAGGAGTGTTGGCGGAATAGTTGAACCTGTAGAACCCGTGCATGCGCAGCTTGATCATGGGCTTGTAGGTCCCGTTGCTTTGGGCCGTGCCGCAGCTTTTGCATATTTTAGGCAGCCCGAAGAAGGTGCCGCCTGCGGTCGGGGTGGCGTTGTATATCGATGTTCTGGTGTTGTAGAGCTGGCATTCGGTGTTCTCGGGCCACATCAGTTTCTCGTCTCCCGGGCACAGCGAGCAGCCGCAGTCCACCGTGAATGGTGTGTCCGTAGAGCATACGGGTGCGATGACGCACGAGGTCAGACAGCGCCCGGTAAGCGCTCCGGAGATCCTTTCCGGCTCGAAGTTGCCGCATTGGCAGCCTCTGCACCTGCCGGAAACGTCGATGCCGATGTCGCATATCTCAGTCCCGTTAACCTGTCCGTTGCCGCAGGTGGAGAAGGCACAGGGTTCGTCCGCTACCGGCGCCAGCGGGCACTCGTCGTTGCTGGTCGTGGGAACGGTCAGTCCGTTGGCCTTGTCGGTGCGGGTCAATGGGAAGTGGGGGCACCACAGCAAGGGGGTCATGTCGGAGCCGATGTTGTAATAGCCGGCTGTGGCCGGGGTGGTGTCATCGCAGGTTAGCCTGGTGCACGCGCCGTTACCGGAGATGTCGTTTATACATTCGGCGTATTCGCCGCAAGGATAAGTGAAGATGCTGCTTCCTACTGTGACGATCAGGTTGTTATTGGTGTCGCAGGTGGCGCTGCAATCCACCACTGAAACGAAAGAAGTTATGCTGGAACTGGTGGAGACCGCGTTGAGCAGCGAAGTGTATTCTTCATCGCCGGTCGTGCCGGAGGCCAGCGGGATGAAGATGACCTTGTTCATGTCCGCGTTGCTGACCTGCAGGAATTTGCACTGAAAACCAATTCGGGCGATGGGTATGCCTACGCCGGCTTTGATATAGTAGCCGTCGTTGTTGTCGGAGAGGCAGTAGCCCTTTACGTTGAATCCGCTCTGGTCGGTGCATTCCGCCATTACGTCGGATATGCCTGAGGCGAAGAGGGACAGCCCCAGGAACATTGCCAGAAGGGTTAAATTCTTTTTGGTTTTCATAAGCGGTCCTTTGTTAGGGTGCGGACTTATTGTCCCCCGGTTTTATATCTTGCTGTTGGAGCAAAGCTTTCAGCTTTTTGATCTCCAGCTGCTGTTCTTTGATGGCCTCGATCAGCAGGCTGACCAGGCTGTCGTATTCGACGGACTTCATGCCGTCGCTGCCGGTCGCGACAACCTCGGGCACGACCGTTTCGACATTCTGGGCCACTAGGCCGATCTTGCGGCCGGCCTGGTTCTTGAAATTGAAAGACACCCCCTGCAAGGCCTTGACCTTGGCCAGGGCGTTGGTTATGGGGCGGACGTTCTCTTTGAGCCGTGCGTCCGAAGTGTGCAGGTATCCCGGCGCTTCGATGAGGTTCGATGAAAGCACTGTGTCGACGGGAACGCCTCCCGACGTCGTGGTCCCCTGGGAAAGGGTGACGTTACGGATGCGGACAAGCCCGGCGGTGGTTATGATGTTGGTGTTAACGGTGATGCCGCCGCCGAAGGTGGTGTCGCTGGATATATTGGCCGTTCCGGTCACATTGAGGGCGTTGGCGCCGGGCGTGGTGTTTATGCCGAGACCGTTCGCGGTCAAAATGAGATTGGCATTGGTTATATTATTGGTGGCGGGTGATATCCTGAATTCGCCGCCGATGGTGTTCCCCATGGCAGAGTTCACCCCGGCGTTATTGAAGATGACCTGGGCGTTGCCTCCGCCGGCAACCCTTGAAATGGTCAGGTCATTATCCACGATGGTGGCGGCTCCGTTGATAGTGGCGGTGTTGTTGATGGTGGTCGCCCCGTCGATCGTGGTGGCCTGGGTTATGTGCGCGTCACCGTTCACTTCCAGGGTGTAGCCCGGGGACCAGCTTCCGTTGACCCCGATCCCGACATTGCCGGTCCGGGTCACGGTGAAGACCTGATCGGTTGCGGCCGATGATGTGCGGATGTCGAACTTGCTGGAACCGGTATTGTATCCCACCCAGAACGCCGCTCCCGAGGCCCGCTGGAATTGCACAAAAGGGTCGTTGGTCTGGTGATCGATATAAACATCGCCGCTGAAAAGGGATTCGTCATTTACGGTCAGGTTTTGGGCCGTTAATGTGCCGTTGGTGGCGGTCCCGATACCGACATTATGGCCAAAAAAGGTATCGTTATTACAGGTAAGGTTGTTGGTCTCCAGGGAGTCGTATTTGCCGTTGGGGGCAGGGTAGTAGGTGGTAATGGTGTAGCTGTCAGCTCCGTAAGCTATGCATGCTATGGTACTTGCGATAATTAATGCCAGTGAGAGCGTCTTCATTATCCCCTCCAAATTTAGCAATTAAAGTATAGACTAAATAAAATTGCAATCCAATCACTTTGAATTAATTGTTTATTCAATATTAAGATCATGAATCTCCAGATTCTCCGCCTTTTCTCGTCGTAACCTGCTCGCAGTCATGCAATATGCGGTTATGGTCAGGTCAACGGGGAAAGCATTTTCTTGACAATTGGGTCGGTGGACGTTATATTTAACCAAGACTTAAGACCTTTAACCCGGCTCTGCGAAGCCGGGAAGGATCAGTGATGCGCGAGACAGTTTTCAGAAAGCAGCCCAACCTTCTCTCCGTATAACGGGGGGAGGGTTTTTTATTTGGCCAAGGATTCTTGGCCAAATACTCCGAGGCCATGGTGCAGCCAACAGGCCGCCCGGCCGAGGGAGGGTGTAGCCGGGTTCGCTTGGCAGGTCCATGACCATGATATTTCGGGGGGGACATGGAATAAAGAATATCGGGCAGTCTTAGGGGAGGTGGACCAAAATGTCTTCGTTAGTGAAACTGATGGATTCCGAGCAGATACGCCGGGCAGTCATCCGAATAGCCCACGAGATCCTGGAGCGCAACAAAGGGATCGAAGACGTCTGTCTGGTGGGCATACGAACGCGGGGAGCCGTTCTGGCGGAAAGGTTGCGCCAGGCCGTACGTGATATCGAGAACGTGGACGTCCCGACGGGGATATTGGACATCAACCTTTATCGCGATGACCTTACTCTTATCGACCGCCAGCCTGAGGTACGCGAGACCCTGATCGATTTCGATATCGCCGGTAAAAAGGTCGTGCTGGTGGATGATGTCCTTTACACGGGCCGCACCATCCGGGCGGCATTGGACGCCCTGGTGGACCTGGGACGGCCGTCCTGTATACAGCTGGCGGTCCTGATCGACCGTGGGCACAGGGAGCTGCCGATACGCGCGGATTTTGTTGGGAAGAACATTCCGACGGCAAAGACGCAGGACGTGAAGGTGGTTTTAATGGAATCTGATGAGAGGGAAGACGCCGTGGTGGTAGAGGGAGCATGATGCTTGCCATAAGGAGTTCGGTCTTGCCCATGTCCCGGGCGATACAAGATAGGAAAGGATGGCGGCTTCCATCTCGTTATTTATCAAGCCTTTTTCTTTCTGCTAAAGGAGCTCATTATGTCTGAATGGACCCATAAACATCTGCTGGACCTCCAGACCGTGACGCGTGATGACATCAGCCTGATCCTGGAGACCGCCAAGTCCTTCAAGGAGGTGGGCGAGCGCAAGGTCAAGAAAGTCCCGGCCTTGCGCGGCAAGACCGTGGCTCTTCTCTTTGTCGAGCCGTCGACCCGCACCCGGATGTCGTTCGAGCTGGCCGCCAAGCGCTTGTCGGCCGACACCCTGAGCATACAGGCTTCGGCGAGTTCCATGACCAAGGGAGAGACGCTTTTGGATACCGCCCTGAACCTGCAGGCGATGAATGTGGACCTGGTGGTCATACGCCATCCGGCCTCCGGGGCGCCGCAGATACTGGCGCAGCGCACCCGCATGTCGATCATGAACGCCGGCGACGGGTGCCGGTCCCATCCGACGCAGGGACTGCTGGACATGTTCACCATGCAGGAAAAGCTGGGCCGGCTGGAAGGCATCAAGGTGGCGATCGTGGGCGACATCCTGCATTCGAGGGTGGCGCGTTCGAACATCGCCGGGCTGACCAAAATGGGTGCGCACGTGACCGTGTGCGGCCCCGCGACGTTGATCCCGGTCGGTATCGAAGCGATGGGCGTTGAGGCCACGACAGATATCGGGCAGGCATTACGGGACGCGGATGTGGTGATGGCGCTGCGCATGCAGAAGGAACGGCAACAGGAGTCGTTTTTGCCTTCGATCGTGGAATACGTTAAGGAGTTCTGCATCACCCCGGAGAGATTGAAGAAGGCCAGGCCCAACGCGCTGGTCATGCATCCCGGTCCGACCAACCGCGGCATCGAGATAGCGGCGGAAGTCGCCGACGGGCCGCAGTCTGTCATACTGGAGCAGGTCACCAACGGGATCGCCGTCCGCATGGCGGTCTTGTATCTGCTCCTCAGCAAAAGGATGGAATGATGACCTGGGCGGTGATCCTATAACGAGGAGGGGGATATGGGTAACGGGACGGAGAACATTGAGCCTAAGGGGGAGCCTGCCCAGAAACAGGACACCGGTTATTATTTTTTGTTGGGCGGTTTCTTGTGTGCCGGGTTGATCTTTTCCGGTATCGGGGCCGGCGTATGCCTGAAGAGCGAGGCGATGAAAAAATGGCCCAGCGGCAGCGGGAAGATCACGTCTTCTTTCGTCGATAGTTATTACGAAGGTAGCATGACCCAGCGGGCCGGGCTGGAGGCCAAGACCAAATATTCCCCCAAGGTCGAATATGATTATGAATTCCAGGGCAAGTCTTACAAGGGGAAGCGGGTCGCGCTTCATTCCCAAGGCTCCAGATTGGACGAAGCCAACCGGGTGACCGAACGGTATCCCGTCGGGGCGGAGGTCAAGGTCTATGTCAATCCGGCCCGGCCGGAGGAGGCCTACCTGCAGCTCGGCGAAGGCGGCGGAGGCTGGTTCCTGGTATGGTTCGGGGTCTTTTTCATTGTGCTGGCCCTGCTTGGCGGCGGTGAATTGTTGATCAATAAGCTGCGCTCGGGAAAGAAGTGACCGCCGGCCGCGAGGCGTCCTTTCGGGAAGGCCGCGGGCCGGTCTGAAAAAAGGAGAGTGGCCATGGATATCCGTTTCTATTCCAATAGACGAAGGAGCAATATCCCTCCGAGCCCGGGAGCGCTTTATTTCTTTTTTGGGATGTTCTCTCTCTTCGGCCTGGTCTTTGCCGCTGTCGGTGTCAATACCTGGATGAAGGCCGAGGCCTCTAAGCGCTGGTTGCCGGCGGACGGGCAGGTCGTCTCTTCCGATGTCGACCGGCACCACAGTTCCAAGGGCGGCACCACTTACCGCGCTTCGGTGGCTTATGACTATGAATATGAGGGGAGGACGTACAAGGGCAGCAGGATAGGCATCATGTCCTCCAGATCGTCCGACCGGGGAGCGGCGCAGCGTGCCGCCGACCGCTATGCGGCGGGGACCAAAGTCCAGGTCTATGTCAACCCGGCCGACCCGTATGAAGCGGTCCTGGAGCCGGGCGGCGGAGGTTTTGCGGTCATGTTCATTCTTTTCGGCGGGGTATTTGCCGCGATAGGCGTAGCCGGTTTCTTGAATGCCCCCAAGCTTATCGCCCAGTCCGGGGCCAACGCGCCGGACCTCGGGCAGTTCAAAGAACCGGCTTCTCCCGCACCCGGCATCCCGGGAGGTCAGGATGACCCTCTGGGCCGGCTTTAGCTGAGTAAGGACAGGAAGGAAAACAATGAAAATACTTATCAAGAACGCTGAGATCGTTAACGCTTCCGGCGAGGAGCTCGAACTGAAAAGCCTGCTTTTGGAAGGCGGGAAGATCGTCAAGATCGCCCATTCTGTCGCTGCGGAAGGGGCGCAGGAGATCGACGCCAAGGGAAAGAAAGTACTGCCGGGCTTCATTGATCTGCACGTCCACCTGCGGGAACCGGGACGGGAGGACAAAGAAACTATCTATACCGGATCTTGCGCGGCGGCCAAAGGAGGCTTTACCTCGATCTTCGCGATGCCGAACACCACCCCGACCATCGACACGGCCCAGGTGGTGCAGTTCGTGCTCGACCAGGCCAAGAAGGTGGGCTTGGTCAATATCTATCCCGTCGGCGCCATAACCAAGGACCGGCAGGGAGAGCATTTGACCGAGATGATGGACCTCAAGCACGCGGGTTGCCTGGCCCTGACCGATGACGGAAGGGCGGTGGCCAATGCGGGGCTGATGCGCCGGGCGCTGGACTATGCCAAGATGGCGGGGCTGCTCATCATGCAGCATTGCGAAGATGAGCACCTGTCCGCCCACGGCGAGATGAATGAAGGTGCGGTTTCGACACTGCTGGGCCTGAAAGGGAATCCGCTGGTCTCGGAGACGGTCATCATAGCGCGCGACATCGAACTGACCCACTATCTGCAAACGCGGATGCATTTCATGCATGTTTCCTGTGCCCGTTCGGTGGAATTGATCCGCCGGGCCAAGGCCGATGGCGTGCGTGTTACGGCGGAGGCCACCCCGCATCATTTCACCCTGACCGACGAAGCCGTGAAGACCTTTGCCACTTCGACCAAGGTCAATCCGCCCTTGCGCACGAAAGCGGATGTGGAAGCCATCAGGCAGGGGCTCAAGGACGGCACGATCGACTGCATTGCCACCGACCATGCCCCGCATACTTACGAGGACAAGGAAGTGGAATATGATGCGGCCCCGCCGGGACTGATCGGCCTGGAGACGGCTTTCGGTCTGGTCATGAAAGAGCTGGTCCGTCCGGGGGTGCTGACCCTGCCCCAGGCGGTCGACAAGCTGTCCGCGTCGCCGGCACGGACTGTCGGGCTCTCTTCCAAGGGGGAGATAGCGGAGGGCAAGGATGCGGACCTGGTGCTGGTAGACCTTCACCGCCAGTGGGTGGTCAGCGAGGAAGACACCGTTTCGAAGTCGAAGAATTCCCCCTTTATGGGGTGGACCCTCCCCGGCCGGGTGGTGACGACGATCTGCGGCGGAAAAGTGGCCTATCAGGAACAGATCGGATGAACCGCAGGCTGAATAAAATGCGAAGACAGAAGATCACCGTTTCCATCGTCGGTTCCCACGAGGCCACGCCTGCCACCGCCAAGCTGGCGCAAGCGGTCGGCCGGATGGTGGCCGGGCTGGGCTGCGTGCTGGTGTGCGGAGGCCTGCAGGGGCTGATGCGTGAAGCCTGCCGCGGCGCCAAAGAGGCCGGCGGCACGACCATAGGCATCCTGCCCGGCAACGACAAGTCCGACGCGAACGATTTCGTCGATATCGCCCTGCCGACCACTATCGGGTATTCCCGTAACGTGATCGTGGCGGCTTCGGCGGATATCGTGATAGCCCTGCCCGGCAGTTACGGCACCGAGTCCGAGATCTGTTATGCCCTGGTCTACGGGCGCCCGGTGATCGACCTGGGCGGATGGAAGATCAAGGGGATGCTGAAGGCCAGGGGCGTGCCGGAGGCGCAGCGCATCCTCAAGGCCTGGCTGGAAAAAATACAGACCGAAGGATCCTAATATAAGCCGTTTTTTTCCGGCGTTCTGAGAGAGCGATCATGCCCGAGCTGCCCGAAGTAGAGACCATCCGACGCGACCTCCAGCAAGACATCAAGGGGCTGACCTTCCTGGAAGTGCGGGTCCTGGACGCCAGGGTCGTGCGCGATCTGGCGCCGGCGGAATTCACGCGCCGGCTGGCGGGCCGGAAGGTCCGCGGTGTCCACCGGCGGGGCAAGGCCCTCCTGATCGATCTGGGAGAGGGGTTCCTGGTCGTGCAGCCGATGATGACCGGCCAGTTGATCGTGTCGCCGACGAGCGATGGCGCCGCGCTGGGGAAGGCGGCCAGGGTCGTTTTCCGTCTTTCAAAAAACAGGACGCTCGTTTATAATGACCAGCGGCTTTTCGGCCGTTTGACCGTAGTGAGCCGTCCGGAGGATTCCGGCCATGTCCGGGCGCTGGGCCCTGAACCGCTGGACGAGGATTTCACCGTCGATGTGCTGCGGAGGCAGATGGGCGGACGCCGCACCGCGGTAAAGGCGGTCCTGCTGGACGGCAAATGCGTAGCCGGCATCGGCAATATCTATGCTTCCGAGATACTGTTCTGTGCCGGGATATCGCCGCTGCGGAAGGCGTCCGAGCTGAGCGCGGGTGAGTCCGCCCGGTTATGGCGGGCCATGCGCCGGGTCCTGGCCGAGGCGGTCCGGCTGCGCGGGACTTCGATGCGGAATTACCGCGACGGACGCGGCGGGGAAGGCAAATATTTCAATTCGGTGCGGGTTTACGGGCGGGACGGGGAGCCGTGCCGCGCGTGCGGGAGCGCCTTGCGGCGCATCGTGCAGGCCCAGAGAAGCACTTTTTATTGCGTCAAGTGCCAGAAATGAAAAAGCTACAGAACATATATCCCATCATCGCCAATTCCCGGGTCAGCGACGCTTACCGCCGTCTGGTCATTGAGGCTCCGGCGTTGGCCAGGGCGGTCCGGCCGGGGCAGTTCGTGCAGATCAAGGTCGCCGACGGGTTCGAGCCGCTGTTCCGGCGCCCTTTCAGCGTGTACCGTGCGCAGGCCGGAAGGGTGGAGATCCTTTACGAACCGGTCGGCCGGGGGACCCGTCTTCTGGCGCTGAAGAAGAAAGGCGAACGCCTGGACGTCCTGGGCCCGCTGGGGAAACCCTTCACCCTCCCCGGTAGGGGGGAGGTCCGGCGGATAGTCTTCGTGGCCGGCGGGGTCGGGGTCGCTCCTTTCCTGATACTGTCGGATGCTCTCCGTTCCCATAAGGCGGAGAAACTGCTGCTTTACGGCGGCCGCAGCAAGGCGCATGCCTTTTCACTGAGGGAGTTCCGGCGCAACGGGGTCAAGACGTTCCTCGCGACAGACGATGGATCGGCCGGCGTGAAAGGCCGGGTGTCCGAACTGTTCGGCCGGATCGTCCCGGGGCCGGATACCATGATCTACGCCTGCGGCCCCAGGCCCATGCTGGCCGCGGTAAAGGCGTTCGCGTCGGAGAAAGGTCTCAAGGGCGAGGCCTCGATGGAGGAGGTCATGGCCTGCGGTCTGGGGGCGTGCCTGGGTTGTTCGGTCCCGACGGTTAAAGGGTACCGCACTGTCTGCCACGACGGCCCGGTATTCTCTTTGGATGAACTGGTATTTTAAATGACAATGGCAAGCCGGCTGCGGGGACAACATTATTTAAGCGCTGTCGGGGAGAGTATCAAGAGCGGTTATTTATCCAGGTAACGTCTCCGGCTTGACTGTTGGGAAAAGGTAGCCATGCATTATCTTCTTTATGTTCTGCTCGGGATCGTAGGCGGATTGATGGGCGGCACGTTCGGGGTCGGTGGAGGGGTGATCGTTGTTCCCCTTCTGGTGATGGCCTTCGGCTTTTCCCAGCTGGTGGCCCAGGGGACCATGATCGCGACCTTTGTCCTGCCTTCGTTCTTGTTGGCAGCCTGGATGTACTACAAGGAGGGCAGCATCAATGTCCCGGCGGCATGCCTGATCGCCACCGGGATGTTGCTGGGCACATTCCTGGGCGCTAAATTCGCCCACACTCTGCCCGCGCCGGCCCTGAAGAAGGCCTTCGGTGTTCTGGTGGTGCTGATCGGCCTGAAGTTGATCCTCTGGAAATGAGATGAATATCGTCGTCAAGATAGGACAATCCGAATTCCCCAATCCCGTCACGGTGGCCTCGGGCACCTTCGGCCACGCGGAAGATTTCTACCAGATGGAGGAGGTGCGCCGTCTCGGCGCCATAGTCCCCAAGACCGTCACGCTGCGCGCCCAGCAGGGCAACCCGCCCAGGCGCATTTGCGAGACCCCCGCCGGCATGATCAACGCTATCGGCATCGAGAACCCCGGCATCGACGCTTTTGTCGGGCAGAAACTGCCGCTGCTGAAAAAGACCGGCGTGCCGCTCATCATCAGCATTTCGGCGAATTCGGAAGACGACTTCGCCCTGATGACGGAGAAACTTAACGCGGCCGGAGGCCTGGCCGCGGTCGAGCTCAATCTGTCGTGCCCCAATCTGCAGAAGAAAGTCCTGATCGCGCAGAACGCGGAGGCTACCGCTGCGGTGGTGCGCCGCGTGAAGGCGGTCTCCCGTTATCCCGTCATCGCCAAGCTTTCGCCGAACGTGACGGATATCACCGAGATAGCTTTGGCGGCCGAGGGAGCCGGGGCCGACGCGCTTAGTCTGGTCAACACGTTCGGGGCCATGGCCATCGACGTAAAGAAGCGCTGTTCGCGCATCGGTAACTTCACCGGCGGACTTTCAGGCCCGGCCATCCGGCCGATCGCGGTCCGCATGGTCTGCGATACCGCCGCCCGGGTGAAGGTCCCGGTCATCGGCATGGGAGGGATCACCTGCGCTGACGACGCGCTGGAGTTCTTTATTGCCGGGGCCACCATGGTGGCGGTGGGGACCTATAATTTCGTCGATCCGCGCGCGCCGCTGGAGGTGCTGGAAGGACTGCGGGAGTATATGCGCGCGAACAAGATGACCGATATCCGCGAGCTTATCGGCAGCATAAAGAGATAATAGACCTCCACCCTACCGGAGAGGGGGGAGGTTATCAAGACAGGAAGAAGCTATGGCAGTTGACGCCCGGAGCAAACTTATTCTCGCCCTGGATGTGCCGGCCTTCGAAGACGCCCGCCAGATCATTGATTCGCTGGGGGACTCGGTGGAGATCTATAAGGTCGGGTATCAGCTCTTCGTGGCTCACGGCCCTTTTGTGGTCCGTTATCTGCAGGCACAGGACAAGAAAGTGTTCCTGGACCTCAAGTTCCACGACATCCCCAATACCGTTTCCAACGCGCTGGCCTCGGCGGTGAGGCTGGGCGTCCCTCCGCATGATGTCCTGGCGGCGGACGGGAAAAGCCCGGGCAGGTTCGCCCCGCTCTTCATGCTGACCGTGCACACGCAAGGCGGGCTGGAGATGATGAGATCTGCCGCCGCCACGGCCAGGGAACAGGCGGCGGCGCTCAAGGTGCCTAAGCCTTTGGTGGTCGGGGTGACGGTGCTGACCAGCGACGCACCGGGCGAAGATACTTCCGCGCTGGTGCTCGAGCGGGCGCGGCTGGCCCGGGAGGCCGGCCTGGACGGTGTCGTGGCCTCGGTCAAGGAGGCGGCCATGTTGCGCCGCGAGATGGGCAGGGATTTCGTGATCGTCACCCCGGGCATCCGCCCCAAAGAGGGCGCGGGTGCCGACGCCGGGGACCAGAAGCGGGTGGACACGCCGGCCGCGGCGATCAAGTCCGGCGCCAGCTTCCTGGTGGTCGGGCGCCCAATAGTGAAGGCCTCTGACCCCCGGGCCGCGGCGGAAAAGATCCTGGAAGAGATCGCCGGGGCGATGTGACGGGCGGAATGCGCCCCGCATTTTCTTCGCTTGTAACGCCCCCCTGACATCAGGCCGGGTGATCTTCCCGGCTCACCGCACGAGCATATCGACCGGCGCCGCTTCATTCCTCAGGCTGGGATCGTAATAGTCATACACCGATGAGCGGGGCGTCTTGGCTTTGATAGGGAACTTGGCCTTCAAGCGATAGGTCAGGCGGATGCCCTTCTCGTCGAGGTCCACCAGATAAATGATCAGCTGCCTTCCGGTCACCTCGAACCTTTCGATCCGTTCCTCTTTGATCGCGTTCGCCAGCTCTTCGGTCTGGACCTGGAATCCCGGCGGGATGCCCAAGTCCAGCATGGCGTATTTCACCGTCCCGCCACCGGCGCCGGCATAGTTGGCGAAGACATGGGCGGTCACGGTATCGTTGGTGTTCAATTCGACCTTGTCGTAATCGAGCGCGATCTTTATTCCCGTCTCCTGGGGGCCCGGGCTCCCGGCGTCCTCCCATTTTAAATGGTAGGACGAGACCAGCTGGTAGAACAATCCCCCTTTGCCCTGGAACCGGATCCGCACATCCGTATCGCCTTTTTTGGCATAGGCTTTAAGGTCGATGAGCTGCAGGACATCTTTATTCTCGTCGTTCATAATGACCTCGTGGACTTTTTGTCCATCGACGAGCACGGAGATCCTGGCGTCGGCTCCCTGGCTGGATATCTCCACTGCCCCGATGAGCACTTTCAGTGCCAGCACCGTTGCCTGCGTGCTGCCCCAGTTGCCGTGAGAGTCCTTGCTCTGGACCAGGAACTTCATGGTCTTGGAAAGTTCGTTCAGCCGGTAGCCCTCCTGCAGGTAGGCCAAAGCGACCATGGCCGTGGTCTCGACGTCGGCCAGGCTGGCTCCTTTCCGTCCGAAATAATCGCCACCATTGCCGTGGCCGGAAGAGATACCGCTCTTCCAGGAAACGGTATCGTTCTCCGGGTCACGCTGGGCCAGCGCGTTCAGCCGTTCCAGCACGGGCTGGGCGTTCCTTTTCGCTTTGGAAAGGGACAGGGCCGCCAGGGCCAGAGTGTAAGGATTGTCTTTCTCCTTCATATATTCCCGTTCGATAAAATCCAAAGCTTTCTGCATCCTGGGGTCGTTGGCGCTCTGACCCGAGCTGAGCAGCGCCCAAAGGATATAGCTGGTCGCGCCCAGGCTGCTGTTCCGGGCCTTGTAGGCCGCGCCGTAATGGCCGTCCGGCGTCCAGTGGTCGTTATCGATCTTGCTCAGCAGCCAGGCCTGCATCCGCGGTATCAGGTTGCTGTCGATATCGTAAACTTTCGACATGTCATGAAATTCCATCAGGCCGTAGGCGGTAACTATTTTTTCCGCCGGAGGCTGGCCGAAGATGGAGAACCCGCCCTTTTCGGCCTCGAAGGTCAGGAGCCGCTGGTAACCGGCCGATATGAAATGTTCGGCCTTCATCTGGACCGCGGGTGTTATCTGTCCGACGCCTTTCATGTAACCCAGGGCCAGCACGTTGGGGTAGGTGGTGGAGGAGGTCTGCTCGAAACACCCGTACGGCATCTGGAGCATGGAGTCGAGGCCCTCCACGACCTGGCTGAATATCCCGGGATATATCTTGAGGAACAGCTTTTCACTGTCCTCGATGGCCTCCGGCGGCACCGAGACCCTTCTCTCGACGTCACTGTTAAGCATGTCGCTGTAGGAGGTCCGGACCTCCTTGCCGTTGGGGACGATCTCGATACGGCGGGAGATGGCATCGCTTTTCTTCTCGCCGTTCGCCAGCACGGTCAACCGGTGCGTCCCCAGCCGGCGGGCTTTTATCCGGAAGTACACCACATCGATGCCGTTCGCCTCGATAGCGACCGTTTGCGTCGGAGGGCTCAACAGTTCGAACCATCCCTCCTGTTTCAGCTCCAGGGTCGCGGTTTGGGAGGTCTTCAAGTAATTGTAGATCGATACCGGGATGCTGACCTCATCCTCCTGGGTCAGGGTCACCGGCAGGTCGATATCCACGAAGAAGTCCTGGAAGACCACCATGGCCAGGTCGCTGGATCCGATATTGCCTGCCAGCGAGTTGGCCAGGGCCGTCAGCCGCCAGGAGGTGATCGAGTCCGCCATCCTGACGTCGATGGTCGCCTTTCCGTTGTCATCCGTTATGATCTGCGGGTTGGAGTAAAGGGTCTCCGGGAAGAACTGGCGGATGTTCGGCTGCGTCTTCTGGGCCGGAACAGGCACGGCGCGCTCTGTGACCGAACGCTCTTCTGAGATCATGCTGTTCAGGTAATAAGGCTCATATTGCAGGGTGGAGGCGCTGAACTGGTCGCCGATGTCGTCCGTCGCCGATCTCAACCGTCCCTGCAGCCCCCGCTTGGCATACATCTGCAGGGAGATGACCGCAAAGACCTGGGCGAACACCAGGGCCATGATCAAGGCAAAATAGGCCAGCCGGTTCTTTTTGTTAATGAAATCCATGGCGTATTTCGCATAAACTACGGCGAAAACCACGCCGTTCAAAAAGACGATCGATAAGTTCTGGGTAATATTCATCCCGTGGAAATTACCGATGGACATGATGGCGATCAGCATCAGCAGCAAAAGCACATAGATCAGTCCGGCGATATTGACCCAGAGCAGGGCCGGGTTCTGGCGCTGGGCGTGCCTGGTCAGGACGATGAAGCTGGCGATGTACCCGACGACGGTCATCCCCAGCAGAAGCAGGCCGAAACTTTCTCCGAAACCATATGAACGCGGGCCGGCCAGGCACCAGAACAGGAGGAAAAGGACCAGGCTGGACAGCAATACCGCGCCGATCAGTACCAGCACGGCGGCGCCCAGGTCCATCAGGAGCAAGAGCTTGCGGTCGCGGTAAAAAAAGACGGTCACGGCCAGGGCGCTAAGGGACAGGATGATGATCAATACGGAAATGATCTTCACCAGCCAGGAAAAGAACATTTCCTTCTGGTCCTGGATGTGCTGGACATTGTTCTGCCGGGAAGAAAAGGTCAGCGGGAAGCGTCCCTGGGGCGTGATCCCGGCCATCAGGATATGGCCGGCCTGTGTCCGTGCGGCCTCGTCCATGCTCGAAGGCCCTTCCGAGATCAGCCCCGGCAAACTCAGGCCGTAGATGGTGGCGCGCGGCGTCAGGAGCTCTTTTTCCAGGGCAAAATATAACCGCTCCAGTCCGGGCTCTTTCTCCTGTAAAGCGAAGACCGACTCGTCCACGATGTCGACCCCCACGGCACTGGCTACGCCTTTCCGGTCTTTGGAGGTGGAGAAGGTGATCCGGGCCGTTTCGCCGGGGAGGTAGGTGCCTTTGTCGGAAGACACTTTCAGTTCCAGATCATTGTTGTGGTTGACGAAGATGGTCTGGGTATCCCGGACCATGTCGGAACTCTTCAGTACCTTGTAGGCATGGAGCTCCAGGGTCCCGTGCATCGTTCCATCCAGGTCCAAAGCCAGTTCGGCAATATTGTTATCGGCCGTCAACGCCTTGGTCAGGACCGTTTGTTTGTTCCGGACCACATCCAGGTACACCGTCCCTTCGGGCTGGGAACAAAAGACCTGCATATGTAAGGTATCGCCCACATTCAGGACCGACCGGTCCGTACGGAGCAGGAGGCTTTCCCGATTCGAATAGCTATTGCCCCCGGCGTTCACCGGCACCCTTTTAAAGACGGCCACTTTCCGGCCATTGCCATCCTCGGCGGTCAGACTGATAAGGAAATCGGCCGCCGCGAACGGGATCCCCGAAACCCTGATCTCCCCGATGCCGAATTGATTGGTGCGTGCATCGTGCCCGTTATAGCGGACGGTCACGGTGGCCGGCCTGCCGTCGGGATAAGTGGCGGCGAGGTAGACGATGTTCTCCAGCCCCGGGACCAGGTCCCCGCTTTCCGGGATCAGTTCTACGCTAATGGGGTCCTTCGCCACCGGGACAGAGCGGGTGATCTGTTCCGTGTGCTGGGCCTGGTCCTCGACCGATATGTCCAGGAAAAGCCGGCTGTCGCCTTTATCCAGCGGCGAGCCGGTGAAATATTGCGGCAGGGCGTACTCGAATTCATAGAGCCCTTCGTCATTGGTCGTCCCGCTGACCGTCCCCAATAGCTGCATGTTGACGTCGAAGGAGCGTATCTCGGCCTTGACCTTGGCGTTGCCGGCCGGCTTGCCGAAGAAATAATCGGCCTGGACAGTGCCTTTCATGTTTTGTCCGGGCAGGTAGAAAGTCTTGTCCGAAGCAAAGCTTACCTTGAATTTCGGCAGGACATATTTCTTGACCGTTACCTTTTTCTCCGCGGAGTACTCCGGCGTCACGGCCCGGACCGTGTATTCTCCCAGGTTGATCTCATTGGCCAGGGTAAAGGTCACTGCGGCCACGCCGAACCGGGAGGTCCGGACCTTCCTCTTAAAGACCTTGTTGCCTTTGGGGTCCTCGATCTCAAAGGCCAGCTCCTGTTCCTGTACCGGGGTGGAATCCATGCTCTTGAGCGCCAAAGCCCGCACGTGGATGTCCTGGCCCGGCTGGTAAAGCGGCTTGTCCGTGGAGAGGAGCAATTTGGAAGATCTTTTAAGCTTGATGGGCCGGATGATCCGGTCGTGACCGTAGAGCGAGTCCGTTCTTATCAGAAGTTCATATTCGCCGGGGGGATAATCGGGCATGTCGAACTTTATATCCGGGGAACCGCGCAGAGAGGCCTTGCCTTTATAAAGGACCTCGGGATGCGGGGTCCCTTTCTTTTGGATGGATATTACTACTTCCGCGTCGGCGATCGGGCGTGAATCCTTGGAATTGAGCGTCACCACCCGCAGGCCGGCAGGCGAGCCGGACTCGTATTGGTCCTGGGCATAGACCATGGTGTCCTGCAGGGAGACGAATTTATCCAGGTTGAAAACATAGGTCACGCTGCTGAACAGGGAGAAAGCCACCAGCAGGCAGGAGACAACGGCGACCTTGAACAGATTCCGCCGCGGGACAACGGGCTCGGCCTCCGCCACGCCCTGGTCGCGCAGCGACAGCTGCACCTGGTTCTCCCAGTCGGGCGAGGCTTCGATGAAGGTGTTCTTGTCGAGCACCCCGTTCAGGCCCTTAAGTTCCAGGTAGTAGGCGTAAAGGGACGGCGACTCTTTCAGATGTTTCTCCGCCAGGGCCTTCTCTTCCGGCGAAACTTCACCGTCTATATACCGGGAGATCAGTTCTTTCATCTTCATATCTTCATTCATGGCCGCTCCTCCTTGACGAAGGACATCAGTTCCGACCTCAGTTGTTCCTTGGCGCGGAAGATCAGGGTCTTTACTTTCTCGAGGGAACAGCCCAGTATCTGGCTGATCTGCTGATAACTGAACCCGTGGTACTGCCGGAGGACCATGGCCTCTTTCTGCTCAGGGGGCAGACGGTAAATGGCCTTGCGCACCCCGGCCAGGACTTCTTTTTTGGCCAGCTCTTCCCTGGAAGTATCGCGGTTGTCCGGGACGTCCCACATCTCGCCTTCAGCATCCTCTGTGGAGGGCTCGATCCAGAAAGAGACGAAGGAATTCCTTTTCCGGATCCGGCTGATGCATTTGTTACGCGCTATCGTATAGAACCAGGTGGAGAAGGTGCGGGAGGTGTCGAAGGAGTCTTTTTCCACGACCAGCGCCAGGAAGGCCTCGGCGGCCGCTTCTTCGGCGTCCGCGCGGTTGGACAAAAGCCCGTAGCAGAAATTCAGAATCCTGATCTTGTAACGCTGGAATAACAGTTCCATGGCCTGCGTCTCTCCCGCTTGATAGGCTCGCATCAGGTCCTCGTTGCTTCTTTCCATAAGGTCGGCCTGCCTTTCAAGAGGTTATACGCACGGGCCCGGGAAAAGTTGCAGGGAATTTTATTTCACGATCATCTCGTTCCTGAAACAGGGCTCAGCCCTGTTTTTTTCGATAAGAAGTATTATAAACAGCTTCTTAACCTATTGGGCGTATTATTCTTGTAAAGTGTTCAATTTTTCCTGCCGAATGAAATGGAATCCCGTTCCCGCTTTAACTCCTTCATCAATTCCGCCTCGGTTGGTAAATACAGCTTATAACGGGATGCGAAGATTTGTTTGTTGTCCCGCGGCAGGGTATACCGGACGACCGCATCCTTTTTGTTCTCGCACAGGATAAGACCGACTGTCGGATTATCATTTACCTCTTTGATCTCCCGGTCGTAAACATTGACATACATTTGCATCTGGCCGATATCCTGATGGGCCAGCTTGCCGATCTTGAGATCAATGAGGACATAACATTTCAGGATCGTATTATAAAGGACCAGATCGATGTAAAAATGGTCGCCGTCCAGAGAGATCCGCTTCTGGCGGGCAACGAACGTAAAGCCCTTTCCCAATTCCATCAGGAATCGGGAAAGGTTGTCAATAAGCGCCTGTTCCAGATCGCTTTCATACAACTTTGCTTGCGGCGCCAGCCCCGTAAACTCGAGGACGTACGGATCCTTGATCATGTCCGCGTATGTTTCCACTTCTTGGCCTTTCTTTGCCAATTTCATAAGGCCGCTCTTGTCTTTGCTCAGGGCAAGCCGCTCAAAAAGCAGCGAGCCTTTCTGTCGCTCCAGTTCACGAGCTGACCATCTGTTCTTCACGCATTCGATTTCGTAAAATGAACGTGCGTCGGGTCGTTCCACGCGCATGAGAATGCGGTAATGTGTCCAGCTCAATTCGTGACGCAGTGCGTCACACTTTGGATAGGTCATATAAAAAGATCTGATGTTGCGAAGATTCGACTCATCAAACCCTTTGCCAAAGTCAGCACATAACCGCTTGGCGAGGCTTTCCAAAAGCTTGTGACCATAGGCCGCACGCGCACGCCCGTTCTGTTCTTCTTCTACGATCTCGCGTCCAATATGCCAATAGGCGAGAACCATTTCCGTGTTCACCGCGCGCAGGATATTCCCACGGGAATTTTCTATGATCCGTCGGATCCGTTCATACAGATCTGGAGACGTTCTGTTTCTAGAAGCGGTTTTCTTAACTTTTCTCATCGGCCACCTTCCATCCTCTTTTACGGAATTGTTTAATTTTGCCTCAGGGGCCCGGAGGCATAAAAAAACACGCCCCCAAAGCATGCGAAATGCACTCGGGGGCGTGCTGATCAATAATAGCAAACTAAATCGGAAAGTCTATTGGTAAATACCGTACAGCAAAAGACGGTTTATGGCGGCGTGCCTTTGAACGGTCTGAGATTTCCGGATAGTTGACCG
>CAYTIW010000029.1:0-30242 GCA_964438075.1 uncultured Planctomycetales bacterium
CCGCCGGGCCTAGGATGTCAGGGCGGCAATAGCGGGTCCCGGCGCAGGGATATCGGACCTAGGCCGGCATTAGAACGTAAAGCACAGGATGTAAAGGGAGGTGAGGATCATGGCCAAATATCTGATGTTGGGCAAGTATTCGGTCGAGGGGATGAAGGGGATCTCCAAAAAGCGGACGGACAAGGCCTTGAAGATAATCAAGAAGGCCGGCGGCAAGGTCAACGCCATGTACGTCCTCTTGGGGTGTTATGACGTGGCCCTGCTGGTCGAGTTCCCGGGGGATGCCGCGAGCATACGGGCCTCCATCGGCCTGACCAGGCTGACGGGCATCGGTTTCACCACGTTCCCGGCGGTCAGCGTGCCGGAGTTCGACCGCATCGCCGGATAGCCTTGTTCCCGTAGCGGATGACAGGGGACGGCGCTCTATTTTTCTGCCGCTTATTCTGCGCAAAAATAGGGCTCCGTCCTTTATTATTTCTGGTAGAATGCGCCTGGTCCGGTGAGCGGTCCGGGATGAGCCGGCCCCGTCCGGATCAAATATAAGGAAGGGTCCACATGAAAAAGATCGCGCTTTGTTCAATAATGATGTTCATGGCGGCGGCGTTGCCCGCCGCAGCGGAGGAGCCGGCCATGGGAATATACTCGATCAGCATGCAGAGGATAGACGGCCGGACGCAGCCGCTGTCCGACTACAAGGGCCAGGTCCTCCTGATCGTCAACACGGCCTCCCGGTGCGGGTTCACCCCGCAGTACCAGGGACTGGAGGAACTCTACGAGAAGTACAAGGACCAGGGCTTCACCGTGCTGGCCTTCCCGGCCAATGATTTCATGGGGCAGGAGCCGGGGAGCAACGAGGAGATCAAGGATTTCTGCGAGCTCAAGTACAAGACCACTTTCCCGTTGTTCGCCAAGACCAGCGTCAAGGGCGATGGGATCAACCCCCTGTTCAAGTACCTGACCGAGGACCCGGCCTCGCAAGGGCCGGTGACCTGGAACTTCAACAAGTTCCTCGTCGGCAGGGACGGCCGGGTGGTCGCCCGGTTCGACAGCCGCGTCCGGCCCATGGACGGCGAGATCGTGGCGGCGGTGGAAAAGGCCCTGTCCGGCCAATAGGACGTCCCGTTATTTATAACTTTCAGTCAGGGAGCCATGACATGAGAAGCAAGGTCTATTTCATTCCCTTCCGGAACTCCGACGACCTGCCGGACGGCCAGAAAAGGCTGCGGCGGCTATTGGCCGAGAGCCGGACGCTGGACATCATCCAGAAGGACGACAGGGTGGCGGTCAAGATGCATTTCGGCGAGGAAGGCAACACCGGTTTTGTCCGGCCGGAGTTCGCCCGCGTGGTCTGCGACGGGATATCGGAAAAGGGCGGCAAGGCCTTCCTGTCCGACACCAACACGCTTTACCCGGGCAAACGCACCACCTGCCGGGACCACCGCGACCTGGCCCATGCCCACGGATTCACTAGGGAACGGACCGGCGCCGAGGTCATCATCCCGGACGACAGCATCCCGGGTGAGACGGCCGAGGTCCACCTCGGCCAGCGCCTGATCGAGACCGCCAAGGTGGCCAGCCTTTTCGTCAACGCCGACGCGCTGGTCGTGGTCAGTCATTTCAAGGGGCATATGCTGAGCGCTTTCGGCGGGTCCATCAAGAACGTCGGCATGGGCTGCGCCATGCGGGAGGGGAAGCTCGCCCAGCACTGCAGCGTCTCGCCGGTCGTCCATGAGGACAAGTGCATCGGCTGCGGCGCCTGCGTCAAGGTCTGCCCGACGGATGCCGTGGCCCTGGACAACGGGAAGGCCCGCGTCGACAGCTCGAAGTGCATCGGCTGCGCGAACTGCGTGGGGGTCTGCCCGACCTGGGCCATGTTCGTTTTCTCGGAGTCGGGGGAGACCGTGCAGAAGAAGATGGCGGAGTACAGCCTGGCCGTGCTGCAGGGCAAGAAGGGCAAGGCGTGCTTCGTCAATTTCGCCGTCAAGATCAACAAGGAATGCGACTGCTGGTCCCTGGACAACCCGCGCATCGGGCCCGACGTGGGCATTCTGGTCTCGCACGACCCGGTCAGCGTGGACAAGGCGTGCTTCGACCTGGTCTTCCGGGCCTGCGACCGCGACATATTCCGGGAGGCCCATCCGGGCCAGGACGGTTCGGTCCAGCTCGCCTACGCCCAGTCCCTGGGCCTGGGCAGCCAGGATTATGAACTGGTCGAAGTCGCGGGATGAACCGGCCACCTTCCGTTATCGGTCGGCTAACTTTGCCAGAAAAGTGTTGCGCCCGCAATTAGCTTCTTTTATCATCGAATTAAAATCCGCCTCGAGCGTCCATGCCAATATAGAAGGAGAGTCTATGAGGAACATCCTGCTTGTCCGCTTTCTGGTCCTTGGTTTGTTCATTTCCATCCCGTCGGGTAACCTTTTCGCGCAGACTGCCTACGAGAGCCTGGGGACCGGGGATTGGGGCGACCCGCTGACCTGGTCGCCTAACGGCGTACCGGACGTCTCGGCCTCCGATACGGCCGCCATTACGGATGCCGCGCATACCGTGACCGTGGAGGCCGACCATTCGGCCGCCGGCACCGTTTTCCAGGATGACGGATGGGTGGAGATCGTCCCCGATGCGACCCTGACCTCTCCGGTCACCACCTCGCTGGCCGACCAGGGGAACCTGGGCTTTTCCGGCAGTAACGGCACGGTCGCGGGAAACGTGGGCGCGGGCGGGGCGTACTTGTATCAGATCAAAGTAGTCGCCAACGGCTCGGGAACGGTGGACGGCGATGTCTTCGTCGGAACGGGCGGGGTGCTCCTGGATGCCGCGGCGGCGGAAGGGGACACGACCGAGTTCAGGATAACGGACGGGCATTCTCTCGACGGCGTTGTCCAGACGTCCCTGGACGGCGCGGGGACCCTGACCTCCCTGGGCACCAACGAGATCACCGGCCAGGTGGGCGTGTCGGGCACGTCCCTGCTGGCGGTCCAGGGCGGTGAAGGCGACGGGGAGACCAATTACACCACGACCTTCGATTCCGATGTGTTCGCCCAGAATCTGACCGTGACCGGCCAGGGCGGGGTGGTCCTGAAAGGGAACTTTACGGGCAACGCGGTCTTTGCCGACGACGGCACACTGACATTTGACGGTAACGGGACACTGAACGGCGCGGTCACGGCCAATGAGGACGGGCAGGGGACATTGACCTTCCTGGGGAACAGCGAGATCACGGGCCAGGTGGGGACGAGCGGCGAGATCAGTCAGTCGGTCAAGGCCGTGTACGGCGGCGCGGGCGACGGGGAGACCAGCTACACCACCATGTTCGATGCCGATGTCTGCGCCCAGACCGTTTACGTTACCGGGCGCGGCACGGTCCAGATGGGAGGCAACCTTACCGGCGAGGTGGTCTTCCAGGACGACGGGACCCTGGCTATGAACGGCGGCGGGTCCCTGACCGGCGCGGTCACCACGGACCAGGACGGCCAGGGCACGCTCGACTTCATTAATGCTTCCTCGATCAGCGGAGATATCGGCTCCTCCGGGCTTTCGTTGGGCGGCCTGAAGACCTGGAACGAGGAGTTCACGGTCTCGGCCCAGAATGTTTACGCCACACAGATCACGACCTGCGGGCAAGAATGTTCCCTGTACTTCCAGCCCAGCGAGGACAGCCTGCTTATTCGGGCGGATATCAAGGTCGACGAGGAGGGGGGCTCGGCCTGGAACGACACCCTGTCCTTCTACGGCAACGTCGATCTCGCCGGCGATATCGGCACATCCGACTTCCCTTATTATGAGATCCAGCTCCACGGGGCATTTGAGCCGTCCACCTTCGCTTTCACCGGTAATATGGAAGCGTACTATATCTGGTTCTACGACAACGCCGACATAACACTGGCCCTGACGGATGCCAACATCAACTTCGCCTGGATCGGCAGCCAGGCCGAGAACGCGGCGGTCGAATTCTCCGGGTCCAATACTTTCGACGGCTGGATCGGCGACAGCGACAGCCTGATCGCCCGGGTCAATTTTAACAGCGGGGACACCACGCTGACCTGCCTGGAGAACGGCGGATCGTTCTGGGGAGAGGCGGCCGAGTGGAACGTGAACAGCGGCGCGGCGGTCCGCTTGAGCAACGGCGGGGAATTCTACGGCCCCATGACCGTTAATAACGGCGGCACCCTTGACCTGAAGGACAAGACCGCGACCATGCACGATGGTTACACCCTGGCCTCCGGAGGGATATTGCGGCTCACTGTCCACGATACGGGGAATTTCGGAAAGCTTGTTGTCTTAGGCGGCGATGCCACGGCCGCGGCGGGCAGCAAGATCCTGGTCGATGTGGCCGGGGACGCGTCGATCACGGAGGGGGACACTTTCCAGGTCGTTTCGGTCAGCAGCATCGGGGCCGGTTCGCTGGCGGCGCCGGGAGTGGAAGACGACAGCAGCGAATGGGATTTCGAGGCGGCGGCGAACGACCTGGGCGGCGGCGCCTGGGAGATCCTGCTCACCGCCGGAGCGGTGGAGACTGCGAGCTACGCCGAACAGGCCGGTAACGGCAACGCCCAGGGCGCCGGGGCGGCCCTGGACGACATCAAGGGGGCCGGGGCCAGCGGCGACATGCAGGATGTCCTCGATACCCTCGACGGTCTGACCCCGGACCAGGTAGGTTCGGCCCTGGATTCCATGCTGCCGGACCTCAGCGGTTCTAACCCGCAGGTGCCGGCGTTATTGATGGACAATTTCCTGGGCACCCAGATGGGACGCCTGGGCGGCGTGATGGAAACGGCCCGGGCTAAAGGCGACGGAGAGACCGGCATGGCCGCCGGCGACCAGCCCGGCAAGTCCGTGACCTGGCTCCGGGCTTTCGGGAACGCGGCGCATCAGGACCCGCGCGGCACGAGCGACGGGTATAACCTGTCCAACGGCGGCGGGGCGGTGGGAGTAGAGCGGGTCATCTCCGACCAGTTCCGTACGGGACTGGCCTTCGGCGAGGCCAGGGGCTATGTCCGGTCAAAGGATAACGCCGGCCGGACCGAGGTCCTGGCGACCATGTTCTCCTGGTACGGCGGGTACAACGCCCCGCAGGGCCCGCTTTATCTGCAATACGCTCTTTCTTACGCTTACCAGAATTACGACGGTTCGCGCGAGATCTATGTGGGGCCGGCTGACCAGCGGGTCGCCAATGCCGATTTCCACGGCGATCTCTACGGCGGGATGGTGGAAGCGGGGTACGGCCTGGGGATCGGTCGGGCCATATTGACCCCGGCCGTCAGCCTGAGCTATTATCACCTGCACATCGCCAAATACAAGGAGACCGATGCCGGGGCTTTGAACCTGGATGTGGGAGGGCAGGACTATGACCGGCTGCGGGCCGCGCTGGGGCTGAAGCTGGCGGCGACGAAGGACGGCGGTTTCGGCCGTTTCACCCCGGAGGTCCACGCTCGGTTCCTTTACGACCTGATCGCGGACCGACAGCAGATCGCGGCCTCTTTCAGCGGCGGCGGCCCCGCTTTCTCGACGGAAGGGTTCAAGCCGGCCCGTTCCGGGGCCGAGGTGGGGACGTCCCTCACGCTGGCGACCAGGAGGAACATGACCCTGACACTGCAGTACGACTTTGAGGTGCGCGAAGATTATTACTCGCATACGGGGTTCCTGAATGTGGCGTTCCGTTTCTAGCCTGCTGTTGACGGTCCTGTTCTGCGGCGGGTGCGCGACGTTTCTGGCCGGTAACGGGGAATATATACAGCTGGAGCGGACGGCCCAGCGTCAGGGTTTCCAGAAACATTACCTGGACGTGCCGCCGTTCACCCTCACGGCCTATTACCGTTCATCCGCTCCGTCGGAGACGCTGGCGGTCTATATCGAGGGCGACGGGGCGGCCTGGCCGGACCGGAGGCAGCCGCCGGATGACCCCACCCCGCGCCAGCCGCTTTCTTTTTATCTGGCGTGCCTGGACCCCGCGGGGCAAGTGCTGTATCTCGCCCGCCCGGGGCAGTTCGAGCGCGGCGGAAAACCGTCGGCCGATCCTTCTTACTGGCGGGGCAAGCGTTATGGCCGGGAGGTCGTGCGGGCGGTTAACGAGGCGATAGACCGCATCAAGGCCGGTGCGGGGGCGAAGCGGGTCTCCCTGGCCGGGTATTCGGGCGGGGGCGCCGTGGCGGTCTTGGCCGCGGCCGGCCGCAGCGACGTCATAGCCCTGCGGACCGTGGCCGGCAACCTGTCGCTGGAGACTTTCTGCCGGATACACAAGGTCAGCCCCTTTGCGGGGTCGGTCGACCCGGCCTCGGTGGCGGGGGAGGTCGACAAGATCCCGCAGCGTCATTTTGTCGGGGGACGTGATACTGTCGTTACCCCCGAGGTGGTCCGGGCTTTCCTCGGCCGGCAAGGTGGTGCGCCCCAGGGTCGCCTGACGGTGGTGCGGGAGGCGGAACACGCCCGCGGATGGCAGGAGCGTTGGCGGGAACTTTTAGCCCTTCCGCTGGAGCGATAGTCGCCGGTGAGACCGACAGGCGGTCTCTGTATAATATAATTTAAAACCCCGTAAGCCGCTATTAACGGCGGCCGGGAAAGATAGCCATAGCCAAAAAGGAGTTTTATGATGAGAAATCAGCCGAACGGGCCGGACATGGTGGCCCTGATCACCAAAATACAAGAACAGATCGCAGCACTGGACAAGAAAGTCGACGTCCTCATGAACAAGGCTGTGCCGGCGGCAGTGCCGCCCCGGCCTTCTGTTACCCCGCCGGACAACTCCGGCGCCCAGGCGGGCGCGAGGCCGAATGACCTGCGTCCGCCCCGGCCCATGTACCGCGCCACGTGCGCGGACTGCCAGAAAGACTGCGAGATACCGTTCCAGCCCAGCGGGGACCGCCCGGTGTACTGCAAGGAGTGTTACCGCCGTCGCAAGTCCAGCCGTTCCCTCAATGCGCCGGCGGACGGCCGTCTCCCAGAGGCGCCGCCGTCCCCGTCGGTAATAAACGCCGAGATCGCTGTCCCGGAAAAGCCCGCCCAGGGGAAGAAGAAGCCTGCCGCCTCCAAAAGGTCCGGGGGGAGGAAGAGACCGGCCGTGAAGAAGAAAAGGTAGATAACGGATCTATTTTATTTTTTTTCCTGCGGCCTGCCCGGCGGAACTTTTTTCCGCTGTTCCGGCCTCTGTCCGCGCGTCTTTGCCCGGGATAAAAAAAGTCAATATTCTTTCATGGTTTGCAGGCGGGATGTATAAAATATCTTGCTGGCGGGGACAGGGCCTTTCCGGGCCCGGGACCTTTATGTAAGAACTTAAGGGGGGATATGAAGACAGCCGCGACATGGCCGTTACTTTGCGTTCTCATTTTTTTGCCTCCGGCTGTCTCGGCCGGGGAGGAGTCCGTCCCCGGCGCCTGGGAGCCGGTATCCGCCGGCCCGGCGACCACCTGGACAGCGCCGATGATGGCGAAGGGGACGTTCTCGGTACAGCCTTTCTTCTACTATAACCGCACCCGCGCATGGTTCGACGATGACGGGAACTCTTCCGCGCTCCCGGAAGGCGACAAGAAGACCCAGTTCCAGCAGTACTTATTTTTCCAGTACGGTCTTACCAACGCGTGGGAGTTGTCGGCCCAGGCGCTTTTTCAGCAGACCTGCCTGACCCAGGGCGGGGCCAAGGCGCATGATCAGGGGGTCGGCGACAGCTATCTCTTCACGCGCTACAAGCTGGCCGGGGAGCGGGGCTGGCTGCCGGAGGCCACGGGGCTGCTGCAGCTCAAGGTCCCGACGGGTAAATACCAGCACGAGGACCCGGACAAGCTGGGGGCGGACCTGACGGGCACCGGTTCATGGGACCCGGGGTTCGGGATCAATCTGACCAAACGGCTTAAGCCGTTCATTCTGCACGGCGATGTGATCGCCGGTTTCCCGCGGGAGGTCAGTGTGAACGGCGTGAAGACCCGGTATGCCAATTATCTCAATTGTGACGCGGCCGTCGAATATTTCATCCCCGGCGGGTTCAGTTTAATGGTGGAGTTGAACGGGTTCGCGCAGGGGGACCAGGAGGAGGACGGCGAGGAGGTCCCGGACACCGGGAGTTCGAGCCTGATATTGTCCCCCGGGATAGGCTGGGCCAGCGACCGGGTCCAGGCCCTGTTGGCCTACCAGCGGACGCTGTCGGGCACGAATGCCGACGCGAACGATTCGGTCATGTTCACTTTCATCTACACTTTCTAGCAGGGCGGTCATAAAAGGGTGGCAGGCAGATGTCCTTGAATAAAAATACGATCATGGTGATCGCCATCAGCGTCCTGGTGCTGCTCAGCACCATATGCCTGGTGTCCTGGTTCACCCTCAAGAGCGGTTTTGCCAGGCTCGAGCATATTTTCATGCAGAAGAACATCAACCGGGCGCAGGAGATCATCGCGGACGCGGGCAACAACCTCGCCGTGAAACTGGCGGACTGGTCCACCTGGGACGACACCTACGCTTTTATCGAGGACCGGAACGAGACCTACATAAAATCCAACCTGGCGGACAGCGCGCTGGAGCTGCTGTTCATCGAAATGATGGTGTTCCTGGACACGCACGGGAACGTGGTCTATTTCAAATATATCTCACACGGCAACGAGGCCAGCCTCAACCTCCCGGAAGAATTAAAGTTTTATTTTGCCGAAGGCAGTTACTTCGTCAACCATCAGGACGTGAAGAGTTCCCGGTCCGGCATAGTCATGCTGCCCCGGGGGCCGCTCATAATGGCCTCGCGCCCCATCATCACCACCGATGGGAAAGGCCCTATCCGCGGGACCCTGGTCTTCGCCAAATATCTGGACTCTGCCGAGCTGGAACGCCTCGGCAACATCATAAAGGTGGAGATGGTAGGGCAGCAGATCGATTCGTCAGAACTGTCCCCGTACTTCAAGGCGGCACATGAGGCTTTGCTAAAAAAAGGCCTGGATACGTTCATAAAGGAGGACAACTCCGGTTTTATGTCAGGATACAGCCTGATAAAAGATATCAACGGCATGCCGGTCATGATCCTCAGGGTCACCTCCCTGCGGGAGATCACGATTTTCGGCCGCACTGTCCTGGGGTATTTCATCCTGTCGCTGATCGCGGTGGGTTTTCTTTTCGGCATGGCCGTCTATATCCCCCTCGAGAGGGAGATCGAAGGCCGCAGGAAGGCGGAGGTGGCCTTGCAGGAACAGCGCGACGTCCTGGCCAACATCATCGAAGGCACCAATGTCGGCACCTGGCGCTGGAACGTCCAGACGGGCGATGTCGAGTTGAACGAACGGTGGGCCGAGATAATGGGCTACACGCTGTCGGAGCTGGCCCCGGTCAGCATCAAGACCTGGAGCCGGATGCTGCATCCGGAAGACCTGATCAAATCGGATGAGCTGCTCCAGAGGCATTTTGCCAAAGAGGTCGAATACTACGACATCGAATGCCGCAAGCGGCACAAGGATGGCTCCTGGATATATGTGCACGACTGCGGCAAGGTGGTCAACTGGACCCCGGACGGGAAGCCGCTCTTGATGACCGGCACCCAATCGGACATTTCCGGCCGCAAGCGGACGGAGATGGCGCTTTTGGAGAGCGAAAAGAAGTTCCGCGCCGTCTTCGACTCCGCGCAGGACGGGATGCTGGTGGTGGACCTCGAAACGCACAAGCTGTTGATAGTCAACGAGGCCGCCCGGCGGCAGCTCGGCTACAGGGAAGCCGAACTGGACGACCTGGAGGTAACCGATATCTACCCCGCGGCATACCTGCAGACCCTCTTCGGGCAGATGGACCAGTATGCCCGCAGCGAGGCCTTATGTTCCTCCGAGCTGCCGATCCTTCGAAAGGACGGCACCGAGTTCCTGGTGGACGTCCGGTCTTCCCGGGTGAGCCTGAACGGCCGGCAGTACATGCTGGGCATATTCCGGGACATCACCGAGCGCAAACAGCTGGAATCGTATGCCATGAAGATGGCGATCAACAAGGCGGCCGCCGAAACGGCGGAAAAGAAAGCGACGGAGATAGAGGCGGCCTATAAAGAACTGCAGCGGACCCAGACCATGCTGATAAATTCCGAGAAGCTGGCGTCCCTGGGCCGGCTCGTTTCCGAGCTCGCCCATGAGGTCAACAACCCGCTGATGATCATTTCCGGCAACGCCCAGCTCGCCATGATGATCGAGGCGATGAGCGAGGAAGGGAAAAAACACCTTGATATCATCGCCAACGAATGCCAGCGGGCCAAGGAAGTTATCCGGCGGGTGCTGCGTTTCGCCCGGCCGAGCCGGGGGGAGCTGAAAGAGGTGGACATCTCCCAGAGCATCGAGGCGGTGGCCGGGATACTGGAGAACCAGTTGAAGCTGTTCAGCAACGTGGAGATAAAAAGGAATTATTCGGCGGAACCGATCCGCCTTCTCCTGGATGAACAAAGGATGCAGGAAGTCTTCATGAACCTTTTGAAGAACTCCCATGAGGCCATGCCCAAGGGCGGGGTCATCACGATAAAGACCGCCGTGGAAGGCGATTTCGCCCGCATCGATTTCGTGGATACCGGCAGCGGCATGTCGGAAGAGACCCTGCGCAAGATCATGGAGCCGTTCTTCACCACCAAGGACACCGGGACGGGCATCGGGCTGTCGGTCTGTTACGGCATAGTGAAGGCGCATAACGGGGAACTGAGGTTCGAGAGCGAATTGGGGAAGGGGACGGACGCGGTCATATTGCTGCCTTTGAAGGAGGACCAAAATGGCTAGGATACTGGTGGCGGACGATGAAAAAGAGATACTGTCCATATTCACGGCCTTTTTGACCAAGACGGGTTTTGAGATCGTGCCGGCCTCTGGAGGAGCGGAGGCGATCAACTGTTTAAGGTCCGGAGAAAAGATCGATCTGGTGGTCCTGGACATGGAGATGCCCCAGGTGAAAGGGCTGGACGTGCTGCAGGCCAAGAAAGACCTGCGGAACTCCGCGCCGGTCATCATCGTCACCGGGTCCATGGTCAGCGGGAAGACCTTGGAGGCCCTGGCCGCTTTCGGAGTGGGGCGGGAAGATGTCCTGCCCAAACCGGTCGACCTGTTCGTGCTGCTGGACACGGTCAGGGATAAATTGGCTGTGAATGCCTAAGTACCGGCACCGCCGGGGACAGGGTCGTTTGACAGAGGAGACAGGAGAAATGCCCAAGAAAATACTGTTGGTGGATGACGAGCAGAGGATACTAGATATACTGAACCAGTTCCTTACCCGGGAAGGTTTCGAAGTCATGATGGCTACCGACGGATACAAGGCCCTGGAGATGGCCCGAAAGGACGTCCCGGACCTGATCCTTCTGGACGTCATGATGCCGGTCATTGACGGCGGAGAAGTGATGGAAAGGATACTGGAGGACGAACAGCTCCGGTATGTCCCGGTGATCTTCCTCACCGGGATGATCTCGCAGGAGGAGAGCGCCATTTACGACGAGATGAGCACCGGCCGCCGTTACATGTCCAAGGCCGGCAACATCAAGGAGCAGATCAAGGCGATCAAAAAGATCCTCGGCGTCACGTAAAGGCGCGGAGCGCTGTCGGCGGGTGCCGTAAAAAAAGGGGGCAAGATGTCTCTGGTCAAAGATATCATGAAGACGGAGCTGGTCACCGCGACCAAGGAACTTTCGATCTATGAGGCAGCCAACCTTATGGTGGAACACAATATCAGCGGCCTGCCGATAGTCGACCGGGAGAACAACCTGGTCGGCATACTTTCCGAATACGACGTGTTGCGCATCCTCAAGGAGACCACTCCCGACCAGCTGAAGACCGTCGAAGAGTTCATGAGCAAGAAGGTCGTATCTTTCGAAGAGACGGTCTCGGTGGTCCAGGTGTGGCAATTCTTCATCGACAACCCTTCCAAACGCCGGCTGCCCATCACCCATAACGGCAAGCTGGTCGGCCTGGTCAGCCGGGGCGACATCGTCCGGCAGATCGTGAAGATCTACCAGGCCCGCAAACAGGAGTAAGCGCGGTCGCTTTCCCTTCAGGCTTTCGGGGCCGGCCAAGCAGCTTGGCCGTTCGCGGAGCTGGACTTTCCCGCGGGAATTAACCTGTTTCTAATAAAAATTCTCTATGTTATAATTCGACCGTTTGTCACGGCCCCATCGGCCATGGTTCAAAAGTCTCCTGATCAAACGTTAGAGTAACCGCAAGAAAGGGGAGGAGGTCCATTTATGAGGATCAAAGCACTAGCGGCGGCGGCTTTAGCGGCGTTGATGCTCATGCCTTTGACCGCCCGGGCGGAGGAAGGACAGGATAACTGGAAGGGCAGCGTTTTCGCCGGCTACAACCAGTCGAACGGCAACACCAACAAGAGCGCGGCCAACCTGCAGCTGGAGGCCAACAAGAAGTCGGGGCGTTACGCCTATCTGCTCAAGGGCAGCATGTCCTATTCGGAGAACAACGACAGCATGGACAGCCAGAAATGGGACGCGCTGGGCCGGTTCTCCTTCGACTTCGGCCAAGATAACAAATGGTTCAACTTCTACCAGATGCTGGTCGACCACGATTATTTCGCGGACATCGATCACCGCCTTACCCCCAGCGCCGGCGTGGGATACCATATAGCCGATTCGGCGGAGTGGAAGTGGGACGTCGACGCCGGTCTCGGCTACCGCGTCGAACGCCACCGTATCAACGAGGCCGCGGACGACGAGTACCTGACGGCCATGGCCCATACCTTTATGAAGAAACAGGTCTTCGACAAGGCCTATATTTCCGAGGACGTGACGGTCTACCCCGGCCTGAAGAGCGATTCGGCGACCACTGTCCGGTCGGAGACCACCTTCGCCAACCCGTTGACGGAGAGGCTGGACCTGGAGATCAAGTACATACTGGACCACAACACCCAGCCGGCGGAAGGCAAGAAAAAGACCGACACCCAGATCATCGCCGGTGTCAAGTACAAGTTCTAAGTGGAAGTTCTAACGGATAGCGGTACCAACAAAGGAGGTCTCTGTGTCCATAGTCAAAGAATTCCAGGAATTCGCTGTAAAAGGGAACGCGGTGGATATGGCGGTCGGTATCATCATCGGCGCCTCGTTCGGTAAGATCGTCTCTTCGCTGGTCAGCGATGTGATCATGCCGCCCATAGGGCTGCTGCTCGGAGGGATGGATTTCAAGAACCTCAAACTGACCCTTAAAGGGGCGACCCTGGATGGGCCGGCGGTGACGCTGAACTACGGCCAGTTCATCAACACGGTGGTGGATTTCCTGATCGTCGCTTTTGCCATCTTCATGGTCGTGAAAGGGATCAATACTTTAAAGAAGAAAGCGGCCTAGCTCCGAGGCCCGAAGTTACTACCCGGGCGTTAGAAACCCCCGTCGGAAAATACCGGCGGGGTTTTCTTTCGGAGGAGAAGCAGGCCCGCGGCCCGATGGCTGCCGGGGGCCCGCAGGAGGATCGATTTCCGAAGAATATCAGGGGTGTATCTATATCAATGCGGTCCGTCAGGGCCCCTCGCCGGGGCGCAGGCGCATCCGTATCTCCCGCCGGGGCCGTTCGGCCGCGGCCCTGGCCGCATCGATCTTCCGGATTATGTTTTCCCGTTCGGCCCCCAGCGACATCTGCCCGTTGGAGGCGAGGGCGGCGGAGCGGGCCAGCTCCAGCGTGCGCGGGTCGCGGTCGCGGAAGAACATCCCGTAGAGCGCGTAGGCCCGGGCCAGGTCGTATTTCTTGTCCCAGGGGTTGAGGCTTTTGGCCTGCCGGACCAGCCTTTCGGCGGCTTCGTGCCTGGTCCCGGAGTTGATGTAGCTCACGGCCGTGGAGTACCAGGCCTCGGCCTGCGCCAGCCGTACGGACATGATCAAACCCGCCAAGGTCATTGCCGTGAACAAGATCTTCCAGGCCGCCTGGCTTTTCGGGCCGCCATTCTCCGGTTCCAGCCTTTGCCGCAGGGCTATCAGCAGGGCGCACAGGACCCACCAGAAGAGGGAGACCTGGGGCCTGAGCATGGTGTAGCTGAAGAGGTTGTCGACCAGACCGGCCGCTATGGCGGCGATGATGCCTCCGGCCAGCCAGCGCTGGCCGTGGTGGCGTTCGTGCATGACCGTCCGTGCGTCGTGCCACAGGCTCCAGAGGAACCAGAGGAGAACGGCCAGGCCGGCCGCGCCCAGTTCGGCCCATATCTGCAGGTAGGAGTTGTGGGCATAGGCCGAGCGTCCGTGGATGTCCCGGATATAAGGCGTGTTGGCTATGCCGTAAGACCTCAGTCCGCTGCCGAGGAAAGGGTGGAGCCTGATCAGGCTCAGGGCGCTGTGCAGATACTGCTGCCGGGCATCGGCGGAACTGACCCCGGGCAGGGTCATTTTGCGGAAGGCGGTGAAGGCGATGACCGCGGCCAGCAGCAAAGCTGCCGCCAGCCACGCGGTCTTTTCCCGACGGGAGAGCGGCCGTCCTTTCAGCGCCAGGTAAAGGGCCGCCGCCGCTGCCCCCAGGCCGAGCCAGGCGGAGACGGTCATTGTTAGGAACATGGCGTACAGGGCCAGGAGCGCGGCCGCGGCGTTCAGGGCCCTGGTCGCGGGCCGGCGGGCCGGGGCCAGGCCGGCCGCCGCCAGCGGGACGGTCATGGCCAAAAACCCGGCCAGGACGTTGGGCCAGCCGAGCAGCGTCGGGGTCCGGTGGCTGTGGACCAGCTGGAGCAGGGTTCGGGTCGCAGGCGCTCCTCCGCTGTTCTGCGCCACCACCTGCGGCAGCAATACCAGGTATTCATAGGCGGCCTCCGCGGCGGCCACGGCCATCAGAGCGACCAGCATACCGCAAAAGGGCTCGATGGCCCCGGCGTTACGTCCGAGCAGGTCCGCCAGTACCAGCACGAAGAAGAAGGCGGCCCACAGGTCGGACGAGGCCAGTACGGATGACGGGGCGTCGACCGAGTAGAGGATGGAGATCCCGCCGGCCAGCCCGAAGGCGGCCAGGGGCCATAAAGTCCGCGGGAACAGGACCGGTTCGCGCAGGGCGGCCTTCTTGAGAATATAGAGGAAGGAGAGCGCGAACACGTTCGCGTTACTGGCCAGGGCCGCGACCTTTTCCTGTCCCAGGGCTTCGAAGACGGTCAGGGAAGGTTCCAGGACGAGCCGGACCAGCAGTGCCAGGCCGCAGAGGGCGAGAAATATTTTATCCAGGGTCTTGCTAAGCATGCCGTTCCCCGCCGGGCCGGGTTGCGCCCCCGGCATCAGGCCAGATCGGTTAAGAAATTTGTTCGGCAGAGCGCCAGTCGGACAGTATAGGCATAGAGCCTCCGCGGGTCAAGGAGCTCTTCTGGGAGGACAGGTGTCCGGACATCTGCCGCAGGCCCGGGTTTTAATATCGCACTCGTGTGTGGACAGAGGACGGCGGACGAGGTATTTTAGGGAAGAATACGATGCAAGGGGGGAGAGCATGGACAAAGCCGGGCGGTTTATGACCTCGGTACTGGTGTTGTACTTTCTGGCGGGTTGTCATCCGCCGCCGGCGCGGGCCCAGGCCGTTAACGCGGCCAGAACGGACAGCCGTTCATTTGACGAGACCTTCGATGCCATTATCCGCGACCGGGAGCGGATCCTTAACGATCAGGGCCGGTCTCCTTCCGCGGTGCTGGTGACCGATGACCAGGCGCGCCCTCCCAACGACGCGACTGTCGCGCCTAACGACGCGACCCAAAGCCCCAACGATGCTACCCGGAGGCCCAACGATGCCCGGAGCCATCCCAACGACGCGACCCGGAACCCGAATGACGCCACGTTGCATCCCAACGACGCGACCCTCCGCCCCAACCATTTGATGTATTGACATGCGCCTTCCGGGCCTGGCCTACGCGGGCCGGGAGGGTGCCTGGAGCAGTTCCTTCCCCTCGGACAGATAAGATAAGAAAATTCTTATTTTGTTTTAACTGCCCTCTCATGCGGCGCCTGTTACAGTGGGCGCCAATATGGGGGCGCTGTCTACAGCAGAGGTGTTCTCCCGGGAAAACAGTCATCGCATATAACGGAGAAAAGCAGATGGCCCGACTTAACGGGCAGGAGGATGGATACGATGTCAACCGTTCTTAAAGAGCTGATCCGCAGGGAAATCATCGGGGAGGAGCAGGTGCGGGCGGTCAAGGGCGAGCGAGGGCCCCGCAGGAAGTCCTGGCAGGAATTGATGATAGCGGCGGGATATTTGAAGGAAGAGGCCCTGTACCGCGTGGCCAGGGATGTGTTCAAGGGGCCCGAGGTCGACCTGGACCGTACAGCCCCGGACCCGCAGCTGGCCTCGCTGGTGCCCCAGGACCGGGCGGTCTTGCACGGGGTATTACCGCTCCGCCGGGAAGGTAAAATGCTGGTCCTGGCCATGAGCGACCCGACCGATATCTCGGCGCGGGATGAGATCGATTTCTGCAGCGAACTTACCGTCGAGCCGGTCCTGTGCCGGCATTCCCAGATCCGGGACAGCCTCAGCATGTTCTACCGGTCCGGGCGCCCGGTGCGGGACATCCTGGAGGACGCGGTGGATGTGGTGACGGAAGAACGGGGCGGTGCCGGTCCGGCCGTGGACGAGGCGGTAGATCTGGCGGACATGAGCGGGGAGGATTCCGCGCTGGTGCAGCTCATAAACCGCATACTCTGCGACGCCGTCGAGTCCCGCGCCAGCGATATCCATATCGAACCGCGGGGCAAGACGGTCGAGGTCCGTTACCGCGTCGACGGATGCCTGCAGAACGTGCTGCAGATACCCCGCGACCTGCAGAGCCGCCTGACGGTGCGCATCAAGCTCCTGGCCCGGCTGGATATCGCCGAACAGCGCAGGATGCAGGACGGGCGCATCAAGGTGAGGCTCTCCGGCCGGAAGATAGACCTGCGCATCTCCGTGGTGCCGGTCTTCTACGGCGAAAAGATCGTGCTCAGGATCCTGGACGCCGAGAACGCCCGTTTCGACCTGGGCACGCTGGGCTTCCAGGGCGACGAACTGGAGATGTTCCGCGAGGCCATACAGCGGCCGCAAGGGGTGGTGCTGGTGACCGGGCCGACGGGTTCCGGCAAGACCACCACGCTCTACGCGGCCCTGCAGCACATCAAATGCGAGACCATGAACATCGTCACCATCGAGGACCCGATCGAATACCTGATCGACGGCATCAACCAGCTGCAGCTCAGCCGCTTCAAGGAAGTGACCTTCGCCACCAGCCTGCGGAGCATACTCCGGCAGGACCCGGACGTGATCCTGGTCGGCGAGATCCGCGACCGGGAGACGGCCGAGATAGCCTTCCGGTCGGCCCTGACGGGCCATCTGGTCTTCTCCACTCTGCACACCAACAGCGCGGCCGCCTCCATCACGCGCCTGGTGGACATCGGCATCGAACCGTACCTGATAGCCTCCTCGATCAGCCTGTTGGTGGCGCAGCGCCTGGTCCGTATGATCTGCCCCAACTGCTGCGAAAAGGAGCGCCCGGACGAAAGGCTGGTGGAAAAATTCCGGGGATTATGGGACCGGGTCCCCGTCTCCGCTTTCTACCGCGGCCGGGGCTGCGACCATTGCGGTCACACCGGGTTCAACGGGCGGACGTCGATCTTCGAGGTGCTGAGGATGGACGGCCGGATCAGGGATATGGTCTACAGCAGGGCGTCCGAAAGGGCTATCCTTCAGGAGGCGCTTTCCGGCGGGATGCGGACCTTGGCCATGTCCGGGCTTCTGAAGGTCGCTTCCGGCGCCACTTCGCTGGAAGAAGTGGCCCGGGTAGCGGAACTGAGCGGCGAAGAAATAAACTTCTCCGGCGCCGAAACAGGCACGGGCCATCCCGGTCCCGGGTTCGTCCTGCCGGGCGTGGCCTCCGGACGCGATCCCCGATATTAGCCTCCCGCCGGGCACGTCTGCCGCCCGTATTCTTAAAGCGGCGCCCTGGCCGCGATAAAGCCCGTTTGGCGCAAGCCGGCGGGCTTTTTTATCCGTTTAGCCATCGGGGTTCCATCGGTCAACGGCAAGATCCTCCCGGGAGGCCTTGTCCGGGGCACCGGCCTGGCGGAAGGGCAAGTTCAGGGAGGTGTTGATGAACACGGATATCTTTGGTACATTACGTGGAACCCGGGACCCGGCTGGGCCGAGGAAGGCCCCCTGCCAGGCCGGGAATATGTTGAAAAAAGGTCCCGGACAAGGCTGGACCGAGCAGAAAGGCGATCTATGGTAAGTACTGGTGACAGTGGTTTGGATCAGGTCATTTCCGGCCTGCGCATGGGCGACAATGTGGTCTGGCAGGTGGACTCCATCAATAATTACGTCGATTTCGTAGAGCCTTTCGTGAGGAAGGCCCAGGAGGATAAGAGGCGGCTGGTCTATATCCGTTTTGCCCGCCACAAGGCGTTGCTTAAAAAAGGCAAGAACGTGGTCATTTACAAGCTGGACGCCCTGCAGGGTTTCGAATCTTTCTCCACCGAACTGCACCGCATCATCAGCAAGGAAGGCCTGGGCGTGTTCTATGTCTTCGACTGCCTTTCCGACCTCCTCTCGGCCTGGTCCAACGACCTGATGATCGGCAATTTCTTCAAGATCACCTGCCCGTACCTGTTCGAACTGAACACCGTGGCCTATTTCGCCCTTTTGCGCGAGAGCCATTCTTTCGAGGCGGTGGCCCGCATCCGCGACATCACCCAGGTCCTCATCGACGTGTATTATTACGAGAAGAACTACTACATCCACCCGTTAAAGGTGTGGAACCGTTATTCACCGACGATGTTCCTGCCGCACGTGCGCAAGGGCGACCGCTACGTGCCGATCGCCAGCAGCGTGGTGGCGGCCAAGGTCTTCTCCAACATGTTCGACAAGGGGCTCAAGAGCCCGAAGAGGAACCTGGATTACTGGGACAAGCTTTTTATACAGGCCGAGGAGATGGCGGGCCGGAAAAAGGTTTCGGCCGATGAGAAGAAGCATATGGTCGACCGCTTGTGCCGGATGGTCATCTCGCGCGACGAAAGGATCACCGAGCTGGCCAAAAGGACCCTCAGGCTGGAGGATTTCCTCAATATCCGTTCCCGGATGATCGGGACGGGTTTCATCGGCGGGAAGTCGGTCGGCATGCTGGTGGCCCGCAACATCCTGCTGGCCAAGAAGTCGTTCGGGGCGGAGAAGTTCCTGGAGTCCCACGATTCTTTTTATATCGGTTCGGATGTCTTCTACACCTATACCGTCGAGAATGATTGCTGGGAATCCCGGATGGAGCAGCGGACCGCCGAGGGCTACTTCGAGGTCGCCCGCAGCCTGCGGGGCAAGCTCCTCCTGGGGGTCTTCCCCGAGGCGATCAAGGAGCAGTTCCGGCAGATGATCGAATATTTCGGGCAGTCGCCGATCATCGTCCGTTCCAGCAGCCTGCTCGAGGACAGTTACGGCAACGCCTTCGCCGGGAAATACGAGAGCATCTTCCTGGCCAACCAGGGCACGCCGGAGGAGCGCTACAGCAAATTCATCGATGCCGTGCGCCGGATATACGCTTCCACCATGAACGAGGAGGCGCTGGCCTACCGCCTGCGGCGCGGGCTGGACCAGAAGGACGAGCAGATGGCGCTTTTGGTGCAGCGGGTCTCGGGTTCTTACCGCAAGGACTATTTCTTCCCGGATGTGGCGGGCGTGGGCATTTCTTACAACACTTTTGTCTGGAAAGAGGACATGGACCCCAAGGCGGGCATGCTGCGCCTGGTGCTGGGGCTGGGGACCCGGGCGGTCAACCGGGTGGACGGCGATTATCCGCGCATCGTGGCCCTGGACAACCCGCTTTTGAAGGCGCACGCCGGGATCAAGGACGCGCAGCGTTTCTCCCAGCATGAGGTGGACGTGCTGAACATAAAGGATAACTCCCTGCAGGTGGTATCCCTGCGGGACCTCCTGAAGCAGGGTGTCGATATCCGGCTGGACCTCATTGCGACGAGGGACGAGGACGCGATCGCCAAGCTCCAGGCCATGGGCGTGGAGGAGGAGCGCTGGATCATCACTTTCGACCGGCTGCTTTCCAATGCCCGGTTCCGGCAGACCATGCAGAAGATGCTGCAGATTCTGGACGAAGGCTACGATTACCCGGTCGATGTCGAGTTCACGGTCAATTTCATGAAAGAGGACGAATTCCGGATCAACCTTCTGCAGTGCCGTCCCGTGCAGACCAAGGGGGTGGGCCTCAACATCGTCATGCCCAAGAAAGTAGCGAAGGAAAAGACGGTCTTCCGCACCCGCGGGAATTTCCTGGGCGGTAATATATTGCAGAAGATCACCCGGGTCATTTACGTTGACCCGCAGGCCTATAACGACCTTGCCGCCCAGTCGGAGAAGTACGATATCGCCCATCTTGTCGGCGCGGTCAACCGGCAGACCGATAACAAGGAGCAGGTGTCGGTCATGCTGCTGGGGCCGGGTCGCTGGGGGACCAGCACTCCGTCCCTGGGCGTGCCGGTATCTTTCGCCGACATCAATAATGTCACCGTCCTGGGTGAGATAGCTTTCAGCGGCAGCAACGCCATGCCGGAACCGTCCTTCGGTACCCACTTCTTCCAGGACCTGGTGGAGACCGGCATCTTCTATGTCGCCCTGTTCCCCGATTCCGAGGAAGGCTGCATCAACCAGGGTTTCTTTGAGAGCCTGCCCAACCGGCTGGCGGACCTGGCCCCGCAGTACAAGAAATACGAGAATGTGGTCAGGGTGCTGGACCTGGAAGGGGATGGGGTCAAGGTGGCGGCCGATATCATTTCGCAGGAAGTGCTCGCTTATCTGCCTTGAGGGCAGGGGGCTGCGGTTTTTGCCTTTATTGGCGGTTTAGCGCCGTAAAAGCCGTTTTTTATGCCGCCCGCCAGGGAGAATAAATTTTTTAAAAGTTGCCGATTCATCTCCGTTAATTTAGAATAGCAAACAATATGACCCCTGACAGTATGTTCAAGTGACAGAAAGACAATCCGCGCCGGATTGTCTTTTTTTATTTCACCAAGGACCCTTGGTGAAATATCCCGAGGCCGCCAGGCGAGCGTACAGCGAGCCGGGGCCGAGGGATAGCATCGGAATAATTATTATCCCTCGCCCCAGGACGGATCGGGGCTCGGGGCTCCGGAGGCCGCTTCAGGGAAAGAGTTGTGGAGGGCCTCCTTCGCAGCGAGCCGGGGCCGAGGGATAGCATCGGAAGGAAGCAGATCACCCCGAGCCCTTCGGGCTGCGGGGTGAACCCTTGGGTAAGGGGATCTTAGGAAAGGCCCAAGGGTTCAATATCCCGAGGCCGCCAGGCGAGCGTACAGCATGCTTCCGGGGGAACGCAACCCCGGCGGCGAGAGATAACAGGAGAAGGTCGATGGGCAAGCCAATAGGTTTTGACAATGAGAAATACCTGAAGGAACAGGCCGCGGCGATCCGCAAGCGCGTCAGGAAATTCGACAACAAGCTTTACCTGGAGTTCGGCGGCAAACTCATCTACGACATGCATGCCTCCCGGGTACTGCCCGGTTTTGACCCTAACGTCAAGATGCGGCTGCTCAAGAAACTGAAGGACGAGGCGGACATCATCCTCTGCATTTATGCCGGGGATATCGAACGCAAGAAGGTCCGGGCGGATTTCGGCATCACCTACGACGCGGACGCCCAGAAGCTCATCGACGACCTCAAGGACTGGGGGATCAACATCTGCGCGGTGGTCATCACGCGTTTCCAGAACCAGCCGGCGGCCTGCATCTTCAAGAACAAACTGGAGCGCCACGGCGTCCGGGTCTACACGCACCCCTTCACCAAAGGCTACCCGACGAACCTGGACCTGATAGTCAGCGACGAGGGTTACGGGGCCAACGAGTACATCGAAACAAAGAACCGGCTGGTGATCGTCACCGGGCCGGGGCCGGGCAGCGGCAAGCTGGCGACCTGCCTGTCCCAGCTGTACCATGAGTACAAGCGCGGCGTGCAGGCCGGCTACGCCAAGTTCGAGACCTTTCCCATCTGGAACATACCCCTCAAGCACCCCGTGAACGTCGCCTACGAGGCCGCCACGGCGGACATCAAGGATTACAACATGATCGACCCGTTCCACCTGGAGAAGTACGGCAAGACGGTGATCAACTACAACCGCGATATCGAGGTGTTCCCGGTGCTCAGGCGCATCCTGCAGAAGATCACCGGCGGGAAGACCATCTACAATTCGCCCACGGACATGGGGGTCAACTGCGCCGGCTTCGGTATCGTGGACGACGCGGCGGTGCGGGAGGCCTCCCGGCAGGAGATCGTCCGGCGGCTTTTCCGCTACAAATACGAGTACGCGATGGGGCTGGTCGACCAGGAAGCGGTCCAGCGGGTCGAGCTTTTGATGGAGGAGGTCGGGGTCAAGGAACTGGACCGGAAGGTCGTGTCCCCGGCGCGGAAGTCGGCCGAGGCGGCGCAGGCCAAAGGGCTGGGCAACGAGGGCATCTACTGCGGCGCCGCCATCGAGCTCCCCGATGGCGCTATCGTGACCGGGAACAATACCCCGCTCATGCACGCGGCCTCCAGCCTGTTATTGAACGCCCTGCGGCACCTGGCGGACATCCCGCCCAGGATCCCGCTCCTCTCGGAAGACATCCTCAAGGCCATCTCCAGCCTGAAGAAAGATATCCTGAAAGCCAAGTCCGTCAGCCTGGACCTGGACGAGGCCATGATCAGCCTTAGCATCAGCGCGGACACCAACCCGGTGTCCAAGCTGGCGCTGGAGAAGATCGTCGAACTGCGCGGCTGCGAGGTCCACATGACCCATATCCCGACGCCGGGAGACGACGCCGGGTTGCGGCGGCTGGGGATAAACCTGACTTCGGACCCGAATTTCTCCACCAAGACCTTGCACGAAGTAGTTTGAGAACGAGATGCCAGAAAGGAAAGCTTCATGCCTAGACGCAAGGATATAAAAAAGGTGCTCATCATCGGTTCCGGCCCGATCATCATCGGCCAGGCTTGCGAGTTCGATTATTCCGGGACCCAGGCCTGCAAGGCCCTGCGGGAGGAGGGTTACGAGATCGTGCTGGTCAACTCCAACCCGGCCACCATCATGACCGACCCGGGCATGGCGGACCGCACCTATATAGAGCCGCTCACGGTGGAATCCCTGGAGCGTATCATCGCCAAGGAGCGTCCCGACGCGCTTTTGCCCAACCTGGGCGGGCAGACAGGGCTCAACCTTTCCACCAGCCTCCACAAGGCCGGCGTACTGGAGAAATACAATGTCCAGGTCATCGGCGTCAACCTGGACGCCATCGAGCGCGGCGAGGACCGCATCGTCTTCAAGGAGACCATGCAGAAGCTGGGCATCGACCTGCCGCTGTCCGAGCCGTGCTATTCCGTCGAAGAGGCGGAGAAGATCGCCGACAAGCTGGGTTACCCGGTCGTCCTCCGGCCGGCCTACACCATGGGCGGCACCGGCGGGGGGATCGCCTACAACGTGGAAGAGCTGCGCACCATCGTCACCCGCGGCCTGTCCGCCAGCCTCGTCCGCCAGGTGCTGGTGGAGCAGTCGGTGCTGGGCTGGGAGGAGCTGGAGCTGGAGGTGGTGCGCGACGCCAAGGACCAGAAGATCACGGTGTGCTTCATCGAGAACGTCGACCCCATGGGCGTGCATACCGGCGACAGTTTCTGCGTCGCCCCCATGCTGACCGTGAAGCCGGAACTGCAGAAGAAGCTGCAGGAATATTCCTACCGCATCGTGGACGCCATCGGCGTCATCGGAGGGACGAACATCCAGTTCGCCCACGACCCCAAGACCGGACGGGTGGTGATCATCGAGATCAACCCGCGGACCTCGCGGTCCTCGGCGCTGGCGTCCAAGGCCACGGGGTTCCCCATCGCGCGCATTTCGACCAAACTGGCGGCGGGGCTCACCATGGACGAGATCCCGTACTGGCGCTCGGGCACGCTGGAGAAATACGAGCCGAGCGGCGATTATGTGGTGTCCAAGTTCTCGCGTTGGGCTTTCGAAAAATTCCCCCAGGCCAAGGACATACTCGGCACGCAGATGAGGGCGGTGGGCGAAGTGATGAGCATCGGCAAGAATTTCAAGGAGGCGTTCCAGAAGTCGATCCGTTCGCTGGAGATCGGGCGCTACGGCCTGGGCGGCGCCAGGGACTATAAGGCGCTCCCCCTGGAGGAGATCGAGAAGAAGTTGGCCTATCCGACGAGCGAGCGGGTCTTCCTCATGTACGAGGCCCTGCGCAAGGGGATCACGGCCGAAGACCTCTACCAGCTGACCCATATCGGGCGGTGGTTCATCAAGGAGATGAAAGAGCTGGTGGACTTCGAAGAGGTGCTGGTCCGGCAGGGATGGTCGAAAATGACCGACGACCAGCTCCGGCAGGCCAAGCAGTGGGGGTTCTCGGACCGCTACCTGGCGGGGCTGCTCAAGGTCAGCGAGAAGGACCTGCGCGAACGCCGGAAGATCGTGGTGGGCAACAGCCGGTACGAGGCAGTACCCGTCAGCGGGGTCAAGAACGCGGCGTACTATTATTCCACCTACCACGACGTGCCGGACAAGGTCCCGGTTTCGAAGAACAAGAAGATCATGATCCTGGGGGGCGGCCCCAACCGCATCGGGCAGGGGATCGAGTTCGACTACACCTGCGTGCACGCGGCCTTCGCGCTGCGCGACGCCGGCTACGACTCGATCATGGTCAACTGCAACCCGGAGACGGTCTCGACGGACTATGACACTTCGAACAAGCTTTATTTCGAACCCCTGACGGTCGAGGACGTGCTGGCGATATACGAGAAGGAGAAGCCCGAAGGCGTAATCGTGCAGTTCGGCGGGCAGACCCCGCTCAATATCGCCCAGGAACTGAAGAACAACGGCGTGAAGATCCTGGGCACCACCCCGGAGAGCATCCATTTCGCCGAGGACCGCGAACGGTTCCGCGAGAAGATGATCAAGCTGAACATCCCGCAGCCGGAGAGCGGGACCGCGCGCTCCATCGAGGAAGCGCTGGCCATCGCGCACAAGATCGGCTACCCGTTGATGGTCCGGCCGTCGTACGTGCTGGGCGGCCGCGGCATGGAGGTCATCTATGACGACGAGGCGCTGAAGCGTTACGCGCTGGAGGCCATCCGGGTGAGCCCGGAGCACCCCATGCTCATCGACCGTTTCCTCGACAACGCCATCGAGACCGAGGTCGACGCCCTGAGCGACGGGACCGACACCTTCGTGGGGGCGGTCATGGAGCACATCGAGCTGGCGGGTGTCCATTCCGGCGACTCGGCCTGTTCCATACCGTCCCGGACCATCAAGGCCAAGCACCTGGAGACGATCGCCCGTTACACGCAGGCCATCGCCACGGAACTGAAAGTGGTGGGCCTCATCAACGTCCAGTACGCCATCTGCCAGGACGTGGTGTATATCCTGGAGGCCAACCCTCGGGCCTCCCGGACCGTGCCGATAGTGGCCAAGGTCGCCAACGTGGCCATGGCGCGGATCGCCACGCAGCTCATGCTGGGCAAGAAGCTGTCCGATATCCCGGAACTTAATAAGAAACGGGTGTTCAAATATTTCGGCGTCAAGGAAGCGGTGTTCCCTTTCAACATGTTCCCCGAAGTGGACCCGATCCTCGGGCCCGAGATGCGGGCCACCGGCGAGGTCATGGGGCTGGCGGATTCCTTCGGCGTGGCCTTTTTCAAGGCCCAGGAAGCGGTGGGGTACAAGCTGCCCTTGGGCGGCAACGTCCTCATCACGGTGACCGACCGCGACAAGGCGGCGATGCTGCCGCTGGCGACCAAGCTCGTGGACATGGGGTTTAAGCTTTACGCGACCGAAGGGACGCATGCCTTCCTGCAGGAACGCAAGGTCCCCAGCCAGCTCATACGCAAGCTGCACGAGCCCCGGCCCAACCTGGGCGACGCCATGACCAACAAGGAACTGCAGCTGGTCATCAACACCCCGATCGGGAAGAGCGGCAAGCTGGACGACAGCTATATACGCATGCTGGCCATACAGAAGAAGATCCCCTATGTCACGTCCGTGGCGGCGGCGGTCGCTACCGTCGAGGGGATCGCGGCCATGTCCAAACAGAGGGATTCGGTGAAGTCGCTCCAGGAGTATCACCAGAGCATAAAAACAGAATAGGGACGGGAGACAGTATGAGCGGTATATTCGGCGTTGTTTCAAAGGGGGCCTGCGCTTCCACGCTTTTTTACGGCGTGGATTACCATTCGCACCTGGGCACGCAATACGGCGGCATGGCCGTGCTGGGGGAGAAGCTGAACCGGCAGATACACAGCGTGGCGCAGAGCCAGTTCAAGTCCAAGTTCGGCGACGACGCTCCCCAGATGAAGGGCAACAAGGGGATCGGGGTCATCAGCGATTCCGACGAACAGCCCATCTACCTGAACTGCCGGTTCGGGTCCTTCTGCCTGGTCATGACCGGCCTGATCGAGAACAAGGTGGAGCTGCGGGAGAGGATGTTCCGGCAGGGAGAGTCCTTCGCCGAGTTCCGCCGGGACGGCATCAACCAGGCGGAGCTGGTCGCGAAGCTGATTAGCCGGGGCAAGGATTTCGTGGACGGCATCAGGTCCATGTTCGAACAGATCGAGGGTTCCTGCTCGCTTTTGCTCCTGACGGACGAGGGCGTGTATGCCGCCCGGGACCGCTTGGGGTACACGCCGCTGGTCCTGGGCCGCGGCAAGGACGCCTACGCCGTGGCCACGGAAAGCAGCTCGCTGCCCAACCTGGGGTTCAAGGTGGAAAAGGACCTGCGCCCGGGGGAGATACTGCTCATAGGGGAGAAGGGCGCGGCTGTCAAGGACCCCGGCCGGGACCGGATGCAGATCTGTTCCTTCCTGTGGATCTATACCGGGTTCCCGACGTCCGACTACGAGGGCATCAACGTCGAGATGGCCCGCGAGCGGTGCGGTGCCGCGCTGGCCAGGAAGGACCAGGATATCCGGGCGGACTTCGTGACCGGCGTGCCGGATTCCGGCATAGCGCACGCCCTGGGCTACAGCCGCCAGTCGGGCCTGCCGAACCGGCGCCCGCTGATCAAGTATACGCCGGGCTACGGCCGCAGCTACACTCCGCCGGACCAGTCCCAGCGCGACCTGGTGGCGACCATGAAGCTGGTCCCTAACAAGGAGATCGTCAAGGGGCACAGCGTCGTCGTCTGCGACGATTCGATCGTGCGCGGGACGCAGCTGAAGAATTTCACGGTGAAAAAGCTCTGGGACGCCGGCGCCAAGGAGATCCATATACGTCCGGCGTGCCCGCCGCTCATGTTCCCGTGCCGCTTCTGCCTTTCCACCCGCACGACGGTCGAGTTGATCGCGCGCAAGGCCATCCGCGAGCTGGAGGGGAAGGACATCGACGATGTCTCGGCCTACCTTGACCACCAGTCCCCGGAGTACAAGAAAATGGTCGAATGGATCCGCAAGGACATGGACGTCACGACCCTGCGGTACCAGACCATCGCGGACATGGTGGAGGCGATCGGCCTCCCCGGCGAGAAATTGTGCCAGTACTGCTGGACCGGCAAGGCGCCGGCCGGGCCCCAGCCCGGTCCCAAGGCTAAGAAAAAGAAGTGAGGCGCGCGGCGTTACTTTCCTGCGCGGCGCGGCCCGGGCGTCTCTGGCCGTCGTCACCCGGCCGGTGCCGGGCGGGCAAACCATTTCAGGGAAGATCCACTAGGAAGGGGATAAGGGGATAAATGCTTTTTAATTCGGTCCATTTCCTGTTTTTCTTCCCGGTCGTCATGGCCGGGTTCATTTTCCTCCCGAACAGCCTGCGCTGGCTTTTCCTCCTCCTGGCCAGCTGTTATTTCTACATGGCTTTCATCCCGGTGTACATATTGATCCTTTTCGTGCTGATAGGCATCGACTTTACCGCGGCCAAGCATATCGAGGAGAGCGAAGGCCTCCAGCGGAAGGTCTTTTTCGGGGTCAGCCTGGCCGCGACCTGCCTGATGCTGTTTATTTTTAAGTACTACAATTTCTTCATTTCGAACTTTGACTCCCTGTCGCGCTCGTTGGGCCTGAACTTTTCCATCCAGACCATGGAAGTGGTGCTGCCGATAGGGCTCTCCTTCCATACCTTCCAGAGCCTTTCCTATGTCATTGAAGTTTACAAGGGCCGGTTCAAAGCCGAACGGCACCTGGGGAAGTACGCCCTGTATGTCATGTTCTTCCCCCAGCTGGTGGCCGGGCCTATCGAACGGCCGTATAACCTGCTCAAACAATTGTGGGGAAAGCCGGATTTCACGCTGGAGAACTGGAGGATCGGGCTCAAGGTGATGGCCATAGGGTTCATCAAGAAGGTCCTGCTGGCAGATAACCTGAGCATCCTGGTCGACGAGGTCTACGGCGCGCCGGGCGAGTACCAGGGGGCGGCGGTGCTGCTGGCGACGGTGTGCTTCGCGTTCCAGATCTATTATGATTTTTCGGGGTATTCGGAGATCGCCATCGGGGCGGCGAAGATCATGGGGATCGACCTCATGCAGAATTTCCGGACGCCGTATTTCGCGGCCTCGATCCGCGAGTTCTGGACCCGGTGGCACATCTCGCTGTCGACGTGGTTCCGGGACTATGTCTACATCCCTTTGGGAGGCAGCCGGGTGGGGCCGCTGCGCTGGATGGCCAACATCGCCGCGGTCTTCATGATCAGCGGCCTGTGGCACGGAGCGAACTGGACTTTCGTGGTGTGGGGCGCGCTGCACGGCCTTTATTACATTTCCGAGAAGAAGTTCCTGGCGGGAGTGGACGGGCTGGCGGAGGGGAAGGGCCTGGCAGCGGCGCTGGTGCGCACGGCGAGGGTCTTGATCACCTTCGGGCTGGTGTGCCTGGCCTGGGTTTTCTTCCGCGCGGTGTCCGTGTCCGACGCGTGCGACGCGCTGGGCCGGATCTTTTATTCCTGGCGTGCGGGGGCGCCGTGCCCGGCCTCGGGCGGTGACGCGGCGGTGTTCCTTCTCATGGCCGTGGCGTTCGAGGTCTGGTGCCTGCTGTCCCCGCGTCTGGAAGCGGCGTATGCGGGGCGGATGTGGTGGCGGGGGGTGGTCCTGGGCGCCCGGATCGCGGCGGTCCTGGCTTTCTTGAGCCTGGGCAATTTCGGCGCCCGGCAGTTCATTTATTTCCAGTTCTGACCACAGATCTGCGGCGGGGGCGGTCCGGTACCGGACCGGCCGCGGTATTTTTGAAGGAAGACAAGAACGGCTCCGGGTCCCGGCGGCCGGCATCCAAATATGCGATACGTTCATGTCCTAAGGATCATGTGCTGGCTGGCCGTGCTTATGTTGATAAGCATCGCCGCCAGCCGTTTTTTTGAGAACACGATAATGGCCGACTCGATACTGTCCCGGGTGGAGGCACAGTTCTGGAAAGAACCGCGGGACCTGGATGTGCTGTTCCTGGGCGATTCGCACAGCCAGAACGGCCTGGACCCGCTGAGGGTGGCGAATTCGTTCAACTTCTCCAGCGCCGGGGAGAGCTATATCCAGAGCTATTACAAGCTCAGATGGCTGCTCGATAACGACCGCAAGCGGTTCAAGGTGCTGGTGCTGCAGTTCGATTACCATAATTTCTCGAGCATGTACTTCAAAGAGGCGGACAATGTCTGGTACTGGAAGCGCTATATGGATTTTTTCGAGGCCGGGCGCGTCCTGGGCCAGCGGCCGCTCTATTTCGCCAAATGGTTCCGGGCGCATTTCGCTTCCTATTTCGGCGAGCGGGAAGCCGTGTTGCGGTTGATCAGAAGGGCACAGAAAGTGCAGTGGCGTATCGAAAAAGGCCACATCTATGCCTGGGGAGGGGAGACCGACCCGGAGGAGATCCTCAGGCTTAAAGCGGCGGAAAGGGCCGATCATCATTTCCAGGGCCGCGGGCTCATCGACCCCGGGATCCTGTATTATTTCGACCGGGTCCTGGACCTGTGCCGGCAGCGGGGCATCCGGGTGGTCCTGGTCCGGCTGCCCATCAGCCGCTATTACTTCGATAAGGTCAGGGAGTATGGCGCCGTGGATAAGGTCGACCTCCTGACCGAGGAGGTCCGGAAAAGGCACCCCGGGGTCATTTTCCTGGACCTGCATGCGTTGTATGAAAATGACATGACTTTATATACCGACGTGGACCATCTGAACCCGCAGGGGGCGGACAGGCTGACCGAATATATCCGCCCGCTGCTTTCAGAGCTGGTCGCGGGGGACGGCCCGGCGGCCGGCCGGGGACAGCGAGGGGGATAGTGCCGCGGGCACAAGGCTATGCGATATTTTCCCATTAAGACAATACTCTGTTCCTTGGCAGCTCTGTTGCTGGCCAGCCTGGCGGCCACCTGGTTCTTTGACAACAAGATCATGTCCGGATCGATCATG
>CAYTIW010000030.1:0-30112 GCA_964438075.1 uncultured Planctomycetales bacterium
AAGAAAAGAACAAGAAGACAAAACAACCACAGCAAAACCCGCAAAGAAGTCAAAAACAAAGCCAAAAAAAGCAGCAAAAGCAAAAACAAAGCCAAAAAAGAAAAAAAAGAAGTAAATCACTTTGTAAAAGATTCCTTCTTTTTAACTTCCTTCTCAAGCGTCTTAAGCACGTGCTGCACCACTTCAAGAAGCTGCCAATCAGTGTGCTCCGCAAAAAAAGAGTCGCCGTTAATAACAGCCTTTGCATGAACCTCGTGCTGGGCCCTCAAACCGCCCTTCCTATACTGCTTAAGCGAAAGCTGCAAACTAACATCATCCCCAACCTTCTTGAAAAAATGAGCCAGAGCCTTACTAAACAATTCTGAATCAACCTCGTCAAGCTCAGGGAACTTGATTAACTTAACATTTGAAGGAACATCCATAACAACACCACACCCAAAAAATAACAGAACACTTAATAAATTCAGTTCAATTAGTTTAAAAAAAGATTGAAAAGCGCACAATCAACAAAACCCAAAACCTTGTGAATAACCGCGCGTCAGAAAGGTATAAAGCCACTACAACAACAAATATACTATGCAAACATGCCCAAAAGAACACACAAAAACCGGAAACCAAGCCCTAAACACCGCAAGACAACTGGGCGCGCCAAGCGAAGCGCTTGAAAAGGCAAAACGCGTCGCAATGGACTTATGCGCAAAACAACTGCCCCTCCCGGCAATAATTGCGGAAATAATAAAAGAAATCCCAAGAGAAAAAGCTAATGATGAAGAGCTGGCAAAACAATTTGGAAAAGAAGCTGTGGAAATAGCAAACTACACCAGGCAAATAAATTCAGTAATAGAAAGCAATTACTCAAAAATCCCTGTTGAAACATTAAACTCAATAATCCTATCCATACCCAAAGACTTCCAGCCGATAATCGTGCTCATAGCAGACATAAGCGACACGCTAGAAAACACTGACAAAAATACTCTTGAGAAAAACTATGCAAAAAAAGCTGAAGAAATCTGGTTCCCGCTCGCAACAAAACTCGGGCTAAGCGACTACACCTGGAAACTGCAGGACTACAGCTTTAGAGCAATAAACCCTGAAGGCTACAGCAAAGTCAAAGCGCTTGTAAACAAAGACCACAGGGCAAGAGAACAACTCATAAAGGACGTAATGGAAGAACTAAAACAACTCATCGCAGGAAAAATGCACGCCAGAATAACGGGACGCCCAAAAACACTCAAATCAATATATGATAAAATGAAAAAAAAACCCTTCGCAAAAATACACGACATATACGGAATAAGAATCATCTGCGACAGGGAAAAAGAATGCTACGAAGCGCTCGGATATGCACACGCCAAATACGAAATAATACCGGAATCATTTGACGACTACATCGCAAAGCCGTGGGCAGACGGATACCAAAGCATACACACAGCAGTCAGACGAGGCAACGACATAATAGAAATACAAATAAGGACGTGGAACCACCACCTCCGCTCAATCTCAGACAGATACTGGAACTACAAAAAAATAATGAAAGACAAAGAGTTTGAAAAAGAACTCAGCTGGGAAAGACAGCTTTTAGAATGGCAGAAAAACGAAAGCGGGCACGGATTGAGCAAAAAAATAAGCGGGCAGAAAATATTCGCATTCACGCCAAAAAACGAAGCGATAGCGCTCCCAAACGGAGCAACAGCAGTTGATTTTGCGTTCGCAGTCCACACAGAGGTTGGCAAAACAATGGAAGGCGCAAAAATAAACGGCAAAACAGTCCCAATAGACACAAAACTCAAAAATCTGGACAGAGTGGAAATAATAACCAGCCAAAAACCACAAATGAAAAAAAACTGGATAGGGCTTGTGATAACAGAAAAAGCCAAACAAAAAATAAAATCAGTATTCGGACTCAAAAGCGCGAAAAAAATCACCCCCCAAATAAGCATAGACGATATTAAAAAAATAAAAATGGCTGAATGCTGCTACCCGCTCCCAGGAGAAGACGTAATAGGAGTGAAAACCACAAAAAGGAAAATAATCGTCCACAAAAAAACCTGCCCAAACATAGCCAAAATGGACAAAACAAAACTCATAGAAATAGGGTTTGAAAGAGACAAAGGCAAAACACAAATAAGAGTCAGCGCAATAGACCGCCCAGGAATACTCCCAGAAATACTTGAAGAAATAAAAAAAGGGGGCGCAACGCTGCAAAACACCAGCTTTAAAATAAAAAAAACCGGTTATGCAGAAGCCATATTCGGAATAGAAATCACGACTGCCCAAAAACTCGAAAAACTCATAGAAAGACTCGAAAAAATACCCGGCGTGCAGGGCGCAGAACGAATCTGACGCCAAAACAAAGCCAAAAACGTATTTATTTAAATCAATGGGAAGACAAGATTTCTCGGAGTTGGTTTAAAATGAAACTACACGCAAAAATAACAGCAATACTCATATTTTTCATGCTCGCCGCAACAGCACTGGCTGCCGCGCCCGACGCGACACAAGTTACTTACAACCCGAGCCCTGGAGTACCAGGAACAACAATGACGCTGATAGTACAGCTGGAAAACAAACAAATGGTTGCTGAAAACGACGTGTCAGTAAGACTTGAAAACACTTACCCATTCACAGTAAAAACAAGCGACTCCGAACCAAACCCAAGAACAGTAGGAACAATGGACAAATACTCAAAAGCGCAGGCAAGCTTCACAGTATACATTGACCCGACAGCAGAAAACAAAACATACCAAATCCCAATAGTAATAACCTCAAACGGAGACCAAACAGGGAAAAAATTATTCTTCTCAATAGTAATAAGCGGAAAAAGCCCGGTGCTTAAAGTAGTTGGAACAACAGACGACAAACTCCTTCCAGGACAGGAAAAAGAAATCCCAATAATAATACAAAACGTTGGAACAAGCCCTGCTTACGACATAATAGCAGAAATACAGGAAGACAGGACAGTTACAGCGACAGGAACAGTAATTGAAAGAGACATAACATCAGTGGGAGCATCAACATCATACATAAGCACAATCAACCCAGGAGAGAAAAAAGAAGCAGTTCTAAAAGTGAATGTGAGCAACACAGCAACAATAAAAAACTACACAATCCCAATCAAAGTATCATACAGAGACGCGGCCGGAACAAGACTCACAGACACATCATACATAGGACTTAAAGTATTCGCAACAGCAGACCTTGACGCGACGCTAAAAGAAAACAGCAGCACGCTCGCAGTAGGCCAGAGATCCAACATAACAGTAGAAATATTCAACAAAGGGCTTGGGAAAGCGGATTTTACTCTTGTTGAAGTAAGCACCCCTGACGGAAGCGTTGAAACCCCAAAACAATTCATCGGAACACTTGGACCAAACGATGTAGACACAGTAAAAACAACAGTAGTATTCAACAGAGGCGGGGACCACGAAATAACAGTAAAAATCAGCTACCAAGACGCTGACGCAACGCAAAAAACAAAGACAATTGTTCTGCCGGCAAAAACACAGCAAATAGCTGAAGGCGGACTAAACCCAATAATTCTAGTAGTTGCAATAATAGTAATTGCAGTGCTGGTTTGGAACTTCTTCCTAAGAAAGAAGAAAAAGTAAAAACTAAAAAAACGCCTTTTTTAGCTAACGCTAGAAAAGGCAAAAACTTTTTTTATAAAACAAGAATAGTAAAAAAACAAACAACAAAAGAGACTGTGAATTATATGTTGTAGTCTTCTTCAACCTTGTGAACCTTAATCCCAGCATCAGAAATCTGGATAGGGTGCAAATCTTCGCTGTGCTTAGTCGCCCTCATCTTCCTGATGTGAAGAGTACGATTGCTCTGCGTCCCAAGCCCCATATAGTGCAAAACCACAACGCCGTCGGCAACAAACTCCTCAACGCCGTACTTTCCAATCTGCTTAGAATCCTCATTAATCTCAGTAGTAAACACTGTTGTTACCCCAGCCCTTGAAAGAAGATAAACAATCTTCAAAACAGCCTTTCTAATATCATGCTCGGAATCAAAGTTCAAGCCAAGCGCAGGAATTGAATCAATAACAACCCTCTTCGCCTTAATCTTTTTAATAGCCCTCATGAGCTCAAGCAAAAGCTTGTCCAAATCAAAACCAGTGGCAGGAAGCGAAAACTCCTCATCGCTTGGAATCCCAAGCTTAGCCATTGTGCCGTCAACAACCTTAATCAAACCATTATCCTCATACTGGCGCAAATTCCAGCCGAACCTTAGCATATCCTCCCTAATCAAGTCAGGACGCTCATCAAGCGTGAGATACACGCCAGGCTCGTTAAGCTTAACACCATTCACTAAAAACTGCATTGCAAAGATAGTCTTCCCGGTACCAGTGCCCCCAGAAACAAGAAAACTTCTTCCTTCAGGCAGACCGCCCTCAACAAGCTCGTCAAACCCGCTAATGCCAGTCTTAACACGATTCATAAAAAAACCAACAACACAATATAGATTTACTGGCTTATTAATCTTACGATAAGGAAAAAATTAACCGGACAAATAACTAAAATGTCCAACAAAGAGTGTGTTAATTAAAGAAAGAAAAAAGAATGGGACTGGAGAGATTTGAACCCTCGACACCACGGTCTTCAGCCGTGTGCTCTCCCAGGCTGAGCTACAGTCCCAGACTCCTTAAAATAAATAGCTACCCAAAGGTTTTTAATAATCGCTAAAACAACAAAAATTACAACATTTTATTGATTTTTGAAACAGAGACAACAATTGCTGATTTTGCAGGCAGCCCCTTATTTTCAGGAATTGTTTTAATCAAATCAAAATACTTTCCTGACTTTTGGACTGACGCTGTTCCAAGCAGCTCAAATCCTTTCCCATCTGTGGTGAAAAATGAAACCGCAACTTTTGGATTAGATTCAATATTTTTAACCGTTGAACGCATGTAATTATTAGTAATTACTAAATTATCCCCGTCAACTCTTGCAAAAGCAACATAAATAATATGTGGAGAAGCATCTTTGCCAACTGTCGCAAAAGACAACGTGCTTGATTCAATTAATTTTTTTAATTCAAGAGACACTAAAGCCAACAAAATCACTAATAAAATTATAACAAAACAAAATAAAAAGCGAGCCCGTAGGAAACTAACACCGCAACCCCTTTAGAAAAGGTGTTGCATCCCCAAAATAAAAATTAAACAAAAAAAATAAGCGAGCCCGTAGGGAATCGAACCCTAGACACCCAGATTAAGAGTCTGGTGCTCTACCAACTGAGCTACGGGCCCGTAGCATTACTAATCATGCGCGTAATTACCACGCGCTTTTCAAACGCACTGGCGCAGAAATTAAATTAAACCAACTATTAAATGAAACGAGCCTGTAGGGAATCGAACCCTAGACACCTGGATTAAAAGTCCAGTGCTCTACCCCTGAGCTACAGGCCCACTAAATAAAAATGCATTAAGAAGCTTTAAAACTGTTGCTATCCGGCGCAAAAAACGCTACAAAAGCGGCAAATAATGCAAAAGAAGCGCTTTGCCAGCCTTGTCAACCGAGTCGCCAAAAGATACTACTCCATCAACATGCCCCCCCATTGCAAAGACTTTTTCTTTTTGAACAATATTATCACTTACAAGCGCGCTTACTTCCAGAGCCATTTCTTTAGTCCCATACTCAACGGCCGAGCTAGTGTGAGGAACTTTATCAACCAACGTGAGCCAAAGATTTTTGTTATGAACATGAAACACAGAATTAACTTTTGGCAAAGCAGAATAAATCGCAGCATGAGTAAGCGATTCAGAAGACGCCTTAACTTCGCCCACACAACTAACCCAGTTTTTTGAAAAGTCAAACGCAACTACTTTTGAATAATGCTCAGCGGAAAGCTCGCTTAACTTCCCTGTAGAAGCCCCAGTTATTATGAAAGAATTTGAAGAAGGAACTCGAACACTTAAATTCCCATACCCGACTCCATCATCATACGCGCCAATCAAACCCAAAGAAAACAAAGTCTGGCGCCAGAAGTTTATTTCCTTAAAACCAAAAAACTCTCCCAAAGAAGACTTTTTCCAATCCAAATCAAACTTAATATATCCTTCTTCCAAAAAACCACACAAAAAGAGACTAACAAGCAATTAATAATTCTTCTTGTAAAACAATATTTTAGGCTGAAAAAATGGTCAAGCAAGATATTATTGTTATCCGATACGGACATCGAGATGTGAGAGACTATAGAGTCACAAGCCACTGTGCGCTCGTATCAAGAGCGCTTGGCGCAAGCAAAATAATCATCTGCGGATCGGAAGAAATAAGCGTAACTAATACAATAAAAGGGGTAAATGAAACTTGGGGCGGGAAATTTAAGATAGAATACAGCGACAGCTGGCAGACAACAGTAAAAGAATTGAAGAAAAAAGGATACAAAATCGCTCACTTGACAATGTATGGAATTCCAATTCAAGAAGTAGAAGAAGAATTAACTAAAGTGGCAAAACTTGCAGTTATTATAGGCTCCCAAAAGGTGGAAAGGGAGGTTTATGACACAGTTGATTATAATTTAGGCGTAACAAACCAGCCGCACAGCGAAATAGCTGCTTTATCAGTATTCCTTGACAGGGTGCAAAAAGGCAAAGAACTTGAAAAAAACTTTAACGGCGGGCGCTGCCAGATAATACCACAGGAAAAAGGCAAAAAGGTAATTGATTTAAAATAGTTTCCTATTGAAGATATTTCATGCCTAAAAAATCTATCACCAATCTTGTGCTAGTCAAAGACTTGCTTGACACGATTGGGGGACAAGACGCGGTAGAACTAGTAAAAATCTGCGAAAGCAAGAGAAAAATGGTCACTGATGAAGAAATATCAAAAAAGATGAAGAAAAAAGTGACTGAAGTAAGAGCAATATTAAACAAATTGCATTATCGTGGAATTGCATGTTATCAGAAAACTCGAAACCAAAAAACGGGCTGGTATAATTACACTTGGGAAATAAAGAAGGACAGAATTTCAGATATTATTGGGGAACAACAGGAAGAAAATCTTGAAAAGTTATATCAAAAAATGAACCTTGAAGCGGATTATTGTTTCTTTGATTGTTCAAAATGCAATGAAAGAGCTTTGTTTGAGATTGCTGCGGAATACAATTTCTTGTGCCCGAGCTGTGGTGGAAGTATGACTTCCGCTAATGACCCAGATAGGAAGAAAGAACTTGAAGGAACTATAAAAAAGATAGAAAAAGAGCTTGAAACATTAGGCAAAATTGAAACAAAAGCACAAAAAGCTGGACGTATTTGTGGGCCAGTTAAAACAAAGTAAATTTAACATTAAAATGATTGTTTTTTAAAAAACGAATAAAATTCGTTTTATAGTGGATAAAAAAGGCAAAATAAGGCATTTTATAAGCTTATTTGACCAGATTTATCTTATTACAGCTAGCGGGGTAGGGCAGCCTGGAGTGCCCGTCGGGCTCATAACCCGAAGGTCGGAGGTTCAAATCCTCTCCCCGCTATATCTAATTTTGTCAAAATAACCCCCCATAGTTCCGATAAACCCCCTTTCTCAAAAATACGACTAAAGACGTAATTTTGAGATTAAATTTTACACAAACTAATCAGCTGAAAATATCAACCTTTCAAAACCCCTAAAAACACACCCCTCACCACACGATAAATTTAGTAATTACGGCGCACAAAGTAGAAATAACAGTAATTACGAGGCTCACTTGACTAAAAAAACGCAAATTAGCAGCAAAAATAACAAATCCCAAAGTGCACCGTAATGAACAAAGCCAAATATAGTAATTACCACTCATTACGAGTAATAACTATAATGAAACCTCATTACCGTAAAGTATTTAAATCATTACCATCATTATATTAATGATGAGAAAATGGTTGGATTTCTTGAAGTAATTAGAAAGATGTTTGGGTTGACACCAAAAATGCAGGAAAAGCCAGCGCAAACAGTGACAGTGAGTGAAACTAACAAGAAGATAGAAGTGCACTCCGTATGGGATTTTTTACAATTCAACCAACACACCCAAGCATTCCATTTAGCGAGTGTTATTAGATTCGATGAATGGGTCACTATGGATGAAATAAGACGAAGAATCTTTGAATTGTTCCAAGTAGACTATGAAAACGAACGAAGCCTCTACCCATACCTTAAGACAATGGTTGATATTGGGCTTATTGAAACTAATAATATCGGCGGCAAACGCAAGTGGCGAAAGAAAGATCTGCTTATTAAAATAGAGAGAGAAGAAAAAGAAGCTGAAAAACGAGAAATTACGGCTGAAAAAGCGCAAATTCAACCCCAAAATTAGCCAACCCCTTTTGTTTTCCGAAAATATCCTGCCTCACACCCACAAACTAACCCCAACTTAACTCTATTTCTTGGACACATTTTAAAATGAACTATTAAATAAAATAAAGGCGTTTAAACACATTTAAACCCAAAAATGAGCTAAAATACCTTTCTGTAATGGCAAAAATTTAGTAAAAATCAGCCAAAAAGGTGGTAATTACCACTTTTATATGGTTAAACTCTCACTAAACGCAGAATTACTTAATTATTACAGAGGGGTTTTGTGCCAAGCAGTTATTGCTGACTGCTTATTGCTGTTGAGGCGCCTGTGTTTGGGTCTGCGTTTGAGAAGGGGTTGGCCCAAGTTTTAACAGTTTATAATTAGAATAAAACTCCTGCAAAACAGGGGATAATTGGTAGGATTGTTTGAACCAGTCAAGATCAACTATTGCCTGAACATCTTTTAGAAGAGCTGATTTGTAGTTAGCGTCCGCGCCTTTTTCAACCACTCTTTTTAGTTCAGATGAAAGCTTAACAAGCCCTTCCTGTCCTTCAACAAACTTTCTGCTTAAAAGATTTTCAACCGCAAGAACAACTTCCTTTTCAGCAACATCTTTTTCATTCAAAAAATAAGTACATTTCCACTCGCCTTTAGTCTCCCAATTATGGGTTGGATTGTGGCCGGTTTTAAAAAATTCCTGCAAGGATTGAAATGCTGCTGGAGGGATAATAACACAATTTTTACCAGGCCTTATATAAGGATAATTTGAAAGAATTCCTGCGCGGTGATAATGGTAGGTCTTTCCAGAGGCTTTGTAAACGGCTTGGGTATAACCATAAATTGCCCTGAAAAGTTTCTGATAAGTGTAAGAGGAATGTTTCACAGTATCAGGTATTATGAATCTGTATTGAACAAAATAACTTCTGATAGGCACACCCAACACTTCCACTAATATACTCTATATAATATAATAAAAAAATCCTTATGTATATTATATATACATAGTATTTATAAAGTTGAAGTTAAACTTTTGATTTTTTAAAAAAATTTTAAGGACAAATTTAAAAAATGTCCAAGAAATAGAGTTAATTTTGAGTGTTTTTCTAAAAAGTTGGGGAATTAAAAAAAGAAAAAAGTAAGGAGGGAGGTCCTTACCTTCTAGAATATTTATATCTTAATTGTGATGCTGGTGTTGGCTCTTCTCTCTCTTGAGGAGCTTCTGTCTGGAAAGGAACATCTCTGCTTGAAACAATGATAATATCCTTAACCGATTTAACATTCCTATAAGGAATGCTTTTTTCGCTTAAGATTTTCTTTGCATCTGACTTTGTCTTAACCTTTAAAGGTTCAGTTGTTATTGTCTCAAGTTTACCTTTCTCGAGGTTTATGATTATATCATAAACTTTGCCTTTATATCCAGCTTCGAAATCGTAAACATCCATGCCGAAAAGCTTTGATAATCTAACGCTCATACTAAATCCTCCCAATTTATTACACAGGAAATAGCAATGAAGTATTTAAATCTATTGTGGAAATCGAAAAAGGTTCAAAGTAGTTAGGAAAGCAAACAAACGCATGAATTTTCATCATCTACATAAAAAAACATTTATTTTATTTTCATTTTTTTAAAATTATTCACTTTGTTTGATTAATTACATAACTGAAAAACACGACAAAAAACCTTATTTTACAAAGTCAAAGCCAAGTGGATGGATTAGTGGAAGTGGGGGGACCGGGTCAGTCAATAAGGACTAGTTTACATACCGCTCAGTGGTAAGAGCGTACAAAGTGAAAGCAACTTCAAGCGCTTCGTTTTCAGAAATAAGCTTATTATTGAAACTAATAGTTCCAACAAGAGGATAGCTAAACAATTTAATTGAAAGCTCAAGCCCGCTTTTATTTGCTTCTTTTAGCATAATTTCTTCTTTAGGAGGAATTACAAAAGACTCGCTGATTAATTTTCGCCCGCCTAAGTTTACAACAAAATACTCTTTCTTAAAAGGCCAAAACCCATCTTTTGCTTTTTCAACCTGAACTGCGCAAACTTCTTCCCCCTTATCCTCAGTCATTTTTGCGCCTTCAGCAAGAACAATCCCATTAAATTTAATAATAAATTTTTTATTTTTAATTTTGAGCTGATTTGTCTGATACTCCGCAACTTCCTTTCCGTTTTGAGTGACTTTCTTATTCCAAAAACCAGTAACATCAAGAATTATCATTGTCAAAAAATCACCTTTTTTTACAATTTATCAAGCGGGCTGACAATTTTTTTCAGCTGTTCGCTTGCAACATTAGTATAAACTTGCGTAGTATTTAAGCTGCTGTGTCCAAGAAGCGACTGAATGTATCTAATATTAGTTCCAGCTTCAAGCAAATGAGTTGCATAACTGTGCCTTAAGCAGTGCGGAGTTACATGTTTGTTAATTCCCGCAATTTTTGCAGATTTTCTCACAATTCTTTGAACAGTGTCAGTAGTAATATTCTTGCCGTTCTTTTTTGAAAACACAAATTCGCTTTTTATTTTCTTTTTGTCTAAATATTTTTTTATTCCATGAATCCATTCTTTTGAAAGAATAATCATTCTGTCCTTATTTCCCTTTCCGCTTCGAATTGTCGCAATTTTTTCCTTCATATTCAAATCTTCAACCTTCAAACTCACTACTTCAGACACACGGCAGCCCGACCCGTACATGAATTGAAGCATAAGTCTGTTTCTTCCAAAGCGGGTGTTTTCAAAAAGCTGCCTGATCTCATCTTTAGTAAGCACTTTTGGGAGGGTTTTTGCTTTTTTAGGAATTTTAATATCCTCAAGAATCTTCATTTTCAAATACTTTCCAAACATATACTCCATTGCCGCGTGAATTAAGGAAAGGGTGGAATTAGTGCAGTTGTTTTCTTTCTTGTATGCAAGATATGCCACAATATCTTTTTTTTCAATTTGAGAAACTGGCTTATTTATATGGTAAAGCACTTCTCTTGAATAAATTTGATACATCTTTAATGTTTTTGAAGAATATCCTTCAACAATAAGCTCTTGTTTTAGCTCTTTGAGCAGTTTTTCATATTCTAAATTATTGTATTCTTTTGGCGCTGCTTTATTAGAGGAAGCAGCGGGCGGCTGTGAAGCCTCTGAAGAATTGTTTTTTTTAATAATTTGTTCTTCAACCATGAGAGAATAGCGTCTTTACTCCATAAATAAATTCCTTTTGGCTATTTTTTCCAAAATCTAAGTGAATTAAGAAGTTTTTTTGTTTTATTCTTCGAATTAGCTTCTCCCCGTTGAGGAAATGACCTGCGCCAGAAAGAAATTTTTTGCTCTGTTTGAAGAGGGCTGACTAATCTTCTTCGCCCAAGCGGCCACTTCATTACAATATTTAATCTTTTTTTCCCAACCAAATTGCCGTTTTTATCAACTATTAAATAAGGATGCTTTGAAGCAAGCTCTTTTAATTTTGGGGTGGTATTCAGACTTGCTTTGATTTTTTCAAACAAATCAACATACTCTGCTTTGTAATTAGGAAAGTGATTTTTAATTTCATTAATCACTCTTGCCCCGACCCCCGCCTCCGCAAACCCAAAAGCGGTGGCATAGCAAAGGCTTTCAGACAAACTCTTTGAAGTTGCCACATTTCCAATTCCAAGCCCCCCAATTGCAATAATTACTCCCCCAGCAACCTTTGCATTAAACATCCATTCGCTTCGGTGATAAAGAATCAGCTTAATTGAAGTTTGAACTTCAGTCGGAAGCTCACTAAACTTTACTTTCATACACAAACTCCGTTTTTATGGTTTTAAAACCTGTTGTTGAGGCAAGGTTTTTAAGCGGGTAAGAGGATAACTTAATTATGCTTAGAAAACCTCAGAAGCCTCCAGAAGGAGCAAAGATGAAGGAAACCGCCGACATGGTTGCATGGCGAAAAGAGTTTGAAAAGATGAAAACTGAAGACCACAAAAGCAAACTGAAAGAATTAGGGCTTGATGACGAGGATTTAGAAGAATTTGAAGCGCTTGAAAAAGGCGAAGTAAGCTTAGAACAGGAAATGGGCGCAGGCGAAGAAGCAAAAGAAGCTCCTAAAAAGAAAGCAAAGAAGTAATTTACTAAAAAAATCTGATTTTTAGTTAATTTTATTATTTTTTAATAGCCCTGATTCCAGAACTCTTCTCATGATATTTAATGTCAACAAACTTGTTTCGTTCAAGCATTTTCTCTATCGTTCGCCAAAACTCTTTTCCCTTGGTTTTACCTGGATTAGGGCAATAATGGTAAAGCACACCCCTTCTTTTCAGCACCCGGTTAAGCTCGGCGTAGAATTCATCAGTATAAAGCTCCGGAGCGAACGAAACAGTAGGCGGATCATGAATAATTCTATCAAAATAGTTACTCTCAAGCGATTTTATCCCCTCAAACACGCTTTCATTCTTGATTTCAATTTTTTTGTTATCAAAAAGCCCTTGTGAATAAGGATTATACTCACAAACTCTAAACATATTTTTATCTCTCTCAAAAGCCATTACTTTTTCAACCGCCGCGCCGTTAGCTGCACTAGTAGCAGTGTATCCCAACCCACAGCAAGTATCAAGAATATTCCCTCTTAACGGCTCAATTTCCTTAATTTTTGTAATAGTGTCCTCTTTTGGAGAAAAATGTCTAAATCGGTGCATTGGAACTGAAGAAAGCATCACAGTCGGCCAGTCTTTAGTAGGTTTTAATTTGTAATATAAGTTAGTGTCTTCACCAAAAAATTCAATTTTTTTTAAATCCTCACTTTCAAGAACATAACAAGCGTCATCTTTGACTTTTTTGAGCGGGGCAAGTTTAAGTTTTTCATCTCCAATAACAGCAAATTCACCAGTCAATTCAACTGTTTGAAAAGTTTTTCCCAAGTCAAAACTAAGTGAAACGCTGGTTTGTCCAAGTTTTTGAGCATTAAGCAGTTTAATTGCTTCTTTTTTTGTTAAAATGACTTTAGCAAGCGCCATAATCAATTATAGTGCGGATAAAGGTTTATATACTACTTTTGCAGCAATATATATGGAGCTATTTTTAAGGAATTTTTCCAAGGAAATACTAAAGGTGAGCTAGAATGAGCAACGTATTGCTTGACTTGAATGTCGATGAGGAGCTAAGACTACAGCTTTTGGCGCAAGAGCAGAAAATGAGATCAAAGCAGCCAGAGGCATGGACTAAGACAAAATTCAGAAAATATGCTAACTTTGGCAGAAACAGAAAGAAAACTGCTGAAGAAATTCTAGGTATTGAGCCAAGAATGGATAAATCTGATTCAAAAACTGCAAAAACAAAAACTGCAGCAAGGAAATAATTAATTTGTTTTTTGAGGCGCTGTGCCTCAAAAACAACTCCTCAAAATTTTCATAACTTCTCTTTCGCTAAAGCTAGCGCTAAACAAAAAGGATTTATTTAGTTTTTTTCAACCAGGCAAAATTGCAATTAACTTTTAGTTGGCTTATAATTACTTGATCACTTCAATTTTTCCCTGTCTTCCAGCGCTGATCTGTAGTTTTCCTTTATATTCGGAAACCCATCCGCCGGTAATTTTTACTTTATCCCCGTTTTGAAGCTTTTTGTAGTCTTCATTCCAAAGAGTAAGCGAAACTTCAACACCTTCTTCATCCTTAACTGCCGCGTTACAAACAGTTCCCTGCCCCTGCGCACTCGCAAAAGCGCGCGGCTCACCCATAGAAACAACTTCAACAATCATTTCATCAAATGGAGTTTTTGGTTTAAGATCTTTAACAAGCATTACAACACCCAAAATAATTCTTTCCAAAATCATTATAAAACAAACTCGTTTTGCTCCAAAACATCTTTTTTGCTTTTGTAAGATTTATATTGCTTATTATTCATGATATAATTGATAAAAATGGGCTTTTTGTTTTTAGATATAGAATCCTTTGTGGACCCAGAGGATGAAAATTCAGGGCTTAATCCTCACCACGCTAAGAGCAAAGTCCTTGTAATCGCTTACAATTACTATTCAAGCCTGAGCCCGCCAAATTCTGACACAATAAAAGAGCCGTCTTTTTTGTTTGAATGGGAAATCGGCTCCGAAAAAAAACTTCTTGAAGAATTTTTTAAAATTTTAAAGCAAATACACAATAAAGACAATTTTTTGAAAATTGTGGGCTTCAATCACATAGTTTACGACTTAAATTATCTTTACTCAAGAATGGCTCACCACGAAGTTGCCTCAAAAAAAGAATTATTCAATCTGCTTTATACTCTTCCAAGACACGTTGATTTAGCACAGCTTGGGATGGCGGTATCAAAAGCAACAAAACACAGCGAGGATTTTAGAACAATCTCCCAAAAAACAATTAATGCCTACTATGACATCCCAATAAAAGAAGCAAGCGGCAAAGATGTGTCAAAATTTTATTCAAAAAAAGAATTTGAGAAAATAAAAAAATACTGCAAAGAAGAATTTACCTTTGAACTTCTATACCAGAGTCTTTTACAAACATTTCTTCACTAATTTTTTTAATTTTCTTTTGAAAAACAAATTCACTGATTAACTATCAATAATTTAATGAAAATTTTCTGCGCGTCCAGAATTTTGTAAATTAAAGCAAAGTATTTATACTCCATTTTCCTATTCCCCTTGACCTAAAATGAGCGAATCATCTTGCCTAGGAAGAGAAATAGTTTTATGCAAAGTTCTTGAGTCAAAAGGAAAAAACCTTGACGACTCAAGCGCAGCGTTCATGAAGAACCTGAAGAACTTTAAATAAAATTAAATTATCTTTTTTATTCTATTTTTAACTCTTTTTGAATACAACTAAATCATGAAAATCGCAATAACAGGCACGCCCGGGTGCGGAAAAACAACTCTTGCAAAACAACTCGGCGAAAAGTACGGGCTCAAAGTAATAAACGAAAAAGACTTTGCCCTAAAGAATTCTATTGGAAAATTTAATGACGAAAATGAGCTTGAAATCCCGATTGATGCTTTTGAAAAAAAAGTAAACGCATTTCTCCAAAAAAACGACAATGTTTTATTTGAAGGGCATGTTTTATGCGAAGCAAAATTAAAAGTTGATTTTGTTCTCTTGATTACAATAAATCCAGAAGAGCTTGAAGCAAGGCTTGAACAGCGAAACTATGCTCCATCAAAAGTAATGGATAATGTATTCTGCGAAGGAATAGAATACTGCAAAAAACACCTGCTTAGAAACTACCCAAAAGACAAAATACTTCAAATCACCTCAAAACCAGCTCAAAAGCTTACTTTTGCCGAGGCTGTGCGCGAGATAAACTCAAAAAATTCCAAAAAATAGCAATTTTCTGATTTTTTGAGCTTTATGGAATATTTTAAAGCTTATTCAAGCACAACCTAATGTAGTGTTTGGGCATGAAAGCAATATTTAATGTATTATTTTTAGTAACTTTAATCTCTTTAGCCCTCAGCGCATTTGCATATGAAGTGCCACTGTCAGAATTTGGGTTCACAGAAATATCTAATACTACTAATTTTACAAAATCATGCAAAGAACTAACCCTTGAAGTTCCGCAAGACATACTTTCATCAGAAGGCGGAGCGCCAATTTTATCCTTAAACGCAAATTTCTTTAACTATTCAAGCGACACAAGCTATGTTTCCGTTTCAATCAATAATTCAGAAGAAAATGTAATCTGGCCAGAAAGCTTTTCATGCACAGACAGCTGCTTTGCAAGAATATTTTTGCCAGAGCTTGAAAAAGGAGCTACTCAAGTTAATATTTGCACAATTCTTGGCGGAAAAACAGATGGAATTGAGGTACTTGAAAACTCAAAAATAGGTTTATACAACACTCCAGTTCTAACAATAAAAAATTCAGCCCCTGGGGTAGTATACCTTGGAGACAGGGCAAAAATGACAACAACAGTTACAAATGAAGGAACAAAAGCATCAATGATAAGAGTTCAATTCATACATCCAGACACAAGAGCGGCAGTTAATATCACAAGCTTTGACATTGTTGATGGAGAAAGCTATGCAGTAACAACAATTTCCCCAGGCGAAACCAAAAACTTTGTTTACTACATCAAGCCAACAGTGCTTGGATTATACAACCTGCCTTCAGCAGCAATGTTTTTCAAAAACGTGTTCGGAGAAAACCAGTTTATGATAAGCAATCACCCAATGATGTCAGTTCAAACAAGAAAACAAATCGAAGTATCCCTAATAGCGATAAACGACAGCGAGCCAAGAACATTCAAAGCAATAATAAAAAACAACCTTGACCAAGCATTCAGCGGATTTATTACAGTTTCGCCGCAGACAAGCATTCAAGAAGCAATGCAGGAAGTAGAAGTTCCGGCAAACAGCGAAAAAGAATTGATTTTCCAATCTGATTTATTAGAGCAAGGGGACTATGAATTCTTTGCAACAATAAGAGACACAAATAATATTTACTCATCAAACAAGATTTCAGTGCAAGTGCAGAACAACTCGCTTCCAATCCAAATGATTCTTGCAATAGTTGGAATAATCGCAGGCGCGCTAATCTTCGCATGGATATATTTCTTAAGTGAAGGGAAATAATTTCTAATTTTATATTTTTTCCCATTCTTCAGTGAGCTTTTCTCGCTTGTCTTTTTTTATTCGCTCTCCTGAATTAAACTTTTGCAGCAAAACTACTGCCACAACAATTATCAGCGCTATTGGAATAAATCCGGAATAGGGGATTGACTCTGACAAAGGGGCTTTTGAATTTAATAAAAGAAATGCGTCCGTAAATTTGTTTGAATCAATAAGCTCTTTGCTTTTGCTCACAATAGACTTATCTTTTTTTGAGTCAACCGCTGAATTGAAAGCGGTTATAGTCTGGCGTTTGATTGAGTCAAACGCCGTTAAAAGTTCATCTTTAATTGCAAAAACAGTTTGAAGTTTGACTGACAAGTTTAAATCTGACAACGCAAGTTCATTCAAATTAAATTTTAATTGTTTTAACCTCTTTTCAGTAATTGGCTGAATAAATTTTGCATTTATCAGTTCAGACTCTTTTCCATAAAGCAGTGTTTCAAGGTTTTGTATGAGTTTGTTGCTGTCAGAAAGGAGACTCTTAAACTTTTTTTCTTCTTCTGGGGAAAAAGAGCTGTCTGTTTCAAAGCTTTTTTCTTTTTCAATCAGGAATTTATCAAATAGTCCTAATAATTGTGAGTATATTGAATAAGCATCTTTTTGAGATTTAATTAAAGCAACATCAAATTCATTTTTCTTTTTAACAAAATCGTTGAAAGTAAGGATAAGCGAAGCGGATTTGGTTTCTTTCATTATTTTTTGCATAGTTGCATGCATTTGCAAAACCCTTTTTTGCATTTCTGCCAGAATCTTAGTTTTTATTCCTGCTTCTTCTTTTTGCAAAGTATTTAATTGCGCCAAGCTATAATTTTCAATTGCTCCTGAACTGACTAATTCATTTAGTTCTTTTATTCGCTTTACGTCTTCAATAAATCCGATTGTCTCAAGCAGATTAACATCCGAATATAATTGTTTAAGAGTTGTCTCAATATTATTTTGCAGCTGGTTGGCAGTCAATTCATTTAATACAGTCAGTTTTTGGTTTTCAATTAAATTATTGTTTGATTCAATCTTTTTTGCAATTTCAATTAAACTTTTATCAAAAATTAAACTAATGAATTCGTTTGTCTTTTCTCCTTCAATAAGCATATTCTGCTCGTAAAAAAAATCCCGTTGTCTTTCTAAAATCAATTTATATGCCTCTTTTGAATCACTAACTTCAAAAGAAAGGGTAAAATATTTTTTTTCCTTTGGCAGAAAATGGCTATTTTCAATAAACAGTTTATTTGCAAGCCTCTTATTTTCAATTTGGTTGAACGAATCTGTTTGGAGGGAGATGTTTTCAGCAAATTCAAGCTCGTCAATTTCGAACAGCAAGTCAGCAGCAAGGCTTTCAGGAAAAGTGCTTTGGGCAGTCAGCTCAAAAGTATACTTATCAAATCCGCTGCCAGAATCAATTTTTATTAAATTTGAACTTGTTTGAATAATTCCTGTTGTAAAAAAAGTTGCATAAATTTTTTTCTTAGTATCAAGAAGGGCGGGGCCAATTTCTAAAGTTGATTTATTGATTGAATATAGGATTTCTTCATGTTCGTAACTGACCGCAACTTTATTTGTCTTGGGCGGGATTATGGTTGTTATTATTGCTCTTGCAAAGATATTTTCAGGAATAAAACTTATTGTTCGTTGAATTATGCTTTCGTTGTTTGTCACTTTGATAAGCTCATCGCCCTCAACTTGTATTAAATTTGACTTTATTTTTATTTTAAGCGCAGTTGGCCCCGGGTTTGCGCAAATAAACACAATTTTTTGTCTTGAGAAAGGATCCTGTTGAATGCAAGAATTGTCTTCAAGGTAGGTTAGGAGAAAATTTAAGTCAATTTCAAAATATGTGTCGCTGTTTTTAATTGGGTTTGTGAAATACAACAGCCCTTCTTGTTCAAATCCTTCGCTTTTTTTAATTATTGTGTTTGTGTCAAGAAGTATTGTGTAATTTGATTTTATTATCTTGCTTACACATTTATCCAAGAATTCATTTACTGTGATATTTTGTTCTTGTATTGATTTTAGCAAAGTTTCCTCAATTCCAAGAATGTTTTCAATAATTATTTTTCCATCTGGTGAAAAATAATCATTATATTTAGATATTTTTTTTAACTGTTCTTTTGTTTCTGTCAAAAGTCCAGCGCCGGAGATAACAACGATATTTTGATTTAGTATATTTTCTGATTCCTTAAGTTTTGTGAATTCAAATTCAAGCTCTTTAATTTCCTTATTTTCCCCAATTTGCGCTTTTGCTTGATTGCTGATGGAAAGGCAATAATTAATGGCCCAGGGCAAATTTAATTTTGTTATATTTGTTTCTTTCAATTGGCTGTATTGTTCGCGGAGTTCGGGCATATTTTTATAAGAAAGCATCTTTTCCAGATTTGTTAAGCACTCTTGCGCCAATATTTTTTGAGCGGCAAGATATTCATCGTAATTAGATATTGCTTTCTCAAGCTCAAGTTTTTTAGCGACAAATTTTGCGCAATAATAAAGCTTTTCTTCATTAAGCGAATTTTTTGTTTTCTGGGCAAAATAATACGCTTCGTCAGCAAGATCGCCTAAGTGGAAGTCTTCATCAGCAACGGGGTTTTTGTAGTTGCTGGCAATTTGCTCGCACTTGTTATAAGTTTGATCAAGCGCGTTTTCATTTATTATATTAACTTCTGCTAAAAGCGAATTTTCCGCCGCAAGAAGGTTTTTAATTTCAAAAACTCTTTCCCCAATGCCAACATCTTCTTTAGCAATTTTTTCCTTTAATTTAGCTATGTTTGTGCCGATTTGCAGGAGCTTTGTTTGGGGAGTTTCCTCTATGGAAACTACTTTTCCAAAAAGCAAACTGTATAATTTTGCGTGTTGTTTTAATGAGTTATATTCAGCAACTTTTTTTGAGCAAGCAACATATTTTTGTTCAATATCCTGCATGCCTGTTAATGAATATTTTTTTGTTGTGTTAAAATTATTGCTGGTTTTATTCATCAAATCAGAAAAGCGCTTAATGGCTGAATTATTGTTTCCCCCAATGTTTGAGTAAAGTTTCATAAAGTCATTAATTGGAAAGTTTTGCAGATTTAGAAGAGTTTCTCTGGTAAAAAAAGCATTTTCAAAATATGCTGCTAGTGAGCCAAATATTTTGCTGCTTTGGAAGTACTCTCCAAGCGTGCTTTCTTTGTGGTCAAAAATTATTAGTTTATCAAGATATGCAAACCCGGCAATCCAAACAGGTGCTTTTTCTGCAGCTATTGGAAATCCTTTGGCCGCAGACGACTTAGTAAATTCAATAACTTTATTTTGGTAGTACGAAAAATATGTGTTTGAGTTTGTTTCTCCGCTGTTGAGTTCTGATATTATTTGGCGAAATTCTATTAATGAATAATATAATTCATCTTCTTTGATTAATTCAATATTTTCTTCAGAAAGCATTTTTTCTTCAGCTTTGATTATTTCAAAACTCTTTTTCATTGAATAGTCGAGCTCAATCAGCGCCTGCTGCATGTAATACCTTGATTGATTTAATGGGGTTGAAAGGCCTTTTGCATTCCCTGTCTGGCAAAGTTTTTGGATAGTTTCAGTTTCTTTTATTGCTTTATTATGGAAAAACCAGCTTCTCGCAAGGCTGTTTTTTAGATCATAAAGCAGGCTTTCTTGCTCATACCCTAACTGGGTTTTGAACATTTCACTTACTTTTTCATAACAACTGCTTTCAGTTTCGCAATAAGGCACATATGAATAGCTTTGGGTAGCAAGGGTGAAACATAGATTTTTTTGTGAAGAAGTCATTTGCGTACAGCCAAGCAAAAGAAGCAAAAAGACTGTGATTGCTATGCTAACTAAACCAAAATGCTTCATCTAAAGAAGCCCTTTTGTTTTCCTATAAAAACTTTAACAAAACTTCGACAGTTGTCAAGGTATTTGGTTTGGGCTGGCTGAGCTGTGGGGTGGTTTGTGAGTTTGTTTTAGTGGAATTAGATGCCTTTTTCTTGATTCAAATCAAAGTTTATATCGTTTACTATGACTGGAGTTTGGTTAATTAGCTTGCACTGTTTTGAAGCAGCTTTTGCATCAGGCAAAAGGCTATACAAGCAAGTGTTCTCTTTGTTTAATAAAGTCCTTATTTCAATGCAGTCCTGGCAGGGACTGTCCTTTGCAGCGCCCATTAACGGGTTGATGAATGAGTACTGGAGGTAGGCTCCGATTAGTATGCCAATTACAAGCACAAGCAGGTAAAGTTTGGTTTTACTTAGTGCTTTTTTGACTTTTCCTGCGCCCTCTGGGATAAGGTCGTTGTATTCGTCGTTTGGATCTGCAAGTGACATGAGTGATTAATGATTTTGCTTAATAAAAAACTTCTCTTTTAGTCCGAAAAATGCTGTTTTATTCAAATTCGCCATTACTTGGACAATTCATGCAACTATACATAAGCGCCTTTTTTGACTTTGTCATATTTCTTGGACACTTTTTTTCTTTCACTCTTGAAAATGAAAAAATACATAACGCGTTTTAAGTTCGCTTTCCCTTGGGGAAACCTTTATAAAGCAGTTAGTCTTTCTATATGTAAATTAGTTTTTGTAGGCGGTAAATATGTACAAATATACAATAGCGAGACAGCTTGCATCAAAGAGAATCATCACTAACAGAGGAGACGAAGTTGGCAAATTAGTTGACATAATCGTATCCGAACTTGGTGGAGATATCGAGTACTTGGTAGTTGAGGTTGACAGAAGTTCAAGATTACTATCAAAAATGGGCAAAGTTGACAAGCTAATCGAAGTTCCATACGCAGCAGTAACAGCCGTAAGCGACGTGTTCATTGTTGACGAAAGGGAAATAATCGAAGATGCTGGAAGAAAAGAATAAAATTTAAAATTGACTTGCCAAGCTGCTGACTAGTCAGCGGCTTAAATCAATTTTCAACCCAAGACTCAATTCTCTAAGTTGATGCCTTCTGTAAGAGGGCGATTTACTTAATCGCGAAACCTTGTGTTAAGAATGCAAAATTTTTGATTCAAGGATTTCTTTTTTTTATAATATTTCCAAGCTGTGCTTTGGCGGAGCATGGGGTGGGGGTAGTTAAGTCAAATCAATTGAGGGTGATTAGTTTTTTTTATAAATTCACAATAAGTTTTTTCTTTTTAAAATCAAGCTCTTTAATTATCGGCTTTACTTTATTGATTTTTTCAGTAATTTCCTTTTCAGTGAGCCCCTTTGCTTTGCCCTTTTCAATGGCATCCATTAATTCTTTTAGTTGATTATAATGCAAGTAAACCTTTTCACCCTTCTCCTGCGCTTCTTTCTCCTGCACAGCAAGTCCAGCAGTTTGGTTTCTTTTGGCAGCAAGTTCTTTGAGCTGCTTATTTTGCTTTTTATCAATTTTTTCCTCAATTATTGGCAAATCTTTAGCATTTTCTTCAAGCATAATTGCGTTTAATGCAGAGATAAGGTCATCAAATTCCTTTTCAGGAGGTTTTCCAATATCTGTAGTGTAAATTGCGCCTCCAATTACAAATGGTTTGGATGGTTTAGCGTTGTAAATCTGTTTAATGAGCTCAAATAACTTTTTCATTTCGTTTGCGGTTGCTTTAGCTGAATCTTTTTTCTTATCAAGCCCCAGTGTGTCAAACGCATGCTCTAAAATAAGCGGGGAAGTGTTAAGCGCATCAACGGAACCGCCAAAAAAAGTCTTGGAGCTTGCCTTAACCAGCTTTTGAAACTCTCCGATACTGGCTGTGCTTGGATCAAGCCCTCTTGAACTTGGAAATTTATAAATTTCATTTTGCTCAAGCTTTCTATCCTTCCACTCTTCCTTTCTCATAGCCTTAATTATCTGCATTTCTTTGTTGCAAAGAATCATATTTCCTTTTGCAAAGAGTTCAACTATTAAAAACACGCTTGGAAATTCAAAAATAATAATTCTATCCGCTCCGCGCTGGGTTAGAGAAATAATTCTTTGATTCATTAAGTATTTCTTAAGCAGAGCGGAGAACCCCCCAGGGTGCATTTTTGCGCTTAGCGAATAATTAGAAACAAAAAAAGCATTTGAAGTGATGATTAAGTTCTTGTCTCCGGATTCTTTAGTGTGAACTTTAAGCTTTAACCATCCGTTATCAAGGCTCTGTGATTTATTCACAAATCCATTAACCAGAAACTGGCTTTCAAGAACCAAGTGCTTAAGCGCAAGGTTGCTTAACGTGATTTCCATGAAAAAGAATTGGTTAGATGTTAATAAAAAAGCTGTTATTTGAAGATATTCCTTTTAAAAAAATAGAAAATGAAGAACTTAGCAGTTATGCCAAGTACTTCATCATTATTTTAACAAGTCCAGGTCTCTGGATTAATTTCTTTGTGAAGAGAATCATTTTTTGCGTTTTAGATAGAGTTCCATTTCCAATGTTTAATGCTTCATCCATTGAAATGCTGTGGCCAAGGTAGTTGAAGTCGTCATCTGACAAGTTTTCAAGCAAGTGCCTTGACTTAAGTCTTCTCTTCAGTTCATCTCCTCTTAGAGTGAACCATTCTTTTGAGTAAGGAGCAAGCGTTTTCATAGTGAAATCATTTGCCTTAATTGCGCGAAGAGCAACTTGCCCAGCAAGTCTTCCGCCTTCCATTGCAATTCCTATTCCCCCGCCGTGAATCGGGTCAACCATGTGCCCAGCGTCTCCTGCAACAAGCAAATTATCAGCAGCCATAGTGTCAAGGAATCCGCCAACAGGAATTCCGCCGCCGTTAACTTCAATAATTGAGCCGTCTTTTAATTTTGGCTGGGATTTAATCCACTTATCAAGATAATACTTCGCAGTCTTGTCCTCATAAGCTCCGATTCCAATTCCAACATTTGCTGTTCCGTCTCTTTTTGGGAAAATCCAAACATATCCTCTTGGAGCAACGTCAGTTCCAAAGTACAAGTGAAGCAAGTTCTCATCGTATCCGCTGATTCCAGTCATTTCATACTGGTATCCCGAATCAGTGTCGTTAAGACTGTTCTTTGTATTAAGCCCAAGCATTCTTGCAACAAGAGAATCAATTCCATCGCATGCAATAACCATTTTTGCCTTGAAAATCTGGATTTCATTATCCACTTCAACCTTTAATTCAACTATTCCGTTTTTTCTTTCAGCAGCAACGATTTGGTGCTTTAGTAAAATTTTTGCGCCTTCCTTAACCGCGGCAATTGCAAGATGTTTTTCCATTACTTTCCTTTCAAGAATATATCCTTGAGGCTCCTTAGTTTTTGAAAACACCTGTGTTCCGTCAGGGCTGTAAAGTGCAGCTCCGTGAATTGGCTGAATAGCATAAGCAGGGTCAACTTTTAAGTTAAGAACTTTAAACCATCTAAGGCTTAGTCCTTCAGCGCATCTTTTTGGGCAGCCGATTTCCTGTTTTCTATCAAGAATCAAAACTTTTGCTTTTCCTTTAGCAAGCTCGGTTCCAGCGTATAATCCAGCAGGACCCGCTCCAGCAACAATAACATCATAAATAGTCTCAGCCATAAACAGTCCACCTTCACTTCTTCTCCAAAGTCATTGCAGCAACAGGGCAGATTTTAACACATGCTCCGCAAGAAATGCATTTCTTTTCGTCTACTATGATTCTTGTGTCCTTTAGTACAAGCGCTTCCACAGGGCAAACCCCTACGCAAGCTCCGCAATAAATACACTTATTCGCATTGTTTTTAACGACCATAAAACCACTCAGCAAATACTGGGGGATAAGGTTTTTAATCCCAAAAGCTATGGCTTTATCATGCAATATAAATACAGTCGTGCCCAAGGGACAATTGAATATTTAGTGATAATTGCAATAGTAATTGTAATAGCACTTGTGGTTGTAGGCTTAATGACTGGCATTATGGGTGATTCTGCCGGCCAGATAACTGACAATTTCGGGTACTTGAAGACACCCTCTTCAGGGCTGATTATTAGCGAATCAGTAGTAGATCAGGCGGGCGAAGGAGTTATTAGAATGAGTAATCATTCAGGCGAATCAATTACAATAAATAAAATCACTACTCCCACTTCGTCAAGAACGTATAATGAACCTTTTGCTTCAAGCGATTCAAAAATATTTAATATGTCAAATTTAAATTTAAGCTGCCCGTGCGCTGCAGGAGAACGAAAAAAAATTTGCAATTTTACGCTTGAATACACTACAGGCAGCGGATTAGCGAAAACAGAAACTATTCAAATTACCACTGAGTGCATTACAAACTTAACTCCCTCAAATCCAGAAAGCGTAATTTATGGAGTGGGAACTGGAACCGCAATTGATCCATGGGTAGTAAAAACCATAGCACAACTTCAAGACATTAACAGCCATTTAGACGGAAATTTTGTTCTTGTAAATAATATTGATTTATCAGACTCAATTAATTGGGAATACCCAACATACACCGGATTTACTCCTATTGGCGGAGGAGGGGCAACAGAGTGCGGAGACAATCTTTATTTCACAGGAACTTTTGACGGAGGGGGAAATACAATAAGCGGACTCTACATAGATGGTTACAATTGCAATACCGCATTATTTAGTTATCTTGGCGCTGCTGGAATAATAAAAAATCTTCACCTCACCGGAGTAAATATTTCAAATATTGATTCGACTGTCGCAGGAATTGCAGGGTACAGCGACGGAACAATAGAAAATGTTTCAGTTCAAGGAACATTTAGCGGAGGAGCTGGGGGCGCAATTGTCGGAGTAAATTACGGGACAGTTTCAAAAGCAAGCGCGAATGCAACAATAAATGTTACTGAATGGGGCGGGGGAATTGCAGGGGACAATCAAGGAACAATTTCTAATTCTTATGCTATGGGAACAATTACTGCTTCTCCATGCGGGGGAATTGCTGCAAATTCTTACATTACTATAAATTCATACTCAACAGCTCGAATACTTAACTGCACAAACTATTACGGCGGATTAATGGGCGCAATGACTGGGACTGTGACAAGTTCTTACTGGGATACAGAAACCTCACAAGAAGCCACAAGCGCAGGCGGAGTGGGAAAAACAACCGCTCAAATGCAGCAACAATCAACTTACAGTGGATGGGATTTTACTAATATTTGGAACGCGCCAAGTTCAAGCTACCCAACACTAAAATAAGATTATTATTTTTTTTAACTAATTTTGCGTTTCTTTTTTTTAGTTAAATTATTTTTTTAATTAGTTGTTTTTCTTGAACAGGTTAGTTATTCAAGGAACTGCTCATACTTCTGCGAATTAAACCTGTAAAGAAATCTCTTAATCTTCTGGCTTTGGAAAGAATATTTCTTTATGACATCCGTTTTTACGCCCCTAAATTCAGTGAATTTCATTTCCTGCGCAGGGTCAAGGATAACAAAATCTCCTTTTATTTCAGTGACAACAAAAGCATGCGTTTTGAGATTATCAAGCTCCGCGATAATAACTTCTGCCCGATCATCCCCGAGCGCTTTCATCATTGCGCAAAGAAAAACCGCCAAATCCTCGTCATCAGCAACTTTAACTTCAAGAATTTCTCTTGGCGCAAGCCAGTAATTAACATTCAAATCAACATCAACAAAGCTAACTTCTTTTGCAGTGAAGTCAAAAACCTGCTTTAATGAATTTTCATAATCGCTTTCAAAAGAATAAGCTGAATCCTTAAAATCAGCGACAAACGATTGCACAGTTAAATCATTGCCGTCAACAAGCGCCTTAATTTCCCCAATAGTTCTCTTCTCGCGTTCGTTGATTATGTCAGCGTATTTGCTTAAGAGGTATTTGCACAGCTTAATTTCATTCTCGCTAGTCATATCTATACATAAATCCAGCTAAAAATCTTTAAAAAACCGCTTTTTTTGGCATTTTAATGAGGTTAATAGCTGTTTTGAGCGGGTTTAACAAGCTCAAAAAGGGGTTTTACCATGTTTCTTCTTCAAGAATAACTGTTTTCTTCAGCACTTTTTCAGAGAAAATCTTAATCTTGTTCAAGTCATTTTCAATTTCAGCCTTAATTGCCGATTCCTTTTTTTCAATAGTCTCAATATTATCCTTAATTTCATCAATTTCTTTTCCAATCTCGCTTAATTTGCCTTCTTCAACACTTAACTTCTTTTTCGCCTCGTTTTTTTCAATCAATTTATTCATTTCAATTTGCTTTCTCTGAATCTCATTCATCTTCCAAAACACAGAGCCGAAGAAATCAAAATTAATTATTTCCTGAAGAGCCAAAAGCCTTTTTTCTTTTTCCCTTTCCTTAAGCTCAATAGCCCCTTCTTCAATTGCCTTAATTATTTCCACAAGAACTTTTTTGAAAATATCCGCTTTAGGGTCTTTTTTTAACGCAGCCATCGGATTAGTCACAAACAAATTAAGCATTTCCTTTTCTTCAGTCGGAATTTTCCATCTTCCTGAATCAACAAGCTGCTTAAACCTCTGAAGAGGCCTGTCAATATTTAATAAAAGCGCGCTGATTTCAGTTTTAAGATCCTGTTTCTGGCTCATAAGCGCAGTCATTTCCTCTTCAAGCTTAGAATAAGCGCCCATCTCTTCCCCTGATTTAAAACCGCCAACTTTATTTTCCTGCCCCACAGCGTTTGCCTCTTTGCCGCTCAACTCTTCATTAAATCTTTTTTTATCTTCCATGAGCTTATTAAATTCTTTTTTCTTTCTAAGCACAACTCCAACGCTTTCTTTTGTTTTTTCAAAATCAAAAAGCTCTCCTGATTTTTTATAAGCCTCGTTTAATTCATGCAGGGAATTAAGCATCTCCTGCAAGGATTCTCCAAGCCCCTTCATTTCATCTTTAAAATAAAAACTTGTGTAAGCAATATTTTTTCTAAATGAAACAAGTTCAGTCGCAAGAAGAGAATAACTCTCTCCGCAGTAATGCCTTGCATCAGCAAGCGTTTTTCCCCTGTCAAGAGGATTGACTTTTTGCAAAAGTTTTCTAAGCTGGGTGACAATCTGATTTTTAGCAGTAAGCGCGGCTTTATTCAATCTCTCATTAGGCTTTCCTTCAAGCTCTTTTGAATCAATATCGTTAACAATTCCAACCGCCCTGCTATGAACATACTTTAATTCAGAAAGTTTTTTCGCAGTCAATTCCTCAAGCTCTTCTTTTTGAAGCAAAAAACTTTTTTCAATAAGCATAGGGATATTTTCAACAGAAGTTCTAATCACAGGAGTCTCTTTTTTAAAAGCGCCCGTAAAAAGCGAAATGAGTTTAGCAAAGAAACTAAAAACCATGCACTAAATGGAGATTAAACGTTTTAATACTCTTGCTTTAGAAAAAATCAGCTTCCAAAATACTGGCTTGAAGAAGGGTAGAAGCACTTTGGAACACAAACTGCAATGCACATTGTGCTTGAGCCTGAAGCTTTATCAAAATAATAAGGAATTAAATCAGAAAACCCAATGCTCTTAATCGGGCGCTTTGAGCAGGCAGAAGTGCAGGGCTCAAAACAACCTTCTTGCGAAATACATTTAGAATATATTGCATTAGTATTAGGGTCGGCATTTGAATCAGGAATAAATTTTTCATTCTGCATGCATCCGGCATATACTGAATTATAATAATTGTAATAATCTTTTTCAAGGGAAAAATTTGTTGAATAAAATCCCGCAGCATAAATAACAGCAATTATTACAATTGCAACAAAAAGAATTCCAATTATTTTGCCATTCATAGTTAATACACCCAGTTCAAATATATTAATCTTGGTTTTTCTTCCGGCAGGACGCATAAAGAAGCTTTAAATTATACGCTTAGGGAAGATGTTTATGCACCACGAAGAAGTACACACAAAAAGGGATGAAACCGCTTTTTTCAAACTGCTTGATGAGATGGCAATAGAGGTAAAAAAAAGAGACGACTTTGTAGTAATCTTCCACCACGACGCCGACGGATGCGCAAGCGGAGCAATAGCAATCAAGGCGCTTGAAAGAGAGGGGAAAAAAGTTGAAAGAAAATGCCTAAAACAGCTTTATAGAGAAAATATTCCTGAAATCAAAGCCCTTGGAAAAAATTATTTGTTCGTTGATTTTGGAAGCGGACAGATGGATTATTTAATGGAAGAATTCGGCGAAAACTTTTTTGTACTTGACCATCATCAGTCAATTTTAATAAACGGAGAACTGCCAAAACACAAGTGGCACGCTAACCCCCTGCTTTTTGGAATAAACGGAGGCACGGAAATATCAGGCGCAGGAACAACATTCTTTTTTGCCCTTGCGTTAAATAAAAAAAATGCAGACCAGAGCGTTCTTGGAATAGTCGGGGCGCTTGGAGACATGCAGGATTTTAATTACGACGCAGCTCTTGTCGGAATGAATAGAAAAATAATTGAAATTGCAGTAAAAGAAAAGCTTCTTGATGTAAAAAAAGATATCCGGTTATACGGCAGAATTTCCCGCCCTCTTGTTTCGTTTTTAATGTTCTCATCAAACCCAATCCTTCCAAATCTAACAGCGAACGCAGACAACTGCAAAGCATTGCTTAATGATTTAGGAATTCCACTAAAAGATCCTTTTACAGAACAATATCTTTCTTATGAAGATTTGGATATTGAACAAAAACGCGCGCTCACAAGCGCGTTGATAATTAATTTAGTAGAAAACAATATGCCTGAATGGAAAGTAAAAGAACTTGTGGGCGAAGTTTACACTCTCTTAAAAGAAAATCCAAAAAGCCCGCTGCGCGACGGAAAAGAATTTGCAACAATGCTAAATGCATGCGGGCGAAACAAACACCCCGAAATCGCATTAAGCGTGTGCCTTGGCGACAGGGTAGAAGATTATTCAAAAGCAATTGCGCTCATGGATGCGCACAGAGATAACTTGCGCAGAGGAATAGAATACGTTCAACAGCACGGAATTGACGAGCGAAAATCATTTTACTTTATAGACGCAGGAACAAATATTGACGAATCAATAATTGGAATAATTGCAGGAATGCTTTACGGCTCGGTTATTTCTGAAACAAAACCAATTGTGGCTCTTGCAAGAAACAATGACGGGACGGTAAAACTTTCAGGAAGAGGAACAAGCGATTTAGTTAGAAGAGGATTAAATTTAGGCGGAGCGCTAAAAGAACTTTCAAAAGAAATTGAAGGAGTGGAAGGGGGCGGGCACAAAGTCGCAGCCGGAGCAAAAGTCCCCGCTGAAAAACTTGATGAATTTTTGAACAAACTTGAAGAAGTTCTTTTTTTACAGCTTCAAAAAGGATATTTTTAAATTAAAAATATAATAACTGCTAAAAGTATAAAAAATGTTAAAAGTATAAAAAATGTTAAAAGTATAAAAAATGTTAAAAG
>CAYTIW010000031.1:0-24002 GCA_964438075.1 uncultured Planctomycetales bacterium
GGCGGAGCGGGGTCAGTTGGTTCCAGAGAAACGATTCGTCCTTCGGCCCAGCGGGAGACCGGGGTCTCAGGACAAAATATTGTTTCTCAAATAAGGTATTGTGGTAACAACATTTTGCCGACGTAGCTCAGTTGGTAGAGCAGCGCTTTCGTAAAGCGCGGGTCGGGGGTTCAATTCCCTTCGTCGGCTTTTATTTCTTCTCTCTCCAGACCAGCTCGGGCTGTTCCTGGCCGTGAGGTGGAACAGGCCGTGCTGGTCTGGAGCCAGTAAGACCCGAGGGAAGAAATAAAAGCCCAGCCAGGGAATCCTGGCAGGGCAAAAGTGAATAAGCAGTCCGCTGGCACCAGCGCCCGGCCCCTTTTATTAAAAGGGCCGCCACTGCCGCGCGGCTTAGGGCAGGGTGCAAGAAAAGAATACAGCCTCCGGCCGGCCCATTGCGCCGGCAGCGGACCGGAAAGTACAGGGGCCGTCACGCAAGATCCGCCGAATGGAGCCGAATGGCCGATCTCCTCGCCAACATTCTCAAGTCCAACCTCCGCCTGTTCCTGGCCCTGGCGCTTTTGGTCCTTACCGCCTACTCTTTCATGCTGGCCAGTCCGTTCAAGACCATGGACGACGATTTCTCGATCGTCAAGAACGCCGAGATCCGCCGCCTGGAGAATATCCCGCACTTCTTCCGTTCCACCTATTTCAAGACCGAACAGGATTACTACCGGCCGCTGGTCTACGTCACCTACGCGCTCGAATACCATTTGTTCGGGCTGAACTATTTCCACTATAACCTCGACAACGTGCTTTTGCACATCCTGAACGCCTGGCTGGTCTTTGTGCTGGCCGGCTTGGTCTTCGCCTCGCCGGGTGCGGCGGGCTGGGCCGGGCAGGGGCCGCCGGCGGAAAGCCCGTCCCGGTCTCCGTCCGGGCGCGCCCTGGCCGCGGCCGCGGCGCTTTTGTTCGCCGTCCACCCCGTGCACTGGGAGGCGGTGGGCAACGTCTCCGGCCGGGCGATACTCCTGTGCGCCTTCTTCGTGCTGGCCGGCCTGATCTTCTTCCTTAGATTCTTCCGGGAGGACCGTCCGGTGTTCCTGCTGGCCGCGGTCGTCTGTTACGTCCTGGGCCTGGCGTCGAAAGAGTCCGCCGGCGTGATGATATTGACCCTGGCCGCCTACGCGGCCCTGGCCGGACGTCCGCGGGCCGAGCGGGCGGAGGCGGGAAAGAGCGCGGGTAGAGGGGCGGTGGACCTCGCCGCGCTGCGCGGCTGGGCCTGGCTCCTGCCGTTCGGAGTGCTGGCCGCCGGCTACCTGGCCTTTCGCCACGCGATGGGCATTTCCAAGATGTTCCCCTGGCCGACCAAGACGACCATGGCGCTGGGGCTGGCGACCTTCCTCAAGGGGCTGTTCATTTACGGGCAGGTCCTGCTTTTCCCCGTCGGGCTGAGGTTCGACCGGGGCTTGAGGCTCTTCACCGGCTTCGATGTGCCGGCGTTCTGGTTGACGCTGGTCGCCTGGATCCTGATCGGGGTCTGTCTCTGGCGGTTCCGGAAGCGGCTGGCGGGCCTGCCGTTCTTCTGCCTGGCCTGGTTCCTGATCGAGCTGATCCCCGTCTCGCAGATCGTGACGACCATCGGTGTTTACCCGGGCGCCATCTCCCTGGCGGAGCATTTCCTTTACGTGGCCAGCGTGCCGGCCTTCATCCTGCTGGCTGCGGCCGGCGGGAGGCTGTTGTGCCGGGCCCGCGAACGGGGTCTGGTCTCGGCCCCGGTGGGGCAGGCCGCCTGCGCCGGGCTGTTCCTTTTCTTCTATATCATGCTGGTGCAGCAGAACCTCTACGCCTCGAACGAATTCGTCATGCTGCGCGACTCGCTGGCGAAGGACCCGCAGAACGCCCGCCTGCAGTACTCGATGGGCATGGTCTACGCCAAGGCGCACAATTACGACCTGGCCGTCGAGCATTTCCGCAAGGCGGTGGAGATCCACGGCTGCAATTACGGTTACAATATCGCCCTGGGCAAGGCCCTGACCGACCAGGGGGACCTGCTGGCGGCGGCGCGGCAATACGAATCGATCCCGCCGCGCAAATCTGTCGACGAGCTTCTGAACGGCAACAAGCGGGCCTTGTACCGGCTGCTGGTGGCTGAGTACGAGAGGAAGGCGGCTGCGGCCCCGTCCGACGCCGAGACGCGTTTCGCCCTGGGCATCTTCTACGCCAAGACCGGGGACCAGGCCCAGGCGCTGGCCCAGTACCGCCGGGCCGTGGAGCTCAAGCCCGACCATTTCGACGCCTGGTACAACATCGCCGTGACCAGCGAGGCCCTGGGGGAAGTCCCTTCCGCGCGCGCGGCCTACGAACGGCTGGCCGGCAGCGCGGACGGCCGCAACACCTTCCAGGAGAAGGCCCGCGCCGCGCTCCTGCGCCTGCCGTAGGCGGCCGGGGCCGGCGCAAGTTCCCGGCGGGATCAAGGTTGTCAGGGTCCTGTTACAGGAGGGAAGTATGGCGGAAGAACGCACGGGGAATTCGCTGGCCACCCGGCTGAAGTACGTGGGCGTAATACTGGCCGCGGGGTTCCTGGTGCCTTTGCTGTTGACCCAGTCCGACAATATCCTGCAGCGCTGGGTGGAGTGGCAGGCCTACTCCGGGCTCAAGGCCGCGGTCGCCGCCGTGAAGCAGTACCGGGACCGCCACGGCTACTACCCGCCGCCGATGCCGGATGTGGGCGAGATCAACTGCGTCCTGGGCACAAAATTGAGCAACACCGAATACCTGGTCCTTTCCTGCCCCAACCTTTACGGTTTTAATTCCGAGTGCGAGGCCAACACCGTTTTCGGCTGGGGCCTGCACGCCACCGACCACCACCGCGACTTCGCGCCGCACTGCATGAGCTGGATATTCGGACATCCCTGTCCGTCCTGCGACCGGACCGGATGCTACGGTCATAAGAAGAAAGAACCGTAAGAAAAGAGGATGGCCGGCGTGCCGCCGTTGGATATCGGTGCCGGCGGGCGAGGAGGCCTCGCTACGGCTGTCCTGTCCGGGCTTCTCGGATGAGGTCCACCAGGAGGTCCACCGACCGGGCCCCGATGCCCCGGCCCAGCTTGAAATTGACGATGCCGGCCTTGAGCTGCATGGCGGCGAGCTCATCGGTCTTCAGCTTGCAGAACGAGTGGCGCATGGCGGTGCAGGTGGTCAGCCGCGGCAGCATGAAGGCCAGAGCGTCGGCGAGTAGCTCCACGGTGCCGATGTCCACGACCGACTTCTTGTTCTTCCGCGACATGTCCCGGTAGTGGTAGTAGGAGTTGCAGTTGAAGGCGCAGTAGGAATTGCTGATGGCGATGATCCCGCACTTGCTGTCTTTGAGGACCGCCCTCAGCTGCGCTTCCCGCCGGGAATCCTGCGGCGTCACGCAGACGTAATCGTATTTCGCGCTGTCCTCCAGGTACATGGCCAGGGTCTCCCTGGGCGTCAGTATCCGTTGCGGCGAGACATACTTGGTGCAGGAACTGGAATAGGTGAGCCGGCCGCCGTATTTCCGGCGGATGTGGTCTTCCAGGAGCTGGTTGGCCAGTATCAGGCCGTTCTTGACCCCGTACCTGTCCCCGCATTCGACCAGCCGGTCCAGGGGTTCCAGGTTCCGGGCGTTCAATTCCTCGGGGCTGATGAACAGGTTGGTGAAGGCCAGGTAGAAGGAGAGGTGCTGGCGGTTGGCCTCTTCCATGGCGGCGAAGAAACAGGCCGTGGCCCGCGCCAGCTGTTCCTTGGTGATGGACAAAAGGAAACGGTCTTTGACCACGAAACCGTTGAGGGCGGTATTGAACCGGCCGCCGTTGAGCGGCGAGTCGGGGACCCCGCCGTAGACGATGATCTTGATATCCTCGTCCCGCTGGACCCGTCCCAGGTGGTCGAGGGGAGTGGAATGCACGGGGACACGGATGGAGTATTCTTTTTTCATACCACTTATTCTAGTGTTTTTTCCCGTTAACGCAAACAATAGCCGTGGGGAATGTCCCTCCGGTGTGGCCCGTTTAGAGTTATCTATTGACTGGAAAAGGTATTTATTCACGGTAGAATATTTCCGTGGACCTTCACCCTCTCCGGTAGGGTGGAGGTAGAAAATAATTAAAATTTCAAAAGCCGGACCTTCACCCTCCCCGGTAGGGTGGAGGTCCTTTACGATATGGGCTTCAGGAAAAGTTTTCAGAACCGCAGTTTCGTCTGTTTCTGGCTGGCGCAGCTGATCTCCCAGTTCGGCGACCGCATCAACCAGATGGCACTGGTCGGCCTGGTGTCCGGCCGCCAGCTGGGGCAGGCCTCGGCCATGGAACTGGCCAAGCTGCTGGCCTTTACCATAATCCCGGTCTTCATCGTCGGCCCCATCGCCGGCGTTTACGTCGACCGCTGGGACCGCAAGCTCACGCTTTTTTTCTGCGACATCATCCGGGGCTGCCTGGTCCTCATGATCCCGCTGGTCCTCATCGACCGGCACTCGATGTGGCCGATCTACGCGGTGGTGTTCCTGGCCTTCTGCCTGAGCCGTTTCTATGTCCCGGCCAAGATGTCGATCATCCCCGAGATCGTGGACGAGGACCAGTTGCACGTGGCCAATTCGCTGGCCACTGTGACGGGCATGATCGCTTTCGTGCTGGGGGCGCTTCTGGGTGGGCTCATCGTGGAATACACCGGGCCCAAGGGCGGGTTCCTCTGCGACGCGGCCACGTTCTTCATCTCGGCCACGCTGGTCTCCCTGATCAGCCGCCAGCGGCTCAAGGTCCTGCGTCCCGCCGAGATCGTCCGGACCAGCCGGGAGATGGCCACGGCCTACCGGAACGTGCTGCACGAGGTGGCCGACGGGATCAAATACATCGCGGCCCACCGCGACATCCGCTACATCATCAACCTGATGATGGTCCTTTTCATGGCGGTGGGGGCGATCTATGTGGTGATCATCGTTTTTGTCCAGCAATCCTTCGCCAGCGTGACCCGGCACCTGGGTTTCTTGGCCGTGGGGCTGGGGGCGGGGCTTTTCCTGGGCAGCCTGGCCTACGGGCGCTGGGGCCGGCAGAAGAATCACGTCGAGACCATTTTCCGCTGCCTTATCGCCGGAGGGCTGGTGACCGCGGCCTTCGCCTTCGGGGTCGAGCAGTACCGCAATGTGTGGGTGGCGCAGGCCCTGGCGGTGTCGTTGGGGTTTGTCGTCGGGCCGATCGTCATCGCCGCCAACACGGTGGTGCACAAGTTCGCCTCCAGCGCGATGCAGGGCAAGGTCTTCAGTGCCATGGAAGTGGTGATCCATTTCGGCTTCCTGGTCACCATGCTGGCCAGCTCCAAGCTGTCCGAGTTCGTGGAGCCTTACTGGATTCTGGCCGGGGTGGGGCTGGTCTTCTGCCTGGTGGGGGTGTGGGGCATGGTCAGGTACCGGCAGGGCAAGCTGGCGATAGAGGGGTGAAAAGTCGCGAGCTATTTCAAAAGGTCGGCAAGGTCTTCTAAGTCTTCAATGTCGGCGACACGGGCAGACCTCATCGACCTTGTCGACCTGTTTTTAGCATTTTGGTTCTTTAATTTGCTATATAGCAAATAATACAAAGGGGATATCTATGCGATTCGCGGTACTCGCGTCGGGGAACGGCAGCAACCTGCAGGCGCTGATCAACGCCTGCCGCAGGGGCAGGATAAAAGCCGAACTGGCGGCGGTGGTCTCGGACCGGGAGGACGCCTACGCCCTGGAGCGCGCCCGGCGCGCGAAGGTCCCGCTGGTCCTGTGCGTGGACCCCAAGGCCTTTGCCGGCCGCGAGGATTTCGACCGGCATCTCGTCGGCATATTGCGGGAGGCCCGGATCGACCTGGTGGTCCTGGCCGGTTTCATGCGCATATTGAGCCCGCTCTTCGTCCGGGAGTTCCGGGACCGCATCCTGAACATCCACCCGGCGCTGCTGCCGGCCTTCAAGGGCGGGCACGCGGTCAAAGACGCCCTCGAGTACGGAGTGAAGTTCACGGGCGTCACCGTCCATTTTGTCGACGAGGAGGTGGACCACGGGGCCATCATCCTGCAGGAGCCGGTGGCGGTCCGGCCGAAGGACACCCCGGAGACGCTGGCCGCCCGGATCCACAAGGTCGAGCACCGGCTGTACCCGAGGGCGGTGGACCTTTTCGCGCGGGGGAAGCTGAGGGTGAGCGGCCGGTTGGTCAAGTTTTAGCGGACCTCCACCCTCTCCGGTAGGGTGGAGGTTATTTATAAACGGAGAAAAACCATGAAAATGAGAGAAAAGCCCTTCGGGCTGCAAATGCTGTCTATCGTGCTCCTGATGAACATCGCCTACCTCGCCGCGGTCTGGATATCGCCCCACACCTTCAACCTGATCAAGCTGAGCCCGGTCCCGCTGGAGGTCAAGCTCTGGCTGGCCTATTTCCTGGAGCTGTGCCGGCTGGGGATATCGTCGTGGATCATCCTGACGGTCCTGTTCGGCTGGCAGGTGTTCACGCTTTTCGGGCTGTGGAAGATGAAGCGCTGGGCTTACCGCTCGCTGGTCTACATCCTGGTGGTGATGATCGTCTGGGGCGCGGTATTCCCGCGCATCGCCCGCGCCGCTTTTGATTCGATGTGCCTGCCCGAGCAGGTGGCAGCCTATGTCCCCGCGGCATCGCTGGCCGGGTTCGAGGCCGTGTCCTGGCTGGGGCGGGTCGTTTTCCTCCTGTGGAGCCTTCTGTTCGCGCTGTGGTTCGTGGTCCTGCCGGCCTGCGCGCTGTACTACATGACCGAGCCGCGGATCAGGGTCTATTTCGGCATACCGATATTCCGGGACCCCAAGGGGTTCAAGCGCGTCTCTTTCGTGCTCTACCTGGCGCTGATCATAATTTCGGCGCTGATCGTGCTCCCTTTGGCCAGTGAACTGTTAAAACAGGTCTTCCGCTGACGCCCCGCTGAACGGCCAGTTGTGAGCGCAGTTCCTCGGCTGATCCTCTTTGCTCTAAGGTCAGTACATGCCGGCCGACAAAAGGCATCTAGTTGATAGGTGAGGCTGTACCGGAAAGACCCCCTATGCGTATTTGTCATCGCGGCGGCGTTCTTATACATCTGATAAGGTATCTTACCCGAAGAGCCCAAATAAGTCCTTATTTTGGCTGTTTATAAAAAAATAGCCCCTATGTAAGTAATATGTTATTATTATTTATAAGAATTATTGAATTGAACCTTTTCATAATAAACTAATACTAGAACATATTTAAAAACGTATGAAAGAGCTTTTGCGCCGATCGCTATCCTTACTGCTGTGCCTGAGCCTGACACTTTCCGGCCTCGGCCTGCCTGGCGGTGCCTACGCCCAGTTGCCGGAGCCCGGCAACATGGTACTTTTGAGCGCGCCCTCCACGCCGCTGGCATTGATGGGCCTGAAGGTCTTTCCCAGCGACCCCTTCCGGCTGGATTTTATCATGGACAAAGGCGACCTGAGGAACAAGGTATTGAGCCCCGAGCTCAAGCCGGCGTCCGAACGGTTGGTCAAATATTTCCTGGCCGGGCTCACCATACCCCAGGACGACCTGTGGGTGAACCTGTCGCCCTATGAGGGCGACCGCATCATAGCCCCGGCCCTGGGCCGCACCGACCTGGGGCGGGACCTCCTGGAGCAGGATTATGTGCTGAAACAGGTGGCGGCCACGGTGCTTTACCCGCAGGGCGAGGAAGGCAAGAGGTACTGGAAGGAAGTCTATGCCCGGGCGCACGCCCAGTTCGGCACCATCGATATCCCCGTCGAAACTTTCAACAAGGTCTGGATCGTTCCGGACAAGGCCAGGGTCTTCGAGAACAAGGACCGCGTATTTATCGTCGAGAGCCGCCTCAAGGTCATGCTGGAAAGCGATTACCTGGCGGAGGAGAAGCAGAAAGGCAATGCCGATTTCAGCGACGTGCCCGAGGATGCGTCTGCCCGGTCCGCTGAGGCCAAGGATCTGACCAGGTCCGTCATGCGGGAGGTCATCATCCCCGTGCTGGAGAAAGAGGTCAACGAAGGCGCCAATTTCGCCACCCTGCGCCAGGTCTATCATTCCCTGATACTGGCCGTCTGGTACAAGCGCAAGATCCAGGACAGCATCCTGGCGGCGAGCTATGTCGACCGCAAGAAGGTCAACGGCGTCACTATCGACGACCCCCGGATGGCGGAGAAGATCTGGTCCCAGTACGTGGAGGCTTTCAAGAAGGGCGCCTACAATTATATACAGGAAGAGGTCGACCCCCTGACCCAGGAGGCGATCCCCAGGAAATATTTCTCCGGCGGCATGGGCTTCCAGGGCCTGCAGGTGACGGATGCCGCGCAGATATCCCTGCCGGAAAAGGACGACCGGTTCGTCCGGTTGCGCATCGAGAACCGGCCGACGGACAACGCAATGGAGGCCGCGCCGGGCTCGTTGGGTTATGTGCAGGAAGTCCACAGCCGCGTGGATGAGGGCAAGACGGTCGCCCTGCGCGCGGTCATGCCCAACATGGGCGCCGAGGCCGCCGAGAACTACCGGGTCATACTGTATTCCAACAAGGACGGCGCATGGAAGGACGGTGAGGTCCTGGATTTCGTCGGGGTAAAAGACGGCCAGGCGGTGTTCGAGACCAAGGTCGAGGTGAAGCTCGGTTTCGAGTACACGTTCGTTTTCGAGCGAAAGTCCGACGGTTACCGCGAGTGGGCCGACCTGCCTTACGGCAACGGCACGGTGATCGTGGACCGCAAGTTCGAGGGGAACGTTGTTTTCGTCGGGATGGAGTTCGGCCCGCTGGTCAAGAAGGGCGGCCAGGGGGACGTGATGTACGAACTGCCGCGCAACCTGGTCAAGGCCGGCGTCAAGGCCACGGTGGTCATCCCTTATTTCAAGAAGCTGGCGGCCGAGTATGCCAAGAAGGGGTACGTCATCGAGGATGTCCCCGGGATGGACATCCAGATCGATTTCCAGCACCGTCCATCGGTGAACCTGAAAGTGAAGAAGGCCGAGATCGACGGGATAACGATATACATGCTGGACGCCGAAGGTTCGGACCTGTTCATCGAGCCTTATCCCGGCCAGGAAGCGGAATTCTATGAGTCGGTGCTTCTATCGCAGGGCGTGTCGGAACTGCTGGCCAAGCTGGGCCAGCCGGTGGACATCGTGCAGTTCAACGACCATCACGCGGCGCTGGTGCCTTTGTACATGGCCAAGAAGCACGGGGATTTCTTTGCCAAGACCGGACGTATTTTCACCATCCATAACATCGGCTATCAGGGTGAATACTGGGATGTGAACAAACTTTTGGGAGAGCTGGGGTTGGGTGTAAATGATGACATAAAGGGCCTGGTGGTCAAGTCCGGTCAGATAAATTTTATGGCGGTGCCCGCCGGGATGGCCAAGCAGGCCGGGAACCGCGGCTATTTCGCCGGTACGGTCAGCCCGACCTACGCCGAAGAGATACGGCACACGCAGTTCGAGCTGGACAAGCTGCTGCAGGACATGGGCAACCACTTCGGCGGCATCATGAACGGCATCGACACCGAGGTCAATAATCCTGCGACGGACAAGGTGTTGAAGTCTCTGGGGCTGCCTAATTATTCGATCGAGCAAGGGGTGGAGAAGGTCAAGGCCGCCAAGTCCGTGATCAAGCGTTTCATCCGGGAGACCCTGGGCGAGGACAAGCCCATGCCCAAATGGGAGACCGGGAAGATCGAGAAGACCGGGTACCTGCCGGAAGTGAAGGAAGGCGAGCCGGACCGTCTGCTGGTGGGCTCCATCGGCCGCAACGTCAAGCAGAAGCAGGTCGACATCATCGCCGACATGGTCCAGGACATGGTCGAAGGCCGCCAGCCGGTGCTGGCCATGGACATCGTCATCGCCGGGCCTTCTGACAAGGAGACCGACGACCAGGAAAGCATCCGGCGCCTGCAGGAGCTTTCCGGCCGGGCCAGGCAGGTCGGCATCAATATCGTGATCCTGAACGGTTTCGTGAGAGAATTCGCCAATGTGCTGTATGCCGGGTTCGACGGGCTGATCATGCCGTCGGACTTCGAGCCGGCGGGCATTTCCCAGCAGCTGGCCAAGCGCTACGGCACGGTGCCGGTCGTGCGCAAGACCGGCGGGCTGGCCGACACGGTATTCGAGGGCGGCTCGGACGACAACGGCTTTGTGTTCACCGGCACTTTCCGCCGCATGGACGCCGACGACTGGAAGTCCCGGGCGCAGAACGCCTATGAGTTCTACCAGGCCACCCGGCGGGCCGTGGAAACGTATTACAACGACCAGGCTTCCTGGCGTAACAAAATTCAGAACGGCATGCGGGACGACAGCAGCTGGACCTCGCACCAGAAAGACTACCTCAACGTCTACGCCTGGCTCAAGGACCAGCTGTCTGATAACGCCCAGGCCAGCCTCAGCCCCTACGGTGGTATCGACCTTACCGCCGACAGGTTCAACCTGGAGACCACCGGGCCGTCCGTGCAGTTCTCGGCCGGGCTCTGGTCCAGGGAAGGGCTGGAGAATATCCAGATCAACGGCCTGGTCCCGGCGGTGATATCGGTCGCGCCGGAATGGGACCTTTCGGGGTTCCTGGGCTTGCCCCTGACGCAGGCCACTGCCGCCTATTAGAGAGCCCCTCACCTTTATTTTTTACTTACCGCCATTATTCTTTACTGAGATCTTTTCCACACTGCGTATAGTCTGTTCCAGGTCGATGCCGGTGTGGCGGCCAAAACGTGCCGCGTGGTAGCTCCGCAGGAAATCCCTTATGGCCTCCAGCGACGGGACAGGGATGTCGCCGCGCCCCGAGAGGCGGCCCAAAACATCCCGGTCGGTCTCCGGGTCCAGGCGGATAACGCCGAACGTCTTTTTCATGTGGTCTTCATAGCGTCTGTAGACGGCCAGCACGGACAAAAGTTCCGGCGGGGGAGCGGAGGCCCGGCCTCTCAAGGCCCGGCGGGACCGGTAGAGACGGCGGAGTATCCGGGCCAGGTTGATGGCCGCCAGGGAGGCCAAAAGAACGACAAGGGCGAGCGTCTTCAGCTGCTCGCGGTCCAGGGTCAGCAGCCGGGCCCGGAAGCGCAGGAAACTGAGCCAGGACGTCTCCAGGAAGCGTTCGAATTTTTCCTGGGCGCTCCAGCGGTGCTTCTCCTGCGGCAGGGCTGCCCCGGCGGGCGTGGCGTCGATCAGATGCCAGGTCATCTTCACTTCCCCGGTGTTGCGGTCGGTCTCCGGCCAGAGGGCCTCGGTCCAGGCGTGGGCGTTCTTCACCCGGGCCAGGTAGACGTTCTTGCCCGGGTCGGTCTTCTCGCTGGTCATGAAACCGGTCACCACCCGGGCCGGTATGCCGCGGGCCCTCAGTAGCAGCGCCGAAGCGGTGGCGAAATACGAGCAGTAGGCCGGCCGCCTTTCCCTCAGCATCTTGATTATGCCGCGGTTGTCGGCCTTGAAGTCGACGTCCAGCGTGTATTTGAAATTATGGAGGAAGAAATTCTTGATCAGCCAGGCCACGGTCCGGTCGTCGGTCTCGTTACCGGCGATGGAGTTGGCGATCCTGGTCAGGGCGGGGGCGATGTCCTTCGGCAGGGCGGTGTATTGCTCCAGTTCCCGGTCGGAAAGGCTGACGGCGGGCCGCTTGGGGTAGAAGGAGAACTCCAGCAGGCGGGAGTTCTGCCTTTCCGAGGCGTAGATGATGTTGTCCCGGCTGGCCCGGAACGTTCCCTTCCCCTTGACCGCCGTGATCCGGGCGACCGAGGGGATGACGTCGTTGAGCGAAGTGAACATGGTCAGCTTCCCCCGCGGGAGGAACGGGGTGAACCCGCCCGGCAGCGGGGCAAGGTCCCGGCGCCGGACCTCCTGCCAGGTGCCGTTGCGGTAGTCCTTGAAGACCTGCAGTTTCAGGTAGACCAGGTTGTACCGGAAGAAGTCCGGCGGGACCTCCACCTCGAGCACGGGGCGTTTGTCCACGGCGCTCAGCCCGGGCGATTCCAGGGTCAGGTCCGGGGCGAGGGTCAGGAAATTGGTGTAGCCGCGGGGCAGGAGGTAGTCGCTGATGAAGTCCATGACCGAGTTGTCGACGATGGCTATGGTGCGCGAAAGGGCCAGGGTGAACCCCGTGGTCAGAAGTATCAGCAGTGCGGAGTAGATGATGAAGTCGCGGTAGTAGGTGAAAAGGCGGCGGCTCTCTTTCGGCCGGTTCATGGTCTGCAGGATCACGAAGGAGGTGGAGACCATGCAGAAAAAGCCGGTGATGAACAATAGCGGCCCCCGGAAGGGGACGTTGGTCGAGACCGCGACGGTGAGCCAGGCCAGCAGGGTGAGCAGGAACAGGTTCTCCGGGCTGAAGGGTTTCAGAAATATCAGCACCGAGGCGATGATGGTCGCGGACTGCGTCGCCGCCGTCAACAGCGGCAAAAGCGAGCCGGTGTAGGCTGAGCCGGGGACCAGGCTCCGCCAGAGGAGGCCCAGCCCCATGGCCGCGGCCAACACCGCGGGCAGGGGGAGCCGGTCCAGGAATATCCGTTTGTTTTCGTCGGGGCCGGAACGCAGGATGAATATGAAGATGAGCACGCAGCCGGCCTGGAAAGGCAGCATCATGTCCTCTTGGCAGTAGGCGTAGACCCACCAGCCGGAGAAGAGCATGATCATGACGTTGATGTATTGTTTGGTAAGGTAGTCCTGCATCTGTCAGGCCCCTCGGGCCCCGGCCTCCGGGGCTTCTTTTTTTTCTTTGAGTTCCTGCGGGCGGTGTACGGACACGTAACCGTCAGGGGGCTTCAGGGCCGTGGGCTGGGAAGAAACTATGATGACCTGAACCTTGAGCCCGGCCTTCCGCAGCTGCTCGGTGAATTCGGCGCGCGGGCCGTCCCAGTCCTTGAGCAGGAGCACCAGCATGGACAGACAGGCCGCATCCCGCAGAATGTGCGACCGGGAAAGGTCCAGGTCGACCTGCGGTGCGCCCTCGACCAAGGCCAGCCGCTGGAGCAGACGCCCCAGGGAGTTCATGCCCTGGGCGGCCTCCACGTGGGGGCTGGTCCGCTCGCTCAGGTAAAGGTCGAACAGATATTTGCCGTCGTTGAGGTAGCCGGCTATGCCGGCGCACAGCGATATGCGGGCCTCGAGGCTGTCCCGTTTCTCGAAACGGTCCCGCGCGGTGTCCAGGAAGATCCCGACGCGGGTGAAGGATTCCTCGATGTATTCCTTGATGATGAGCTTGCCCGCCCGGGCCGAGGAGGTCCAGTGGACGTCCCGCAGGCGGTCGCCCTCGCGGTATTCACGGGTGCTCACGAACTCGTTGGAGTCGCCGGTCTTGGAGCTGAAGGGTATGCCGCCCGGCTGCAACATCCGCCGGAAACTGTCCGGCAGCCCGGGGCAGTGCAGCGGCCGCGGGTAGACGGTCATTTTCTCGGGGTAGCCGGCGTGGACGGTGACGCGGGTTATGCCCGACGGGAAAGCGCTGCCGGCGATGAGGCGCGGCAGTTCGTACACTCCACGGTACGGCGTTCTCAGCGCCAGCGCGAGGGTGGCCTCCTGGCCGGGGTCCAGCCATTCGGCCGAATTATGGCTCAACGGGTGCCCCGGCTCGGCATAGAGCCCGAAAGGCAAGGTGTCCTCGAACACGGCCAGGTTGCGTATGGGCTGATGTCCGGTGTTCTTGACCACCACCCGGTAGACGTACTTGCCGCCGGCCTGCGGGGGCGGGGGCAGTACCCTCACCGCCGAGAGCCGGGGCCGGAACAGCAAGGACAGCAAAAAAGAGGTCAGTAACAGCGCCAGGATGAAGCTGGGGAATAGGTAGGCCGACAGCTGGGTCTTGCCCGAGGCAATGACCATGCCGGGCAGGATGACGGCGAGTATGATCTGCCCCCACGGCGTCATCCGCGAGCGGAGAAAGGCCAGGAACCGCTTGATCGCCACGTGGTCTTCGGCCGGCATGAAGAACGACCATTCGCGGCGGGGCATCAGCGCGGGACCCTTTCCTTGTCCAGTATGTCCTGGATGATGACCGAAGGCAGGATGCTGCCGTACTGGGCGTCGGAGTTGAGCACGATCCGGTGGGACAGGACCGGGCCGGCCAGCTGTTTGACGTCCTCGGGGATGATGTAGTCGCGGTCCTGGAACAGGGCCAGCGCCCGGCAGATGCGCGCGAACTGCAAAGTGCCGCGGGTGGACACGCCCAGCCGGAGCCGGTCGTCCCGCCGGGTGGCGCTCACGATCTGCAGGAGGTACTGGCTGATGGCCGGGTCCATGCGGACCTGGTCGACGCAGGCGCGCAGCTGGCGCAGGGTCTCCAGGCTGATGACGCTGTGGATGGCCTCCAGCGGGTCATGGCTGGTGCGGTTGATGGCCAGGGCCTGTTCGATCTCCAGGGGCGGGTAGCCCAGGTCGATCTTCAGCATGAAACGGTCCAGCTGGGCCTCCGGCAGCGGGTAGGTGCCGTGGTATTCGATGGGGTTCTGGGTGGCCAGCACGATGAAAGGGGTTGGCAGCGGGTAGCTGTTGCCGTCGATGGTGACGTGCTCCTCGCTCATGGCCTCCAGCAGCGCGGACTGGGTGCGGGCGGAGGCGCGGTTGATCTCGTCGGCCAGCACGATGTTGGCGAAGACCGGCCCGCTCTTGAAGGTGAAACTTCCCAGCGCGGCCTGGTAGACGTTGATGCCGGTGATATCGGTCGGCAGGAGGTCGGGGGTGAACTGGATGCGGGCGAACTTGCCGTCGATGGTGCGGGCCAGGGCCCGGGCCAGCGTGGTCTTGCCGACTCCGGGGATGTCCTCGATGAGGATGTGGCCGCCGGCCACCAGGGCCAGGACCACCAGTTCGAGCCGGTCCTCCTTGCCCTCGATGACCCGGTTAAGGTTGGCGATGATCTCGCGCATTTTGACATGGGGGTTTCCTAGGATGGGGTTCATCTTGCATGTCCTCTCAGGGTTGTGGGCTGGTGACTGAAAAAAACATATGTCCGAAAGCTCTCGTGAGAAGCTGTTGTTCCGATACCGTCCGGCAGCGTCCCGGCACCGCTTTGGCTATATTTGGTATTGGTCGCTCGGGCGCCGTTTTGTTTACACTCCGCCAGGAGGGGATCATTTCACTTCGGGCAGGGTGCTGTCGTCCGAAAGTGTGTCCGACGAACCGCCGCCGGGAGCGCTCTCCAGGAACGGGAACCGGATGACCGTGACCTTGCCTTTGCTTTTTCCCTCGGCGGAGGCGTCCTCATAGGTCTTCAGTTGCGCCTTGGTGAAGCGCATTTCACGTTTTTCCCGCCGGTTATAAAGGTCGACCGCCACGAAGTCCCGGAACGGGTAGTAGCGCAGGGTGTTGGCCACGATGGTCACGATCTCGTTGTCCGGGTCGCTCTGGGGTTTGAAATCGCTGTGGGAGAACTTGAACCGGATGCGGTTCTTCATCTGGGTGGTGAGGAAGTCGGCCCAGGTGACTTCCTTCACGTCCAGGTTCCGGCCGGTCCTGTCGCCGATCAGGTTCTCGTCGCCGAACACGTCGCTGAGCTCGCGTAGATAATATTCCTCGAAAGGGATGCCGCCGGTCATCAAAAGCTGGAAGTCGGGCAGGTAGAAGGTGTTCTTGGAGGCGACGCCGTTCTTGATGTCGGCGATGACGATGACGAAGAAGACGGGGGCGGTCTCCTTGGTCTTCTCGTCCTCGGCCAGGTTGAAGAATATCTCCTGGATGCCCTGGTATATGAGCTGGCGCTTGTAGGTGTATTTCTCGTTATAGCCGTAGCCGTAGGTGCCGCCCTCGGGCGGCATGACGTCCTTCACGATGTCGTACTCGAAGCGGAAGGCCTCCCGCTCGAAGGTCGCCTCCAGGGAGAGCAGGGAGAAGGGCATGGCCGTGTTGCGGGGGTTCTCGCCGGCCTTGTTCGATTTGAGGAAGAAGATGGGCTCGTCTAGGGCCAGGTAGATCCATTCGGTCTTTCCCACCCGGCGGGTCGAGATGTCGAGCTTGCCTTCCTTGGCCTTTTTGAAAAGGGGCAGGAACTGGCCGGCCTCTTTATCGGCGATCTTTTTGATGTTCTCCTCGTTGATCTCGTTGTTGTCCTTGAGGGCGACCTCGGTGTCGGAAGCCTGCTGCCAGATGCCGTTCTTGTTATTGGGGTCGAGGATGGTGCCGCGGATCGACTTGATCTGTTCCAGGCGGGACCTTTCCACCAGGCCGTCCTTGTTGCAGAAGCGGACGAACTTTTCTTCCGCCTCGGAGGCGGAATAGGTCCGGTCTTTGAGCACATCGCAGCCTGGCAGGGCCGTTAAGGCCAGGCCCAGGGCTAGGCCAGCCGCGGCGGCAAGGGCCGGCGTCCGTGTCCGTCTACCGGGACTGTCCGGGGCGGGAGCCGGTGTCATGCGTTCCCCTCGTCGTCTTCCAGGAACGGCGGGCGGTACTTGGGCTTGACGCCGAACTTCTCGAAGATGGCCTCGATCTCGTCGTATTCCAGCTCCTCTTTCTTGAGCAGTTCCTGGGCGAAATGTTCCAGCAGGTCGCGGTGGGTGTTCAGGGTGTCCAGGCATTCCTTCAGGCATTCCTGCATGATGGCCTGGACGTCCTCGTCGAGCTTTTCGCGTGTCTTTTCCGAGAGGTGGGTCTCCGGGCTCCAGCCGCGGGACAGGGCGTGGAAATCGCCGATCAGCCCCGACGGGCCCATGCCGTAGCTCCAGACCATGCCGTGGGCGATTTGCAGCGCCCGGTAGAAGTCGGATCCCGGGCCGCCGCCCACGCCGGTGGCGGTGGTCCCGAATTTTATCATCTCGGCGGCGTAGCTGCCCAGGCCGAACTTGATGTTGGAACGCAGTTCCTCGCGGTTGTGCCCGAAGACCTCGTAACGGCCGCGGGGTGCGACGAAGCCCAGGGCGCCGGCGCGGGGGATGATGGTGGCCTTGATCACGTCCTCGTGCTGGAGGAAGATGTACCCGATGATGGCGTGCCCGGCCTCGTGGTAGGCGGTTCGCGTGTTCTGTTCCACGGTCCGGATGATGTTCGATTTTGTCCCGTAGCTGATGCGGTCGTAGGCCTCGGAGAGGTCCTTGAAGGTGATCACTTCGCTCTTGCTGCGCATGGACAACAGCGCGGCCTCGCGCACCATGTGGTCGATGTCCGCGGGGGAGAACCACAGGGTCTTGCGGGCGATGATGTTCAGGTTGACGTCGTCGGCGACCTTGACCCGTTTGAGGTAGAACTGGAACAACTGCTTGCGTTCCTTGAGGTTAGGCCGGTCGATGTGGATGACGCGCTCGAAGCGGCCGGAGCGCATGATGGCGCTGTCCAGCTGGTCCTCGGAGACGTTGGTGGCCGCCAGGACCACGATGTTGTTCTCCTGCTTGCGCAGGCCGTCCAGCTCGGTCAGGAACTGGTTGATGGTGGCGTTGTGCGACGTCTCGGCGCCGATGTTGCCCAGCGAGTCGGAGGTGCGGGGCCGGGCGAAGGAGTCTATCTCGTCGATGAACACCAGGCAGCCGCCCTCGGCGCGAGCCAGGGAGCGCGCTTCCGTGAAAAGCTGTTTGATCTTCTCGGCTCCCGTCCCGACGTAGATGCCGACGAACTCGCTGCCGGCGACCGACAGGAAGGGCAGGCCGGCCTCGGTGGCGATGGCCTTGGCGAGATATGTTTTTCCGCATCCCGGCGGGCCGATCATCATGGTGCCTTTGACCACCTTGCCGCCGACCGCCTTGATGCGCTCGCGGTCCTTCATGAGCTCGACGATCTCCCAGGCGTCCTTTTTGGCCGTGTCCATGCCGATGACGCTGTTCCACTCCACGTTCACGCGGGTGGCCATGATGAAACCGCCGGCCGCCTTCTCGATGATCTCGACGGTCTTGTCGATGGCCTTCTGGAAATGCTCCGGGTCCACGGGCCGCTTGTCCCGGCTGGCCAGCAGCTGGGCTTCTTTGATCATGCTGCGCAGGTCGTTGACCGAGAACCACATGGTCTTCCGCACGACCTGGTCCATTTCCAGCGCCGTGTCGAGCGGGACGTCCTTGAGGAAATGCTTGAGGAGCAGCATGCGGTCGGTGGTGCCCGGCCGCGGGATCTGCAGTTTCTGCGAGAACCGGTTGGGGCTGAGGAGCTGCTTGCTCAGGCTTTCCTCGCCCACAGTGGTCTCGGCGAAGACGAAGACGTTGTTCTTCTCGCTCAGCATGTCGTCCAGCTCGCTCAAAAAGAAGTTCTGCACGGTGTCGTAAAAGGTCATGCGGGTGTCGTTCCAGACCAGGACGTCCACGTTGCTGACGTAGAGGATGCAGCCCATCTCGGTCCGGCTGAGCGAGCGGGCCTCTTCGAAGATGCGCTTGAGCTCGGCGCGGGCGTCCGGCGGCGTCATGGCCAGGACTTCAGGGGCGTAGAGCGGGACCACGGGGAAGCCCGTCTCGGTGGCCACGGCCTTGATGAGGTGCGTCTTGCCGGTGCCCGGGCTGCCGTAGAAGAGGTAGGCGCGGGCCAGCCGGTTGCTGCTGCCCTTGGCCTGTCTGGAATCGCGGATGCGGGTGATGATCTCCCAGACCTCCTTCTTGGTGGCTTCCATGCCGATGATGTCGTCCCAGTAAACGTGCTGCTGGGCGAACTGGAGGTTCTTGCCGCCGTTCTTGGACAGAAGCCCGATCAGGTGGTCCTTGGCCTTCTGGAGGTGGGCGTAGGTCACCTTTTCGGCCTTTTCGCGCCGGGCGAAGATGGCGGCCTCGCGTACCAGCGAGTCGAGGTCGGCCGGGGAGAACCACATGGTCTCCTTGGCCAGGGTCTTGATGTCGCTTTCGGGGTCGTACTTGATCTTCTGGAGGTAGAAATTGAGGATGTCCTGGCGGTCCTGGCGGTTGGGGTAGTCCACGCGGATCTTGCGGTCGAAACGGCCCGAGCGGATGATGGCCGGGTCGAGCTCCTCTTCGTTGAGGTTGGTGGCCGCGAAGACCACGATGTTGTTCTCGGTCTTGCGCAGGCCGTCGATCTCGGTCAGGAACTGGTTGATGGTGGCGTTGTGGCTGGTCTGCCCGCCGAAGCCCATGTCCTGCTTGCGCGGGGTGGCGAAGGAGTCCATCTCGTCGATAAAGATGATGCACCCGCCGTAGACCTTGGCCAGCTTGCGGGCCTTCTTGAAGAGCGAGCGCATGCGGGCCGCGCCCTGGCCGACGATCATGCCCACGAACTCGCTGCCCACGGAAGCGAGGAAGGGCATGTCGGCCTCGGTGGCGATGGCCTTCGCCAGGTAGGTCTTGCCGCAGCCCGGCGGCCCCATGAACAGCGTCCCCTTGATGATCTTGCCGCCGATGTCCTTCAGGCGGGTCTGGTCGCGCAGGAACTCCACGATCTCCCAGGCGTCGCGCTTGACGTTCTCCATGCCGATGACTTCCGCCCACTTGACGTCCGGCCGGGCCTCTTCGGCGGCGTCCGAACCCAGCATCTTGGACATGCCGCCGCCCATGAAGGTGTAGTACTGCATGAACCCGAAAAGGACCACGTAGATGACCGCCTGGACGATCCCCATGAACAGGTACATGCCCATCTGGGCCATCATCTGCTTGCGGCTGAACGACTCCATATTAGAGAAGGTCTGGAAGCCCAGCACGAGCATGGCGATGACGGTGAAGATGAAGGTGGCGGCCAGAAAGACCAGAAGGAGTTTGAGCCAGTTCAGACGGACCCAGATGATGAGCTTGTTCCTAGCCATATTATTACCCTTTATATAACAATGTTTTGTAGAAAGTTACGTCAAAGGATATCACAGCCGGCTGGGTGCGTCAATCGGGTAAGCGGCAGATGATGACCGGCCGGCGCGGGCAGCCGTATGCGGGGCAGGCTCCCGGCCGGAAAAAATGTCCCGCGGGATTTGATTGAGTGCTTGACGATGGAAATCTTTTATGTTAACTTATCCGCATTCTTTTGATCCGTAAAAGCAGTATCCAGCCTGCTGTTAATATCACTCTAAAAGAGTTTAAAAAGGAAGATGATATGGCAAAGATCAAAGCTGTCAAAGGGCGCGAGATCATCGATTCCCGCGGCAACCCCACGGTGGAAGTGGACGTGGTCCTGGACAACGGTATTTTGGGCCGGGCGGCCGTGCCTTCGGGTGCCTCCACCGGCGAACGCGAGGCCATCGAGCTCAGGGACGGGGACAAGAAGCGCTTCCTGGGCAAGGGTGTCCTCAAGGCGGTCGAGAACGTCAACACGGCCATCAAGGACAAGGTGGTGGGCAAGGAAGCGGACTTCCGCGCCATTGACAAGATCACCCTCGCCCTGGACGGCACGGACAACAAGAGCAAGCTCGGCGCCAACGCCATCCTGGGCGTCTCCATGGCGGTCGCGCGCGCGGCGGCCCTGAGCGAGGGCAAGCCTCTGTACCGTTACATCGGAGGGGACAAGGCCAACATCCTGCCGGTCCCGCTGATGAACATCGTCAACGGCGGCGCCCACGCCGACAACAACCTGGACGTGCAGGAGTTCATGATCATGCCCATCGGCGCCCCGTCGTTCCGCGAGTGCATGCGCATGTCCTGCGAGGTCTTCCATAATTTGAAATCGCTGCTTAAGGCCGGAGGGCTTTCCACCTCCATCGGGGACGAGGGCGGCTTCGCGCCGAATCTCAAGTCCAACGAGGAGGCGCTGACCTTCATCATGCAGGCCATCGAGAAGGCGGGCTACAAGCCGGGCAAGGACGTCTTCATCGCCATGGACTGCGCCGCGTCGGAATTCTACGGCGACGGCAAATACGAATATGACGGCAAGCAGCTTTCCTCGATGGAGCTCATCGCCGAGTACGCTAAGCTGGTGAAGAAATACCCGATCGTTTCGATCGAGGACGGGCTGGACCAGAACGACTGGGCCGGCTGGAAGGAGCTCACCGCCAAGCTGGGCTCGAGCATCCAGCTGGTGGGCGACGACCTGTTCGTCACCAACGTCCGCGACCTGCAGAAGGGCATCGACAGCAAGGTCGCCAACTCGATCCTGATCAAGGTCAACCAGATCGGGACCCTGACCGAGACGCTGGCGGCCATCGACCTGGCCAAGAAGCACAAGTACACCTCGATCATGTCGCACCGTTCGGGCGAGACCGAGGACGTCACCATATCGCACCTGGTGGTGGCGACCGGCATCGGCCAGATCAAGACCGGGTCGCTGTCGCGGACCGACCGTCTGGCGAAGTACAACGAGCTTCTGCGCATCGAGGAAGAGCTGGGTCCGAAGGCGGTCTATGCCGGGCCGATCTGGGGCAAGTTTTGAGATTGAAAGGCTTGGAGCTGGGAGCGGGGTAGGCAAATTTTGTAGCTGTGATTTTTTATGCTCCATGCTCCGCGCTCCGTGCTATGATACGTAATGCTTTAGTCGTTTTCGGTATCTGTGCCACGATCTTTGTCGTCTTTTTGCCGTCTTACCTGCAGATGCAGGAACTGCACGGCAAGAACAGGACCTACGAGCGCCAGATCCGCGAGCTGACCCAGGAGAACGAAGCGCTCCAGGAAGAGCGGCGGAGGCTGGAAGAGGACCCGGCGTATTTCGAGCGGTTCGCGCGCGAGAAGTTCGGCATCATCAAGGACGGTGAGGTGATCTATCGGATCGTTCCGTCAGGAACTTCAGGAACGCCGGGGGCGGAAGCGGCGAACGTGAACGCGCTGGCGGCCAAGCCGGATAAGCCCGCAGATGCCGGCGGCGCGGCGAAGAAAGCGGCCAAGCCGGCAGTAAAGAGCGGGACGGCCAAGGCAACGGCGAAGAAGGCTCCGGCGACGACCGCGGCCAAAAAGGGCGCGGCGAAGGGCAAGACAACGACGAGCAAGGCCCAGCCGGTGAAAAAAAGTACGGAGTAAGAGATAACAACTTTTTAGATAAAGATATCGCGGGGTGGAGCAGCCCGGTAGCTCGCCAGGCTCATAACCTGGAGGTCACTCGTTCAAATCGAGTCCCCGCAACCATAACAAAAAACCCCGGCCTGTTCAGGCCGGGGTTTTTTGTTATGGCGGAGCACCGCTCATCTCTTTTCTAGGCTGTTGTGCCGCCGAGAACGGCAGTTTTGGGCCGGGGTTCAGTTACAATGTGGCGACAGAAAATAGTCTTTGTTGCCATTTGGTATGATTTAAAGTATCGTTATCATTGTGCTTTCATGCCAAGAAATCCCGGACAAAACCCCGGGGCGGGATATGGACACGGAAGATTTCCTTAAAAAGACGCTGACAGAGGCCAGGGCGCGGGGCGGCCATGACGAAAGTCTGCTGATCGCCTGGCTGAAACAGTGGTTCGTCTCCGGCAATATATTGCTGCATCTGGTGGAAAACTACGACCCCGAAGCCTTGGCGGAACTGGCCCTTACTCCGTCAGGGGACGACGAGAGAAGCCACCAGATCATCCTGGACATCCGTTTTGTGTATTCCAGCTACCTGAGCGAATGCTGGGTCCTGAACGCCGGCGACCGGAAAGGCCAGGACCTCCTGGTCCGCGTTGACAGGAAGGGGCTTTATCGTAAAGAATATGGGCTCGAGCTCACCTTCAGGGTCCAGGCCCCGCGGGAGGACAACGGCCGCTGGGTCCGGCATTTCGAGGCCGAAGAGATACCGGGACCGGGGGTAGGCGCCGGCTACGAGGGGAAGATCGTGTTCGACCCGGCCGGCCAGACCTTCAGTTTCAAGGATGTAGGGCGGACCTGGATCGCCTGAAGAACCGGGATCATTTCGGCCGCTTTCCGCGACGGTCAGCCGGCAGGAAGAGGGAGCGCCGGCGCCGGGGGACGGGACACTTGTCCGGGGCGAGCTTTATCTTTCCCCGCAGTGCGACGATTGCGCTCCCTCACCGATGAGCGGATATATCCTGGATGATGCCACGGGCCGGCGCTAATACTGCCGGAAAGACGATGCTGAAACGCGCACACGAAAAGATCTCAAGTCCGGAAGCCATCAAGGCCAGTGTCCTGTACGACCCGCAGGTCTGCTTCTGGGCCGAGATGCTCATGAACAGCGCGCAGCTGCAGGCCGAGATCAGGCAGGAACCAAAGGCCTTGGAACATTATCAGCAATGGCGCAAACTGAAGCGTTCTCAGGAAGGCCTGACGGCCCTCATGCTGGGGGCCTTCATTGGTTCCCTTTGGTCCCGGAATGTCTTTTTGATCGGGCTGGCCGCCGGGGCCGGCATAGCCGCGCTGGTCCTGGAAAAGAAAAAGAGGGCCGCGCTGAGCCGGGTCTTCATGGGGTGCATGGAGCGGAATATCGGCAATGAACTGTTGCCCCAGAAGTCGCTTTACCAGATCTGCGAGGAACTGGGCCGCCGTTACCAGATCCCGGGGCTGGTGGATGTCGTTTATTCCTGCGATGACTTGGCCCGGCGCTGTCTGATCCTGGGGGCCTTTCTCTTTTCCTTTTCTCTGATGATCGGCATCACCTTTGCCGTTCTGGCCGCAGTATCCTTCTTCATGGCCTTTCATTTCGCCTTTAAACCGTTCTGGGTTCAAAAGGCCCTCAGGTAGAAGACGAACCCCGATAAGGCCATAGCGACGAGAAAAATATTCCCTAATTGCGACGCGGTCAGGTAGAAGACAAGAACGATCAGGGGATGGAGACGGGCCAGCAGGGCATAGGGCAGGTTCTGCGGACGGATCACAAGCCGAATGGTCGTAAAATTCCTCCAATTGAGGGTGGTGAAGCGGTCCGCCTTCAGCATCTGGTCAAAAAGCTGAGAGCCGGGCAGCGGCGTCAACAGGGTGACGGCCAGGGCTTTCGGACGAAGGCGGAAACAAAAGGCCCATAACCTGAAGATGCTCCTGATGTCATCCGAGTCGAAACCGAGGATGAAATGCGCCTTGATGCCTATGCCGAGGGCCGTCAATTTACGGGATAAAGTCAGATATTGGTCGGCCAGGGACATTTTCCCGCCTTGTTTCTTTTCCGGCGATCCCCCGGAGATCTCATAACCGATGAGCAGGCCCTGGCAACCGCTTTCCCGGGCCAGGCGGGAGACCTCGTCGTTCTTGGCGATGTCGATGCTGCTCTTGCCGGACCAGCGGATATTCAACGGCTTGAGGGCCCGGAAAAGTTCCCGCGCATAAAGGGGGTCGGAATAAATGTTGTCGTCGA
>CAYTIW010000031.1:24102-30107 GCA_964438075.1 uncultured Planctomycetales bacterium
GAGAGCGTTGTTCTCGTAGTCGCGGACGATGTCCGGCCAAAGGTTCTCGACCTCGCCGATCACGACACTGTCGCAGAACGAGAGCGCTTCATCCGGCAGGACCGAGACATGCGGCCCGCCCATGATGACTTTGGAGCCTTTCTCGCGGAAGCCCTTGGCGATATGGTAGGCCTCGGCGCTGTTCGAGGAAAGGCAGGTGATGCCGACCAGTTTCCCGCTCTGGAAATAACGGCCCCGCCAGAAAACGTTGTTGAAAACGCGCACCGTGTAGTCCTTGGGCGTGAGGGCTTTGAGGATCACAAAGACGGGCTGATACATGCGCGACGCCATGCCGGCAAGCGATGCCAGGGTCCCTCCCGAAGGCGGGTTGATGAGCCACAATTCTTTCTGTCTCCGTGAAGTTGCGCTTATTCCCGGACGAGCCTTCATGATCAGGAGGGCGAGATAGACGAAGACCAAAAGATCGAGGTATTCCAGGGAAAGCAAGGCGATCTGGCCGAACAAAAAATGATCAAGGGAAAAATAGCGGGAGGCCGCGGATAGACCGATGGCCAACGCAAATAATCCCAGGAGAGCGCAGGCATCCGGCGGGTCGATCCGGATCTCCTTCAGGGAGAGACGCACACGCTTTGAATACATTCGGGAGATAAAGAGCGCGGCCATCAGACAATAAAGAGGGACGGAGAAGATGTTAAAGATGTCATTGATGGAAGGCGATGTTTGGGCCGAGATGACGAACAGAACGAAATGACAGGCGACAGGCAACAGGATGACCGCAAGATAAGGTTTCCATAAACGTCGGGCGTTGTCCTTGAAGCAAGAATGGTCGAACAGGACGATCTCCCCGCTGGCCATCTGGACAAGACACCCCAGCAGGCCGGAAAAGACATAGACGCGGAGGGCCAACAGCACGATATGGATCAACACGAGGGCCCGGGCGTCGACCGGGAACCAGCCGGAAATGGCGGCGACCAGCCCATGATCGATAAGATAAAAGATGACCACTGCCGTTAGGAATGAATTGACGATGGCTGCGGCCTGGGAAAAGGGATCTTGTCGGTCGGGCATAGAGCCTTTGATCTGAGAGCTGTTGTGGATAGAAAAAGCGTTATTTTTTTTACCTTATAATACAATACGGACTGGTTCTTGTGCCCGGCCGGCTCGGAAAGAGCTGCGCCATATTTATCTATTAAAAAATGATACCGGTCGGATAGGGGCCGGGGACCTGTTATTCCCGTCGGCCGTGGCCCCGCCGGCACCGAGGGCGGGGGCCGCCTCCGGTGCCGGGCAGGAAATGGATCACTTCTTGCCCTTCTTCTTCGCCTTCTTCTTGTTCGCGACCTTGTCTCCCATTGCCATCCTCCTTCCCGTGTTTTGATGCCAGCATCATAGCACAAGGGACTGAATAATAATTGATCGAAATGATCGTTCGGCATAACCGGCCGGACCAACGGGGCGGCGTGCCGGCGGGTATCATTGCGCGGGAAGGAAAAATCAAGTATGATGAGGTACCATGGCGGGCAATAAAATACAGACAACGGTGCCCGGACCGCGCGAGCTGGCCGTGCTTTTCGTGTCGGCCGTGCTGGGCTTGGCCGTGTGGGGGTTTTTGTCCTACAACCGCATATCGGCGGTCTCGCTCAAGGTCGACCGCGCCTCGGCCCGGGAGATCGCGGCCCAGTACCTGCGGACCAGGTCCGGGGTCGACCCGTCGCGGTACCTGACCGCGACGGTATTCGGGGTCGACGCCTCCTCCGACCGTTACCTGCAGCGCGCCCTGGGCGACCGGGGGGCCAAGGCCTTCCGGGCCCGGCATGACCACGACCTTTTCGAATGGACCACGCGGTTCTTCCTCCCGGGCCAGCCGGAGGAGTTCCTGGTCACGGTCAGCCCCCGGACCGGCCGGGTGGTCCGGTACTGGCACATCCTGCCGGAGATGGCCGCCCGGCCCGACATGGCCTGGGACGACGCCCAGGCGGCCGCGAAGGCCTTCCTCACCGCCGAATTCGGCTTCCCGCTGGACGAGTACGAGCGGACGGCGGACTTCCATACCATACGGGATAAACGGACCGACCACAGTTACGCCTGGCGGGACCCGGGCGTGCATATCCCCTGGGCCGGTGACCCGTCGGGGAGCGGGGCCAAGTTGTCGACGGGGGCGACCTTGTCGGGAGGGGAGATCATATCTTTTTACCGGCACCGGATCTCGATACCGGAGGATTTCGACCGGTTCCTGAACCGGGAACAGGAGAGCGGCCGGGTCCTTTCCCTGGCCTACAACATTGCCTATATCGCGATCATCGTGCTGGCCATGTCCTTGCTCATCCGGTCGCGCCAGCACCTGGCCACCCAGACGGTACGGCCGTTTTTTTACGGCGCGGCGGCCTGTCTTGCCGTGGCGGGGGTGGCGGGGGCTTTCAACGGGCATGAGAGCGTCCTTTTTGGGTATCCCACCTCCCAGGACTTCACCGCCTACCTCTGGCAGAACTATATCCGGGAATTCCTGTCGGTCTTCCTTTTCCTGGCCGGGCTGGTCATGGCGGCGCTGGCCGCCGAATCCGTGCATGCTCGGATGACTTCCGGGGCGGGGTCCGGGGACGGGGCCCGAGGGGCTTTATTGTGGTATGTGCGTTCGAGCTTCCTCACGCGGGGCGCCGCGCGCACCGTCCTGGCCGGGTATTTCCTGGCCGGGATACTCCTGGGGCTCCAGGCCATCATCTTTTTCGTCGGGGAAGAGTACTGCGGGGTGTGGGCGGAAGAGCATTGGGTGACGCAGTTCTCGACCGCCTACTGGCCCTTCTGGGCCGCCCTCCTCGTCGGAATACAGGCCTGCCTGTGGGAGGAGATGCTTTTCCGGGTGTTTTTGTTCAACTGGCTCAGGCTGAACGGGCGCGGCATTTTGATGGCCGCCCTCATTTCTTCGGTGGTCTGGGGTTTCGGCCACAGCACTTACCCGGTCTTTCCGGCGTGGTTCCGCGGCCTGGAGATGACCTTCCTGGGCCTGGTCTTTGTCTGGGCCTATCTGAAATACGGCGTCCTGATCGTGCTGGTGGCCCATTTCGTTTTCAATATCTTCTGGGGGACCGCGGGACTGCTCTTGTCGTCTCCCGCCCCGCTGTATTTCTGGAGCGCGGCGGCGGTCCTGGCCCTGCCGGCCTTCTGGGCGGCGGCGGCCTGGGCGCTCAACCGTCCCGACGAGGTCAGGCCGCTGGAGTGGGCGCTCAGCCCGGCGCAGAGTTTTCACCTGAAGGTCCTGCAGGGGTATATCGCGGCGTGCGCCAAGGACGGCGGCGACCTGGCGCAGTTGCGGCGGGACTGCCTGGCCCACGGCTGGGACCCGGCGGTGGTGGACAAGGCGTTCGAGTGATATCGGGACAAAGTTTATTTCACCGCCGCTCGTGCTGGCGGGAAAGGCCCCGTCCCCGGGACCTTCGCTGCTGCGCGGGGAGGTTATATTTGGTATACTTAGGGCGTGGAGCCTTTGCCCCTGCAGTTTGGGCCGGGCGGAAGAAAGGCTCTGTCCCCGATCACAGGCAGGTGTTTATGGAGCACAGACAGGCAGCAGCTTGGGTTCTGGCCGCGGGGCTGGCCTTTCTAGGTCCGGTCCCGTCCGAGGGTGCCGTCGCGGCCGCGTTCAAGACCGTCACCATGATGAAGGAAGGGCCCGACCACACCGTCAAGGCCCAGTATCCCCAGTTCCGCGCCGGCAAGATCCCGGAAGGCGCGGTCAACAAACTGAACTCCGCCATAGAGGACCTGGTACGCCGGGTCAGCACCGACGCCCTGGAGGACTGTTTCGCGGGCAACGACTACCTCGAGCATCACCGCCATGAAGGCGCCTTGGCCCGGATCCGGCGCAGCGACCATATCAAGTATGAGGTCATCCGGGCCGACGCCCGCTATGTCAGCCTCAAGTTCGAGCGCTACCATTACGAGGAAGGCGGGGCGCACGGGCTCACGGTGATATTCACTTTCAATTACGACATCGCCCGGCGGCGGGTGATGCGGCTGGGGGACCTTTTCCCCCCGGGTACGACGCAGTACCTTTACGACCTTTCCGCGGCCTGCATCGGGGCCCTGATGGGGCAGCTGGGCGAGGGCGACGTGAGCCGGATCGTGGAAGGGGCCATGCCGCAGGAAAAGAACCTGGGCGTGTTCACCATCTCCGACGAGGAGCTGGTCATCTATTTCCAGCGTTACCAGGTGGCCCCCTATTCCGCCGGTTCGCCCAGGGTCGCCATACCGTTCGAAAGGCTGGAGGGGCTGAGGCTGAAAAGCTGATAATAGGGAAAGTGGGTGACAGCGCGCTTTTCTGCCCGGTGTTCGCGCCGGGCAAAAAGGTTCTGTCCCCGGATCCGGGAGGAGAAAGCTTATGACGCTAAATATGAAACATCTGTTCGCGGCTCTGGTCGCAGCGGCCGTTATCGGGGGGCAGGGCGCGGCCGATGAACTGGTGATCGCGCGGGGCAAGAAGCTGGAAGGCCGGATCGCCGGCTTTGAGAACAACGAGCTGACCTTCGTGACCGCGGACCGCGAATTCTCCGTCGATATCAGCCAGGTCCGGGATATACGGACGGACTCCGATGACCCCAAGGTCAAGGCCCTGGTCGATGACCTGCGCCGGCAGATCGAGGAGGTGGACAGGAAAAAACAGGCCCGCCAGGAGGCCTGGCGCAGAACAGCCGAGCGGCAGAGGATGGAGGACATGCGGGACCGGATCCAGGAAGAGGCCCGGAAAGAACAGGAAGATCAGTCCACGGCCAGGATGAACATCAGCAAGAAGCGGGTGGCCGTGTTCATCCAGGAAGGCTGTCCCTGGTGCAAAAAGATGGAGAAGTTCCTGAAAAGCCGGGGGGTCAAGTACACCAGATATGATATCGACAAAGACGAGGCCGCCAGGAAGATCTACGAAGCCAAGGGAGGCGACGGCGGTGTGCCGTTTTTGGTCATCGACGACAACCAGGTCCTGTCCGGGTATGATCCGGAAGCGGTGATGGCGGTCCTTAAAATGTAGCCGGCGGCTTGAATAATCGGGGATGGATGGATAATATGTAATGGACAGAGCTTTTTGCCGGCAGTGCGTGCCGGGCGGGGAAAGGTATCGGTCCCTATCATATAAACAGGAGGAACAAGGGAAATGATCAAGAACATTCTGCTGGCGGAGGACGAGCGCGGCACCGCGCTCCTCGTCAAGAACCAGCTGGAGCTCAAGGGTTACGTGGTCCACGTGGTGCCGAACGGGCTGGAGGCGCTGGAGGTGCTGAAAAGGGAACAGATAGACCTGGTGGTCACCGACGTGGTCATGCCGTACATGGACGGCGTCGACCTCTATATCGAGCTCAAGAGCGACCAGCGGACGGCCAAGCTGCCGATCATCATCATCACCGACAAGCAGGTCTTCCTGGACTCGTTCTCGGCCCTGGGCGTCAACCATTTCCTCCCCAAGACCTTCGACGTGGAAGTGCTGGTGGAGAAGATCAACGGCATCGAGCGCCAGGCCCTGCAGAACAAGGATTACCGCAAGGTCCTGGTCTGCGGCGAGGACGCCGCGGTCCTGCTGCAGATCCAGTCCATACTGCGCGAACGGGAATGCCTGGTGACCTCCGCCAAGACCACCCTGGAGATCGTCACCAAGGCCATCGAGATGCGGCCGCACCTGATCCTCATGGACGTGATGCTCAGGGAGAACGCCAGGGCCAAGGAGCTCGTCCGGTCGCTGAAGTGCTATGATTTCCTGCAGAACACGAAAATAGTGCTGTATTCCTATTTTTCTCCGGAACAGGCGAACGAGAACGCCGGCCTGATGCCTTTGCTGGAGGACGCCATCAAGGAGGGCCTGGAGGCCGGGGCGTCGAGATATCTGGGCAGGTTCAACCGGCTCACGTTCTTAGCACAGCTTGAGGACCTGGGCATCAAGTAGGCCGCCAGGCGGGAGGGAGGGGCATGGACCAGCAGCCGCAGCCGGGATTGAGCGACCCCGTTACCGGGATCGTCACCCTTGTTAT
>CAYTIW010000032.1:0-9938 GCA_964438075.1 uncultured Planctomycetales bacterium
TGGGAAATGCCCAGAGGCTTTCGTCGGTTGAAGGTTAAGGAAATACTTTACCAGCCTGAAGCTAATAATGAGGATTTGGCTTAGAAAACGGATAATGGAAAAAGGTTTTGATCATGTTTGTAAAACAACGCAGGAAACTGTTTTGCCTGAAGAGTCCTAAAGATTTCAGGCTTGTATATGTGCATGGAAAAGGCCTGGCATTGTTTACGTGTAAGGATTTTAAAAAAGGCGAAAGGGTTATTTGCCTGGAAGGAAAGAAAGTTTTGGCGTCCAGGGCCACTCCAGAAGCCGTGCAGATCAATGAGCAGTATTTTCTCGATACAAAATATTTGGTTCCCGGAGATTTTATTAATCATAGTTGCAACCCAAACACCAAAGCTGAGATGGAGAATCGATGGTTTATCGCGATTAAGAATATCAAAAGGAATGCGGAGATAACCTATAACTATCTGACAACAGAATGGGACATGAAAGCGTACGGCACAGATTTTAAATGCAGATGCGGTTCCCGTGATTGTATTAAACTGGTGAGGGGCTTCAAGTATTTAAATAAGCGGGAAAGAAAGCAACTCGAACCTTTGCTGTCGCCGTTTCTTTTATCGAAACTTCCTCAACGGGGGATATGATTGTCGATGTCAGATAAACCATTGTGTTAAAATATTGAAAAAATTGGCAGATAGGGAATCTTTTTATAATGTGGTCGTTTGAAACTATTTTATTATGGTCGGCTGTTTTAATGTTCGCGAGCGTTCTTTCGAGCAAGATCTCGGATAAGTTCGCGGTGCCGGTTTTATTGATTTTTTTGGCGGTTGGGATGCTGGCCGGATCCGAGGGGATCGGCAAAATATATTTTGATAACGCTCAACTGGCAAAGGATATCGGTGTTTTAGCGCTCATTTTTATTATCTTTTCAGGCGGGATCGATACCAATTGGCAGGATACAAAATCAGTTATTATCCCCGGGGTCGTGCTTTCGACTATGGGGGTTTTGGTCACGGCGATTATAACGGGGTTGTTTGCTGTTTATATACTTAAATTTGGCTCGAGGGGATATTGCTTGGTTCTATCGTTTCATCCACAGATACCGCCGCGGTATTTTCTATTTTAAGGTCAAGGCGGATCAGCCTGGAGAAGCCCTTGAAGCCGCTCTTGGAATTTGAGTCAGGTAGCAACGACCCGATGGCTATCTTCTTGACGATGGGTTTCTTAAGTTTGTTGACAGCCAAAGGCGCAGGAATCGTTTCGTTGATCCCGAGATTCTTTTTGGATATGGGGATGGGCGCACTGGTTGGTTATGCTATGGCGAAGGCCATCGTTTTTTTTATCAAGCGGCTTAAATTCGATTATGAGGGGCTTTATCCGGTCCTGACGATTTCGCTTATCTTGGTTACTTATGTCGGCGCGGTCTTCCTGAAGGGCAACGGGATTCTTGCGGTCTACCTCGCAGGGCTTGGATTGGGGCAGGCGGAATTTCCCAACAAAAAATCCATCATGAAATTTCATGATGGATTGGCCTGGATCAGCCAAATTGCGATGTTTGTAACTCTAGGGCTGCTCGTTTTTCCGTCTCATTTGGTTCCGCTTATTGGAGCGGGGTTGTTGGTTACGCTTGTTCTCATGCTCATTGCCCGTCCTGTGAGCGTTTTTTTGTGTTTACTGCCGTTTGATTTCGCGGTGCCGAAAAAGATCATGCTTTCGTGGGTAGGGCTAAGGGGCTCCGTTCCGATCATTCTGGCCACATTTCCTCTGGCGGCAGGGATCGCGCAAGCAGAAATCATTTTTAATATCGTCTTTTTCATAGTCATTGCGTCTGTTTTTATTCAAGGAACGTCCATTCCGTTGGTTTCAAAATTTCTAAAGCTGGATGTGCCTTTGCCTGACAAAAAGGCGTACCCGATAGAATTTGAGAAAGTCGAAGGCATCGATGCAGAGTTAACGGATGTTATCGTGCCGTATAATTCAGATGCCATAGGCAGGATGATCAAGGAGTTGAAGATTCCGGAGAAGTGCCTGATCATGCTTATTTCGCGCAACGATAAATTTGTTATTCCCTCCGGCTCAACAGTGATCGAGGGAGGAGATGTCCTTCTCGTTTTGGCCAATAACGAGGACCTTGGGGTTTTCCAAAAGACGATTATGACATTTCAAAAAGGATAGGGGATTTTATGGATCATGCTCTTGTTGGTAACTGTACAAGCGCCATGTTGATCGAGCCGGATTGGAAGAATAGGAAGTAGTCGAAATGAAAGAATCTTTGAATTATTGTCGATAGAAAATTTGAAACCGGGCTACTGTACCCGGTCTTTTTATTACAAGCGGAGTCTATGTTGCCGAACAGTTGATTACAGTCATCGCATACCAGATCGATCAGGGTCAGGTTGTTTTTAAAGACATCGAAGGACTGGGGGATGACATGCTCGGCTTTTGTGAAAGCCGTTGGAGATTTATCCTGAAGACAGTAAACGCATTTCATTTTTGAATTGTAGCATAAGATTGTTGACGAATAAGCATATAAAATAAGGGTAAATGTCGACAAACAACCGCTTGCTTTGCCAATGTCCGGGGACATGGCAGGGACATTTTATAAGTCTATATATACGAGCATTTGGAGAAATATCTCCGTCTGAAAACTGGACAAAAATAGACAAATATTCGCTCAAATGTCCCGATTTTGTCCCTATAAATCTGTTCAAACTTTTATCTCTGTTTGTTCATTATTATGATATATTAACGCTTAATTTGGTGATGGCTTTTGAGAGATACATTTATATGTGATACACAGCCACGCCGTTTTTTCTTTTATAGAACCTTCCATCCCGTATGGGGGGGAAGGTTTTTGGTTTATACGGGGACTTGAGCCCCGGTTCAGGCGGAACCTTGCCAAGGCTCGGTGAAAGGTTTTCGTAAAGGCTCTGATTTCTTGAGCCATCAAAAGGATCCTTTTGACGGCTCGGCGAAACCTTTCTGGATCGATGTCGCAAATGTCGGCCTGACGGCAGGCGGCATTTGCTTTTAAGGTGGTTTCTTTAGGAGAGGTGGCTGAGTGGCCGAAAGCGGCGGTCTTGAAAACCGTTGACTCGCAAGGGTCCGTGAGTTCGAATCTCACCCTCTCCGCCAGTATTTTAAGGGCATTCTCGTTGAGCAACGGGAGTGCCCTTTCCCTTTGGGCGGGCTTTGGTGTTATTGAGAGAAGAATAAGGCTTCCCGAAAGGATCCTTCCGGGACTGACGTCCTGCCTTCGGAGGTCCGTAAAGACCGAGAATGCTCCTTACGGAAAGCGCTGGTTCATTTTTTGCCCTGGATCGTCAAGCTGATGATCCCCCAAACCCTTTCCTTTAAATGGCGCAACCGCAGCTTGACATCACCCGATTTTTCATACATGCTGAAATAACAAAAGAATTTTGGACAAAGGTACCTTTTCTTATCATCGGATCCTCCGGTCTTAAAAGGGCGCGTAAATGTATATCTTGGGCATTGTACTGAAAAACCTTTGGCACCAGAAAGTGCGCACGTTATTGACCGTACTGGGCATCGGCATAAGCATCGCGGCCTTTGTTTCCCTCCGCGGCCTTACCGATAATCTGGAGCGCTCGATCGAGAGCAGTTACAAGGTCAGGGGAGCGGACCTTATTGCAATGGAAAAGGCGACGCTGGATATTTTCGCCAGCTCCATCGACCAAGGCTATGCGCGGTGGCTTAAAGCCATTCCTCATGTGAATAAAGTCGCCCCGTCCCTGATCTACTTTTACGCGTTGAGGTCCAAAGAGTATTTCATGCTTTTCGGCTGGGAATACGATTCGTTCCTGCTGGAAGGCCTGAAGGTCAGCGGCGACGGCATGAAGGGAGATCACGACGCCCTGCTGGGCTTCGCCGCAGCCAAAAGGCTGCGCAAGTCCATAGGAGATAAGATAGCTATCCGCGGAGAAGAGTTCCTGGTCCGGGGTATTTTCGAAAGCCCGAGCCTCATCGAAAGCGGCGGGATAATCGTGCCGCTCAAGACGCTCCAGAAGATCAAGAAGGCGGAAGGGAAGGTCACGACGATAAGTTTCAGGCTGGACGTGGACGGTTCGTTAAGGGCTACCGATGCTCAGCGTCAAGCTGTCGCCGGCGAGGTCCAGGATAAGGTCCTCACTTTGTTCCCGGACCTGGAGGTGAGGGACATCCAGGATTTTGCTTCCGCTCCTTTCGCTGTCATTTTCAGTTTTACCTGGGCGATCTCTTTGGTAGTTTTTCTGATCGTTATCCTGGCGATAGCTAATACCATGACCACGGCTGTATTGGAGAGGACCAAAGAGATAGGCATTCTGCTGGCCATCGGCTGGCGGAAAAGACGTATCGTCCAGATGGTCTTGCTGGAGTCGGGTATATACGGTTTGATCGGGGGAATAGTGGGGATATTATTTGGATATTTAATGATGAAGGCCCTTTTAATGTTCCCGGTCATTGCCAGTTTCGTTCATCTGAGCTATGACCCTGTCCTGGTCGCCAGGACCTTGGCCCTGGCTTTCATTGTGGGTTGCCTGTCCGGTATCTATCCGGCAGTGCGTGCTGTCTCCCTGCAACCGATCAAGGTGCTTAACAATGGATAAGACGGTGATCTTGGAAGTTCGCGACGTGGTCAAAATATACCCTGACGGCCAGGTCAGGGCCCTGAACGGAGTTTCGCTGCAAGTGTTCGCGGGAGAGTTCCTGGTCATCCGCGGGCCCAGCGGATGTGGCAAGTCCACTCTAATGCATTTATTGGGCGGCTTGGATATCCCCACCGAAGGAGAGGTTTTATTTAGAGGCATCCCGCTTAAAGAGGCTTCAAAAGGTAAAGATTTCCGCGTTAGGAATATCGGCTTTATTTTTCAGGGGTTCTATCTTTGGCAGAATCTGGATGTTTTCGACAATGTCATGCTGCCTCTGGTCGAGCTGGAAATGTCTCGGGAAGAACGCTTGGCCCGCGTCCGCGAGGCCGTAAAGGCCGTGGGTTTATCAGATAAACTAAGATTTGCGATAGCGAATTTGTCGATGGGCCAGAGACAGCGGGTCGCCGTGGCCAGGGCCTTGGTCACCGGTCCGAGCGTAATATTGGCCGATGAGCCTACGGGAAGCCTGGATTCTGTCAATGCCGATAATGTCCTGCATTTGTTCAGACAGATCAACCGGGAACAGTCCCGGACCATTGTTATGGTCACGCACGGACAGATGCCCCCTGAATATTACGACAGGCAGCTAACCATGTTGGACGGCAAGGTCTGCGGTTAGACGACCCGTTTTTGCATAACATATAGTTGACTCATTAACTATATTGTGTTATGTTTTCTTCAGCAAGAGGAGGTGGCAAAGATGGATGAACTCTCGGCATTCGGGATCGAGACCGGCCAAGGTAAATATTTTGAAGAAGCGTTCTACGGCCTGGTCCTGGTCTATACGGCACTGTTCGACAAGATGGCAAAGTACCTGAATCCCTACGGTTTAACCCCAGCCAAGATGAACGTCCTCATGGTGATCAAACATCAGGGAGGAGAAAAAGGGCTGAGCCAAAAAGCTATCGGTAAAAGACTTTTAGTTACAGCGTCGAACATGACCAGGATGCTGGACAAACTGGAGCGCGAAAAGCTTATCGAGCGGGTGGGGCAGGTCGGGGATAAGAGAGTAAAGGTCATACGCGTCACCAACCGTGGCTCGCAGGTGCTGGATAATGCCTGGCCCGGTTACATCGAGACCATGCGGTCCGCTATGGACAAATTGGACCGCTCCGAACAAAAGATCCTTTCCCAAATGATGCTTAAATGGTTCCGTGAACTCAAGGAAGAATAAGCCCTTTTTTGAATACATTTGAGTGGTCAAATAAGTCAGAAAGAACGACTCCGGACACAATAATCAAGCGTTGCCAATTTCCAGGTTCGATATGAAGATATTGTTCGTTATGCCCAGGTCAGGGCTGTACAAAAAAGGTAACGGGTTCAGAAAGAACCTGACCTATGCGCCTTTGACCCTCACCACCCTGGCCTCGCTGGTCCCCCCGGAATTCAATGCCGAGATGCGCATCGTCGACGAGGGCGTAGAGGAATGCGATTATGATGCGATTTCCGCGGATGTCGTCTGCCTCACGGGGATCACGGGACATATTTTAAGGTCATATGAAATAGCCGACGGTTTTCGGAAAAGAGGCGTGACCGTTATCATCGGCGGTGTGCATGCGACCTTGATGCCGCAGGAAGCCAAGGAGCATGCCGATTCGGTCGTCGTGGGTCATGCCTATCGAACATTCCCGCAGGCCTTGAGGGACTGGAATAACGGCGTATTGAAGGATTTTTATCACGACCCCGACGTCTCTTTTGAAAACATCCCTTGGCCGCGGAGGGACCTGCTCAATAAACGGGGATATATCTCGATCAATACCACCCAGGCGGTGTTCGGCTGCCCTTACAGATGCGAGTTCTGCGTGATAAGCGCCACCAAGTCGGGTTATCACCACCGGCCTATCCCGGAAGTTATCGCGGAGATCAAGGCCATGAGGTCAAAACTGGTCTTGTTCCTGGACCCGTCCCCGATCGAGGACGTGGTTTATATCAAGGAATTGTACCGCCAGATGATCCCTTTGAGGATAAAGTGGATGGGGCTGGCCACCTCCAGGATAATCGATGATGAGGAACTGCTGTCCCTCGCCAGTGAAAGCGGCTGCGCCGGCCTCTTGATAGGTTTTGAATCGGTCTCGCAAAGAAGCCTGGAGCGGATGAACAAAAATTTCAACAGCCTGGATAAGCATTACCGTCTGGTGGATGAACTGCACAAAAGGAATATTGCCATAATGGCCTGTTTTGTTTTCGGCTCGGACGAGGACGAGAAGGCCATATTCCAGGAGACCGTTGATTTCTGTCTGCGGACCGGCATCGACCTCCCGCGTTTTACCGTTTATACGCCGTTCCCCACCACGCCTCTTTTTAACCGTCTGGCCGCGGAAGGCCGGATATTGACGAGAAATTGGTCGAAATACAATTGCCAGAACGTTGTTTTCCAGCCCAAGAACATGTCGGTCAAAGACCTGGAGGACGGACTGGAATATGCCTGGAGGGAATGTTACAGCGTAAAGAACATACTGGGCCGGCTGAGCAAGTCCCGGGTCAGGTTGTTATATATGACGGTAGCTAACCTGGGGTACAGGTTCTACAGCCAGGACCATGCGGCATTGAAGTGAGATCAGCGTGCTTTTTTTATCAGTAATGAATTCATGACCATGACCAACCTGAGGTAATTCTTGTGCGGATCACTTTGATCAGGACAGACATGACGGCTCCAGCAATCGGCCGTAAGCGGGCTAAGGATGTGATGCAACCCTTGGCTTGTGCCATCCTGGCCGGCCTTACTCCCGGGGATATTGAGATCAAATTCTACGATGACCGTATCGAGGATATCCCTGTCGACGAGCGAACAGATGCCGCCGTGATATCCCTGGAGAGCCATACTGCCAGACGAGGTTATGAACTGGCGCGGGCGTTCCGTGCCCGGGGCGTCAAGGTCATCGTGGGGGGGATCCATCCGAGTGCTATGCCGGAAGAAGCCGGCCTGAACGCTGACAGCGTCGCCATAGGCGAGGCCGAGGGGATCTGGCCCGAAATAATTCATGATCTTCGAAGCGGAAGCCTTAAAAAGTTCTACCGTTCCAATGGACAACCTTCTTTGGAAGGCCTGCGGGTAAGGAGAGATATCTTCCGGGGCAAAAGGTATCTGCCTTTGGTCCCCGTTGAGTTCGGCCGCGGCTGTTGTTACGCATGCGATTTCTGCAGCGTCAGTTCTTTCTATAGAGGCTACAGACATCGTCCCGTAAAGGACGTGGCTGGGGAACTGCACGGGCTGGATCGGGGACGGATCTTCTTCATAGACGATAACATAGCAGCATCACCGGCAGCTGCCCGCAGCCTTTTTGAGGCCCTCGTTCCATTGCGTATAAACTGGATCGGCCAGATAAGCCTGGAGCGCATAGAGGATGAAGGTTTCGTCGCGCTGGCCGCCAAGAGCGGCTGCCGTGTGCTTCTGGTCGGACTGGAGTCGCTGAACCGCAGAAATTTGGAGAGCATGTCCAAGTCTTCCAATCTCCAGGTGGGCTCTTTTGAAAAGCCTTTGAAGCTGCTGCGTAAATACGGCATCAAGGCCTACGCCACTTTTCTTTTCGGTTATGATGAGGACACCAGGAAAAGTTTCCAGGAGACACTGGAATATGCTTTGGAACAGAAGTTTTTTATAGCCAATTTCAACCTGCTCATGCCATATCCGGGCACGCCATTATATGACCGCATGCGCCGGGAAGGGGTTTTGCTGCGTGAGAAGTGGTGGCTTGACGAGGATTACCGCTTCGGCCAGGCTGTTTTCCGCCCTCGCGGCATGTCAGCGCTGGAGTTGGGCGAGGGCTGCATCCGTGCGCGCAAGGAGTTCAACAGCCTCAGGAACATCCTGTACCGTTCATGCGAATCGCGGGCGAATTGCCCGACCCCGGCGGATTTCTTCCAGTTCATGGCGTATAACCTCCTAATTCGGCGGGAAGTCTGCCGTAAACACGGCCTGGCGTTAGGGTAAAAAGAGGACGGAATGCGGATAACTTTGATCAAGCCCAATATCGGATATAAAGACAACCGGCCGTATTATGATTCCGGAGCCATGGAACCCCTGACCATAGCGGTGCTGGCGGGACTGACCGCCCCTGAACATGAGCTCGTCTTTTATGACGACCGCGTCGAGCCGGTCCCGATGGACGAGCCGACCGATCTGGTGGCCATCACGGTGGAAAGCTATACGGCCCGAAGGAGCTATCAGATTGCGGACCATTTCCGTAAAAGGGGGGTGCCGGTCGTTCTGGGAGGCTTTCATCCTACCCTCGCTCCCGACGAAGCTTCAGGGCATGCCGACAGCGTGGTTATCGGCGAGGCGGAAGGAGTCTGGGGCGAGCTTTTAAAGGATGCCCGGGCCGCACGGCTGAAGAGGTTCTACCGTTCGCCGGTAAGACCGTCACTGTCGGGTTTAAAGCCGAGGAGGGATATTTTCAGGAACAAGAGGTATCTGCCGATCTCGCTGGTCGAATTCGGCCGGGGCTGCCGGTACAGCTGCGAGTTCTGCGCCATCCACGCATTTTATCGGTCCTATAACCACCGCCCGCCGCAGGATGTCGCCGGAGAGGTCGCCGGCCTGGACCGGAAGAAGATCGTCTTTTTTATCGATGACAATATCGTTTCGGACCATGAGGCGGCCAAGGCGCTGTTCCGCGTACTCGTCCCGCTCAGGATACGCTGGGTCGGGCAGGCGAGCATCGACGTGGCGCAGGATGATGAACTGTTGAGGCTGATGCGCGCCAGCGGATGCATCGGGATCGTGATCGGGTTCGAGACGCTGGAAAAAGGCAACCTGGGGGACATGAAAAAGGAGTGGAACATCCTGCCGGGAGAATACGAGCAGGCCTTGGACAAGATAACTGACTGCGGGATCATGATCTGGGGCGCCTTCCTTTTCGGCTATGATCATGACCGCGAGGATATCTTTCAAAGGACGCTGGAATTCACTGTCAGGCAGAAGTTCGCCTTCCTGGCCACCAATCACCTTATGCCTTACCCGGGGACGGCTTTATATGACCGCCTCCGTCGCGAGGGAAGGCTTATCTTTGAAAAATGGTGGACCGACCCGGATTATCATTTCGGGGCCTCGGCGGTAAGGCCGGCCCGGATGTCGCCGGAAACTTTGGCCGAGAAATGTTTCGAGACCCGCAAGGCGTTCTACAGCCCGGTTTCCATTCTCCGGCGTGCCTGGGCCCCGAGGACGCAGGGGCGCAGTCTCTCCAGCTTGTGGGCGTATTTCCGGTATAATCTGGTCTTCCGTCGTGAAATGCTTAAAAAACAAGGGATGGAGTTCGGCGGCATTACGCCGTTCTAAGCTATGAAGATCGCTTTGGTGCTTCCAGCGGT
>CAYTIW010000032.1:10038-17875 GCA_964438075.1 uncultured Planctomycetales bacterium
TTCTATGGGCAGACCTACCGGCACCGGCCGGTCGGCGAAGTCGTCGATGAGGTCGCCTCCCTGAAAGACCGGAACATTTTTTTTGTCGACGACAACATCCTGGTGGATGAGCCGGCGAGCCGGGAACTCTTTACGGCCCTGAAACCTTTGAAAAAACGATGGATCAGCCAGTGCAGCCTGCAGGCGGCAAAGAGTCCCGGCCTGCTCAGGCTGATGAAAGAAAGCGGGTGCTACGGTCTTTTGATCGGTTTCGAGTCCCTGGAACCGGACAACTTGAAACAGATGGGCAAGGCTATGCCGCCGCGGAGGTCAGAGTGGTCCGCATTGTTAAGGGAGATCCGCCAGGCCGGCATCAAAGTCTATGCGACTTTCATCTTTGGTTACGACTCGGACGATCGTTCCACGATCAGGGAAACCCTGGATTTCGCGAACCGGGAGAAATTCTTCCTGGCCGCCTTCAATCATTTGGTTCCTTTCCCGAACACAGCGCTCTACCAACAACTCCTGCAGGAAGGACGCCTGATCCATCCGGAGTGGTGGAAAGACCCGGCATACCGCTACGGGGAGTTCGCCTTCAGCCCCAAACGGATGTCCCCTCAGGAATTCGCCCGGGAGTGTTTCCAGGCCCGGAAGGAATTTTACAGCTGGCCGTCTATCCTGCGGAGGGCGACTGATTTGAACGCCAATTGCCGGGGCAGGGATATTTTGGACCATTTTTCCATCAACCTGCTGCTCAAAAAGGAAGTCGGCCAGAAATTCGGCTTCGGCCTGGGGAAAGTATGACATCGATCGGTTCGGTCGCCATAAGTATCGCCGAGGCTAAGGATGACGAAGCCATCGGGCGCTTCCTGTCCCGGATCCCCATGGACGGGGCGGTGCGGATCTCCTTTGAGCGCAGGCCGAGCTTTCTGAAAGCGGCGAAGAGAGGGAACAGGGAGGTGCAGGTCGTGGTAGCCCGAGACCATGCGACGGGCGAGATCGTCGGCCTGGGCAGCCGGGCGGTCCGCCGCGCGTTCATCAACGGGGAACCGGCGGACATCGGTTATTTGGCCAATCTGCGTCTGTCCGAAAAGCGGCGCCGGAGCGTCTTCCTGTCGCGGGGTTACCAGTTCCTTCACGACCTCCATTCGGACGGCAGGGTCAAAGCTTACTATTCCACTGTGCTGGAGGATAACCGCGAGGCTTTGGCCGTTCTGACCAGCAGGCGCGCCGGCCTGCCGGTCTACCAGGATCTGGGCCGGTTCAATACCTGTGTCTTGAATGTCAACAGCCCGGGCTCTCGACGATCAGCCGGTCCGGTGATAGTGCCGGCCCGGGAGGCGGATAAAGACAGGGTCCGTGATTTCCTCGTAAAGACAGGACGTGAACGCCAGTTCTTCCCGGAGCCGTCGGACGTCCTGGCCATGGCCGATGCCGGAGACATCTTCCTGGCTTTACGGGGTGATGATCTGGTGGGCTACGCCGCGCTTTACGACGCGCGGGCGGAAAGACAGATAGTGGTGCGCGGGTACTCGACGCAATTCGCTTTGATCCGTAGATTTTGGAACAGCCTTTTGTGCCCGTTCGGCTGGCCGTCATGGCCCGTCCCGCAGACCAGCTTGCAGTACGCCTTCGCCAGCCTGCTGGCCGTGGACCGTTCTTCCGGATCCGCGGCCATGTTCGCCTTGATAGACGGACTGAGAGACAAGGCCCGATCCCGGGGGCTCCAGCATCTTTTGGTCGGTTTCCATGAGAAAGACCCTTTGTGGCCTTCTTTCAAGGCCAATTACCGGTTCATCGGGATCAAGAGCCGATTGTTCTTGGTTTATTGGGACGACGGAAAAGAACTGGCTGGCGGACTGGACGGCCGTCCTCCTTATATCGAATTGAGCACATTATGATATGTCGCCTTCAACGAACAGGATCGCTGACCGGCCGGACCGTACCGCCTTCGGCCCTGACCGCGTCCGAACGCCTGCGCATGTTGGACATAATGAAGACCTACTTCAACAGCGTTGGACCGGATAATTTTCAGGCGGATCTGGAAGAGAAAGATTTTGTGATACTTCTCACTGACAGCATTACGGGTGAGATACGGGGTTTTTCCACCCAGAAGTTCCTCTCGGCCCAGGTTGCCGGCCGGCCGGTGCGGGCGATATTCTCCGGGGACACGATAGTGGAAAAAGAATACTGGCGCCAGACCGTGCTGGTGAAAGAGTGGTTCAGCCTTGTTTTCCGACAACTGAGCGATTATCCGGATATCCCGCTTTACTGGTTCCTGATCTGCATGGGGTACAAGACCTACCGGTTCCTTCCGGTCTATTTCAGGACATTCTATCCGTCGGTTAATAGCGCCTGCTCCAGCGGCCAGAAAGAGGTCCTGGACGCCCTGGCCGGAAGCCGTTTCGGCTCCCAATATGACCCTGAGAGGGGTATAGTCCGCTTCGCAGGCATTCCCGTGAGCCTCCGGCAGGGTTTCGCTGAGGTCCCCCTGGGCAAACACCGGGATGAAGATGTGTGCTTCTTTTTAGAAAGAAACCCCGGTTACCGACGGGGAGAAGAACTGGCCTGTTTGGCCAGATTGCATCCGGATAATTTCAAGCCCAGTGTCTTTCGTTTTGCCGGAGGGCTGGCGCAGCGCAGTTGAACTTTCTAGCAAAGGGCCGTTGTGATCATGCACAGGGATAGGGTTGACGAGATCGATATTGTGACCGCGTTGTCCGGCTTGGGATCCAGGAAGACCGGTTCGGCGGGCAACAGCCAGGCACGGGACATGATAATCGAGGCCATGTCGGCCGTTGGCGATAAGCGTTTTGAACTTATTCTTGAGAGGTTCGAGGTGCCGGTCTGCCAGGACCGGCCGGCGGCGGTAGAGGGTGCCGGGCAGGCCTTCGAGGCCAGGGCTATCGATTATACCGGAATCGAACGTAATGAGGCCAGGGGCGAAATGCTTTACCTTGCCGGCGGAGAACCGTGGCGTTACTGGCTGCGCCGCGTGCGGGGGAGGATCATCGTCTGCGATTTCCATCTGCTGAATCACCGGATCATGCAAATAAAGCGGGCCGCCCGGAACGGCGCAGCCGGCCTCATCCTGGTATCTGGGCATAAAGACGACCTCCAGGCAGGGACCGGGGCGCCCGCCGATACCCCGGGGGCCGGGATGCCCGTGGTCGTTATCCGCCGGAAAGATTGGACCGCCCTGCGTAAGGCATCAACCCGCCAGGCAACGGTCCGCATGCAGTCGGCCTTGAGCCGGAAAGAAGGGGTCAACTTGATATTCGATCTGCCCGGGAGGGAACGGGACAAGACGATCGTCATCGGAGCGCATTACGACTCCTGGTTCCACGGCGCCCAGGACAATGCCTCGGGCGTGGCGGTGCTGGTGGCCATGGCACAGGAATTGGCCGAAAAAAAACTGCGGCACAACCTGAGGTTCATATTTTTCGACGCTGAGGAGTTGGGGATGGTCGGGTCCCGGCGGCATCTTGCTCAGCAAAGTGGTGATTACCGTTTCTTTCTCAATCTGGACATGCCTCTGCCGGTCAAGGGCTCGCGGTTGATGGTGATGTTCACTTCCGGCCATTTTCGAGCCTGGTCCCGGTTACCATTAGGAAGCATGGTCTCGGCAGGTTATTGTCCCTGGCCTTTGCCGCTGCATGTTTTCTACGCGGTGAAGGACATGTGTTTCCCTTCTGATGTACATGCCTTTTACCGGAAGGGGATCCCCTGCGCGACATCTTTTTGCAGCGGGCCGGATTATCATACGGTATCCGACGCTCCCGGGCTAATTAGAAAAGAGGCGGTACTTTCAATAACCAGGATGTTCTGTGATTATGTCTCAGCCGTCGACCGTTATTAATAACACCCTGTCATTCTGTACCCGGTGCCAGGACCGGCATCCCGCGCATTTCTGCCGGGAAGGGAACGCGGTCTATTTCGAGGTCGATTGCCCGCGGGGAAGTCGCCGGTCGCTGATATCGACCGATGCCGACCTTTTCTTGCGCCACCGCGTCAGGTCCTTGGTGGATCTCTCCGCGCCGCCCCGTCACCAGGGCAAGAAATGGTTTCACCTGCTGGAAATAACCGATGATTGCAATGCCCGTTGCCCGGTCTGCTATGCCGATAGCGGTAACAGCGGCGAAAAGACATACCTGACCGTCCCTCAGGTCCTTGCCAAGGCCCGGCAGGTGCGTGATGCCGGCGGCAGGATAGTGACATTGACCGGCGGCGAGCCGACCCTGCACAAGGAACTACCGGGCTTGATCTCTAAAGTAAGGGCCATGGGCTTGATCATAGAGATCGCCACGAACGGATCCGTGTGCGGCCAGGACGTCCTGTATGTCCGGCGGCTCAAAAAAAGCGGCCTCAAAAGGGCTTGGCTGCAGTTCGATACTCTGGACCCTGAGACGCATCGTTTGATGCGGGGGCATGACCGCATAAAGATGAAGATGCAAGCGGCGGAAAATATCATCAGCAGCGGTATAAAACTGGGGATGATCGTAACGGTGACCAGCCACAACTGCGGCCAGTTGCCCGCAGTGCTGGATTACGCCCTGTCCCTGGCCCCCGGACTGGACTTCATTGTTTTCCAGGTCGCGGCCCCCGGCGGCAGGTTCCTGCTCCCGGAAGGTTCCGTCGTGGACAAGGAGACCGTGATGAAAGCGGTCCTCCATGATATTCCGTTGAAAGGCAGGGTCGGGATAGATAATTTTTGGCCGGTGCCGGATTTCTTGCCGTGGGAGCTGGAACTCCATCCGGATTGCGCGGCTTGCATGTTCCTTTGCACCGGGCCGGATGGGATCTTCCCTTTGGATCATTTCGTGGACATGCCGCTTTTCTATGAACGGCTGCATGGGGATAACAGCCGTCCCGGTTTCTGGTCGCGGAATGCTGTTTCCCTGTGGCACTTGTTCCGTTCGCTCAAGAGGCCGGCCGTACTGGAAATGGTCGCGACCTCCTTCGGATTTATTTCAGGTAAGGGTAAAAGGTCCATGGTGGTGCTGTCGGTGGACAGTTTCCTCGGACAGGACTACCAGGACGAACAGCGGCTTGCGCGCTGCGCCAATTCCCATGTCACCGAACACGGCCTGATATCTCCGTGCGTTTACAATTATCCAGACCCCGCCCGGCCGTTCTCCAGGCAGAATCAGAAAGGACTTGCTAATGCTTCGATCACTGCGTTATGAGATGTTCAGCCTGTTATCCGCCTTGCCTTCGCTGCGTGCTTTCAAGAAAGAGGCGGTAAGATTGCACTTGGGGCACGAGAAGATCATCGGGTGGGAGGGGCGCTACCCGGTGCGCAGCATGATGATCCCCTGTGAGTCCAGCCCGGCCTTCATCCGGTCGGCGGCACGCTTATACAACTCGAAACGGTTCGGGATCCAGTACCCTTGCGTCGCGACGTTATCGCTGACCTGCCGTTGCGATGCCGATTGCGCGCACTGCACGGCTTACGGTCTGGAGGAGAAAGAGCTCACGGCTGGACAATGGCAGCAGGTCGTAAAGGACGCCATGGATCTCGGGGTTTTCACGTTCATCTTATCCGGCGGAGAACCGCTCATGCGTGAAGATATCGCCGAGATCATCGGCGCGGTCGACCCCGGAAGAGCCGTCGTGCTCCTTTACACCAACGGATCGCGTCTGCAAGAACGCTTGCCGGAGTTGAAAAAGGCCGGCTTGAGAAGGATCGCTGTCAGCATTGACCATGCCGAGGAACCCCGTCACGATGAACACCGCGGATACAGGGGGCTCTGGCGGAAAGCCGTCGCCGGGCTGCGGGCGGCCAAGAAGGCCGGATTCCTGGTGGGGGTCTCGACTTTTGCCTCGCCCAAACGTTTGCGGGACGGAGATCTCGAGAAGGTATTTAGACTGGCCGTTGAGGAAGGGGTCAACGAGATCACGGTCTACGATGCCCTGCCTTCCGGGCGTTTGAAAGGGCAGCCGGATATCCAGAAGATCGATAAAGCCTACGAACGGGAATTGCGGGCCTTGATCCAAAAGTGGTGGGACGCCCCCTCGGTGCCCGGGCTGTGGTGGTATGGCCATTTGAAGTCGGTCAATAACTGCGGCTGCGCCGGCGGCCAGACCATGTTCAATGTCTCGCCGGGAGGGAATTTCCGCCCCTGCGACTTTTGTAATACACCGGTCGGGTCGGTGCTGGAAGAGGAGCTTTCGGCGCTTTGGTTCCGATTGCAGGAACTGTCGCTGGCCCATCGCCGGCGGTCAATGGATTGCTGGCTTTTCCAAAAAGAGATGTCCGATGAAAACCTCAGAGGCCAAGCTGTTCGATAACCTGAACATCGATGAGCTGTTTTGGCCTGACTCGGCGCAGGCTCGCGATGCCCAGAGGATCCTTACGCCCGTCATTAAGAACGGCCCGAGCCGTTACATAAACAATGTGAGTTCGCCGGTCGGAATAATCCTGGTCAATAACAAGGTTCTCCCGGTGGTGATCGAAACGGCAGGACATGATTCGCATGTGGCTTCCTTGTATGGACATTTCATTACCGCCGCCTGTGAGGAGGGACGAAAATTCAGGAATGCTGTTCTCAGGAACTGCTCGCAGTTCATGGTTCCAGCGTTGGGAGGGTCTTTCTTCGGCGGTATCCTTCCGAAGAACGTCCAGGTCGATAACTGGCTCGTAACGACCAATCTGCATTGCGCGATCAATGCAGACGATGTCCGTGCCGTTACAGACTATTTCAAGAGTTGTCAGTCTGACCGAGCGATAGTGTTCCGCTCTTTGACCGAGTACACGGATGCCGAACTGATGCGGGCCCTTCGGCAGAATCATTACCATTTTATCGCCTCCCGTCAGGTGTATCTCTGGGATTACCGCCGTCCGGCGAGGTTTTCGCTCAAGGCCCGTCACGCCTTGCGGAAGGACGATGCCTTGGCCCAAGAAGCGGGGTATGGCTGGTCCGAGCTGGACTTCGGAAGCCGGCAGGATCTTTTCCGGGTCCTGGACCTTTACCGACATTTGTACCTGGAGAAATATTCGTATCACAACCCGCAATATTCTGAACATTTCTTGAAAGAACTCTGCGCCGATCCTGCGGGATTCTTGCGGATAAAAGTTTTAGTCAAAAACAGGAATATAGATGGATTTTTTGGCTATTATATAAGACAAGGCATCATGACCGCGCCGTTCGTTGGTTATGACACCGGTCTGCCGCAGAAAATCGGCCTCTACCGCATGGTCATGTCCAAGATACGGCAGGAAGCCCGGGAACTGGGCCTGGTATTGAATGGCAGCGCGGGTGCGGGGGAGTTCAAGCGGACCAGGGGAGGGATCTCGACGACCGAGTATTTCGCGGTTTATGACCGGCATTTAAAGTGGCCTTATAGATCGAACTGGTCTCTGTTGAGACTAACGATGGATACTTTCGGCAAGGCCGTTCTACGCTCTAACATTCTATAACTCTAAAAAGGAGGCTGACATGGAGGGCCAAAAAAAGGTCGAGATATTAAAGATCCTGCTCTGGCTGGGCGCTGCATACCACATCCCTTTCCCGCTGGTGGCTATGTTCTGCAAGGATTGTGTTCCGCCCATGGCCGATCATTTTTACGGATTCAATATCGTTATCACGCCACAGATCGCTTGGCTCTTGAATCCTTTGGCCGCGTATATGCTGGCCTTCGGATTAATACTGGGGCTGGCCGCTACCGACCCGATAAAACACAAGAAATTGATCCATTTGGCCCTGATCATACTTTTGATACGGATATTGCAAAGGGTATTATTCATAGGGACAGCGTCGGGTGAATATATCTCCGGTGACCCGATGAAGGTCGTTTTCGATTTCGCTGTTTGCACTCTGTACTGGATATGTCTGGTTTTCATGACTAAAAAGGCGAC
>CAYTIW010000032.1:17975-29808 GCA_964438075.1 uncultured Planctomycetales bacterium
TCGCTGTTTGCACTCTGTACTGGATATGTCTGGTTTTCATGACTAAAAAGGCGACCTGCGATAAATGCCGCGGCTGAACCGAATGCGGGGTGGCATGCGTTCGGCTGTCCGGGACGCCAGGCTTTTAGCGGCGAATTCAGCTTGGGCGGTATTGTCTTACGGCCGTTCCCTGGCCTTCCGACAGGCCATTAATGACGTGGCCGGAACACAACGTGATGTCCTCATCCGTATAATCCGGCGGAACTCGGCTTCATCCTTCGGGAAGAGGCACCGTTTCGGGGAGGTCAGGGATGTCGCTGATTTCCGGTCTCGTGTGGGACTCTCGGCCTATGATGATTACCTTCCGGACATTGATTCCATTGCGCGCGGAGAGAGGTCGGTCCTGACTGCCGAGCCTGTCTTGAGGCTGGAACCGTCCAGCGGGTCCGCGGCCAGTTCGAAATTCATCCCGTATACTTCCAGCCTGCACGAAGAATTCAAGAACGGATTGTCGGCCTGGATCTTCGACCTTTTCAAGTCCTACCGCAGGCTGTTTTCGGGCAGCGCCTATTGGTCGGTCTCTCCCAACTCTCCCAAAGAATGGCCGGGATCGAAAGTGCCGACAGGTTTCGGTGATGATGCGGGATATTTTGGCTATTGGGAGCAGAGGCTGCTTGAAGAAATACTGGCGGTGCCTGCCGCGGTCTCCCAAATAGAAGACATGGATGCCTATCGGTATGTCTCGCTCCTTTTCCTGCTGCGCGACAGCGACCTAGCCCTCATTTCCGTCTGGAACCCGAGTTTTCTAACGTTGTTATTGCAAAAGGTCCCGGAGTGGATGCCTCGTTTGCTCCGGGACATAAAGGAAGGGTCTATCACTAATCCGGGACGGATAGCCCCTGATCTGAAGGAGCAACTGATCAGGCGTTGCTATGCCGATCCGAAAAGGGCCGAGTACGTGGTGAATGCCTGGGGATCGAGTACTTTTTACCAGGATATCTGGCCTAAATTAAGCCTGATCAGCTGCTGGGCAGATGGCCATGCCGGGAAAAGTGTCGCCGGCATCCGGTCCTTATTCCCGGCTGTCCCGATACAGCCGAAAGGTTTGATCGCGACCGAAGGCCTGGTTTCTTTCCCTTTGCACGGCAAGACCGGCTCCGCATTGAGTATATGTTCGCATTTTTATGAATTTATCGGTATCGATTCACCGTGCTTGGGCCGAAAGGATATCAAGAATGTCAAGCTGGCCCACGAGTTAGAACCGGGCAAGAGATATTCGGTGGTCATCACTACGGGAGGGGGCTTTTACCGCTATCAATTGCAGGATATAGTCGAGGTGACCGGCTTCGAAAAGCAATGCCCGCTTTTAAGGTTCATCAGTAAAGAGGGCAAAGTGTCTGATATGGTGGGGGAAAAATTGAATGAACTGCACGTGGCCGCGACCGTGGGGGAAGCCTTGGGACGTTACGGCCTGGACCCCAGTTTCTTTTTATTGGCACCGGAATACGGCGCTTCCGGGGTGCCTTTTTATGTCCTGTTCCTGGGATTTGACAGCACCGGGGAGCTTGATAAAAATATCCTGGCTGGCTTGAGGGAAGAGGTCGAGCGGGGACTGGAGGATAATTATCACTACGCTCATGCTGTCCGGCTGGGCCAGCTGTCGCCGGTGCGGTTGTTCATTATCGACGCCCCGGATAAGGCCGAACTGGTCTATCTCGAGGCTTGCGGGAAAAAGGGGCAAAGGCTGGGACAGGTCAAACCTGCGGCCTTGGACCTGCGCGCTGGATGGTCGGAGGTATTTGCTGGAAGCTTATTATCGTAAGAGCATGAAATCCATCGGTTAGATATTTTCTCCTTGGCTGCAGCTGCCGTATTTTTTATTCGCTTTTAACAAATAAATTGTTAAGATTTAAATGGTTCTCATACTAATAAATAATTAAGGAGACTAAGGTCATGTTCGGATTGGGTTTCCCAGAGCTGCTTATTATCCTGGTCATCGCCCTTCTGCTGTTTGGGGCCGACCGCCTTCCCAAGATCGCCCGTTCTTTAGGCAATGCCATAACACAGTTCAAAAAAGGGATGCAAGGGGCGGAAGAAGAGCAGCCGGATAAAAAAGACAGTGAACCAAAATGAACGAGTTGTATCCGCCTGAATCCCAGCAGATGGGGTTCGTATCTCATTTGGAGGAGTTGCGACGCCGGATCCTGGCCGTTCTCGCTTGTTACGCGGTCATATGTTCTGCGCTTTTCGCTTTCGGCAACAGAATCTTGGCCTTGTTGGAGTCGCCGGCGCGCGGATATCTCCGGGAATTTGTTTTTATTAGCCCCACCGAGGCCTTCGTGGCTTATTTCAAGGTGGTCCTGCTGGCGTCTTTTGTTCTCTGTTTCCCATTCGCTCTTTATGAACTGTGGGCCTTTTTGGCCCCCGCCCTGTCCGGGCGATTGCAGCAGGCGATATACGCCTGGCTGTGCCTGGCGGTGGCTTGCTTCGTGGCAGGCATCTGGTTCACTTTCAAGATACTCCTTCCTGCCGCGCTACATTTTCTTCTGACATTCGGGGAGGGCATAGCCACGCCGGTCATCTCGCTGGGAGAATACGTATCTTTTGCCGTGGCCTTCATCCTGATCGGCGGTTTTGTTTTCGAGATCCCGGTGATAATAGGCGTTCTGACCGAAGCCGGGGTCCTAGGTTCCGGCCGGCTGCGCGCCGGCAGGCGTTACGCGATCCTGGCCAATCTGGTTGTGGCCGCCTTGATCACTCCGACCCAGGACGTGGTGAATTTGATATTGTTCGCGATGCCCATGATCGTGCTTTATGAGGTCGGGATCATGCTTTCTATTTGGGTGGAAAAAAGAAGATCGGCGGATCCGGTCCGGTCATGACTGTAAACAGTGTAAAGAAATAAGGAGATAGTATGGGGAAATTCATGTACTCACTGGAATGCCTTTTACGGGAAAAGATATCCCGCAGCGCTTTTCTAAAATTCTGTTTTTCATGGCTCTTGGTCCTTTTAGCCGAGAACAGGTTCATGAAGCTGGCCTTCGCCGATGTCGCTCCTTCGGGGCCGAGGCCGAAGAAGGATATAGCCACAAAACATGACCTGGTCTCGGTCCATGGTCCGGATCCGTACAAGAATACCGTCGCGGCAGTCGAGGCGCTTGGCGGCATGGGCCTTTTCGTGAAGAAAGGCGATGTGGTAGTGGTCAAGCCGAACATCGGCTGGGACCGGACCCCGTCTCAGGCGGCGAACACGGACCCCGCGGTAGTGGCCGCCTTGGTCGAACTCAGTTATAAGGCCGGAGCCAAACGCGTCAACGTTTTTGATGTCACCTGCAATGATCCTCGTCGGTGCTATGAGAACAGCGGCATCCAGATGGCGGCCAAGGACAAGGGCGCGCAGGTTTACTTGGCCGACAGCTGGAACGTGGTCAAGGCCAAATTCCCGTATGCCAGCGGTATGGAAGGCTGGACCATCCTCCGGGATGCGGTCGTCTGCGACACTTTCATCAATGTGCCTGTCCTGAAGCACCACGGGCTCACGGGATTGACCCTGTCCATGAAGAACCTTATGGGTGTATGCACGGGCATGAGAGGCATGATGCACGTTGACCTGTCCCCAAAACTCGTCGACCTCACCGACTTTATCAAACCTGAACTGACCGTGATAGACGCGACCAGATTTTTAACACGCAACGGCCCGTCCGGAGGCAACGTGGAGGATGTGGTCAAGATGGACACCGTCCTGGCCTGCCGGGACGCGGTGCTGGCCGACGCCTATGCTTGCCAGATGGTCAACCTTAGCCCTATGTCCATCGGTTATCTTAAGGAGGCCGCAGCGCGGGATCTGGGCCTGGCCAATGCAAAGGACGTTAAGATACATACAATGGAGATATGATCCTGGCTATGCGCAAACTTGTTCTGGCCCGTCGACTATCGCAAGTTATTTTTCTGGTCCTGTTCACGTATATCCTGTGGTCCACTACTTATCCTTTGAAAGGGATAATTTCGCCCCGGGTCATTTTTAATCTTGACCCGCTCATCATGTCCGTTACCGCCCTGAGCGAGAACGTGCTCCTTCCCGGGTTGATCTTTTCCGTTCTCATGGTCCTTTTGACCTTGATCCTGGGGCGGTTTTTCTGCGGCTGGGTCTGCCCTATGGGCACCCTGATCGACTGGATCGGGGCCTGGAAGCCGTTCCCGAAGTTAAAATTGAACAAAAACCTGATGGGGGCAATTTTCCGCCCTAAGTTCGCTATCCTGGTGGTCATACTGTTTTTTGCCGCTACGGGGAGGCAGGCCGCCTGGATGCTGGACCCGATAGTGACGGTCGCAAGGGTGGTATCGCTTAATATAATTCCAGCGGTGACCCTCGCCATAGACAAAGTATTCCAGTTCCTTATACAGAAAATGGGTTTATATGAAGGCGTCTATGATTTTTATCGTTCCTTGAAAGAGGGCTTGCTGGGAGTTAACGTCTACTTTTTCGCCAATTCGATGACGACATTTTTTTTCTTTCTTCTGGTATGTGCCGCTTCGCTTCTTATCCTCCGTTTATGGTGTCGCATGTTGTGCCCTCTGGGCGCCTGGTACGCTTGGAATTCCCGACCGGCGCTTTTGGAACGTCGTGTCAGGGATTGCACTTCCTGTGGTGTTTGCGCCCGGCGTTGCCGCATGGGGGCGATCGACCCCCAAGCGCCTGGATCCTACCTTAAGGGGGAGTGCATCCTTTGCATGGATTGCGTCTACGATTGCCCGCAAAAAGGCACCGGGTTCTCCTGGAAAGTAAGCAAGCCGCCGGTTGCGGCCTCTCAAGGACCGGCGCCTGGAATGAGCCGGGGGCAGTTCTTGTTGTTAATGGGGTCCCTTTTTTCTTGTCTGGGATTTAAATCCGATAGCGGCCAAGGTGTTTCTGAAAAAACTTATATCCGGCCGCCGGGCGCTCTCCCCGAGGAGAGTTTCGTCAATACCTGCATCCGCTGTGGCAATTGCATGAAGGTGTGCATTACCAACGGCCTGCAGCCCGTGATGCTGGACCCAAAGCTGTCGCGGTTGTGGACGCCGCAACTGGTCCCGGAGATAGGATATTGCGAGTACAACTGCACCCTCTGTGGCGAAGTCTGTCCTACCGGGGCAATGCCTAGATTATCGTTGCCAGAAAAACACAGGACTAAGCTTGGGCTGGCGGTCATTGACCGGTCCATCTGTCTGGCTTGGGCGGGGAACAAGCAATGCATCGTGTGCGAGGAACACTGCCCGGTCCCGGAAAAAGCTATTAAAACCGTCGAAGAAGTTGTATCCGGCAAGCGGATATGGCGTCCCTTCGTGGATGAAAAGACCTGCATCGGATGCGGTATTTGTCAGAACAAGTGCCCGGTCCTTCCCGTCCGGGCGATCCGTGTCGATCCTAATAAGGGCAGATCCTAGGCAAGCACGTTGCCGTTTAACGCCCTTCTATGCGATTTACTTACAATGTGTGTTGTCCATATAGCTCATTTTATTCGTTCAAAGGCGAAACTTTTTTGAAGGCATGGTTGTCTAATTGATTGAAAGCCGCGATCAGCCTAAAAGGAGGTGGTTATGAAAAATACAGGGAAACTGAAATTATTCGCTCTTTTGGCTATCTTTGCCTGCACATTGATGGTTTTCCCGGCCCCGGCCGATGCCCGTGACCGGGATAGGGACAGGGGCAGACGTGGACACGATAGGGGAGAGTATTACCATCACAGACATTACCCTTATGGCAGTATCCAGTTTTCATTACCGCGCGGGTTTGTAGAAATAGGTTTTGGAAAACACAAATACTATTATCACTCCGGTCTGTTCTATCTGCAGAACCAGAGCCAATATGTGGTCGTTCCCCCTCCGACGGGGGTGGTCGTATATCAGATCCCCAGCGGCTGGAACACGGTGGTGATCGACGGCGTGACTTATTATGTGTATAACGGGGTGTATTACTCACGGGTCCCCCAGGGGTATAAAGTGGTGCAACCCCCCGAACAGGTCGTGGTGGAACCGGCTACGGTAGCGGTCGATGATGGACCCGGACAGGCCCAGCAGGAGTTCACGATCAACATCCCTAATAACAAAGGCGGATATGTCGCGGTGGTGATCAAAAGGTCCGGGACCGGATTTGTGGGGCCGCAGGGGGAATATTATCCCGAGTTCCCGCAGGTCGCCCAGTTGCAATTGATGTATGCCAAATAGATCGTTGCTGTTTGCTGATTTGCATCATGAGAGCGTAGCCACATATGAAAAAGATCGTCTTACTGATTGTATTTGTTTGTTCATCCTCCTTGCCCGGCCTTGGTGCGGAAAGAATTTTGACCTGGGAGGATTGCGTAAAAGAGTCCCGGCAGAACCATCCGGATCTTGTTTCCGCCCGGGAGAAACTCGAACAGGCACAGGCGGATAAAGCCCTTACCCGCAGTCCGGCTCTTCCTCAATTGAATGCCAGCGCAAGCGCCGATAAAAACAAGACGGAAGGCCGTTCGCAGACCGAATCGTATGCTTACGGCGTGAGCGGCAGGCAGTTGATCTTTGACGGGTTCAAGACCTCCAATGATATCGCCGCTGCCAAGGAAAATATCAATTCCGCCCAATATAATTATCAGGTGGTTTCTTCAAACGTGCGGCTGGACCTGAGGGCGGCGTTCATAGGTTTATTGAGCGCCCAGGAGAACCTGATAGTCAGCAAGGACATACTGGATCGCCGTAAACAGAACCTGGACCTGGTGACTTTGCGTTACCAGAGCGGTATGGAGCATAAAGGTTCCTTGTTGACAGCCCAGGCTAACGAGGCCCAGGCCCAACTTGATCATGAACAGGCCCTGCGGAATGTCGAACTTTATCAAAGGCGTTTGTGTAAAGAGCTGGGCCGTGCTTCCTTCGTCCCGCTCAAGGTTTCGGGAGGACTGGACATACAGGACATAGACCGAACAAAACCGGATTTTGAAAAGCTGGTAGACACCACGCCTTTGTTGAAGAATCTGGCGGCTAGAAAAGAGGCCGCGCGCTTGGGCGTGAAGTCGGCGAAGGCTGACTTTTTCCCGCAGGTGTTCGCGGATGCCGGGGCGACCAGGACCGGCGGCGGTTGGCCGCCCGACACTAACGGATGGTCGGCCGGTATCACCGTAAGCTTGCCTCTGTTCCAAGGGGGGCAGCAGCAGGCGGCCTTGGCAAAAGCAAGGTCGGTATACCGACAGGCCCAGGCCGACGAGCGCAGCGGGAGGGATGGCGTTATTTTCACTCTGGCCCAATCCTGGACCGAATGGCTTAATAACGTTGACCAATCGGGTGTTCAGGAAAAATTCCTGGAAGCTTCCAAGCAGCGGGCCGATATCGTGGAGGCCCAATATACGTCGGGTCTGGCGTCATTCAATGATTGGACCATCATCGAAGACAATTTAGTGGCTAATCAGAAGGCATTGCTGCAGGCCAAGATAAACGCGCTCGTTGCCGAGGCCAGTTGGCGCCAAGCAAAAGGGGAGACGCTCGATGAATAAACGGAACATTATCATTGCGGTTTGTCTAGTCTTGGTCATCTTTGTCGGCTGGATGATCTTGGGCCGCGGTAAGAAGAAAGAGACCGAGTTCAAGGAAAGCCGGCCTTTCATCGGCCGCATCGAAACTTCCATTACGGCTACCGGTACCGTCCAGCCGCAGAACCGGCTGGAGATCAAGCCGCCCATCAGCGGCCGGATCGACAAGATCCTGGTCGAAGAAGGACAAAAGGTCAAGGTCGGCGATATCCTGGCTCTCATGAGCTCGACCGACCGGGCCGCGCTGCTGGATGCGGCCAAACTGCAGGGCGGTGAGACCCTGAAGAACTGGGAAGAAGTGTATAAAGCGACCCCGCTCATCGCTTCACTCGACGGGGACGTGATCGTCAAGGCGGTCAATCCGGGACAGACCGTAACGACGGCCGATGCGGTCATCGTCCTTTCTGACCGGCTGATCGTCCAGGCCCAGGTCGACGAGACCGATATCGGGAAGGTCAAGGTAGGGCAGGAGGCCCGGATATCCCTGGACGCCTATCCGGGGATAGAGGTGAGGGCCCGGGTCGACCATATATATTACGAATCGACGATAATGAATAACGTGACCATATATAAAGTTGACATCGTCCCGGAAAATGTGCCGGAAGTCTTCCGTTCTGGCATGAGCGCCAACGTGACGATCGTCCAGGAGTCCAAGGACGACGTTCTATTGATACCGCTGGAGGCGGTAAAGAAGAGCGAGGGCCGCGATTTCGTAATGTTGAGCCAGGGCCGCGGAACAGATAAACAGATCCGGACCGAGGTCAAGCTGGGGATAAATGATGGTAACAATGTCGAAGTTTTAAGCGGGCTCAGCCTTAAGGATACTATAGCCGAGCCGATATCATCCTATAAGATACCCGACAGCAATTCTGATGCCAAACGCAGCCCGTTCATGCCGGGACCTCCCGGCGGCAGACGGGGCCGCTAAGGGGCCGCTTGTAATGATCGAGCTAAAGAACGTCAGCAAAACCTACCGGATGGGCGATGAAGATGTCAAGGCCCTGCAGGACGTCTCGATAAAGATCGAGCCCGGAGAGTTCGTGGCGATCATGGGGCCGTCGGGTTCGGGCAAGTCGACCATGCTGCATATACTCGGATTTCTGGACCGTCCCGATTCCGGTTCTTACTGCCTGGATGGAAAAGATATCAGCCGGCTGGATGACGACCATCTGGCCGTACTCCGCAACCAGATCGCCGGGTTTGTTTTCCAGCAGTTCCACCTGCTTCCCAGGATCACTGCCATCGAAAATGTGGCCTTGCCGCTTATTTACGCGGGCAAACAACATCTGAAAGAGAAAGCTCGGGAGCGTATCAAGGATGTGGGTTTGGCGCCGAGGGGGGAACACCAGCCGAACGAACTCTCTGGCGGAGAGCGCCAGCGGGTGGCGATAGCCCGTTCCCTGGTGAACGACCCGCTCATTATCTTTGCCGACGAGCCGACAGGCAACCTGGATACCAGGAGTGAAGCCGAGATAATGGTGATCCTGAAGAAGTTGAACTCGCAGGGCAAGACGATCGTGCTGGTGACGCATGAACGGGAAGTGGCCGAGCACGCCCGGCGCATCATTTCCATGCGGGATGGCCGCATCATTTCGGATGAAAGAAAGTCCGCGGACACGGCGCCCGTCAATATTGACACTTCGTCGATACAAAAGGCCCTTTCCCGAACGGATATGAGCTTCGGCCGGGCGGAACTGGCCGACCACCTCCGCCAGTCGGTGCACGCGATACTTTCCAACCGGATGCGTTCTCTTTTGTCCATGCTGGGCATCTTGATCGGTGTCGCGGCGGTGATCGCGATGCTGGCCCTGGGACAGGGCGCCAAAGACTCGATCTCGAAGAGGTTGTCCTCTTTAGGGTCAAACCTATTGATGGTCCGTCCCGGTTCGTCCCAGATGCGCGGCATAGCTTTGGAAGCGGGAGCGGTAACGAGGTTCACTTTGCAGGATGCCCAGGCCATGCAGCAGGTGCCCGGGATAAAACGTGTTTCTGCCAATATCGCAGGCCGGGCCCAGGTCGTGGCTGCCGGCAAGAATTGGAACACCACTTTGCAGGGGGTCGGCGTTGATTATGCGGAGATGAAATCATCTGTACCCATGGTGGGACGTTTCTTCAATGAAGATGAGCTGGCGAAGCGTGAGCGGGTCGTTCTGCTGGGATTGACAGTGGCTAAACAGCTTTTCAGCACAGACAACCCGGTCGGTTCGATGGTCAGGGTCAACCGCGTGGGCTTCAGGGTGATCGGTGTCCTTCCGGAAAAAGGGGCGACCGGCTGGCACGATGAGGATGATATTATTCTGGTGCCTGTCACGACCGCGATGTACCGTTTGCTGGGCAGGCAATACGTGGATTCCATCGATGTGGAGGTGGCCGATCCCAAACTTATGGATCAGGCCCAGGATGCCCTCAAGGCTTTGATCATCAAGCGCCAGAAGCTGGAGAAAGACCGGGAAGATTCATTTCAGATCCGCAACCTGGCCGAAATACAGGCCACCATCAAAAGCACGACCCAGACCATGACCATGCTTTTGGGGTCGATCGCGGCCATCTCGCTTCTGGTCGGCGGTATAGGGATCATGAATATCATGCTGGTCTCGGTCACGGAGCGGACCAGGGAAATAGGCCTCCGCAAGGCCATCGGCGCCCGCAAGTCGGATATCACCATGCAGTTCCTGATCGAGTCGGTGATCATGACCGTTACCGGCGGCGTGATCGGGATCGTCGTGGGAGTGGGGATTTCGGCCCTGCTGTCAACTTTCGCCGGCTGGGCTACGGGTGTATCTTTTATGTCTATCTTGATGGCCACGACCTTTTCGATCGCGGTCGGTGTGATTTTTGGCCTTCGGCCCGCCATCCAGGCCGCCGGGCTTAATCCCATCGAGGCCCTGCGTTACGAATAGGACATTTGTATAAAAAAGGGGCCCAATACTTATCTGCCTTCTCAAGTATTGAGCCCCATCTTATTTTTTTAGAGATGCCGGGCGATCTGGCCGTCCACCTTTTCGAACTGCGGGTTGAACTTGGAGACCTCCCGTCCGAAGCAGATGCCCATTTGTTCATAGAGCAGCACCTGGTTCAGGTTGACATGGCGCTGGACGATGGCTTTCTTGGATTCCATGTACCGGACTTTATCCCCCTCGATGCCGACGATCGTGACGCCGACGACACCTTTGTCCAGAAGCATGACCGCGGCAGCGCCGGCTTCTTTTCCGAAACAGACGTCGTAGGCGGAGGAGTTGCCGCACCGGACCAGGTGCCCGGGGACGACCGAGCGGACCTCGGGGATCTCGTTCATCTTTTCCACGTACATCTTGCACTTTTTCATCAGTTCCTTTACTTCCGGGTCGGCCTTGAGGCGCTTGCTCAGTTCCTGGGAGACGTATTTCCCTGCGCCGGCCAGTTTCTTGTGGCCGAAGGAGTCTACACCGGCCGATTCGTCGACGATGTCGGAACCGTCGGCGTTCTTGAGTCCTTCTGCGACCACTATCAAATAGGCGCCGGCCAGGACGTCGCTCCTCAGGATGCGGCCGAAATAATTCTTTTTCATGTGCTGGTAAAGAATGTCGAAATCGGTCGGTATTTCCGGGATGAGTATGGCATCGGCATCCGCAGCGACCCCGCCCCGGAAAGCGGTATGCCCGGCGTAGCGGCCGAAGACCTCCAGCACCAGCACGCGGTTGTGGGTGATGGCGGTGGTCTTGAGCTCTTCCACGAACAAGGCGATGCGGTTGATGGTGGAGTCGGCTCCGACCGAGTAGGTCTGCAGGTCCATGTCCATGGTCTTGGGGGCGTGGACGCATTTGATGCCCTGCTCGTAGAGATCGACCATGACCGAACCCGAATCGTCTCCGCCGGAGATCACCAGGCCATCGATCCCGAATTTATGCATGCCGGCCTTGATGCGGGAATATTTGTTCGGGTCCTCGATCTTTTTCACCTTGACGCGGGAATGGCCCGCCTCCGATCCCGCCAGGTTGGCATCGATGCGGTCCACCCTTTCCGGGGTGAGTCTGGTCAGTTGGTCTATATCTATGAGGTTGTAAAGCCCGGCGTATCCGTTAGGTATGACATAGGGCTCTATGCCTAAGCTGTTGGCCATCTGGGCCGCGCCTTTGACCACGCCGTTCAGCCCGCCGCAGTCGCCGCCTGATGTGATGATGCCGATCTTCTTCATATAAATACTCCTTCTATCATTGATTGAGTTATTGGCTTGGAAGAACCTTGGTAAATTATCACAAGGAAAAAGAGAAATCAAATTGAAATTGGCGAAAGGGGGGCCCTTTCATCAGGTCCGGTGATCGTCAGTGCCAGTTCCC
>CAYTIW010000033.1:0-28700 GCA_964438075.1 uncultured Planctomycetales bacterium
TCGCCAGCCTTACCATGCCACCAAACAGCAAATTTTGCAGATTCAAATGGTAAAATCCCCTGAGCCAATAAAGCTGCTATCATTCCAGCCAATACATCACCACTTCCTGCCGTTGCCATAGAAGGGTTTCCGGTCATATTGACATATGTTTTAATTCCCGGAGCTACAACCAAAGAACGATAACCTTTCAAAACTATAACACACCCATAACGTTTTACAAAACCTTGAGCTATTTTCTTTCTATTTGATGCTATTATTTTGACCGGCAGGCCTGTCAACCGCGACATCTCCCCCATATGTGGGGTCAAAATACGAGTGCCCATAAAATCCCCAATAAGTTCAGGATTATTAGCTAGGCAGTTTAACGCATCCGCATCTACTACCATTGGTATTGGGCAATCGCGATATAATTTCTGGATAAAACGTGTCGTACCTAGAGCCGTAGTCATTCCGGGCCCTATTACAACTGCCGAATATTTTCCCCAAAACTTAGATAAAAAATCAAACGCTTTTAAAGAAACAGTTTTTTCTTTTGTTTCAGGTAGCGGCAGAGTCATGATTACATTCGCTACCTTCTTCTGGAGGGTCAGATTTAGCGACTTGGGCACGGCCACTGTAGTAATCCCAGCCCCCGCGCGCATAGAAGCTAAACCTGTTAAGGCAGCCGCGCCAAGCATGGAGGGCGATCCAGCTATAACCAAAACATGACCAAATTGGTTCTTATATGCTTTCTTATCAAGCCTCAATAACTGCACTGGCCACTGCATAAAATTTTGAATGAGATATTGATATATGAATAAAACCCTTAAAATTATTATTCCGTAAGCGACAGGAAGGCCTACCGTCAGCATCATTAATAATGGTTAAATCTTTCCAAGTTAACGATTTATCTCCCAAAGCCTTATATATAGCCTCTTTTGCGGCAAAACGCCCTGCATAATGAGGATAGGGCATGTTATATAGCTGAGCGTAAGCTATCTCTTCAGAATTAAAAACCCGTGATAGAAACCTATCTCCCCAAGTTTCAACTGCCTTACGGATTCTAGGAATCTCTATGATATCGACACCTATACCCACTATCATTGGCTATTGTTTCTCCAGACGTGCAATGGCCTTCATTTCGCTAACCGCCCTTGAAAGCCCCACCAACACAGCCTGCGAAATAATGGAATGGCCGATATTCAATTCATGCATACCCCTAATAGCCGCCACCTCTCTGGCATTATCATACTTTAGACCGTGGCCGGCATTGACAGTCAAGCCCAGCTTTAACCCATACGCAGCAGCTTCTTTTAATATTTTCAATTCACGCCGTCTTGAAATATTATTTCTCGCCTCTGCATATCGGCCCGTATGCAATTCAATTATATCTATACCCAGATCACGACTGGCAGCGATCTGCTCAAACACCGGGTCAATAAATAAGCTGACGTCTATTCCGCATCCAGCTAAACGCGGGATCACCTTTAGAAGCCGTTTAAATTTTTTCAGAACATCTAACCCGCCCTCAGTAGTCAATTCTTGACGACGTTCCGGCACTAGCGTGACTTGATCCGGCTTAATGTTACATGCAACATCAACTATCTCCTCCTGTATTGACATCTCGAGGTTAAAACGGATACTGAGGGAACGCTTGAGCATATCCACATCGCGGTCATTGATATGCCTGCGATCTTCACGCAAATGCGCTACAATGCTGTCAGCACCGGCATCTTGACAAATAAGTGCCGCCCTGACCGGGTCGGGGAAATCACCCCGGCGGGCCTGACGGATCGTGGCGACATGGTCTATGTTTACACCAAGCAGTGGCATATTAGCCTATCAAGAATTTTTGCGAATAAAATTTCGACACGAACTGATCAGGAAAGACTTTTCACTGTTTTAGTATTTCCCCGTTCACATAGATCCACATAATAATGGCCAGCCCTAAAGCAATGATCTTCAAAGACAGATTATGCGTTAAGAAATTCCTCATTTCTTGGCACCTTTTTGTGGAATTAATAAATCTTTCAAGGTTTCCTGCAAACGCTCCCTGCCAGTAACCGGGATAAACTTGCCATCACAAGCTACCGATATATCCCCGGTTTCCTCGGACACCATTACCGCGACAGCATCGGTTTGTTCAGTCAACCCTAATGCCGCCCGGTGCCGAGTCCCGATTATTTTACTTAAATTCTGATTATCGGATAAAGGGAATAAACAGGACGTCGCGATTATTCTCTGGCCGCGCACCACTGCTCCTCCATCATGCATAGGCGAATCATGTTGGAAAATCGACTGGAAAAGTTCCGATCCGACGACGGCATCTAAGGAAATACCGCTTTCAATATATGGCTTTAATTGCATTTCTCTCTCTATGGCAATCAGGCATCCGATCTTTTTCTCTGATAACTTGAATAAAGCATCAATGCATTCATCAATAATAGCCACGACCTCTGCTTCCTCTAGCAGCGGGACAAAAAGATGCCCCTGACCTAATCTAGCCAACCCATGGCGAATTTCTTGCTGAAATATGACCACAAAAGCAATGATCGAAATCGCAAATATTTTAGTAAGTATCCAATTTAAAGTATCGAAACCCAGGAGCTGGAACGCGAGGAAAGCGATAAGCAGGTATGTTATCCCTTTTAAAACCTGGAAAGCCCTTGTCCCCTGGAAGAAGACCAAAATGCGATATATGACACAGGCCAAAATTACCACTTCAAAGAATGGTTTAAGTGTTGACCAAAAGAAGAAATTCATAAGATGACTTTTCCCTTGGAATTTATAATCGCATCAGCCATCATTACCACCTGTTTGATCTTTTGCACATCGTGCACTCTTACTATATGAGCACCGTTATGAACAGCACAAACCACGGATGCCGCAGTTCCCAGCAATCTCTCGTCAACATCAAGCTCCAATATCTTTCCTATAAATGATTTTCGAGAAGTGCCCACTAAAATCGGGCAGCCAATCCGTCGAAAATTAGAAAGCTTATTAAGCAAGAATAGATTCTGTTCACAAGTCTTTGCAAATCCTATCCCGGGGTCCACAACAATATTGCATGCGTTCAACCCGAACCGATAACATTTTTCAACCGACCTCTTCAACCCAGCAATAACTTCCGCCAGTACATCATTATAAATAACCCTGCTTTGCATATTTCTCGGGTCGCCCCGCATATGCATTAGTATAACAGCCGCCCCATACTGGCCACATAACCTTATTAAATTGTCTGAGGCGGGTACCCCTTTTATTAAATTTAACATATGCGCACCAGCTGCAAAAGCAACCCGTGCCACTTCGTGCTTATATGTATCAACAGAAATAATCGCATCTGTTTTCCTTGCCAAGATATCAATGACCGGCACAATACGCCTAATTTCCTCTTTGACCGATATTGACTTCGAACCAGGACGGGAAGATTCCCCCCCCACATCAATAATATCAGCCCCTTCCTTGATCATCCTCCTAGCAATTCGCAAGGCTTTTCTTTCATCCACATCCTCATCCGAACGCAATAGACCATCATGGCTGAAAGAATCGGGCGTAACATTAAGGACCCCCATAATCCTTGTTGACAAGCCCAACTCCAAATACTTGTGCCGGGCTTTCAAAATAAACAAACGCCTTATAGCCATGACTATTTAAAGCCCTTCAAGAAGTCGTCGGCCCTTCCGATAGGGGGACCGCAGGCGAAGCCATTCCCAACAATTGGCGTGTTTCATCAATATCAATAACCTCTTTCTCGATCAGGCGTTGAGCTATCAAGTCCAGTTTATCACGATTCTCTGTTATTATTTTCTTCGCCCGTTCGTAAGCAGTATCCACTATCTTTTTTACCGCCTCGTCTATATTCTTTGCAGTATTATCACTGTAATCCTTTTCGTCAAAGAAGTCGCGCCCCAAAAAAGAAGGATGCTGGCCGCGCCCAAAAGCACGCTTGCCCAGGTCATCTGTCATGCCAAAGGCGCAAACCATGCTGCGGGCCAACTCTGTAACTCTTTCGAGATCATTAGAGACCCCTGTGGTGGTATCTCCCATGAACACTTCTTCTGCCACCAGCCCGCCTAAAGCCACTGTCATCCTGCCCAATAGTTCCTTTTTCGTATAATAATGTTTATCCTCTGTTGGCGGGGTCAAAGTATATCCTCCAGCCATCCCTCTGGGGATGATCGAAACCTTTGAGAATGTATCGACCTCATCTATGAGCATGCTTAAGAGCGCGTGGCCGGCCTCATGATAGGCGGTCATTTCCTTTTCCTGCTTGGAAGTAGTATGCGATTTCTTTTCCGGCCCCATCGTCACGCGTTCGATAGCCGCGAGAAATTCCGCTTGGGAAACCTTTTCCTTGTTCCTTCTGGCCGCTAACAAAGCCGCTTCGTTGCAAACGTTAGCAAGATCAGCTCCCGAAAAATATACTGTCTGTTGGGCAACCTTCTTTAAGTCCACGTCGGAGTCAATCTTTATATTACGGCAATGAACTTTCAAAATACCCTCGCGGCCGTTTATGTCAGGCAACGCCACCATGACCCTACGGTCAAAACGGCCAGGGCGAAGCAATGCCGGATCAAGAGTATCCGGCCTATTCGTAGCCGCCATAACAATAAGTCCGCTAGGGGAACTAAAACCGTCCATCTCTACTAACAACGCATTCAATGTCTGCTCCCTCTCATCATTTCCTCCTCCGATACCAGCGAAACGCTGCCGTCCGACGGCATCGATCTCATCTATAAAGATAATGCATCCCTTACCGGAGGCACGAGAGGCCTTACGTGCTTGCTCAAATAGGTCCCTCACGCGTGAAGCACCCACGCCGACAAACATCTCGACGAAATCTGAGCCGCTCAATGAAAAGAAGGGAACCTCGGCCTCCCCCGCCACTGCTTTTGCCAGCAACGTCTTACCTGTCCCGGGAGGTCCGACCAAAAGGACTCCCTTGGGTATCTTTCCGCCGAGCCTCTCGAATTTTCTTGGCTCCTTTAAGAATTCAATTATCTCCTGCAACTCTTCCTTAGCCTCATCAACTCCTGCCACATCGGCGAAGGTGACCTTGGTCTGCCCTTTCTCGGCAACCTTGGCCCGAGACTTTCCGAAAGACCAGATACGATTCCCCATCTCTGCTCCCCGCCGCCCCAAGAACCAAATAAAGAAAATGATCAGGAATACCGGCACAAAATTAAAAAAGAATTGGGTCCAAAATGTCTCTATCGGCTGCACTGTAAAATCATTCACATTCTGGCGCACCAGCGCCAGTATATCCTTGTCATCCTGGGGAATATTTACGCGGAATTCCGAGCCATCCCTAAAAGTCCCCTTTAAGACATTCTCTGGACCTTCGCTCAAAACCAATTTCTTGATCTTGCCCGTATCTTTGTTTTCCTTTACCAGGTCATACAACTCGCTGTAAGACAATTTCTGGGTGCTCTTAACACTATAGTTCGTGTTCGAGGGATTGGAGAGGAACAAAAAAATGACAAACAGAATCGCCCAGAATACCCACGCCCCGCTTCCGTTGCTCGGGTCGGGCCGGGGATTTCTCTTTATAGGAGGCTTGGGCGAAACTTTCTTCATATCATGGGACATCCTACACTCCATTCTTTGGGTATATTTTCTGCCTTTTTATTACCACGGGAGTTATGAGACATCAATACTTCTGTTCAAAATCGATCTTTCCCCTTGAGTCAAATCCCTTACGACTTCTTTTAACTCCCTGTTCATAATTATCAATGAATACTATATTACCATCTCGGCCTAATAATCGCGCATCTCCTTGCAGTTTTCCATTCAGATATTTCTCCTCGCCCATAAGCTCGCCGGTATCATAATAAGACCGACTCGGCCCCTCCTGAACACCGTTGAGTATCTGCCATTCACGTCTGATCTTACCATTAGCATAATACTCTTTCATTGTGCCATTTTGCTTATTACTCTCATAAGAAACTTCCATCCAAATCGTACCGTTCTCCCTGAATTCTCTTGCCATACCCTGCTTCAAACCATTTTTATAAGTCCATTCCAGATGAAGCTTACCATCGCCATAAAACTCATGGCATGGCCCGTTCTTAATACCTTCGACATAATAACACTCGCTCTTGAGCTTACCGTTATCAAAAAATTCTTTTACCATGCCATGATACTGGTTAGCTTTGTATTCGGCATCAAGAAGCAGGACCCCGTTCTTTGCAAATCGCTTGCCGTTGCCATTGATTTCCCCACCCTTAAATTCAAGATGCCATTCCACCTGACCATTATTATGAAAAACTTTTGATATCCCTTCCTTCTGTCCATCTTTATATCCCCATATTGCATGGAGAACCCCCAATTCAGTATATTCGCGGGCGTCCCCAGAAATCACATTGTTTTTATAAGTAACAGCGCTGGTCATTACCCCCAGCTCATTGTATTCCCGGCTATCACCGTTTAGTGCCCCACCTAGGAATTCCAATGAATACTTAAGTGCGCCATTTTCATAGTAATATTTAGAAACTCCCTCTAAAGCATCAAATCGATAATTCTCCGCGCTTTTCAGATTGCCATTTTCGTAATATTCCCTGCTTGATCCTTGCTGCATACCGTTGAGAAAACGTTTTTCCAAGAAAAGGACTCCATTCGGGTAATATGATTTATACATTTCATTCAAAAGGCCTTCTTTATAGGTACCAACACTTAGGAGCCTGCCGTCGGGATAATACTCGCGGAAAGGGCCGTTCAACCTGCCAGACGCATAAAACTTTTCTGCTTTGAGCTGACCATCCTCAAAGAATTCCTTATATGCGCCATCTGTAGGCAAAGCAGCCAAAACAGAAGGCGAAATTAATATAGCAAAAATCATTGATAAGAAAAAACGCGTAAACATATAAAATTAGAAAAATAATAAAGTTATAAATTAAACGAGATGCCCCCTGCGCTATTCAAGAAATAACCAGCGGTTATCTACGAAACAAGACAATGTTTACGTTTGATCTTTTTACCAAAATTCCTTTTGGGAGGACTAACGTCATCCCCGATTTACCACTCAAAGAAAGCCGTTCCACCGCTGTTAGATGTTCATACCCGATCGCATTTAAGTCTCCCTTGATCTCTTCAATAGCTAATCTGAACAAAGTTCTTCTAAGAGCAGAATGTAATATTACTATTTTATTTATGGGGAATACCACTCCCTTTCCACGTTTCTCTGCCAGCGTCTTGAAAAGATCAACCGCATGTACTTCGATCAGATCATAATCCGAAGCCGCTATAGAGGCTAGATTGGCCAAGTTGGATTTGACACCCCGGCCGGCATTTCTTTCCAAGTATGGAATAAGCTTGAGACGGACAACATTCCTGAAGAACTCCAAAGAGCGGTTTGAAGGGTCCTCGATCCATCTCAAACGGTTATCTTTTATATACGAATCTATCTCACGTCTTGATATTGCCAAAAACGGCCGGATAATTATCATCCCATTCAACTCGCGTTTAGGCAACATTGCCCGTAAGCCCGACAGGCCAGTACCCCGCAATATACGCATTAGTACTGTTTCGGCCAGATCATCTCTTGTATGCGCTAACGCCACACTATCAGCCCTTGATGAACGAACCGCCCTCCTAAGGAAGCCATACCTTCTTTCCCTGGCAAACTCTTCCACCGACACATTGGATGGCAGACGAACACGATTCGTCTCAGTAAAAAATGGCACTCCCATCCTAAGCGCCAGGTCTTGGACAAATTCTTGATCACGAACTGAGCTTCTCCTTAAGGCATGGTTATAATGGGCAACCGATAAAGTTATCCCCAATTGATGGCGCAAATTAAATAACAAGTGTAAAAGCGCTACTGAATCTTTGCCTCCAGATACCCCCACGATGACCTTATCCCCCGCCCGAAAAAGTTTCTGCTCTTGAATGAACGCCAAAATACGTTCCTGTGACATCGAATTCACCATTGACCTTGCAAGCCTCTCATAGCATTTCTGGCTTCTCGATACGCTGAACGGAACTGCTCAGCGTATTTCAGATTGGGAGCACGCAGTTTAAGATTGGCATAGCCTTGGCGAAGTATTTCCAAATTGGCCATGCGTCCATCCGGGAGATACACATATGCCTGCAACACGTTATCATCATCACGTCGAACAACATCGAACTCAAGCCGGACAACTTTCCCTTCCAACATTTCTTTGACTGCCCCCATAACTTCTTCTTCCAAGGGAATTGTTGGGTCATCATCCGGGATAATAAAGCCATGTTCATCCCGCTTGACCTCGGGCTTATGCTGTGGTTGCGGGCCATCGATTCCGATCAACATTATTCTTTCATCGCCAGATATTAATATTGTATCGACTGAAAGCACCCTCTCGACTTTCACAGCATCATATTTGAGCGTTTTTGCAAGCAAGGGATTTAAGTCAGCCCATCCAATAGACTGGATAAGAAAGGAACAACAACAGAAAAAAGACACGAAGGAAGACCTCATGATATCCCTTCCTAAGGACAAAAGGGAAAGCATATAGCTTTCCCTTGATAGATGCAAATGGTGGCGGCGACTGGATTTAAACCAGTGACACAGCGGGTATGAACCGCTTGCTCTATCGGACTGAGCTACACCGCCATGAAAGAGGCCACAATTTTATGATAAAGCTTAAGCATTAGCAAGAGGATTTTCTGGCAAATAAATATTTTAGCGACCGAGGAGGATAATAAGAAGCAAAGCGATAATAATGATAAAAGAAACCAAGTAAAAATCATTATATAAGATTATATCACGCAACCGCTCTTGAAAAGAATACGGGTACTTGACGGTGTCGGAAACCACATCGCCCGAGTTCTTCAACTGCTGGACATCTTCTCGTTTAAGTCTTAAATACTGGTCAGCGATACGGTAGGCCTGGAGCTTGTGATCCTCGACCAACTGCATTATTTTGCCCTCGGCTATGCCGAGGATATGAGCAGCTTCGCGCACTGTTAAATACGGACTTTGGGTCATTTTACCAATGCGGAGACCGCCCAATTATCAATTTGAACTCGCTCGAACTTCAGATTATCACCTTCTCTAACGACCGGGATCTTGCCGCTGCTAACCAACTCCGCAATGACCTTCTCTTCTAGCTCGAGATACGAGGCCAACTCCTTGACGTTCATCCATTCCCCGCCTTCTGGAGTAGACATATGACATCCGCCTTGGAAAACAGCCCCCTCAACGATATTAAGTTTGGGGGCAAAAATATCACCGGTCAATACAGCAGTGGGCATCAATGTCAGCATCCTGGTGACGCGGACATTACCTTTGACTTTTCCTGCTATGACCACATTATCACCATGTATGTCGGCCTCCACTTGGGCGCCAGAACCTACAGTTAAAGTGCCTTTTATATCCAAACTCCCAGTAAAGATACCATTGATTTTCAAAGCCACTGACTCCTTAAAGACCAGCGTCCCATGCATCTCTGCATTAATTTCGATGGTTTTATAATCCGACTCCACCTTGGCTGTTTTCTTCTCTCCGAAGGCCATAGCGTACACTCCTTTTGTGCCTGATTGAACGTCCAAGATTTTTATAACAGATTAAAGAGCCACAGTCAATAAATGGTCTAATTAATTCCACGGGATGGAAAAGTGTGAAAAGCAAGTCCTGCGACCATGGCGGCGTTATCCATACATAATGGCAGTGCCGGGAAGTGGACCCTGATCCCGGCCTTAGAGCCGTGTGACAAAAGCTGAGAGCGCAGGGCCGAATTGGCAGCCACTCCTCCCCCAACCAGCAGGGTTTTACATTTTTTACTTTTACAAACCTCAATGCTTTTATCAGTAATGGCATTCACAACGCTTGTCTGGAAAGCTGCCGCCACTTCAGCAACTGAGCATTCAGGCTTAGTTATGTTCTTTTGTGCATAATAAAGCACAGCCGTCTTAATACCGCTAAAACTGAAATCATTGGTTCCTGGCAAAGGAGCACAAGAAAAACGCAATTTGCTACCTGTCGCTGATCGGGCAAGCTTATCGATGACCGGCCCTCCCGGATATCCCAGATCCAGTATGCGGGCGACTTTATCATAGGCCTCCCCCACAGCATCATCTCGCGTCTCGCCTATGAGACTGAATGTGCGCCAGTCGTCTGCTATAAAAAAAAGACTCGTGTGTCCGCCAGAAACGACTAAACCGACAGCTGGCAGGGAAAAGCAACCTGATCTAGATGACGCTCTTCTTCGGGCTCTAACACTAGTTGTAAGGCAATTGGCATAAATATGAGCTTGAATATGGTTAACCGTCACCAAAGGCTTCCGTAAAGCAAAACTCATGGCATTGGCAAAGGAAACCCCGACCAAAAGCGAACCAATCAAACCAGGCTTAATGGTAACTGCCAAAGCATCAACATCAGGCAACCCTATCCCGGCCCCATCTAATGCCTTTACGGTTACTATATTTATATATTCCAATTGCCTGCGGGAAGCTATTTCCGGAATGACTCCGCCATATTTCTGATGTTCCTTTAGACTCGAAGCCACGACGTTGGACAGAATGAACCTGCCATCCCGGACTACGGCGGCAGAAGTTTCGTCACAAGAGGTTTCAATTCCCAGGATATTCATACTTTCTAATGTAATCTCTAAGGCTTATAAATTCAAAACCTTGAGCTTTCAGCTTACTTACTTGTTCACCTAAGATCTGAAGCGTCAGGGCGCGGTCATGGCCTATCACCAAGACATGGCCTTTACGCTTGGCGATTCGGGCAACTGCGGCAAACTCATTCTCGATCGATGAACGTTCATTGCGATTATCCAGAAACACATCCCTTCTGGCGATCCTCATTTTAAGTTTTTTTGCCACCAGCCCGCATACGGAACGATCCGAAGTAACACTATCGACGAAAAAGATTCCCCGGCGTTTAAGTTCCGCCATGATCAAGGTCATCAGCACGTCGTCCTCGGTCCCTTTTGATCCCGTATGGTTATTCACGCCTAAAACCCCCGGCATTTCATTAAGTATCTTGACCAGCTGCTTTTTCACGACTGAAGGCGGCATCTGCGTAGTAAGAAGATAATCCCCTTCGAATGCGTCGCGCATATTATGCGGTTCCAATGGCAAATGCAGCATCGGCTCCTTGCCGTTATCCAAAGCGCATTTAATTATTTCCTGCGAATAAGTAAGATTAGGCAGCACTGCGATCCCCAACGGGATCGGGATATCGCTTAACAACAGGCAATGAGACCGGTTATATCCCCAATCATCTATTACGACGGCGATATCTCCCGCGCTCGTGGGAGGACGAGGCGCTGGTTTCACTTTCGGGGACGGGGCAGGCTTCTTCTTTAATCCGGGAAGCCTGAATAAAGAAACTGGCCTGCCTTTGGCCAAGGCTGCCACATTATCAGGGGCTCCAGTTTCCACCTGGTTTTTCTTACTTAATAACAAATACCCCTGAATGCAAACCGCCGCCAACACTATCCATATAAAGACCGAAAAGATAGGGGCTTTTTTATTATTTCTTTGCGGGGGCATTGATCGTATCAGCTTGTAATTTTTTGTAAACTCTAATTCCTTTTATCACACTCACAGCGCTCTGGATCTGGTTATCCTCAACGTCCTTTTTCTTCAAAGCCTCTTCACGCTTCTTTCTTTCTATTTCGTTAGGATCTACCCCTTTTAGCTCTATGTCCTCAAAAACTTTCTTGGCGTTTTCTTTCATTTTCTTCTTCGTTTCTTTCTCATCAGCCTCCTCATCGTCAGGTGAAGGAAAATTACGCTCCACTACTATGTCCGGAGTTATACCGATATCGTGTATGCAAACACCGGAGGGAGTGAAATATTTCGCGGTGGTCAGCCTCAAACCCGAACCATCCGGCAGCGGGATCACTGACTGTACCGAACCCTTGCCAAAAGATTTGGCCCCTAAGGTCACCGCGCGTTTATTATCTTTTAAAGCACCTGCCAGAATCTCGCTCCCTGAAGCGCTCCCCTCATTGATAAGTATGACCATCGGCCAATCAGAGAATTCTTCCCGAGGGTTCTTTGCGATGGCCACGGAATCTTCTGCCAGATGGCGGCCTTTTGTGGAAACGATTGTCTTACCCGCCGGAAGGAACATCTCGCTAATGTTGATCGCGACATTCAAAAGCCCTCCGGGATTATTACGCAAGTCCAGAATTAAAGCGGTGGCTCCTTTGGCCTTCAGGTCCTTTAAATTCTTATAGACCTGATCATACGAATTCTCTCTGAATTCCACCAGCCGCAAATAGGCGATACCATCATCTATGATATGGGCGTCCTTGACGTCCTGTATGCGAATGACCTCGCGAGTGATATCGAACTCCAAGACTTTTGATTCCGACTCGCGCAAAATAGTTATATGGATGTTGGTCCCGGGCTCTCCGCGAAGTTTCTTGACCGCCTCATTCAAACTCATATCACGGGTCAATTCTTTCTCGATCTTAACTATACGGTCCCCGGCTTTCAATCCGACTTTCCAGGCGGGAGTATCTTCGATAGGCGTCACAACGGTCAACAAGCCGTCACGAATGGAGATTTCGATCCCCAGGCCGCCGAACTTTCCCTGTGTATCTGTTTTCAGATCATCGTATTCTTCCGGGGGCAGGAACTGACTATGAGGGTCCAGCGAATTCAACATGCCAGCCAAAGATCCGTAAATGAGCTCCTTGGCCTTTTTCTTCTCCACATATTCGCTTCGAATGGTGGTCAGAGCATAGCTGAAAAGCTCCACCTGAGAATACAGGTCATCCGCTTTCGGGTCTTCAGCCTTATTGTCGCCCTTACCTTTCTTTGCGCCATCTTCCGGAGCCGCATTATTATCTGGTCCATTTCCCGCGGGGATGACGCTGTTCAGAGGAGATCCCGCAGCGGTACCCGCCGCTATTTTGTAGGATTCTTTATCCGACTGAGATACCGCAAATGTCGCGAATCCGATTATGCACGCGACGACAACTGTTAATGCCATGACCTTCTTAATCATTTTGGAATCTCCTTTTAAGGATATCATTAAGCTTTTTGGGATTGGCCTTACCCTGCATTCTTTTCATGGCCTGGCCTACAAAAAAGCCCATAGCTGCCGCCTTCCCCGCCTTTACCTCGGCCACCGCCTTGGGGTTCAGCGCGATAACCTCATCAATCGCTTTTTCCAGGGCCGTATCGTCTGACACCTGCGCCAATCCCTTTTCTGCTATGATCGCCCCCACATCCTTACCAGTATCGATCATGATGGTTAGGATGTCCTTGCCCACCAAATTGCTTACAGTCCCGTCATCGACCTTACTAATAAGCGCAGCCAACTGATCAGGTTTTATCTTTAGTTCTAATATAGCCAATTTGCGTTCATTGCTTTCCTTAAAGACCGCTCCGGATATCCAATTGCAGACCTTCTTTGCATCCGGGCACAGGGCAACAGTAGTTTCAAAAAGATCGGCCGCGTCAGGGCTTTGAGTTACATTGGCAGCATCATAATCGGAAAGATTATACTGCTCCTTGTAACGATTACGCTTGGCAAAAGGCAGTTCGGGAAGTTCTTTACTAACCTTCTCGATATCAGACATAGTGAGCGTGAAGGGAACCAGGTCCGGCTCAGGAAAATACCGATAATCGTGCGCATCTTCCTTGCTGCGCATAGTCACGGTCATCGATGTGTTATCATCCCACAAAAGCGTCTCCTGAACAACCTGTCCGCCAGAAAGGATCAGCCCGGCCTGGCGATCAACCTCATGTTCTATGGCGCGCTTTACCGCGCTGAAAGAATTCATGTTCTTCAGTTCGGTCTTGGTCCCGAGCTTCTTTTCTCCAGGCTGGCGGATAGAAACATTGGCATCACAGCGCAAGCTGCCTTTTTCCATATCGCAGTCAGAAACGTTCAAATATAACAGCGTCAACTTCAGCGCCGTCAAATATTCATAGGCCTCCTGGGGTGAACGCATATCCGGCTCGGACACTATTTCGATCAGAGGAGTGCCTGTGCGGTTGTAATCCACCAGGGAACAGTTCAAATGCTCATCATGTATCAGCTTCCCGGCGTCTTCTTCAATATGGGCGCGAGTTACGCCCACACGTTTAAGACGGCCTTCACAAGGGAACTCCAAAAATCCTTTCTTGGCTATCGGAAAATCATATTGGGATATCTGATACCCCTTCGGAAGGTCGGGATAATAATAGTTCTTCCGGTCGAACTTTACTAAACGGTTTATCTCACAGTTGAGTGCTAAACCGACCTTAATGCCGTCGAGCAGTACCTGGCGGTTCAGGACCGGCAACGAACCCGGCAACCCCAGGCACACCGGACAAACGTTAGTATTGGCCTCTGCCCCAAAAAGATTCCGGCAGCCACAGAAAATCTTGGTATGTGTCTTTAACTGCAAATGGACTTCCAGACCTATGACTGTTTCAAATTCCATTTTACCACCTATAAAGCCGGCCTCTGCAAATGCCATTCCGTCGACTGTTCATAACTAAAAGCGATCCTCAGCAATGTCTCCTCGTCAAAAGGCCTGGTCATGATCTGCAGGCCTATGGGTAACCCTTGGACATCGAAACCGCATGGAAGAGACAATGCCGGAATGCCGGCCAAATTAGCCGGAATAGTAAAAATATCCGAAAGATACATCGACAACGGATCGGCCATCTTTTCCCCGACCTTAAAAGCAGTGGTAGGCGCCGTGGGAGAAACGATGGCATCAACTTCGTTGAACGCCCGGTCAAAATCACGTTTAATCAGAGTCCGCACCTTCTGGGCCCGCAAATAATATGCATCATAATATCCGGAAGATAACACATATGTTCCCAGCATTATGCGCCGTTTGGCCTCGTCACCGAATCCTTTTGCCCGGGTCGCCTCATACATCTCCACCAGCGGAGACTTGTTGGCCTTTTCCGCCAAAACCCGCAAGCCATATTGGACGCCATCGAAACGGGCCAAATTGGAGCTGGCCTCGGCAGTAGCCACGATATAATATGTGGCGACCGCATATTCAGTATGCGGCAAAGAAATATGTTTGACCGTAGCGCCTTTTTTTTGCAAAGTTTCTATCGCTGCCCGTACCGACTTTTCTACGTCAGGCTGAATGCCGTCGATAAAATACTCCTTAGGGATCCCGATACGCAATCCGCGCACATCGCTCGACAGCGCTTTAGTATAATCCGGCACAGTCCTCTTGACAGAAGTCGAATCGCGCTCATCAAAACCGGCAATAATGTTCAAAAGCAGCGCGCAATCGGTAACGTCTTGTGTCAAAGGGCCGATCTGGTCCAAGGAAGAACCGAATGCGATAAGGCCATAGCGGGACACCCGCCCATAGGTAGGCTTCATGCCGACTATCCCGCAAAATGCGGCCGGCTGGCGGATAGAGCCCCCGGTATCGCTCCCCAAAGCCCATACCGCCTGTCCGGCTGCCACGGCAGTGGCGGAACCGCCAGAAGAACCGCCCGGGACCCGTTCCAGGTCCCACGGGTTACGGGTAATGCCATAAGCCGAACTTTCTGTGGAGGAGCCAAAAGCGAACTCGTCCATATTCGCCGACCCGATAATAAATCCGCCAGATGCCTTTATTTTTTCCACCACGCACGCATCATAGGGAGGACGGAAGCCATCCAGTATCTTCGAAGCGCATGTCGTAAGGCGATTCTTCACGCAGATATTATCCTTCAATGCTATGGGCAACGGCAACGAACCTGCGGCCGATGAAGGGAATTCGGGGCTGTCCACCAAACGCACAAAGGCGCTGGTCTTATCATTCAATCGTCGGGCGCGATCCATATATCCGGCGGCGACCTCTTCACGCGAGGCCTTACCGGCATCCAAAAGCGCCATCAATTCATGGGCGGTCTTGTTTAACTGGCTCATTCGATGACCTTGGGGACTTTATAATGATTATTATGATGATCTACGGCAAAAGAAAAGGCGTCCTCCCGGGCGAGTGAAGGTCTAATCTTGTCCTCACGGAACACGTTCTCCACCTCCAGAACGTGGCTGGTGGGCCGGACATCGGTCACATCCAAAGCATTCAGCTTATCGATGTAATGCAGAATATCCGCCAGGTTCCTGGCAAAACGGTCCGCTTCGGCATCTTCTATTTTAAGACGCGCCAGAGCGGCTACATAATAAACGATTTTTTTATCGATCATAGGCAACAAATTAATTCCGAATCCTAACATCGGCGGTGATCGAACTCAAGACAAAATTAAGAAAGACGTTCCCCCTCAATATCTCTATTTACTTCCAGACCTTTGGGTATCGTAAAATGGAAAGCTGAGCCCTTTCCTAAGGAAGATTCAACCCAAATCTTGCCGCCATGGTCATCAATGATGCTTTTGACAATGCTTAACCCCGCGCCGGTACCTTCGTACTTGCCAGAATTGTCCAGACGCTTGAACATATCGAAGATATCATCATGATGCTCGGGGGCTATACCGATCCCGTTGTCTTTAACGAAGAATTCATGCAAATTGGGTTCGTCCAAATACCCGATCTCCACCACTGGCTGGATCCCAGGCGTGCCGGAGGAGAACTTGATGGCATTGTTGATAAGATTCAAGAAAACTTCTTTGATCTTGATGCCGTCGCAAACTATAGTCGGAAGATCTGACTGGACCTTAAGGTCGACACCGTTCTGCTTGATCTTATATTCCAGATTCCCCACCACCTCTTCCAGAATGCCGGACACCCTTACGAACTGATAGGGATTGCGGATACGCGTTATGCGCGTCAGGGCTAAGAGATCGCTGATCAGCGCATTGGCGCGGTCCACTCCGCGGCAAACCCCATCCAGGCTATCGCGCCCCTTCTGGTCAAGTTTGTCATGGTATTGTTTCTTGAGGTAATCCGCATACCAAGCAATGCCCATCAAAGGGGATCTTATATCGTGGCTTACGGTATGGACGAAACGGTCCAGCTCCTGGTTGACCTTTTCCAAGTCCTTTTTTTGCTTAGCGGTAAGCTCAAGATTATTGCGCAAAGTTTCGCTTTGCGCTTCCAGTTTCTGCTGTGATTCTTTAAGCTGTTTCGACATCGAATTAAATGCCCGGCTCACCTTGCCGAACTCGTCACGGCCCTTATCATCAAGCTTAACATCAAAATCTCCGGCACCTATGCGCCCCGAAGCAGCACCCAATGCCTTCAGCGGAACAGTTATGCTGTGTATGATAGAAAAGGCCAGGCCCAAGGCCGCCAAAAGGCTTAACAGCAACGTAGTGCCCAATATCTTTTCCGCGGTAGACTCATACGCCCTGGCTTTCCGCAAGGATTTCTGGGTGAACATCTGGACGGCATCGATCAGATTTTGTAGTTCCGTCGACAGCTTCTTCTCGTCACGGTGGATCTGGTTCACATCCTCCATCGACAACTCATAATTGCCGGACAATATGGCGGTGAAAACATCGCCCACCAGAGCATCATAATGGATATGGGCTTTTTCTATCTCCTTCAGGACATCTTCCAGCTTCTTGATCTCAGCCTTCGTTTTCTCATCCCGCGCATATTTAAGATTATCTCCCACCAGAAGCTTCCCGTTAACGATGCTCATCGCCCCTTCCTTGGCCAGGTCATCGAAGTTGCTCTTGGCGAGCCTTGTGTGGAACAACAGATGCTCCTTGCGGGCAGATGTTATCTGTTGATAGGCCAGCTCTTCAGAGATACGGCGGACCCTTTCGAAAATAATGGCCTTCTGAAGCTGATGACGGGTGATGGTCGTGGCGGTCTGCATAAGCACCAGATCTTTATCGACCACGCCCTGCAACTCAGACCCCATGCTCCGGAGCAAGCGCTGGCTGACCAGCCCATCGATGCCCAGGATTATAAGCAAGAATACCGCCAGCATTATGATCTTGACTGAGATCTTCATGTCAATTTCTCTTTCATCTCCGCCGGAATGGCCCGCGGCTTAAAATCTTTGCCCAAGCAAACCAGCACCACTTCGGCCTCGGCTATATCTTTCCCGCTCCCCTTATCCCAAACCTTTTGACGAAAAAAAAGCTGTGCGCCCGTGACTTTTTCCAAGACCGCATCGCAGCAGATAACATCCCCGTAACGGGCCGGACTTTTATATGTAATATTACATGAACGGACGGCGTAAAGCAGCCCCTGATCAAGGAAAGACTTAATGCCTAACCCTCGGGCCTCAAGCCATTCCGTCCTTGATTCTTCGAGATATTTCAAATAATTGGCATAATAAACAACACCACCGCAGTCAGTGTCATGATAAAAGATCTTCCTTTCCATGCCTTAATCCCCCGGTTGCGTCTTCGACTCGAACAGGGCGTCTGACAGCCTGGCAAAATCATCCATGCTCAGGCTTTCCGCCCGGGCCTGAGGTGAAATGCCGGCCTTAACAAATACGCGCGCCAGGACATCCTTTGGCCCCAGGGTTGCCAAAGCGTTCAAAAGGTTCTTGCGCCGCTGAGAGAATCCTGACCGGACAACTTGCTCAAAAAACCTGGTATTTTTAACTTCCACAGCCGGCTTGTCGCGCAGGTCCATCCGAATAAAACAAGAATTAACCTTGGGAACCGGACGAAAAGACCGGCTGCCAATATTAAAAAGCAGTTTAGTATTAGCATAGAACTGCACCAATACCGATAAAGCGCCATAATCTTTTCCTCCTGGGTGAGCCACCAGCCTTTCACCGAATTCAAGCTGTGCGGTCATGAAAAGGGCCGAGAATATATGCTTCTGGTCCAGCACCCGGGCGATGATCGGTGAGGAAATATAATAAGGCAAATTACCAACCGCCTTGATCGGCCGAGGGATCCTTGAAAGGTCGAATCGCAAGAAATCACCGCAATATATTTCTAACTTGTCCGGAGCGAACTCGGCTTTAAGTTTTTCGACCAACTGCCTGTCTGCCTCGATGGCAATGATCCTTCTTACCTGAGGAGCGAACTCCCGGGTCAGCGCTCCTGTTCCCGGTCCTATCTCAAAGATGTCCTCATCGATACTGAGCTCACATGCGTTGACGATACGATTGATCACCCGTTTATCGACAAGAAAATTCTGGCCTAAACGCTTTTTAGCGAAAAAAGTATTATTCACCGCCTCACCCATGGCTAAGCCAGCTCCACGGCTAGCTTTATCGAAGCCCGCATCGAATGATAATCTGCAACCCCCTTGCCAGCAATGCCGAATGCGGTCCCATGGGCCGGAGAAGTCCTGATAAAAGGCAACCCGACGGTCATGTTCACCAGGTTGTCAAAATATTCCGCTTTAACAGCCGTCAGCCCCTGGTCGTGATACATGGTAACGATGAGATCATATCCCTTGCGGTTCCTTGGCTCGAAAAGCGTATCGGCCGGGAATGGCCCGTTTATATCCCAGCCTTTTCTCTTCAGATCAACGATCGCGGGCGCGATCTTCTCGGCATCTTCACGCCCTATTTGACCGCCTTCACCTGCATGGGGATTCAAACCGCAAACTGCGACCCGGGGCTTTCTTATGCCGAACCTGTCACGAAGAAAACAGTATGTAGTAGTTATAACACTCGCGACTTTTTGACGTGTTATCCGATGAGGAACTTCTGCTAATGGTATATGCCTTGTTACCAATACCATTTTCAAACTCGGCGCGACGAAAAGCATCTCCACGTCTTTCTTACCGAAAGCCTCGGCCAGATAAGTGGTGTGCCCTTTAAAACCGGGGACAAATCTTCCTACAGACTCCTTGCTCAAAGGTCCGGTCACCAAAGCAGCCATTGTTTGGGACTTGAGCATTCCGATCGCTTTGTCCAGATATAACAGAGAATCCCGACCTGAGCCGGCAGTTGGCTTGCCGGGGCTATAATCAACCTTCTCCCGGGAAGCTAGATGCATGAATGCGGGCGGGGTCTTGCTTCTTGGCCAAAATTTATCAAAAACGCGGCGATCGCCCAGAACCATGAATTCAATACCTTTCGGGGCAGACAGGCCTGCCATGGCACGGGCGATCACTTCCGGGCCAATACCGGCCGGATCTCCCATGGTGATGCCGATCACCTTCTTACTTCTTGATCTCGACATAGGCTTTTTTCCTTAACCCGTCCAGCCATTCCTTGAAACGCCGCCGAAATTTCTCCTCGTACAACTGCTGATAGATCTTATCCTTGACATCTTTGAGCGACGCTTCCCTGCCCATATCACGCCCCTCGACCTTGAAGATGTAGAAACCGTTATCCACTTCGATAATATCCGTCGTCCCGCCGAGAGGCACCGCCTGTATTTTTTCACGCAACTCCTGCCGGATGTCATCCTGCGCGATCTCCCCGACAGAAGGGAGCTCGCTGTATTTTGCTGCTACCGCCTTGAAGTCTCCGCCGGACTTTATCTCCTCTAAGGCTTTGTCCACCTTAGCCTTGGCCTCCTCCCGGCCGAAGACTTTCTTCACAAATATCGATTCCAGAAATAACCGCGGCCGCACCGAAAATTCCGAAGCATGGGTGTTAAAGTATTCGGTAACCTCCTGCGGGTTAACCGCTATCTTTTGGCGCACTTCCTTGTCGACCATGAACTGGCCTTTATACTGGTTCTCGATCTTCTTGCGCACTTCGCTTATGGTCATCCCTTCTTTTATGACCGCCTCGGTAAAGTCTTTGGTAGAAGGATACCGCTTCTTTATTTCTTCCATGCGGTCCTCTATGGCCTTTTGCCTGATGATCATGCCCGACTTCTCTGCCGAGTCCAAAATAAGCTTGTCGTCAATAAGCTGGCCGACACCCTTCTCTTCATATTGAGCCATTATCTCCTGGATTTCCTGCGGAGACCTGCCTTCGATACGCAACTGCGCGTATATGCTTTTTAAATAGTCCCGCAGGTCCTTGACGGTCAGGGCCTCATCATTGACCACTGCCAGTATGGCATCATCATACGCATAAGCCATCTGGGCGACCGCCGTCATGGCCAACAACAGGAACAAGGCAATTTTCTTAAATAACATCATGATCACGGGCCATTTCCTTTTTTATGTTTTCTATAGATTCCTTAAGCAAACGGCAATACAGGTCGAAACCGATCGTGGATATATAACCGTGCTGTTGCTCTCCTAAAAGGTTTCCGGCGCCACGTATCTGCATGTCCTCGAAAGCAATATGGAACCCGGCTCCCAGTTCGCTGAATTTCTGCAAAGCCTGAAGCCTTTTCTTGGCAACGCCCGAAAGCAAGGTTTTTTCGGGTATTATGAAATACGCGTAAGCCTTGACATCCATCCGTCCGACCCGGCCGCGCAACTGGTGTAGATCCGAAAGGCCGAACCTGTTAGCCCGATTCACGATGAGAGTATTTGCATTCGGTATATCAATACCTGATTCTATTATAGTGGTGCAAACCAAAACATCAATCTCACCGTTGAGAAATTTCAGCATTACCTCCTCCAGCAACCTGCCTGACATTTGGCCGTGCCCAACAGCCAAACGGGCTTCCGGCACCAGGCGTTCGATGATCTGCGAAACCGGCTCAATGTCTTCAACATGGTTATGCAGAAAGAAAACCTGCCCCCCTCTGCGCAACTCCCTCCTAATGGCTTCCTGGATCAGCTCCTCATCGAAATCGATGACATGAGTAGCAACGGGAATGCGGTTCTTGGGCGGAGTGGAGATCACTGACATATCGCGACAACCGGCAAGCGCCATATACAAAGTGCGCGGTATAGGCGTGGCGGTCAGAGTGAGGACATCTGCCAAAAGCTTCATATGTTTCAAACGCTCCTTAGCCGTCACCCCGAAGCGTTGTTCCTCATCTATGATAATAAGCCCCAAGTCCTTAAAAGAAACATCCCGGGACAACAAACGGTGGGTGCCGATCAAGATATCGACCTCCCCCGTGGCTGCGGCCCTGATCAATTCGACTTGCTCAGCCTTGGTCCGGAACCGGGAAAGCATCCCTATCTTTACAGGGTAATCCTTCATGCGCCTGGAAAAATTATAAAAATGCTGTTCGGCCAATACCGTGGTCGGAACCAGGACCGCCACCTGTTTGTTGTCCATGACCGCCTTGAAGGCCGCCCGCATTGCGACCTCGGTCTTCCCATAACCGACGTCCCCGCACAATAGCCGGTCCATAGGTTGCGGCGATTCCATGTCCCTTTTTAAAATACTGGTAGCTGTTACCTGGTCCGGCGTTTCCTGGAAAGGGAACTTTTGCTCGAATTCCTTCTGCCAGTCGATATCTTTAGAAAAAGCAAAACCCTTCAAACTGGCACGCAGGGCTTGCACGTGCAGAAGCTCAGCGGCTAGTCTCTGGATACGCCTTTCCACCATGCGTCTTACCTTTTCCCATTCACGAGAACCAAGTTTGAACAGCCTCGGCGGTCTTTTAGAGAAACCTATGTACTTCTGGATCAAATGCAGGTCATGCTTGGGGACATAAAGCTTCTCACCGCCTTGGTACTCGATTACAAAATGCTCGACCTGCGCATTGTTGATCTCAAATTCCTTGAGCCCTAGATATTTGCCGATACCGTGGCGGTTGTGGACCACATAATCGCCACGTTCAATATCAACGAAATTCCCCAGGGGCATATCTGAAGTGAAGCTGTCGGACGAGACCTTTTCTCGGCAAGGAAGGATGATGACCGCCCGGTGGTCCCAGATATTTTTTCCAGATACGATATTGAAAGAATAGATATTGCGGACCTTATCGTCGTCTATATCTAGCCGGACAGGGGAATCGAAATTGACCGGGAAGACATCGATGATACTGCCCCGAACGGCAAATTCGCCCTCCTGGACCACGTTCTTGACCCTGCTGTACCCGAACCTGACCAGATCGGCCACAACAGCATCAAAAGACAGGGTTTGAGCTATAAAATACTTTAAGGATTCGAACATGTCACCTCAAAAAAAGAAGGCCGAAGATCGAGGGCCAAGGATACCGATCCTTCTGCCATCCACCTTCGACCTGGACCAGGTCACTTTCTAAGCAACCGGTCTACCAGCTCTTCTTCTGCATTTTGTTGATCCAAACGACCAGCGGAGATACGATATAAACGGTCGAATAAACGCCCGCGATCATGCCGATTATGAGAGTCAGCGCAAAAGTATTCAAAACCTCCCCGCCCAAAAAATAGAACGAAACAACCGTAAGCATGGTCGCGAAACTGGTAAGTATCGTTCTACCCAGGGTTTGATTTATGCTTAGATTTATGATATCTGCCATAGATGCCTTTTTGCCACCTCCGGCTTTGGTAAAATTCTCCCTGACGCGATCATAAATAACGATCGTGTCATTGATAGAATAACCCGCTATGGTCATCAGGGCTGTAACAACCAAAAGATCGATCTGGCGTCCGAAAACGACCGTGAGCCCCATAGCTACCGCGACGTCATGCAATAAAGCAACAACGCCTGCCACCGCAAAGTCCACATGTTTGAAACGGAAGGCAACATAGATCATAATGCCGGCCAAAGCCAACAACATCGCCCATAAAGCATGGGAACGCAATTGTTTCCCGACCACCGGCCCTACTTTTTCAATACGCATTATCTCAAAGACCCCCTGGCCGAACTTCTGCCCTAAGGCAGATTGGACCTGCTGGTCGGTCTCTTTAGGGGTCCGGATCATGATATTCTGTTTTCCGTCCTTTTCTGACTCCTGAATAACTGCGTCTTTGATATCGCTCGCCTTGAGAGTGTCGCGGATCTCATCCGCCGAGACAACTCTATCTGTACGATATTCCTGGATCTGGCCTCCGGAGAAATCAATGCCAAAGGCTTCGCTCTTCTTCTGAGCCACGGACCAGAAGCCATAAACGATGATGGCCGCCGATATAAACAAAAAGATGGGAGCCTTTCCTATGAAATCGAATTTGGTAGCTTTGATGATATGCATCATCGGTAAATTCTTGATGATTGACTTTTCCAGCAGGTACATGAATATCGTTCGGGTAACATAGACCGAAGTAAAAAGAGAGGCCACCAGCCCCATCGTCAGCGTAACGGCAAAACCTTTTATAGGTCCGGAGCCGAACTGGAACAGCATAAAGGCCGCTATCAGGGTCGTAAGGTTAGAGTCGATGATCGCCGAAAAAGCCCGGTCATACCCCGCGTTTACAGCCGACGCCAGGGGTTTGCCAACGTCCAATTCCTCCCTGATACGTTCATTTATCAGAACGTTGGCATCGACCGCCATACCCAGGGTCAGAGCCAGACCAGCGATACCGGGCAAGGTCAAGGTGACCTGAGAACCCGGCAGCATGACATTCAAAAAGCCCATTATCCCCAAAGTCATGCCTAGGTTCAAAAGGAGCGCAATGGAAGCGACTACGCCGCCTACCAGATAATATAAAATCATAAAAACAAACACGAGAGCTGCGCCAATGATAGTGGCGTTCTTTCCAGCCTCGATCGAATCCATGCCCAACAAAGGACCTATGGTGCGCTCTTCCTCGATCGTGATCGGGACCGGTAAAGAACCTGACCGCAGTGCCAGGGCCAAAAGCGAGGCCTCATCATAGGTGAACTGGCCGGTAATCTCCGCCTTACCGCCCATGATCGCCTCTTTGATGTTCGGCGCCGAGAGGACCTCACCATCCAGGACTATTGCCAATTTATCCCCGACATGCGCCTGCGTTAAGGTGGCGAATTCCTGGGCCCCCTTATCGTTAAAAGATATCGAAATCGATGGCGCTATGCCGGTCTGGTCGAAATCCACCCGAGCATCCGAAATGGATTCCCCCAACATGGAAGCTTTGTTCTCTATCAATACCGGCTCACTGTCATCGCCTTTGGTGTACTTGAGGACATACCCTTCCGGGACCGTACCCTTCAAGGCCTCCTGCAACTTCGTCGTATCCTTGTGAACGAGCCTGAACTCCAGGTGGGCCACGCGCTTGACCATATCGACAGCTTTTTCCCGGTCCGTTACGCCAGGCAACTGGACCAGTATCTCATACTGGCCCTGGCGCTGAACGACCGTCTCGCCCACCCCCATGCTGTCAATGCGCGTACGAAGGATTTCAATGGCCCGCAAGACAGCGTCCTCCTGTTGCTTGACCGGGAGCTTGTCCGCCTCGACCTTGAGGATCATGTGCATACCGCCGCGCAGGTCCAGGCCGAGGTTGATACGCTTTTCGATCGGAAAAACGAACAGGATGCAGCCTGCGATAACCCCAAAGATGACAAGTAATCTATTTCGAAGTGCCTTGCTCATAATTGACCCTTAGGTATTGGATAGTTGTTTTATTTATGCATTCTTCTTATCAACAACCAAAATCGCGTCTTTCTCGAACTCAACTCGCACGTTCTCATCCAAGCGCAGAACCACTGTCTTGTCCTTTACGTTAACCACCGTGCCATGGATACCCGATGCCGTAATAACCTCATCATTTTTTTTGAGGTTCTCTATCAAGTCCTTGTGTTCCTTCTGTTTCTTTTTCTCAGGGTTTATGACCAGGAAATAAAAGATCCCAAAAATCATCATCATCGGGATCAGCTGCACGATTAAATTCGGCTGCTGCTGCATGAGGATATCCTTTGCGCTTGTTACTTGTTCTTCTTGGTTTTGTTGTAAAGGGACCTGACCGTATCCGACATCTGGGCGCCGTTCTTCAGCCACTTCTCGATCTTTTCCATGTCCAGCTTGAACTGGGCCGGCTTCTTGGCCGGATCGTAATGACCGAGGATCTCAAGGACGCGGCCGTCGCGAGGCTTGCACTTTGGTATGGCGACGATCCGGAAATTATAGGTCTTCTGTGCCGGGTCGCCGAACTTCTGCATTCTGATCATGACTTCCATTGTGATTCTAACCTTTCGTTGATTTGTTTTTTTGCTTCTTTAGCGCTGATGCGCCAATTCCAGCGCTCCAATTTGCGCTTTGGCCTTGTTGACCGTCTCCACATATTCACGCGCAGGGTCCGAATCGGCAACGATACCGGCCCCAGTCTGTATATAAGCCTTGTTGCCCTTCAAAACGATGGTACGTATTGTAATACAAGTATCCAAATCTTGCGAGAAACTAATGTACCCCACACATCCGCCGTAGGGGCCACGCCGCGTTGACTCAAGCCCCTCGATTATCTCCATGGCCCTGATCTTGGGGGCTCCGGAAAGCGTTCCAGCCGGAAAGGTCGCCTCTAAGGCCGAGATCGCATCATGGCCCAGTCCCAATTCCCCGCGCACGTTGGATACTATATGCATAACGTGCGAATAACGTTCGATGCCCATTAGGTCCGTCACCTCGACACTGCCCTTGCGGCAGACCCGGCCCAGGTCATTCCGCCCCAGATCCACCAACATGACGTGTTCCGCGACTTCCTTGGGATCGGACAGAAGTTCTTTTTCAAGAGCCGCATCCTCCTCAGGCGTTCTGCCGCGGGGCCGCGTACCGGCAATCGGGCGGGTCTCGACCACCCCCTGCTCGCAGCGTATCAACATTTCCGGTGACGAGCCCACCACATAAATACCGTCCAGATTCAAGCAATACATATACGGCGACGGGTTCAGCGTGCGCAAGGTCCGATAAACAGTCACCGCGTCGGTCTTAATGCGGACCTGAAAGCGCTGGGACAGGACCACCTGAATGATCTCACCGGCCCGGATCTCTTCTTTAGCCAGGCGGACCATCTCTTCATACCTGGCTCTTGTGCAATTAGACCTGATCGGGAGCTTCACCGGCAGTTTGGAAACCTGCTTGCAGGACAATTTCAAAGGATTACCGAGCTCCCTGATCATCCGGTCTATCTTACGGACAGCCGACCTGTACTTCCTGATCAGGCTTTCCCGGCTTTCTTTCTCTTCCACCTCCACGCAACTCACGATCTGGATCGTGTGATGCATATGGTCGAAGATAACGCTATCCTTGGCCAGCATCAGGACCATGTCCGGAAGCTGCAGGTCATCCTTGGTGATATCAGGCAACTTCTCAAAGAACCGCACGGTATCATAACCTATATACCCAACCAGCCCTCCGCAGAATCGCGGAAGAGGCGCTATATTAACAAATTTATATTTGGATATCAACTCCCTTGCTAATTCCAGAGGCGTTCGCCCAAAAGTACATTTTTGGCTCTTGCTTCCCTTTCCCCCCAACCGGATGATCTCGGCCGCTCTGCCCTTGGAGCGCAAAACCAGTTCCGGGTCCTTGGCCAGAAAGGAATAACGGGCCAGCTTCTCGCCACCCTCGACCGATTCAAGCAAGAAAGAGTACTGGGCATTCCCGGCGAACTTCATGTAAGCCGACACCGGCGTCTCCAGATCGCCAAATATCTCTTTATATACCGGTATGAGGTTCCCTTGCCGGGCGAATTTTATGAATTCCCGCTCTGATAATTGACGCATGTCGAATCTCCTGTAAGGCCCCCAAGAGGCCCGCGGAGCCGTATCAAATCAACCTGACTTGAACACCCTTTGAATCAAGATATTTCTTAACCTTACCGACCTCTATCTCTTGATAATGGAAAATCGAAGCCGCCAGGCCGGCGTCCGCGCCGGCTTCGGTAAATACATCAAAAAAATGCTCCGCCTTCCCCGCCCCGCCAGAGGCGATAACGGGAATATTGACCGCCTCCGTAACTGCTTTGGTCAGGGGGATGTCGAAACCGTCTTTGGTCCCGTCCGCATCCATGCTCGTCAATAGTATCTCGCCCGCCCCTAGCCCTTGGACCTCGCGGGCCCAGAACACCGCCTCCTTGTCCGTCTGATTACGTCCGCCATGAGTGAACACTTTCCAGACCGGCCCGAATTTCTTGGCATCAATGGCCACCACTATGCACTGGCTGCCGAAACGTTCTGCCGCCTTGTTGACCAGACCCGGGTCTTTCACCGCCGCAGTATTGATCGACACCTTGTCAGCGCCGGCGTTAAGAAGTCTGCGTATATCGTCGATCGAATTTATACCACCCCCGACCGTCAGAGGCATGAAAACCTGCTCCGCCGTCTTATTGACCACATCGATGAATATCTTGCGTCCCTCATGACTGGCGGTTATGTCGAGGAATACCAGTTCGTCAGCACCGGCCCGGTCATAGATCCGGGCAACTTCCACCGGATCACCGGCGTCACGCAGATTCACGAAATTGACGCCTTTGACGACCCGTCCGTCCTTAACATCCAGGCATGGTATTATCCTTTTGGTCAGCATGATCCCAGCGCTTCCTTGAGGTTAAGAGTGCCTTCATAAATGGCCTTGCCCGTAATTACTCCGTAGAGGTTATCCGCCTTCAAGTCACGCAAGGCCTGGATATCATGGATATCCTTGATCCCTCCCGATACTATGACTTGCAGATCACTGACAGCCAACATTTCCTTTAGGCCATCGATATTAGGACCGGCCAAAGTCCCGTCGCGGGAAACATCGGTATAGATGACATACTTGAGGCCCAGGCCGGCCAATTCCCTCGCCAGATCGACACCTTTTAGATCGGATGTCTCGACCCAGCCGCGCTGCGCCAGAAAACCATTCCGGCAATCCAGGCTCACGGCTAGGCGGTCGTTGAAGGAATCGATGAGCGTCCTGATGAAATCCATGTCTTCCACCACTTTGGTACCGATAATGACCCGGCCGATACCGGAATCGAGCAACTCTTCGACCGCCTCGCGGCTGCGGATCCCGCCGCCGGTCTCAACCGGTATGGCTACCTCCTTGGCTATGCGCTTGATTACATCGCGATTGCCACGGATGCCTTCCTTGGCACCATCAAGGTCCACCACATGCAGGTACTGTGCCCCCTCGGACTCCCAATGCTTGGCCATTTCCACCGGGTCAGAGCCGTACTCAGTAACCTTGTCGAACTGCCCCTTGAACAGCCGCACGACCTTGCCTTCTTTGATATCGATAGCAGGGATTATAAGCAT
>CAYTIW010000034.1:0-4917 GCA_964438075.1 uncultured Planctomycetales bacterium
CGCTGGCTGGCCGGCTGGCTGCGCCGCCTGGACACCTACGGCGGGGTCCGCTAGGGGCGGTGAGTTCGTTCTGAGCTCGCGGCGCGGAGATAAAACAGTATTGCAAATGCCTTCCGTTCTAGTAGAATGCTTTCCGTTCGTCCCTGATGGATGGGCCGGGCGCGTTCAGATCCCGGCGGGACATCTCCACAGGGACGTCCATATCAATAGATCGGCAGAGGTGGATCGGTGAAGAAGATCAAGATCGCCCTTATCCAGCAGGCCTGCGGGGCTGATAACGGCAAGAATTTTGACCGCACGATGGCGATGATCGCCTCCGCGGCCCAGAAAGGCGCCCGGGTGATCTGCACGCAGGAGCTTTTCAAGTCGCGCTATTTCTGCCAGAGCGAAAGTTACGATCTCTTCAGGCTCGCCGAACCGGTGACGGAAAAGTCCGCGACGGTCCGGGAGCTTGCGAAGGCGGCCAGAAAACACAAGGCCGTCATCGTGGCCTCGTTGTTCGAGAAACGGACCGAGGGCGTTTACCACAACACGGCCGTGGTCCTGGATGCCGATGGACGGTATCTGGGCAAGTACCGCAAGATGCACATCCCCGACGACCCGCAGTTCTACGAGAAGTTCTATTTCACCCCGGGCGACCTGGGTTACAAGGTCTTCCGGACCAAGTATGCCGATATCGGGGTGCTGATATGCTGGGACCAGTGGTATCCCGAGGCCGCGCGGGCCACGGCCCTGATGGGCGCGCAGATCATTTTCTATCCCACGGCCATCGGCTGGCTCCCGGCGGACAAGGCCGAGTACTGCGAGCGGCACTATGCCTCCTGGGAGACGGTACAGCGCGGCCACGCCATCGCCAACGGCTGTTATGTGGCCGCTGTCAACCGCGTGGGGTTCGAAGCGGACCCGACCGGCAAAGGGGGCATCGAGTTCTGGGGCCAGAGCTTTGTGGCCGATCCCTACGGGATGATCATCGACAAGGCCTCCGCGGCCAAGGAACAGACCCTGATCGTCCCGGTCGACCTGGACATGATCGGGACCAAGCGCGTGCAGTGGCCGTTCCTGCGCGACCGCCGCATCGACAGTTACGGAGATATCCTCAAGCGTTTCTCCGGAGAATAGAGCCCGCCATGAAAGAGAAGAGACCCGGCCACAGTAAAGCTGCCTTTTTCGATCTTACCGCCCGCGGTTACCGCATGCCCGCCGAGTGGGAGCCTCACCAGGGCACCTGGCTGTCCTATCCGCACAATCCGAGGACTTTTTTGACCGCTCTGTCCGGCGCCCAGGAGAGCTTCGCGGAGATGATCAGGCATCTCGCCAAGGCCGAGGAAGTGCACGTCAATGTCGATGACGCAGCCATGGAGTCCGGGCTGAGAAGGAAACTCGCGGCCCGCAAGGTACGGCGCAATGTCTTTTTCCACCGCTGGCCGACCAACGACGCCTGGTGTCGGGACCACGGAGCTATCATCCTGAAACAGCGCCGGACCGGTGAACGGGCGGCCGCTGACTGGATATTCAACGCCTGGGGCGGGAAATACCCGTCGGCCAAGGATGACCGCATCGCCAGGAGAATGGCCGCGTCCTTGGGGCTGGAATGCTTTTCCTTCCCGGTGGTCCTGGAGGGCGGTTCGGTCGAGGTGAACGGCCGGGGGGTCCTTCTGACCACCGAAAGCTGCCTGCTTAACCCGAACCGGAATCCGCAAATGACCAAGGCAGATATCGAGAGGACCTTGAAAGCCGGCCTGGGGGTGGAGAAGGTGCTTTGGCTCAAGGACGGCATCGCCGGCGACGATACCGACGGCCATATCGACGACCTGGCGCGTTTCATTGACCCGCGCACGATCGTGACGGTCGTGGAGGAGGACAAGACGGACGTGAATTATAAAATTTTGCAGGAGAACTTGTCTTTACTCAGGTCTTTCAGGGACCTGGACGGCAGGCCGTTCCGCATTGTGACCTTGCCGATGCCGGCACCGCGTTATTACCGGAAGGTCCAGCGTTTGCCGGCCAGCTACGCCAATTTCTATGTTGCCAACGGGATCGTCCTGCTGCCGACCTTCGCCTGCCCGCAAGACAAGGAAGCGGCCCGCATATTGGGAAAGCTTTTCCCTCGGCGCAAGGTCATCGCCATAGACGCGACCGACATAATCGTGGGCCGGGGGGCCTGCCATTGCCTGGCCCAGCAGGTGCCGGCATGAGACCTGCAAGCAGCACGTGACGCGTGCGCCGCATATCCAGGTGAAAACTGCTTAAGTCAGGCCCCCGTTCCGGAATGTAAGTTTTGATCACCGGAGCGACTAATGTTCTAAAGGAAAGGAGATCGTATGCCAGTTATTGAACCGGTAGTTCTAGATAAAGCTAATGCGGAGCAGAAGAAGGTCCTGGAGGGGATCAAGGCCAAGATGGGAAAGATCCCGAACATTTATGCCACGATGGCGCATTCGCCTTCGACCCTCGGGGCTATGCTGGAATACAGCGCGGGGCTCAAGAAAGGGGTCCTTGGCCCGAGGGAGATCGAGGCGATAGCCCTGGCGGTAGCACAGGCCAATGATTGCGATTATTGTCTCGCGGCCCATACGGTCATCGGGAAGATGTCCGGCCTCACGCTCGAAGAGACCATAGAATCACGGCAGGGCCGTAGCCGCGACCCGAAAATGGATGCGCTGGTCAAGCTGGCCGCCGAGATAGTAAAGACCAACGGCAGCCCGTCCCAGAACGCGATCGATAATTTCCGCAAGGCCGGCTACGGGGATGCCGCCCTGATCGAGCTCATAGCCTGGGTCTGTTACGATATGTTCACGAATTATTTCAATCATATAGCCCAGACACAGTCTGATTTCCCTCCGGCGCCTCCTTTGAAGCCGGACAGCGGCGGGTGCTGTTGCTGCGGCCACTGATCGATATCCGGCAACTGCAGGAAAGGCCGAGCCCCAAAGACCCCCCTTTAAATAGGGAAGCCAGACTATCCTTAGAATTTTATCGCATGCTCATGGTGCGGCTGGTACAATGAATTTTATCCAGAGTGCCGGCCGGTCTCGGCTGTGTCCGTTCCTTATCAAGCGAGCCTGCGCCGGCCCGGATATCCCATCGGGATGTAATACGACAGGGGGGAGCCATGGCGAAGAATAAAACGCCTTATTTAATGAGCATGAAAGCCGGTGAATATTGGTGGTGTTCCTGCGGGGAATCGGCCAAGCAGCCTTTTTGCGATGGCTCGCATAAGTCCGGAGGGCGCGGCAAACTGCCGCTCAAGGTAGTTCTGGAAACGGCCAAGAAGGTGGCCTGGTGCGGCTGCAAGAAGACCAAGAAGCCGCCTTTTTGTGACGGCACGCATGCCCGGTTAAGGCCGGACATTGAGGGGTGAGAGGTGAGAAATATTCCCATTTTAAGTCTGGGTGAGGCGGAAATAGCTTCGCCGTTACACCTGAATCAGGCCCAAGGCGACGCGCTGCCCAATTTCGTGAAGGAGGGCGCGCGCGTCCTGAACCGCATTGAGATCGATGCCGAGTCATCGGACGAAGACGTTACTTTCGAGAAAGCCGGGCCCCGTCCGAAGATATACTTTACGCCGGCCGCGACCCGGGTCGCCATCGTTACCTGCGGCGGGCTCTGCCCCGGGCTCAACAACGTTATCCGGTCGCTGGTGCTGGAACTTTTTCATAATTACGGCGTCACGGATATAAACGGCATATGTTACGGCTACCTGGGGATGGGCCCGGAGGCGTTGAAGTGTATGAAGCCCCTCACGCCCGAACTGGTCGATAACATCGACCGCCAGGGAGGCTCGATCCTGGGATCTTCCCGCGGGAACCCGCCGGTAGGCGCGATGGCCGATTTTCTGGCCCAGCAAAAGATCGATATCCTTTTTACCATCGGAGGCGACGGCACGCAGCGCGGCGCGCTGGAAATATCCCGGGAGGTCCGCCGCCGGGGATTGAAGATCGCGGTGGTCGGCATCCCCAAGACGGTGGACAATGATGTGATGTACGTCGACCGGACGTTCGGGGTCAACAGCGCGATCGACCGGGCGCGAGACGTGCTGGACGCGGCGCACGCGGAGGCCAAGAGCTATCCCAACGGCATCGCGCTGGTCAAGCTGATGGGGAGGGACTCGGGCTTCATCGCCGCCGGAGCAACGCTGGCGAGCCAGCAGGTCAATTTTGTCCTGATCCCGGAGCAGCCTTTCCGGCTGGAGGGGCAGGCCGGGTTCCTGTCCGTGCTCAAGGAGCGCATCCGCAGGCGCTACCACGCCCTGATCGTGGTCGCGGAAGGAGCGGGCCAGGACCTGATCCCCGGCGACAGGGGGAAAGATCCGTCGGGTAATTCGGCGTATAAGGACATCGGGCGTTTCTTAAAGGAAAGCATCGGGCAGTATTTCGCCAAAGAGGGCGTCCAGGTCAGCCTGAAATATATCGATCCCAGCTATTATATCCGCGGCGGGGCCGCGGGCACCGATGACAGCGTGCTGTGCGATCTGTACGCCCGCAACGCCGTCCACGCCGCCATGGCCGGGAAAACGGAATTGATCATAGGGACGCGGCGGCAATTCGTCCATGTCCCGATGGAGATGGCGACGGCGTCCCGGCAAAAGATATCCCTGGACAGCGACCTGTGGCGGAGCGTCCTGGCCTCAACGGGACAACCGGCGCGTTTTATCTGAAGTTCCGCAATGACCCCGCTCCCGCCCCTGCCAAGCCGATAAGCAAGGAACTGTCCCAGCGAAAAACAGAGGCGGCGGAGTAGCGTAACTATTGGCAAGCGGCGGTCGCAAGTCGGGAGTAAGAATGGCGCCCCCTGGCGGAATCGAACCGCCATCCCAAGCTCCGGAGGCTTGTGCTCTATCCGTTGAGCTAAGGGGACGAATGAGCGAATTGTAACATAAAATTTCGTCGGAGCAAGTGTTTTGAGATGGACTTATGG
>CAYTIW010000034.1:5017-17715 GCA_964438075.1 uncultured Planctomycetales bacterium
GCCGACACCGTGAAGATCTTGTTCATGCTGGTGGCCTTGATCTTCGCGGTCGGGGTAGTGCGGACCTTGATACCCCACCAGAAGCTGCGCGGCTGGATGGCGCATCAAGGGTTCGCCGCTTATTTTTATGCCTCGCTCTTCGGGGCGGTGACGCCGTTCTGTTCCTGTTCCTCGATCCCGATCTTTTTCGCTTTCCTTAAATCCGGCGTGCCGCTGGGGGTCATGTTCGCCTTCCTCATAACATCCCCGATCATAAATGAATATGTGGTGGTCTTGATGCTGGGGTTCTTCGGCTGGAAGATAGCCGTGGCTTACGTGATGAGCGGCATGGCCATTGGGATATTCTCGGGGATCATACTGGGCCGTATGGGCCTGGAAAGGCATCTGGTGGAGGATTTCGCGGCTCCGGATAAAGGGGAGTTCTCGGTGCCGGAGTTCAGCTCCTGGCGCAGCCGCCTTGCCTTCGGATGGCAGGAGGCTGTTTCGATCACGCGCCGGGTCTGGTTGTGGGTCATCTTCGGGGTCGGCCTGGGGGCTTTGATCCATAATTATGTACCTCAGGAGGCCATCCATTCCTTGATATCGGGCACGGGGATCTTCTCGGTGCCGCTGGCGACTATATTGGGCGTGCCGCTGTATGGCAGTTGTGCCGCGATAGTGCCGATCGCGGTGGCTTTGTTCCAGAAAGGCATCCCTCTCGGGACGGCGCTTTCGTTCATGATGGCGATAGCCGCTTTGAGCCTGCCGGAGGCGGTCATGCTGCGCCGGGCCATGAAGCTGCCGTTGATCATGATCTTTTTCGGCGTTACCACCCTGGCGATAATAATAACAGGATATTTGTTCAATGCCTTGCAGTCTTATCTGGTAGTCTAACCGTAAATCTTGGGAGGGAAGGAAAATGGCGCGTAAGGTATTGATGTGCATTATGGGCCTGTTATTGACCGCCGGGGCCGCGTCGGCTGCGCCGGCTTATGGCACCAAAATGCCGGAGAAGAACAAGATCTTTTGGGGCTATCAGCATTACACCATCACCGGCCGCGATCTTAACAAGGACCATGGCACTTTGAAAAGCCAGCAGGACCACATCCTGCTTTCTTACGGCATAACGGACTGGTTCTCCCTGGACCTCAAGGCCAGCCTGGGCACGGTCAAGCATAAGGACGGCAGCGGTTCAGAGACGGAATACAACAACCCTTTATGGGGCGGAGGTTATGGATTCCGCGTGCGGCTTTTTGAGCGCGGCGCGTTCAAGTCGGTGGCCGGGTTCCAGCACATAAGCATCCATCCTAAGACGGTCAAAAAGAACGGCGAGAAGAACAATGCCATCCTGGACGATTGGCAGGGTTCATGGCTGATATCGTACGATATCCAAAAGCTGACCCCGTATGTCGGGGTGAGGTATGGGACGGCGGATTATATCCACCGGCTGAATAATGATGCCGACCGGGTCCTGACCGCGGAAGGCCGGCGGACCGATCTTGTGCTGGGGCTGGACCTCCCGGTGGCCGAAAAGGTCTGGCTGAACATCGAGGGCGCTGCCGGCGCCGGCGAAGCTTTTGCCGCCAGCGTCCATTTTTGTTTCTAGAGCGCCGTTTTGGGCGCGATCATTTTAGAAATTATCCTTCGGGAGCCTAACAGGTGTTCGATCTTTTTCGAAGAGTCCGCTGCGGGATGCCAGCGGCGTTCACGAGACACGCTCGACGGGTATTAAGGGTCGGGAACGGCGGCTGGCGAGGGGAGAAATATTAGAGATTTGTGTCGAATATTTGAGAATTGATTGTATAAAATAATAAATGGATTTATGTGATAAGCACGTTCGATGCCGGATGTGTAATTTTTTGTTCTGTTTTGTTTGGCCCTCATTAGGTTTTCGCTGGCAAGACTGGAAGAAGGGAAACGGAGAAATGAAACAGCCCGCTAGTGTTCTGGCCGGCGCACCCCTCAACGCCGAAGATGTCGTTAGAGACGCTGAGGGCCTTGTTAATGAAAAACAGTTCCAGACGCTCACGATCGGGCCCCGCGTCCCCAAGGACTTTTTCGTCACCGAGGGCGTGGGCGAATGTGACATCACCGTGCATGCGGGCTCGTTCCACCTGGCCCTGCGCGACGCCGGGATCGAACGTTACAACATCATGACCTATTCTTCCATTATGCCGGCGATCGCCCGCGAGATCTCCAAGCCGAAGTGCCTGGTATACGGATCGGTCCTGGAGACGATAATGGCCTGCGCCAATGTCGAGCGCGGGATCCGCGCCACGGCAGGCATAATCTACGGCATGCTTTACAACCGCAAGACTAGGCAGAAGCTGGGCGGCCTGGTGTGCGAATACAACGGGACCCTGGACGAGGCCGGGGCCGCGGAGCAGCTGCGGCACAGCCTGCACACGTTATACTCCAACGGGTTCGAGGACGAGTTCGAATTGCGCGGCTCGCGCGTTGTCACGGCCAGTTTTGTCCCGAAGAAGAAATACGGCACGGCTTTGGTGGCCATCTGTTTCACCAATTACCTTTATCCTGTCTTAAGCGTCAGATAGGCCGGCGCGCGAGCGCCTTATTGAGTCCGCGAAGGGATCTTCTTCGCGGACTTTTTACTTCCATGGTCGACGGGGATCATTTTGACAGTTCGGCCCGGATATAAATCGTCGAAGGTTTTCAAGGCACAGAAGGAAGCGCGATCAAGGCGGATGAACAAGAAAGGAGGGGGAAGAAAAAAACACACTCGTGTGCAAAGTATGATAAAATCCCGAACAAAAATAATAATAAAACCCTCGGACAGAAAAATCTTACTGGGAGAGAGCGCATCATGGAATTCAAGAAAAAAGTCCTGATCATTGGCTACGGTTCTGTTTCGCGTTGCACCATACCGATCATGCTGAAGCACATCCGGATCCCTCACGAGAAAATAACGGTGATCGATTTTGAAGATAAGTCCGGCGAGTTGAAGCGGTTCGCCCCCCAGGGCATCCGGTTCGCCAGGCATAAGATAACCCGGGAGAACATGGATGCCGTCCTTTCACAGTATCTGGAGCAAGGCGGGCTCCTGGTCGACCTGGCGTGGAACATCGACTGCTGCGAGATCGTCAAGTGGTGCCATGAGCATGAAGTGTTCTATGTCAATACTTCCGTCGAGGTATGGGATTCTTATTCGGACAGGTTCACGGCCACGCCATACGAGAAGTCCCTCTATTACCGGCAGATGAAGCTGCGGGAGCTCACAAAGGGCTGGAAGGACGCCACGACTTTCGTGGTCGATCACGGGGCCAATCCAGGGCTGATCTCCCACTTCGCCAAACAAGGGGCCGTCGATATAGCCAATAAGCTTATCCGTGACAACAAGGCGCGGGACCCGGCCAAGCTGGAGAGGTTGATAGACGAGAGGGATTTCGCGGGTATAGGGAAAGAGATCGGGATCAAGGTGATCCACTGCTCGGAGAGGGACACCCAGATAACCAACAAGCCCAAGCAGGTCGATGAATTTGTGGGGACCTGGAGCATTGAAGGCTTAAGGGAAGAGGGGACTGCGCCGGCGGAAATGGGCTGGGGCACGCATGAAAAAGAACTCCCCCCTTTGGCGCATCGTCCTCCCGCGGGGCCGAAGAACCAGATTTTCCTCGCTCAGATGGGCATGAACTCCTGGGTCAGGTCCTATGTCCCCGGGTATGAGATCGTGGGCATGATCATCCGGCACGGGGAGGCTTTCGGCATTTCCGACCGGTGGACCTTAAGGAAGAAGGGGAAGGTCCTGTACCGGCCGACGGTACATTATGCCTATATGCCCTGCGATGAAACGATCATTTCGTTGCATGAGCTGAGGGGGAACAATTATGAGATGCAGTCGAGGCTGAGGATATTGAACGACGAGGAAATACTCTCCGGCGAAGATATTCTAGGCGCGCTGCTGATGGGCCATGCCTACAATTCGTGGTGGACGGGCAGTATCCTGTCGATAGGAGAAGCGAGGAAACTGGCGCCGGGGCAGAATGCCACTACGATACAGGTCGCGTTGGGGGTCATCACCGCCGCCATGTGGATGCTCGAGAACCCGAGGAGAGGTTTCTGCCTTCCGGATGACCTGCCGCATGACTACGTGCTCAAGATCGCCAGGCCGTACCTGGGCAAATTCGTCTCCAAGGCTTATGACTGGACACCGCTCAAGGACAGGAAATCTTACTTCAAGGAGAACCCCGCCAATAAACTGGATCATAAGGATCCCTGGCAATTTAAAAACTTCATGTTCGTGGCATAAGGGGAGATAGCATGGGCGAAAACAACGGAAAGAATAACGGATTCACGCTGTCGGAGAACGAAAAGGCCTTCATGCAGAAACTGGCCGAGAAGCACGGCACCCCGATCTTCGTCATCGACCATGAAAAGATAAGGCAGAACTACCGAGAGTTCAAGGAGCATCTGCCCAAGGTGCAGGCCTATTATGCCGTAAAGGCCAATTCCAACCCGGAGATCATCAAGACGTTGTACGATATCGGCGCCAGCTTTGATGTTGCTTCGATGCCGGAATTCATGCTGGTGCACGAGAACATAAAAGGCCTTCCGGACAAGGAACGGCAGGATTTTATCTGGGATAAGATAATATACGCCAACACCATCAAGCCGGTGGAAACGCTGGAGGCCCTAAACAAATACAAGCCGCTGGTGACCTACGACAACAGCGAGGAACTTAAGAAAATAAAGAAACATGCTCCGCAGGCCGGACTGGTCTTGAGGATCAGGGTCCCCAACACCGGATCGATGGTGGAGCTGTCCTCGAAGTTCGGGGCCTCTCCGGCAGAGGCGGTGGACCTGATCGAGGAAGCCTTCAACCTCGAGCTGGTCGTGGAAGGCCTCAGCTTTCACGTCGGCAGCCAATGCACCAATTTCAACAATTACATCCAGGCCTTGCAGCTTTCGTCGAACATCATCAAGGAAGCCGAGTCCAGGCTGAACAGGAAGATCATGATCCTGGACATCGGCGGCGGATTCCCGGTCAAGTACGACCGGAAGGTCAAGGATTTCCGGCTGCTGGCCAAGAAACTTAACAGCGAAATAGGCAGATTGTTCCCCAATGACATGCAGATACTGGCAGAGCCCGGCAGGTTCATGGTGGCAGATGCCTGCACGGTCGTGGCCAAGGTGGTGGGAAAGGCCGTGAGAGAAGGAAAGCCGTGCTACTACATCAACGACGGGGTCTACCATACTTTCTCCGGCCAGATATTCGACCACTGTAACTACCCGGTTAAGGCTTTCAAGGAGGGCGAGAAGCAGATCGCAGCCGTATTCGGCCCGACCTGCGATGCCCTGGACACGATCACATTATCTGCCGAATTGCCCGAGCTGGAGATACATGATCTGGTGTACGCAGAGAACATAGGCTCATATTCCCATGCCTCGTCCACCTATTTCAACGGGTTTCCACCCGCGAAGATAGTGCATATCAACCAATGATCTTTCTTGTCGGCTCGTGAAGGCCGGAAGAACAAGGGCCATATCCAGGGATCGAACGGTTTTCGAAGCGAGCAACGGAGGTATAGATATGAATAAAAAAGACCTCTTGAAGAAGCCGGTCCGGCACGTGGACGTCAAGTCGCTGGATTCCACGAAGTTCATCGACGCCATGCGGGAGATGTCTTTCACCTCCCGCGACACCGCCAGGGCGGCGGATATCCTGGTCAGGATGATCAATGAAAAGAACTGCACCAATATATTGACGCTGGCCGGAAGCACTTCGGCGGGCGGGTGCAGGCAGGTCTATCTGGACATGGTCGAGTCCAACATGGTCGACGTCATCGTCGCGACGGGCGCTTCGATCGTGGACATGGATTTCTTCGAAGCGCTGGGGTTCAAGCATTACCAGGGCACGCCCCACGCGGACGACAAGGTATTGCGGTCGCTGTACATAGACCGCATCTACGACACTTTCATCGACGAAGAAGACCTGCAAAAGTGCGACCGGACCATTAAGGAGATCGCGGACGGGCTCGAGCCGCGCCCGTACTCTTCCAGGGAATTCATCCGGGAGATGGGACGGTACCTGACCAGGAAGGCCAAGAAGAATTCCCTGGTCCAGGCGGCCTATGAGCATGACGTGCCTGTTTTCTGCCCGGCGTTCAGCGATTCTTCCGCCGGCTTCGGCCTCGTGCTGCACCAGGTCCAAAGCCCGGACGAGCACGTGTCGATCGATTCGGTGAAGGACTTTTACGAACTGACACGGATCAAGATCAAGTCCCCAGCGTCGGGACTTTTCATGATCGGCGGAGGGGTGCCGAAGAATTTCGCCCAGGATACGATCGTCTGCGCGGAAGTGCTGGGGGTGGAAGTCCCCATGCACAAGTACGCGGTGCAGATCACGGTGGCGGATGTCCGGGACGGGGCCTGTTCGAGCTCGACCCTCAGGGAAGCTTCATCCTGGGGCAAGGTCGACACGGTCTTTGAACAGATGGTCTACGCGGAAGCGACCAGCGTGCTGCCTTTGATCGTCAGCTACGCTTATCATAACGCCAAGTGGAGGTCGCGCAGGCCGCGCAGTTTCACGAAACTATTTGAACAATAAGGTCAGCCCATGAACCGAAAAGATTTCAAAGGCGATATCACCCCTCAGGCCCTGGAGGCCGGGCATGACATCCTGCTTGACTTCGAAAAGCTGAGCAAGGTGGCGCGGTCCCTGGACCCGGTGATACCGGTGATCGTGCAGGACGCGGAGTCGAAGGAAGTTTTGATCCTGGCCTATGCGAACGAAAAGGCGCTCCGGCATACGCTGGAGTCGGGCCTGGCGACTTTCTGGAGCACATCGCGCAATGAATTATGGATCAAGGGCAAGACTTCCGGCGATGAGCTGAAAATCGTCGAGGTCCGGGTCAATTGCGAGCAGAATTCATTATTGTACCTGGTTCGCATGGTCGGCCGGGGGTCCTGTCATGTCAAAGATCGATCGGGGCAGACACGGTTCGGTTGTTATTACCGGAGGATAAGCCAGGGCAAGCTTGATTTCCTGGAGTAAGATCAGGTACAGAACATAAGGACCCACTTGAAGCCCAGCTTTATGGCTGGGCTTTCTTATTGCGGCGGGCTGGGGGATATTACAGATGTTAAGTGTTGAATTAATTTCCCGAGCAGGATAATATAATTCTGTTTTCTCTGTTTTTACCATTCTTCTTTATTCCCGGAGGGCCAAGATGGCATCAAGTTGGGAATATCCGCCGGTCATACTTTGCGTTGATGACGAGGAAAGTATTTTACGCAGCCTGGAAAGATGTCTTTTTCCGGATGGTTACAGGATCGTCACTGCTTTAGGCGGAGAGGAAGCCCTTAAACAGCTCGAGCAGCTGGGAGGGGAAGTGGACCTGGTCATCTTTGACCAAAAGATGCCGGGGATGATGGGGGACGAATTCCTGCGGATAGCCAATAAAAGGTTCGGCCGGTTCACGGCCATAATGCTTTCCGGTTTTGTGGATGTTGAAGGGGTGCAACGGGCGATAAAGGAGGGCCATCTGTCCACTTTTATGGCCAAGCCCTGGAACAACCAGGAATTGCGGAAGACGGTCCGCAGCCTTCTGAGTGCGGGTGGTCTGATAGCTGATAATTAGATAGGCATCGTTCGGACGAAGCAAGGCGGGGCGGAACGGCCCGGTCCGGGGACAACGTCCCGCGGCTTATTGCATTGCCCCCGGAGGAGTTCGGTCACTTGATAAAATGAGGTCGCCGATGCAAAGATGGTTATTGATAGTAAGCCTATTAATCACGGCCGGAGGATGCGCCGGAGAGCCGGCAGCCCCGCCGGAGAGTTCGATCACTATCCTGTGGGCTCAATGGGCTCCGGCTGATTATCTGCAGAAGTTGTCCGGGCGCTTCACCAGGGAGACCGGCATTAAGGTCGTGGTGGTGCAGGTGCCCTGGGAGCGTTTTTACGACGAGTTCTTTCGCTCGGTAAAACAGGGATCGGGCGACTATGACCTGGTCGGCGGCGATTCACAATGGTTGGGCCGGGGGGCTACCGAAGGGGTCTATACCGACCTGACCCGCTGGATCAAGCGCTATCAGGTGGACAAGCAGATGGCCGGACCGGCGGTAACAGGGTATGCCGAATATCCCAAGGGGTCCGGCCGGTATTGGGCCGTGCCGCTCATGGGTGATGCGATGGGCTTTGCCTACCGCAAAGACCTTTTTGAGGACCCGGCCGAGAAGAAGGTTTTCCGGGCCAGGTACGGGTACGATCTGGGCATACCCAAGACCTGGGAACAGCTGCGCGATATTGCGGAATTCTTCTACCGGCCGGATAAGAATTTTTATGGCGTCACGGTCTGGGGAAGCCCGGCTTACGACGGAATAACCATGGGGGTCGATACTCTGTTGTGGGCTTACGGCGGGGGCATTGGGGACCAGCAGACCTATCACGTTAAAGGTTTTCTGGACACGCCGGGCAGTAATAAAGGACTGGAGATGTATAAAAAGATCCATGATCTAGGCCCTCCGGAGTATGCCACGGCCTATCTGGAGGCGAACGAGGCTTTCATAGAGGGAAAGGTGGCCATGGTCATGAGCTTCTTCGCCTTCTTCCCGGACCTGCTGGACCCGGCCCGGAACCCTTATGCCGGGGCGACAGGTTTTTTTGCCAACCCTGCCGGGCCCAAAGCCCGCGCCACTTCGCTGGGCGGCCAGGGGTTGTCGATCAAAAGTTCGACCAAGAAAAAAGAACTCTGTTTCAAGTTTTTGCAGTGGTTCGTACGTAGCGATGTCCAGCGAGAATGGGCCAGGCTGGGGGGCTTTTCCTGTGACCGTTCGGTCTTGAGCTCCCAGGAATTCCTGTCCGCCAAGCCTTACAATGCGCCTCTGGCAGAGTCGATGCTGATGATGCGTGACTTCTGGGTCGTCCCGGAGTATTTGGAGCTGCTGGAGGTATCGCAGAAGCACTGGCACCATTACCTTTCTTCCGACGATGTTAGCGCGGAGCAGGTTAACGCGCAGATAGCCAAGGAGTGGGAGAGGATCTTCGAACTGTCCGGATATTATAAAGAATGAGATTGGCCAGGCCCGTCCCGGTATGAAAAAGTTCGTCAGCATAAAATGGAAGTTCCTAATTGTCTGTCTGATCTTTCTGACCCTGCCTACGGCTGTGCTAGGTATCCTGATCTATCAGACCTATTATCGGGAAGCCCTGGAGAATATGCGCCGGGACCTGATATTGATGGCCAAGGGCTGGTATTCCACGGCCGATATTTATCACGAGGAGATGCAACGCATCCTCAAAAGGGAACAGTCCCTGGTCGAGAAACGCCTGGAATCCCTGGCGCTGAATGTGAAGCTGACGTTCGAATTATATGACCGGTCGGTCAAGCCGGGCACAGGTCCGGACCGTTTTCAGCCTTTGCTGGACAAACTGGCCGATGTCAGGATCGGACGCAGCGGGTACATTTTCATTATCGACGGCGACGGCAATTATATCCTTTCAAAGGACAGGAAGTCCGACGGCAAGCCCGCCTGGGAGGGGCAGCGCGAGGACTCCGCCAATAGATACAAAGGGTTGGTGGCCCAAGCGCGCAACCTGAAGAACGATGAGGTCAAGATTCTGCATTATGCCTGGACCGATCCCGGCCAGGCCGACGAACGCATGAAGGTGGCTGCGCTGGTCTATATGCCCAAACAGGACCTGGTGATCGGGGTCAGTACATATTATACGGATTTCAAGAGCTACGAACTGGAGCGTATCCTGGCCGAGGAATTGAAAGAACGCATGGCGGACCAGAAGATCGGCGCCCACGGGTATGTTTTTGCTATCGACCAGGCAGGCAAGTTCATCGTGTCCAAGGACCGTTTGCGCGACGGGGAGAATGTTGCCGATTATCGCGACAATCAGGGGCTTTATTTCTTCCGCACGATGCTTTCGCAAGTCAAGGACCTTCCGGCCGGACAGGCGCTTATTTCCCGGTACACCTGGAAGGACCTGGAGGAAGACCTCCCGCACCGCCGGCTGGTGGCGGTGGTCTATCATCCCGGCTGGGGCTGGGTCATCGGGGCCAGCGCCTCCGAACAGGACTTTCTCAAGGGCCTGGCCATTATCCGCTGGAACGTCATACAGACCTGCCTGGGCTTCATAATACTGGGGACTTTGGTTGCCTTGTTCCTGGCAGCGCATATTTCGCGCCCCATACGCCATCTGGAAATGATAGCGGCCAAGGGCGACCTGAACGCCCCGATGGACCCGCGTATCCTGGCCTCCGACGATGAGATCGGAAGCCTGGGCTTGGCTTTTGAAGGCATGATGAAAACCCTGCGCGAAAAGATAGACGAGCTGGAGCGTTCGCGCAAGGAACTGGTATCGAAGAACGAGGCGCTGCAGCAGGCCCAGGAGCAATTGATACAGTCGGAAAAATTAGCCGCCATCGGGCAGCTGGCAGCCGGAGTGGCCCATGAGATCAACAACCCGCTGGCGTACGTCATGAGCAATATGCAGACCCTGGAAGAGTATGTGCAAGCCTATGAGGAAGTGATAGAGGACCTGAAAGACTTCATCGGGAGGCAGGCGTCCTGGGCTACGTCCGACGACGCCCGCGCCGACCTGGCGGTCTGCACCGGCCGGCTCAACACGGAGAAATTCCAGCAGATGCGCGCGGATGTGGTCAGCATGCTCGCCGAGCTGCAAGGAGGCCTGTCGCGCGTAAAGCGGATAGTCATGGACCTGCGGACTTTCGCCCGGACGGAATATGAAGGCATGGCCGAAGTAAAAGTCGAGGAAATATTGGAGCAGGCCATTAATATCGTCTGGGGCCAGGTCAAATATAATGCGGAGCTGGTCCGGGATTACCACGCGACTCCTCCTGTCAAGTGCCAGTCGCAGCGGATAGGACAGGTCTTCATGAACATACTGGTGAACGCGGCCCAGGCGATAAAGAACGGCCGAGGGCGCATCATCGTCAGGACTCATGCCAAAGGGCCGATGGTATGCGTAGATATCATTGACGACGGGGAGGGTATACCCAAAGAGCACATGTCCAGGATCTTTGAGCCCTTCTTTTCCACCAAACCCGTCGGCAGCGGGACCGGACTGGGGCTCAGCATAAGCTACGAGATCGTGAAAAAACACGGAGGGGACATCCGCGTGCAATCGGACCCGGGCAAGAAGACGACCTTTACCGTTATGTTGCCGGCGGATGGAGGGAAGGCGGCCCGTTCCTGAGGGCTGCCCGGCCATGTGGAGGGAAGGGGATGTTCTTCCATGGCCTGATGGGAGGATGAGGATGGTGATCCAATGACCAGATCAATTGGGAGCGGTGCTTAATGAAAAGGATCCTGGTGGTAGAAGACGATGTCGGCATGTTGACCCTCTTCCATAAGCGCTTGGAGTCGGCTGGCTATTCTGTGTTCTCTGCTTCTGACGGGGTGGACGGGTTGCGCAAGTTCCGTGAGATCAGGCCCGACCTGTTGCTCATGGACGTCATGATGCCGGGAATGGATGGTTTCAGCGTGTTACGGGAGATAAAAGCTGATCCCGAGCTCAAGGACATTCCGGTAGTCATTGTGACGGCCAAGAACGAGATCGGGGATATTTTCCGCATGGAAGGCGTCGCGGCGATCTTTGAAAAGCCTTTCCAAGGAGATGCGCTATTGGCGAAGATCCGCCAGTTGACAGGTTGAAGCGGCAAGGGATTCTCGTAATTCTATTTTCCGACTAACCAACAGGCGCAGACCTGTTTTCTGCATCGGCCGGTTTAAGCCGGTTTTTTTCGCTTGACAAATGATACCTGAGTGGTATCCTTTAAGCAAACGAAGGGAAAAAATATGCACCTTTTGGCCCGCAGCACCGATTACGCCGTCCGCGCCCTGGTCTATATGGCTCTGGATGAGGACAAGATCGTGTCAACTGCAGACCTGGGCCGGGACCTGGGGCTCCCGAGGCCTTTCATGAGAAAAACCCTGCAGATGCTGCAGAAAGCCGGCTATCTGAGTTCCATCAAAGGGGTCGGGGGAGGGTTCAGGCTGGAAAAGGACCCGAAGCAGATAAGGCTTATAGATCTGATGACCATTTTCCAGGGGCATATTTCTTTGGGGGATTGCCTTTTCAAAAAGAAACTTTGCTCCGACATAAAAACCTGTCCGCTCAGAAAACAAATCAAGGGGATGGAGTCATTGCTGCTGGATCAGTTACGGAAGGTCACTTTGGCCGATCTCGCCGCCGGCTAAACAAGAAGAACGGGGTCAAAGATGAAGCGCAGTATCATCAGTATCGACGAAGAGAAATGCAACGGCTGCGGGATGTGCGTCCCGGCCTGCCATGAGGGTGCCATCAGGATCGTGGAGGGCAAGGCCCGGCTGGTGGGAGATTCGCTATGCGACGGGCTGGGTGCCTGTCTGGGCGAGTGCCCGCAGGGCGCGATTACTATTTCGGAACGCGAAGCGGACGGTTACAACGAGATCGAGGCTTTGGAAAATATCATGCGGGCTGGGGCCCCGGCGGTGCAGGCGCACCTCAAACATTTGGCTGATCACGGTCAGAACGGGTATTTGAAGCAGGCACAGGAATATCTGCAAAAGAGAGGAGTGGATGTGGTTAACGGACCCAAACAGGAAAAGAGTCCGGCCTGCGGTTGTCCGGGCAGTATGGCCCGGGACTTCCGCGATCAACCGCGGCTTGCCGTAGCAGATCCCGGCGGTCAGGGGCCGGTGCAGTCGGAACTGCGGCAGTGGCCGGTGCAGCTGCGCTTGTTGAACCC
>CAYTIW010000034.1:17815-21062 GCA_964438075.1 uncultured Planctomycetales bacterium
GGCCGGTGCAGTCGGAACTGCGGCAGTGGCCGGTGCAGCTGCGCTTGTTGAACCCGCACTCTTCGTTCTTTCAGGATGCCGACCTGGTGGTGAGCGCGGACTGTGTGCCGTTCACTTTCGCGGATTTCCACCGCAAGTTCCTGAAAGGCAAGGTCCTGGTGATCTTCTGCCCGAAATTGGACGCTGAGATAGATGAATATATCGAGAAACTGACGGAGGTGTTCCGCGCGAACAATATCAAGTCCGTTACCATAGTCCGCATGGAAGTCCCTTGTTGCTCCGGCACGGAGCATGTCGTCGAAGCCGCGCTGAGGCAGGCGGGGAAGAACATCATTATTCGCGGTTACACGGTTTCCTTGCAGGGCGATATCATTTAGGGCGGGGATGTTATTAAATCAATACTAAAAACGGGGGTGTACCGATGAGCATGTTCTGTTATCAGTGTCAGGAAACGGCCGGTGGTGCCGGCTGCAAGGTGAAGGGGGTCTGCGGCAAGACGGATACTGTTTCCAACCTGCAGGACCTTCTCCTATTCGTGGTGAAAGGCATCGCCTATTGGGTCGTCAAGGCCCGCGCGTCGGGTGTGAAGCTAGACAGCCATACTGCCCAGTTCATCAAGACCGCCATCTTTTCGACCATCACCAATGCCAATTTTGACGAAGCGGCCATCATCGCTTACATAAAGGAAGCGCTCCAGGTCCGCGATGCCTGGCGTTTCAAAGCTCTCGACTGCTGCGGCGGGAGTTGCGGCTGCGGGGCTCCGGAACTGCCGGAATGCGCCAACTGGGCCGCCGGCACCGACGACAAGATCCGGATGAAGGCGGCCTACGTCGGGGTATTGACCACCGAGAACGAGGATGTGCGTTCGTTGCGTTCACTTATCACCTACGGGCTGAAGGGCGTGGCGGCTTATGCCCAGCATGCCGCCGAGCTGGGATACGAGGATCCGTCCATAGATGACCATATCGTGAACGCCCTGGTGGCAACGGTCAGCGACTTAACTGCCGACGAGCTCGTGGCGATGGTCATGCAGACCGGCGAGTGCGCGGTCAAGGCCATGGCCCTTTTGGACAAGGCCAACACATCGACTTACGGTAACCCGGAGATCACCAAGGTCAACCTCGGTGTCAGGAAGAACCCCGGCATCCTGGTCTCCGGCCACGACCTGCGGGACCTGGAAGACCTCCTGGAGCAGACCAAGGGTTCCGGCGTGGACGTGTACACCCACAGCGAGATGCTGCCGGCGCATTACTACCCGAAGTTCAAGAAGTATGACAACTTCGTCGGGAATTATGGAAGTTCATGGTGGCACCAGAACGAGGATTTCGAGAGTTTCAACGGACCGATCCTCATGACCACGAACTGCATAATCCCGATCAGGGGCACCTACCAGAGCCGCATGTTCACGACCGGGGCGGCCGGTTATCCCGGGTGCCGGCATATCGGCCCCCGGCCGGAGGGCGGCCGCAAGGATTTCTCCGCTATCATTCAGATGGCCAAGGCCTGCCAGCCGCCGAAGGAGATCGAGACCGGCCATATCGTGGGTGGGTTCGCCCACGAGCAGGTCATGGCGGTGGCGGACAAGGTGGTGGAGGCGGTCAAGAGCGGGGCCATCAAGCGTTTTGTCGTGATGGCCGGCTGCGACGGAAGGATGCGGGACCGCCAGTACTTCACCGACGTCGCCAAGGCGCTGCCGAAGGATACGGTGATACTGACGGCGGGTTGTGCCAAATACCGTTACAACAAGCTCCCTTTGGGCGACATCGGAGGCATACCGCGCGTCCTGGACGCCGGCCAGTGCAACGACTCGTACTCGCTGGCGATCGTGGCCCTCAAGCTGAAGGAAGTTTTCGGACTGGACGACATCAACAAGCTGCCGATATCGTATGACATTGCCTGGTATGAACAGAAAGCCGTGGCCGTGCTCCTCGCCCTGTTGTTCCTGGGCGTGAAGCATATCCGGTTGGGGCCGACACTGCCGGCCTTCCTGTCGCCGAACGTGGCCAAGGTGCTGGTCGAGAAGTTCGACATCAAGCCTATCGGCAAGGTCGAGGAGGACGTGAAGGCGATCATGGCCGGGGCCTGAAACAGCCGCCGCGTGCAGGATCGTTGAAGCACGATCGTCGCGCCCGCAGTTGCCCGCCCATGGCGGCTGCGGGCGTTTCGCTTTTGAGAACTCCGGCGGTCGGCCCGTCATTCTTCGGAAAAGTCATAGAGTTTTTCCAAGGGGCGGTGTATGCTGGCTGCTATATGGCTGGATATGGGAATTATAAGTCAGGGAACCGGGATGAGCCGGCACTGCTGGCCGCTGACAAAAGGCAGAATATTTTTGACGTCCCGGGATACCTGGCCTGCGGACAGGCCGGGGGGCAGGTCGCGGTACTTGACCCGGACGACCTGATCCCGCTACCTTCGGGGAGCAACCTTTTCTTTCTTCCGGACCGTTCTCCCGTCGGTTTCAATCCCCTCACACAAACTTTCGAGAATTTAGGCGGTCTTTACCCGGTTGCGGCGTTCGTGTCCCCGGGACACACCCAGCTCATGAACGCCGCCTACATCGAACGCAAAAAAGCGAAGACCCTGCCGCTTTTTTCCTACGCGCCTGTCGCTTTCTGGAAGGGAGGGTTTTATGTGCCGGCGGTCAGGACCGACCGCCGCCAGAACCACGACATCACCGCCGTCGACCAAAAGTTACTTAAAGACAGGATAGGCGTTCTCCGAAAGTCCGGGAACCGCCTGATAGGGCACCTGGCCGGTTGCGCCTGCGAAAATTCCTGCCCGAACGCGATCAACTTTTTTTTCGGGAGATATGAGGCCCCCTTGCCGGTGTCGCCCTCCTGCAACGCCCGCTGCCTGGGGTGCATTTCCTGGCAGCCTAGCGGGAGCTGTCCGGCGACCCAGCCGCGCCTCAAATTCGTCCCCACCGCCGAGGAGATAGCCGAGGTCGCGCTTTTGCATATAGAGGCTGCCCGGGAGCCGGTGGTCAGTTTCGGCCAGGGCTGTGAGGGCGAACCGCTGCTGGAGGCCGATGTCATAGGGCAGGCCATCCGGATCATACGTCAAAGGACATCGCGCGGGACCATCCATATGAACACGAATGCCAGTTCGACTTCCAGGGTCGAAGCCTTGTGCCGTTACGGACTGGACAGCCTGCGCGTCAGCCTTAACAGCACCCAGCCGGAGATGTACGCGCGATATTACAGGCCGCGCGGTTACGGGTTCAAGGATGTTCGCCGTTCGATCGCGA
>CAYTIW010000034.1:21162-28133 GCA_964438075.1 uncultured Planctomycetales bacterium
CCGGGCTTGCGGCACGGCTATTTCAACCTGCCGAAGGAACGCTGGGCCCGACGGTATTGAGAAGGGCCGGACCAGTTGCCCGATCCTGCTATAAGGGCTTTGGAGAATGGTCCCCGGTATGTCATCGCTGCACTAGGCGCGGTGCCTCAATATGTGTTACATTAATCTGGAGGCTGTTTCAGTTATTGCGTGTAATGCCAAGGAGGCGGGTATGGAGGAGGCCGGGGAAGTCAACAAGACCAGCACCGGGGTCATGTGGGGGAATAAGGATTATTCCGTGAAGATATTCCTGGATGGACAGGATGTCCAGGTCTCGTTATTAAGGTTGGTCGCGCGGCCGGCATTGGAACTCTTTTATCGCACGCACGTCACCGGGGCGGAGGACGTGGTCGAACGGCTGCGCATGGTGGACGCGCCGGGTTTGTTCGAAACCCAGTGCGCGTTGCATCACACCTTTGGACGGAATACGATCTGGATGGCCATTGAAGTCAGGAAGAACGGCATACGGGTGGACGATCTTTGCCGGACCTTCTACGGGAGCCTGTCCAACCCCGTTCCCAGAAAGGGATTCTGGAAATAAAGTACATAGCAGTCTGGTGTCGTCATCGTCCGGAGGGCAGGTCATGTTAGCGGTATTCACGTTCCTTTCCGCCTTGTTGTGGGGTACGTTCATCGGCGCCAGCGCCCAGTGCGGATCCCCGAGAGGCCGGATACGTCTGCCCAAGGGTAATGCCATAATCGGGAACATGCTATTCACCTTGCCTGCCGTTTCGATGCTTTTCCTGGCTCCGGCATCCCCCGGGATGTTGATCGTTGCTGCGGCTTTGGCGGTGGCCGGCCTGGCTGTCGGCATATATGTGGGACGCACCACCTATTGGATCGATTGAGCTTTTATTGTATTTTGGCTGTGGCTGGAAAAGAGGTTATCCTGTTAAAATTCAGGGGAAGAAAGATCCGAGTATTCGCTCTGGGGCTGGGGTGGATTGCGGCCATAACGCTGGCCGGAAGCTTTGCGCCGTCCCTTCTTTTTGCCCAGGTGACGCTGGAGACGCCGGCGAGGCCGAGCGCCGAGCAATTGACGAGGCAATTCGTCTCTGCCGCGATCAGCAACAGCGCATCGTTCACGGCCGCGACAGACTCCGTTAAGCGAGCCGATCTGGCTGCCGGCCGGCTGCTCCGGGTGCAGCTCCCACGGATATGGAAGCGTTTGAAAGGCCGGTTCATCCATCCGGACGGGAGTGTTGATTGGGGGCGCGTGGTCGTGCTCGTGGTCCTGTTGTTCCTGCTGAAGAGGATGTGGTGAGCCCAGGTCCGAATATTTTCGTCCCCGCCGCCAGCCCGGGGCGATAAAATAGAGGACAATAAGGAGAAGGTGATGGCAGACGTGGCGATCCTGCGGAAGTTCTTTTCAGAGGTGATGGTGTCGGCTTTCCCGGTCCAAGTTTGGGCCGCTGTCGTCGCTCTGTTCGTATTCTTTTTCTTTTTTTCGAGCACGGACCTCGCCTTTTCCGGCCTCCCTGAAGATGGCGCGTCAGGTATGGCGCCGAACACCGAGGGGTTGTCCGCAGGTTCCGTAAATAACGATGCCAGGCTGGAAGGGTTGTTCAAGCAGCTTGCGGAAGGGGACGCCTTCCAGGCCGCGCGGGAACTTGTGTCCATAAAGGATCCTAGGGTGGCCGAACGGTTGGTGAAAGTGCTCGATTCGTCCGAGGATGAAGAATTGCGCGGTTATGTTATTGACGCGCTGGGCGATATCGGTGACCAGAGGGCGCTGGAGCCGCTGGTCAGGATGCTCGAGGACCGGACCGGTTCCCGGCCCGTCCCTGAGGATTATGTCAAAGTTGAGGATGGTGCGGCGGTCGTTTCCTTGGCTGAGATGTCCGGAGGCCCGGCGGCTATGCGCCGCCAGAGCGCTGCCCGGGCGCTGGGAAAGATAAAAGATGAAAGGGCGGTCGAACCTTTGGTCCAGGCCCTGGGCGATGAGAATTACATCCTGGCCGGGGAAGCCGTGAGGGCGCTGGCGGCGATCAGATCTTCCCGCGCCACGGACGGTTTGCTGGCGGCCTTAGACCGGGCGGGCCTTCCGGTCAGGCTTCAAATTGTCGTTTCTCTCGGGGAGATCCAGGATGAAAGGGCGGTCCTGCCTCTGCTGAAGATATTCGAAGAGGCGCCTGACATATATCTCAGAGAGCAGGCTTTAAAAGCCTTGAATCGATTCTCTTTTGACAAAAGCCCCGGACTGGCGTCCAGGGTGGGCGATGTTATGATAAGATATTATCAGAGCGGTGGTCCGAGGGATCGTGTAATGGCCGTTTGGTCCCTCGGCAAATTGAGGATCCCTGCGGCCGTTCCGGTGCTGACCGAGGCCGCCTCCGGGCAGGGGCTGGATCTGAGGTTAGCGGCGGTGGAGGGTCTGGCAAATACCGGGGCCCCGGAGACGCAGGGTTTACTGGAAAAGCTGGCGGCCGACCCGGACGAGGTCGTTCGTCAGGCGGCACGGAAAGCTTTGGAAAGGTTCCGCCCTAAGCATGATTGAAAAACTGAAACGTCCATTACAGGATAAGGAAAAAAGGGCCCTGACTTCATCCATAGGCGCGCTCAATCGCCGATGGAATTTGTTGTATACCCTTACGTTCCTGTCGGCCTTTGTGGTGGTGACCATCCTGTGGAAGATCACGGTGCGGGTGGCCACGGGTCACTGGCAGGCCATAGCGTTCTATTGGCTGTATATAGGTACTATAATCACCGCTTGGTACATCCTGACGGAGCACCGCAGGATCCAGCGGCGCAAGGATACTATCGAAGAGGCGCTGCACCGGGATGAGGCCGAGGTCATACACATCAAGACCAGCGAAATGTATGAGTTCGCAGAGGTGGAAGACGAAGGCGCCACTTATGCTTTCCAGGTGGAGGAGGACAGCATTATTTTTATTGTCGGGCCGGAGTTTTATCCTTCGGCCAAGTTCCCCAATAATGATTTTGAGCTCATATATATTTATGGCCGCGATGGCAAGCTGGCCAAGATGTTGATCGAGAAACATGGTGAGAAATTAAAGCCGGTATGCCGGCTTTCAGCCCTTACTAAAAAAGACTTGAACCTGCCCGACCATCTGGGTATGGTGAATGGGAGGCTGGAGGACTTGGAGCAGATACTTAGGGTAAAACATTGGAAGTGACAGTGCTTCAGCCACAAAGAAAATTCTGTGCTCATTCCGGCCCCGCTGGGAAGTTATAACTCATACCGCCCGGTCTTATTATTGAGAAGCTGTCGCCGGGTCCGGGGATTTCGGTGCAGATGCCATGCGTCCAAGAAACTGGTCCATTTTGGTCACTGCCGCGCCCCTGCCGAAACCGTGTGGGAAAGAGGCCTATTTTTCTCACCAGGGGCGAACCATCCCGCCGCTTAAGGCGGGCATTATCATGACTATCCCGCGCGTTTGTCCCTTTCCTCCAGCGACAATATTCCCTTTCCGTTCTGTACGGCCTCTGCCGGGAGCTTATCGATGCAAGCCTGGTGTTGAAAAATTTTGCCGAGATCATTTCGAAGATAGAAGGAGGCGGGTATGTTCTTAGAGCTGGGATTGTTGTTGTACGGTGTTTATGCCCTGATCAGCAGCCGGTTCGTCCTGGCTAAAAATAGGGCACTGACCGGGAAAAAGGCCCGGATATTAGGGGTGCTTTGCCTCTCTCCCATACCGATATCCTTGATGGTCGTACTGTTCTGGATATTGACCAGTTATTCCCTCGGTATCCATGAGGAGACAGGGAAGGTCGTCTTCATCAGTATTTTTATAGAGACGGGAGTGGTCCTGGCCACCCTTTTTTACCTGATATTCCTCGGGTACCGTTTTTGTTCTGTCCCCTCCAAGCCCAACCCGAGGGCGATCGTCATAATAGCCCTTGTCGTTGCGGTCATGACTTTGATCGATATCAGGAGCTTCGGCTATAAAATATTCCCGGAGATGCTCGGGGAACAGTTAGGGGCGGCTCTGGGGGGCATGTTGATGGGGGCCGTAGGAGGGGTGGCCTTCGGGCTGTGTGCTTATTCAGAACTGCGTCGGCAAACCAAGTATCCTGACGATTAAAGGCGGGAGCGGTCCTGAGAGCATTTCGCAGGGTATTGCTGGACGGCTTAAACGGAAATATGTACCTGACCGGTCATAATGCTTGCGGGCCAGAAGGAGGAGCTGAGATGTGCATTGGAATGGGTATGTTGGTTTATGGTTTGTACGGTGTTTATGTGCTTATAAGCGGACGCTTTGCGATAGGGAAAGACAGCGTGGTGGTCGGTAAGAAGGCGCGTAGTTTGGCCCTGCTGTGCCTGGCCCCGTTCCCGTTATCGGCGATGCTGGAGCTCTTTCTGCGGCTTACCTTGTCAGCCAACGGGGTCAATGTGGAGATAGGAAAGTTGATATTCGCCAACCTTTTTATTTACGCCAGCGTCCTCTTGGTCGTACTCTGGTTCCTGGCTTTTCTGGGAAACCGTTATTTACAGGTCCCCTCGAAGCCCGGCCCGGCGACGGTCTTGCTCCTGGCCGTGGTGGTCCTGTCGTGCCTCTTGATGGATATTAGGGCCTACGGGTTCAGGCTGGGCCCGGAGTCCATAGGTGAGGCCACCTGGGGAGCGGCCTTGGGCACGGTCTTGGGAGCTTTGGGCGGGGCTGCTTTCGGGCTTTGTGTTGCTTCGGAATTACGGCGTCTGGCCCGGCGGCCCCTCGAGTAGAGATGATGCGGTCTGAGCGTTCCCATCGATTTGATTTCCATATTAGGAAGTGCGCCGGCCCTGAAAAAGCGTTTGGCTCCCTTCGCCTTTCTTTAATATCACTCTAAAAAAGGATCGGAAGATAGAAAGAGGCGGAAATTCTTGATTAACTTTCCCTCCTGATTTCATAATTCTGTATGATATAGGCATAAGTATTAAATAGAGAACGAGCCATGAACAAAATGACCCGGAAAGAATTCTTGGGCAGTCTCTTCCGGTTGATCATTTTTATCGTCGGGCTAGGAGGCGTCGGCTGGCTTTGGCTTACCGGAAAAAGAATAAGGGCCATGACCGTTAATCCCAGTGAGGGCCACGAGCCCCGTTATCTGAAGCTTCACCGGAGCGGGGAATTAAAGGAACGCGGGCTGGAGCTTTGGGGCATCATGCAGGAATGCCGGCTCTGCCCGCGGATGTGCGGAGCCCGCCGCCTCTCGGGGCAGGAGGGTTTTTGCCGGGCCAGCGCGCAGCTCGAGGTCTCTTCCTGGCACCCTCATTTCGGTGAAGAAGGGCCTTTGGTGGGAAAAGGCGGTTCGGGTACGATCTTTCTTACCAATTGCAGCCTGCGTTGTGTTTATTGCATCAACGCCGACATAAGCCACGAGGGAATGGGCCGGGCCGTCACGGCGGAACAACTGGCCGGCATGATGCTCGACCTGCAGGGACGGGGATGTCATAACATCAATGTAGTGACGCCGACGCATTATTCGCCACATATTGTCCTGGCCCTGGACATGGCTGCCGCCCGCGGTCTCAGGATCCCGCTGGTCTACAATACCAGCGGCTGGGAGCGGCTGGAGATATTGAAGAAGCTGGACGGTATCGTGGATATATATCTGCCCGACTTCAAATATTTCGACGGCAAGATGTCCGCCCGTTATTCGGACGGGGCCGCCGATTACCCCGAAGTGACGAAAAAGGCCCTGCTGGAGATGCACCGCCAGGCGGGGGCGGCGCGGCCTGGGCCCGACGGGATAATGCGTCAAGGGTTGATGATCCGCCATCTGGTCATGCCCAATAACGTATCCGGCACTAAGGAGGTCATAGAATGGGTGGCGCAGAATTTGCCCAAGGGAACATACTTGAATATAATGTCGCAGTATCAGCCTTATTACAGGGCTTCGGAATATCCCGAGATCGCCCGGCCCATTAACGGGCGGGAATACGCAGATGCGGTCCAAGAGGCAGAAAGGGCGGGGTTGACCAATATTGACGTGCAGGGGCTGTGAAACCGGTGGCCACTTTGGCAGACAGGGTTGACAGGATAAATCGGGGCATGCAATAATTTGAAAGGGAGGAGGGCTGGTTATGGAGAAAGTTCTGAAGAATTCTTTAAAAGCAGTGTACCGCTGGGGTGCCTGCATCGCGGCAGTAATGGCGGCCGTGATCGTGTCTGCTGGACCTCTGGGTGCCCAGTCGATGATGGAATATACGGTCCAGCAGAGCGCTTCCCAGGCTGCGGCCCAAAAGGCGTTGTCGCCCGCCCGCACAACGAATAATTATTACGCGGGGCAGGTCCTGGAATCGCAGAACACGGCTGCCGGCAGGTTTCTCCGGGAGCAGTTGCCGAGCGCGTTAAAGACTGTGCAGTCTTTCTTTGTCGACCCCCAGGGCCAGCCGATCTGGAAGAACGTGGTCGCGGCCTTGCTTCTGTTATTGGTTGTATGGAGGTTCGCCCGCCCTTCGTGAAAGCGGCCTGGGCAGGTTGATATTATTAGACCAGAGGAAAGATCCGGGGTGTTCGCAGAACGCCGGGAATAAGGAGTCGGGGATATGTTGAGACGCGCGATCGCCAGGGGCTGGGTAATGCTGACCGTTATGCTTTTGCCAGCTGCTCTATATAGTGCGTATGCCGCCAGTCCTGTCAACAAGGCTGGCCCCAGCCCAATTTACGTGCAGATAAAACCGGAGAAAGAAATTTATGAGGCCGGGGAAGTCCTGGAAGGCAACGTGATCATTATCAATACCTCTCAGTCGAAGTTGTCAGGGGTATTCGATATCAGGATCTTGCATGATGAAAAAGAGGTTTTTTTCTTATCCAAGGTGATGAAGGTTATCTACCCGGGAAGGATAAGACATTCTTTTAAGACCTTTGGCATACCTTCCTTTACCAAATGGGCGGACTCTAACGGCACCTGGATCATCAAGATAATACAAAAGGACCAGCCCTATTCCCAGGGGGCCTTGGTGGTGGTTAAGGTCGTCCCGCGAC
>CAYTIW010000035.1:0-18960 GCA_964438075.1 uncultured Planctomycetales bacterium
TTACATCCTCGGTATACGCGTAGGTCAGGTCCAGATCGAGCTCGTTGCCAATGGCCTTGTTCCCTGTTACAAGGTATGTTGTGGCGCAACCATTCGGCAGAGTTACGGTGTTCGTATTGCCCGGAGGAGTCGCGTCGAACTTATTGACCAGCGCGAGATTATACCAGGTCAACTTGGCCGTTACGTCCTTGACCGGAACCATTTCAAAAGCCAACTCCCCGATGAACAGGTTGGAGCTGTTGGCCCCGAGAGCGTTGAAGATCCGTCCGACATACTGATTCCGGAACAAAGAAACAAAGTAATGATCCTTGTTGTCAGCATCCTTGTCCCTGCCGCCGGAAAGATACGTGATCCCGGCGGAAAGCACCGGGGACTGATCCTTCATGACCGGAAGGGCATAGTTCATCTTGCCCTGTAGACCATAAGCGCTGAGCTTGGTCTTTCCTTCCGCAGTGCCGGCCTGACCTAAAGTACCGAACTGGTAAGTGCCTTCCAACTGCAGATTGATCCCCTCGATCGGGTTCACGCTGACGCGCAGACCGGGAGAATAGATGACATCCGCCTTGGTCATGTTAAGAGTAGTTGGATCTAGCGCCGTCTTATCGGTCACGACGAAAGTATAACCCTCGAGGATCGTGCCCATCTTGTCCCCGAACTTGTAGTTCGCGTTGATACCGTAAAGATTGGCATCATCATCATCGTCCTCACCTGTGATGGTCCCCTCGCTGACCTTGGCCATAAAAAGGTCGATGGTCAAGGGATCGTAAGACAGGACCGCCTTGACGGCGTCAAAGTTCACGCCACCGGTGAGGTCATTTACGCCGAGGACCTCATTGTAAGCGCCCGAGTCACCGATCAGGAACTGGTTCCCGTACTGAAGCGGCTGGCGGCCGATGGTCATTGTGAGCGGAGCATAAAGGAACTCCTTCATTGACACATAAGCCGTATCCATGTTGACCTGATCAACAGTTCCGGCATTGCTGGCAGTGCCCCACAGCCTCTCGTTGCCCAAACGGATCATCGCGGAAACATTATCCGTCAGATCGGCCTGTACGTTGAGCCCGACCTGGGAGAGGATAACATTCTGGGAAGTCCCAGCCTCCACGCCGCCGTTTACGGCGCTAGCGCCGAGGTCGAAATCGCTGCGGACGACCGAAGTGGTCTTCAGGTCGCCGCTGACCTTGACGTTCTGTACCGCAGCGAACGCCGGGACCGCCAAAAGGGCCACCGCCGCCACTGCGAGCATTAATTTCTTTACCATGTTCTTCTCCTTGTGAAAAATAATATGTGATTTTATCTAGTGCTTAAGTAACCTAGTTATTTACTATTTATCCCTATAAGCGATGTCCCCTGACCAAGTACCGAAACTACGTTTCGTTTTTATCCCCCCTTTCCTTGTCTGATTGAGAACATCTTAGGGTTTAAGGACGGCGTTATTCTGCCATGCGTCATTATAGGCTGTCAATAAATTTCCTATTATTTTTATAAGTGATTTCGATCAACGCTAATACCGGAGGAAGCCTTGGGGGAACCCTATAAATATAATCGCCCATTCCTGGCTCAGCCTTGGAAGTTACAGCGCTATATATACTTAGAAACTAACAAATACAGCGACGGTGATCGCGCTGCGACAGAAGAAAGAACGCCCCCGGGCCGAATCGAACGGCCACGGCGGCCTTAGGAGAGCCGTGCTCTATCCATTTGAGCTACGGGGGCATCATAAAGGCCTGAACATCTGCTGATTGTCAATACTGCCGGGACATTAACGGCAGGGTCCATTAAAGATACGACCCAATAAGAATCAAAATAGGCCTAGAGGGAACGCTCTTTTACCAAGCTATTGTCTGACAAGGCTTTAAGGTATTGCTCCGGAGGCTCATATCCCAATCCCCTAGCCTTCTCAAGGTAAAATGAGGCATCCGAATATAACCCCTTATTATACGAAATTATAGAAAGGTTAATAAAAGAATCCATGTGCTTTGGATTCACACTGACCGCTTTCTTGTAATAATCTATGGCTCTTTCCGGGTTGGCCATCCTGGCAAAGACATTGCCGATATTGAAATATAGCTCCGCGCTCCCTACCCCTTTCTCTTCGGCCTTCAGGTACCACTCCAGCGACTCCTGCAGTTTCCCTTCACTTTCCTTTATATAACCGAGATGGAAATATATTTCAGGGTTTTTGAAGTCCTTCTCTATCGCCTTCAAGTAGTATTCTTCCGACTTCGTCTTCAGGCCCAAATTGAAATACATAACCCCCAGCCTGAAATATGGCTCGGCGAGGTCAGGGCGCTCCTGGATGACCCTCTCATAAGCAGCTATGGCCTCAGCGAACCGTCCCTTCAGCTTCAGATATTCAGCCTCGGAGAGCATAACATTGACTTTGGCCTCGCTCTGCTTATCTGGCGGCATGACCGGCATCGTCGGAGACTGAAGGGCATTCGACTTCGGCTCTGGCGGCTTACCGCAGCCCGACTGCATCACTAAACCCACCGCAAAAAAGGCCAGCCATACCAAAGAAAAGAAAGGTCGAATGGCCCTTTCTTTAATAGGACGGCGTGCCAGAGACGGTGAACGGTCTCTTCCTAGAAGCCGAACCAAAGGGAGAATAAAAATCATGTCAAGACTGCTCCGGATGAAAAAGAGTACTTACGCTTTTGATTTATCTTTTCCCGATCCGTCAAACCGCTGAACTAAATCCAAATACTAACAGCGAACTTCATTAAACAGGCCCAATACGGATCAGTTATATTGGATAATCGAGAAGACCGGATAACCCTGCAGTTTATCGCGGCCGCGTAGGAAAGAAAGCTCCACCACAAAACCGATACCAGCTATCTTCGCACCCATCCCATCCACCAGCTTGGCCACGGCCGAGACCGTGCCGCCTGTTGCCAAGAGGTCATCAATGATGACCACCTTATCCCCTTTCTTCAAGGCATCCTCGTGTATCTCCAAAGTATCAGTACCATATTCCAGATCGTATGTCACCGCCCGGGTCTTGGCCGGCAGTTTCCCCTTCTTGCGGACCGGAATAAAACCGACCCCCATTTCGCAGGCGAGCGCCGTACCGAAGATAAAACCCCGCGACTCGACGGCAACCACATAATCGACCTTGGTCTTAGCAAACTGTTTAGACAAGACATCGATCGTGGCTGCCAAGGCTTTCTTATCTTTCAAAAGGGTTGTTATGTCCTTGAAAATGATCCCCTTCTTTGGAAAATCAGGGATGTCGCGGATGAATTTCTTCAGGTCTATCTTGGGCATAAACTGGCCTTTCGTATTATTTTACCCCCGCCGTTGTCTTTCCTTTAATGAACTTGGCCCCCAGCGTGACCTTGATGGGCAGCTTGGCCAAGCCCAAGCTCATCTGATAAAGGTTTTCCAGCCCGAGGCGGGCCATATCCGAGATCGGCTGCTCGAACGTGGTCAGGCGCACGGAGCAATCGATGGTCGACATATTATTGTCGAACCCCACTACGGAAATGTCCTCGGGGACCTTGAGCCCGTCGTTCTTGGCCACATCCACCACTTCCAGGGCCATAAGATCGCTGGCGGCGAAAATGGCGGTCGGACGTTTTTCAGCGGTCAGCAAGGACTGCGCCGCTGTGCGTGCCGGGGTGCGGAGGAATCCCCCCTTCTTTACCAGATGCTTATCCTTAGGCAACCCGGCCTCGGAAAGGGCTTCATAATATCCCTCCAGACGGTCCTGGCCTGCCTGGGTATTGAGATCACCGGCTATATGGGCTATACGGGTATGCCCCAGTCCTAACAGATAATCCACGGCTTCTTTGGCGGCCTGTTTGTTATCGATAGAAATACAATTGAAAGGCTCCGCCGTGGTATTGTTCAATACCATCGTCGGCATGCCGCTGCGGATGGCCTTTTTCACGACCTCCCAGTCCCGGTCGATATCGGCAAAAAGAAGTCCATCCACGAAGAAAGGATCGGTCAGGCTCCCGGCCAGCCAATGGGAATGGTCCTTACGCTCGGTAAAATGGACCAATACATCGACGTCAAGACGGCTGGCTGCCAGATTAACGCCCTTGGTGACTTCACTGGAATAGAACGAATTGCCCAGATCCTCGAACCTCGGGACGATCAGGACATATAAAGGACGTCTATCCCTTCGAGTTGGTTTCTTCTTTGAAATCGGATTCATTAATTTTCCCGCTCTCCTGCTCCTCGGCGATGAGCCGAAGTTTCTTGATAATGGCCGCCTCGAGCTGACGGACGCGCTCCCGCGACACGCCCAGCACCTCCGCGATCTCCGCCAACGTTTTAGGCTCATCGTCTATAAGGCCGAAGCGCATCTCTATGATCTGCCGCTCGCGCTCAGTCAGATGCTCGAGAATATTTTGGGCACGCTCCTTGTTCAGAAAGATCTCCAGTTGCTCATCGGGAGCGCCGAAGCTTTCGTCCTCTATTATGTCCTTGACCTGGCCGTCCCCGTCTTCGCCGATAGGGGCGTCCAGGCTGGCCATCTTCGTAATGGCCTGGTCCAGGTCCTTGATCTTGTCGACCTTTGTCTGCAGGCGCTTGGCCACCTCTCCGTACTGCGGTTTGCGGCCCAGTTTATGCGTGAGCGACTCCACCGCTTTCTTGTACCGCACGATCTCCTCGTTCATGTAGACCGGGACACGTATCATCTTCCCTTGGTCGATGATGGCGCGCGAGATGCCCTGCTTGATCCACCAGGCGGCGTAGGTCGAAAAACGATACCCCTTCTCAGGGTCGAACTTGTCGACGGAACGCATAAGACCGATGTTGCCTTCTTCGATCAAGTCGCTCAAGGGGATCCCCAAGTTGGTATAACGCTTGGCGATGCTGATGACCAGACGGAGGTTGGCCCGGATCATTTTATCCCGGGCATCTTTGCTGCCCTTCTGTATCTTGCGGGCCAGTTCGACCTCCTCTTCGGCGGTCAGCAAAGCTATAGGACGTACATCTTTTAGATAAGCTCGGATGGAATCCATATTTTTAATATATTAAACAATGTCAACGGTAAGCTCAATCGATTTTTCACACTGTGCCGCGTTGGACGGACAACGGGCGCGCCCAGGTCGGCCCTGAACGCGCCCGGTTATTTTACACGAGTTTATTACTTTTTGCCCGATTTTTTCACGACTTTCTTGGCAGCGGGCTTTTTGGTCCCCTTCCCGCCCTTCCGGGCTTCCAGCGCTTCCTGCGCAGCCGCCAGACGGGCGATAGGAACTCGGTACGGCGAACAGGACACATAGTTCATGCCGACCCTGACGCAGAACTTGACGCTCTCCGCTTCACCGCCGTGCTCACCGCAGATACCGACCTTCAGATGAGGACGGGCGTTGCGGCCGCGCTCGATACCGTATTTGACCAGCATACCGACGCCGCTCTGGTCAAGGCTCTGGAACGGATCGGCCTTGAATATCGCCTTGCCGCCCTCTTTCTCCGCCGCCACATAGGTCGGCAGGAAACGGCCGGCATCGTCGCGTGAAAGACCTAAGGTCATCTGGGTCAGGTCGTTCGTACCGAAGCTGAAGAACTCGGCGGCCTCGGCTATCTCATCCGCCAGAAGCGCCGCGCGCGGGATCTCGATCATGGTACCGACCAGGTACTTCACCTTGGACTTGGCCTCTTTGATCAGCTTCTCGGCGATCTCGCGGGTCTGGACCTCGAGGATCTTGAACTCCTTCTTGTCCATCGTGAGCGGGATCATGATCTCCGGCAGCACCTTGACCCCTTCCTTGGCCGCCTTGATCGCCGCCTCGATGATGGCCGTGACCTGCATGTCCAGGATCTCGGGATAGGTGATGCAGAGGCGGCATCCCCGGTGACCGAGCATAGGGTTGGCCTCGTGCAGCTGCTCACAACGGTGGCGGATCTTGTCGGGCGCTATGCCGGTGATCTGCGAAAGCTTGTAAACGCCGGCGTCGTCCTTAGGAGTGAACTCGTGCAGCGGCGGATCGATCAGCCGGATAGTGACCGGCTTGCCGTCCATGGCCTTGAAGATCCCGTAGAAATCCTCGCGCTGGATCGGCAGCAGTTTCGCCAAAGCCGCCTTGCGGGCTTCAACGGTGTCGGCCACGATCATCTCCTGAATGGCCAGGCGGCGCTCTTCGGTATCAAAGAACATATGCTCTGTCCGGCACAGGCCGATCCCCTCGGCGCCCATCTTGACCGCGTTGGCGGCGTCATAGGGGGTGTCGGCATTGGTACGGACATTGATGGTCCGCATCGTGTCGGCCCACTTCAGGATGACGTTATAGGCCTCCGGGAGCTCCGGGTCCTTCAAGGGCAGGTTGCCCGTGAAAACCTCTCCGGTGGAACCATCGAGGGTCAAATAGTCGCCCTGCTTGATCACCTTGCCGGCCACCGACATTTCCTTGGCTTCGTAGTTGATATTGAGCTGCTCGCACCCCACCACGCAGCACTTGCCCCAGCCGCGCGCGACGACCGCCGCGTGGGACGTTTTGCCGCCCGTCGCCGTGAGGATACCCTTGGCAGCATGCATCCCGCCGACGTCCTCGGGGCTCGTCTCCTTGCGGACCAGGATGACCTTCTCGCCCTTCCCACCCATTGCCTCCGCCTCTGCCGCGGTGAAGACCACCTTTCCGGCGGCGGCACCCGGGACCGCGTTGATGCCGGCAGTGAGCTTCGCGTTCTTGAGCTGCTCCTTGTTGACCTTGGAGCCGTCTATGACCGGATAAAAAAGACGTTCGATGTCATCGGACGTCAGACGGCGGACCGCCTTCTCCTTGGAGATGACCGGCTTGACCGCCATATCGGCGAACTTCTTGGGGAGATAACCCAGCTTGAGCAGACGGGACGCCTCGGCCTTGGTCAGGAGCGGCAATGTGGCCTGGTCGACCGCTATCTTGAAGGCAGCGGCCGGCGAACGTTTGCCGGTCCGGCACTGCAGCATGTAAAGCTTCTCGTCCTCGATCGTGAACTCCAGGTCCTGCATCTCGCCGTAATAACTCTCCAGGATCGCCCGGACCGCGCACAGTTGATCGTAGGCCTTGGGCATCTGCTCGTGCAGTTTGGCCAACTTCTCTGGTGTGCGTATGCCCGCCACGACGTCCTCGCCCTGGGCGTTGATCAGGTAATCACCGTAGAACTCGTTGGCGCCGGTGTTGGGGTCGCGCGTGAAGCACACGCCGGTGCCCGAACGGTCGCCCTTGTTGCCGAACACCATCTGCACGACGTTGACCGCGGTGCCTTTAAGGTCCGTGATCTTCTCGACACGGCGGTAAGTGACGGCTTTCTCCGCTTCCCAGCTGTTGAAGACGGCCATGACGGCGCCCCAAAGCTGTTTGTAGGGGTCCTGCGGGAAATCATCCCCTTTGTTCTTCTTGTAAAAATCCTTGAACTGGGCGCACAGCTCCTTGAGCTTGTCGGCCGGGATCTCCGGGTCGGTCTTGACTCCGAGCTTGTGCTTCATCTCGTGCAGCATATTCTCCATAGGTTCCTTGGACAGGCCCATGGCCGTGGTCGAGAACATCTGGATGAAACGCCGGTAAGAATCGTAGGCGAAGCGCGGGTTGCCGGTCTTCTTGGCCAGGCCTTCGACGGAGACGTCGTTCAGCCCCAGGTTCAGGATAGTTTCCAGCATGCCCGGCATAGAACGGGCCGCGCCGGAACGCACCGACACCAGCAGGGGGTCGTTCGGGTCCCCCAGCTTCCTGCCGGTGTTCTTTTCCAGCTTTTTGACCGCTTCGATGACTTCCTTTTCCAGGGTTTTGGGAAGCTTGCGCCCCAGCCTGTAATACTCCTCACAGGTCTGGATGGTAATGGTGAACCCGGCCGGGACCGGGATGCCGATAGAGGTCATCTCCATCAGTCCGATGCCCTTACCGCCGAGCACATTCTTGCTCAGGTCACTGCCCTTGGCCTCGGCCTTGCCCGCGCCATAAGAAAAAACGTGATTTGTTGCCATGTGTTCCTTGACTCCTTCTGTTATTTTTCCATTGAGCATTCAGCTCAGAGCATAAGGAGGAAACATTATCGGAATAACTTTGCCTGCCTTCTGCCCCTTGCGAACCGCTCGATATCGTTCCAGCCCACATTGGGCCGGGATAGATCCGACACTGAAAAGATCACCGACCGGGCCATTGATACTTATTATTGCTAACCCAGTTTTTCTTCGAGATAAGCCTTTAAAGCATCCGCCGGGACCCGCACCTGCTGCATGGTATCGCGGTCGCGCACGGTCACCTGACGGTCCTCCAGCGACTGAACGTCGACCGTCACGCAGAAAGGCGTGCCGATCTCGTCCTGACGCCTGTACAGCTTGCCTATGGCCCCGGTGTCATCGTAGGTGCAGTTCCATCCCTTCTGCAGACCTTGTTTGATGTCTTTGGCCATGGCCACGCAGCCTTCATTCTTCTTCAAAAGCGGGAAGACCGCCACCTTGACCGGCGCCAGCCGCGGGTGGAATCGCATGACCACGCGCGTTTCGTCCTTGACCTGCTCCTCGTGATAGGCGTCGACCAGGAAGGCCAGCGCGCCCCGGTCGCATCCGCCGGAAGGCTCGATCACGTACGGGAAGAACTTTTCATTGGTCACCGGGTCGCGGTAGGTCAGGTCCTTGCCGGAGAACTGGGCGTGCTGCTTCAAGTCATAATCCGTCCGGTTGGCGATGCCTTCCAGCTCCGACCAGCCGAACGGGAACAGATACTCGATGTCGGTGCAGCCGGCCGCGTAATGCGCCAGCTCATCCTTGGCATGCGGACGAAGTCTCAATTTATCTTTACTCAAACCCAATTCCAAATACCAGTTAAGACGCGCCTGGATCCAGTGCTGGTATCGCTCCTCCGCCTGGTCGGGCCGGCAGAAATACTCGATCTCCATCTGCTCGAACTCGCGGGTGCGGAACGTAAAATTACCAGGCGTGATCTCATTGCGGAAGGACTTCCCTATCTGGCCGATGCCGAAAGGGAGCTTCCGATGCACTGCGTCCACGACATTCGCGAAATCGACAAAAATACCCTGCGCGGTCTCCGGACGCAGATACGTTACCGAACTGGAATCCTCCATGGCGCCGAGGTTGGTCTTGAGCATCAGGTTAAATGCCCGCGGCTCGGTGAATTCCCGGCCTTTGCATTCCGGGCACTGTTCGCCCACATGGTCGGCCCGAAAACGCTTCTTGCACTTCTTGCAGTCGACCAGCATATCCGCAAAGTTGGCGGTATGCCCTGAAGCCTCCCAAGTCCTCGGATGCATGAGTATGGCCGCGTCCAGCCCGACCATATCGTCGCGGTCCTGGACCATGGCCTTCCACCAAGCGCTCTTCAGGTTACGCTTCAACTCCACGCCGTAAGGTCCGTAATCCCAAGCTCCGCTCAAACCGCCGTAGATCTCCGAGGAAGGGAATATAAAACCGCGCCGTTTGGAGAGCGCGACCACTTTATCCATTGTGTCAGGGGTGTTCATAATTCCGTGTATTGTAACAAAGGGTTATTAAATTGCAAGCCGGTTGTGGAAAAATCCCGGGTAAGTTCGCGATGGTATGCTGCGGCGATGCGAAACGGGCATTCCTCTGTTCCGGGCCGGGGCATCCCCGGCACCATGCGCCTCGATTCAATGGAAAGAATGGCCTTCATCAGGGAATTCGCCGCGTTCGACTTCTTCCTTGTACTTCCGCACCGCGGCCGTGACGGCGGCGCCAATATCCCCGTACCGCTTGACGAACTTAGGGACCTTGCGGTCGTTCAGGCCCAGAATATCGTGCAGGACCAGGACCTGTCCGTCGCAGAACTTGCCGGCCCCGATCCCGATGGTGGGCACTTTCAGATCCGCCGTTATCTGCCTGGCCAAAGACTGCGGGACGCATTCCAGCACAATGGCGAAACATCCGGCCGCTTCCAACGCCTTGGCCTGGTCCGATATCAGCCCGGCCGCGGCCTGGTCCTTGCCCTGGACCTTGAATTCCAAAGCGGTCTGAGGGGTCAGCCCGACATGCCCCATGACCGGGATCCCGGCCTGGCGCAGACCCCGCACCACTTCCGCGCAGCGGTCGAACCATTCCAGTTTGACGGCTTGGCAGCCGGCCTCATCGATAAAACGCCTGGCGTTTTGCACGGCCTGGGAAGGGTCGACCTGATACGCGTCAAACGGCATATCCGCCAGAACGAACGCCCGGCTCACCCCCCGGGTGACCGCCCGCGCATGGTGCAGCATGGCTTCCATACCCACCTGCTTGGTGGACACCAGGCCCAGGACGACATTCGCCACCGAATCCCCCACCAATATCAGATCTATGCCGCACCGGTCCAGCAGAACAGCCGTCGGATAATCATAGGCGGTCAGCATGGTGATCCGCTCGCCCCTCGTTTTCTTGGAAACTATCGATTGGATATCCGAACGCTCCGACATGATTGATGCCTCCCGATACGCGGGTGGAATTCCCTCGTCTTAACAAATATTTTGCTGGGTGCAGGATAAGACCGGGCAGGAAAAGCTCAGATCAATAAACCATCCAGCGCCAAGAACTCCTACCTGGCTTGAGAGGGATCGCCAGTTGCCGGATCCCCCCATTGCCGAACCTATTGTATCACCGTATTTTTTTCTGACCAGGCAACAGCTGCGAGACCGCGGCCGTCCGATCTTCACTCTTAAGGGCTGACAGTCCTGCCCTAGTCCGATTCCAGAGTGGAAATATCGGTGTTCTTTATGCCTAGACTCTGCAGGAGGTCCAAGACCGAGACCGCGCTGCCAAAATTCGCCCGTTTGTCCACGTTCAGGATCACGGCCAGTTTCGGGTTGCTGGCGAACCGCTCTTTGAGCTTGGCTTTAAGCTCCGCCATGGTGACCAGCTTGTTCTCCAAGTAGACCGGTCCTTCCTGGGTCACCGTCACCGAGGCGTAAAGGGGATTAGAACCTGCCGAGCTCTGGCCGGTCTTCGCTTCCGGCAATTTGACGTTCAGGTACGCCGTCAGATAATTGGCCGTCACCATGAAGATGATCAGCAGCACCAGGCTGACATCGACCAGCGGTATTATATTTATATCGGCGATGATCTCGTCGTGCTCGGGATAATGGTACCTTCGCATAAATGCCCGCCTCCTGACCTATTTCGATATAACGGCAGCCAACCCGCGCACCGTGTTCTCAGCGTTCACCAGTATCTTGCGTATGTCCCTGACAAAGAAATTATAAGCCGCGACGGCCGGGATGGCTATGAACAACCCCAGCGCCGTGGCCACCAGGGCCTCGGATATGCCTTTCAGTATGACCGAAGGCCCGCCCTGGATATGTTCGGCCAGGTTATGAAAAGCGTGTATGATGCCCAACACCGTTCCCAAAAGGCCGACGTAAGGGGCGTTGCTGCCCAGAGTGCCCAGGATGGCGATGCGTCTCTCCAGCTCTATCTTCTCCTCGGAAATGGCGATAGCGATGGCCTCTTCAAAGGGGATATTCTTCTGCACCAGGTTGACCACCCTTTGGACCACGCGCGCCGATGACGACCGGGACTTGTTGAGCAGCCGTTCCGCCTCCGGCAGCCGCCCCTTCTGTAGGGCCTCGCGAAGGTCCGCCTCGACCCCGCTCAAGCCGCCGCCCCGCAAAAAGAGGACCAGCCAGCGCTCAATGATAACGGCCAATGATAGGACAGAAAGTATCAGCAGAAAGATGATAACCCATTCCGTGCTCAACAAAGCGATGGACAATAACTTCTGAGTCAGCATAACGCTCCTTCTATATTTAGATTACTTTAATGGATATAATAACCCGCCACGCGCCATTTACCGTCTTTTTCTTTCCGCAGCGTAAGCGTCTCGAAGGCCGCCGCCTTCTCGGCGAAAGATGTGCTGTAGGTAAAGACATAATATTCTCCGTCAGGAGCTCCCGGCAGGTCCCGGGCGTACTTTCTTTCCACCAATTTCCTGGTCTCCATCTTGCCGAAGGCCTTGCGTGCCGACGATATCTGGGCCGTCCACTGGGTTTTGATGACCATCAGCTTGAAATACTCCGAAGCTTGTTCCCAGGAAGGGCCGTACTTGCCATTATCCACGGTTGTCAGCCATTCGCTCGCCGATTCTATGACCTCCTGCTCCACCGCATCGTCCGGTTGGTCAGCCTTTTCCGTCGCCTGGGATACAGAGACGCCGGACAAGATAAGAACTGCCACTATCGCAAAGATGATCTTTTTCCACATATAACACCCTTCCTTCTTTTATTGCCTTTTCCCGTTATTTTAGGATATATCCGACCACCTTCCACTCCTCGTCCCTTTCTTTCTCCAGATAGACTACCTCGAAAGAGGCCGGTTTCAAGGCGAAAGAACTCGAAAAAATAAGATTATAGTAATTACCTATCTGACTGCCGGGGACGGAATTTATATGGTAATGCTCCAGCAACTTCCGTGACTGGAACCCGCCTACCGATATCCGGGCGCTGGATATTTTAGCGATCCAATCCCCATCTTTGCCCCCCGAAGTGAATAACCCTCCCGCATTGCTCCAGGCCTCTTTATACTGCCCCGCATCGACCAGCGCCAGCCAACGCCTGGCCGTTTCCTCGACCAGCTTCACTTCCTCCAGATCCTGTTCCATCTTCTTGCGCCTGGCCACCCTCTTCTGCTCTCTGAGCTCGGCATTCGGGTCGGCACAATTAACGCTCAGGAACGCGAACATCAACCACAAAATGAATACCCATCTCCTCCGCATTATCCTTCCCCTCCGGTCTGATTAAACTTCCAAGTACTTCGTGATCTCCTCGACCGCCCGCTTGGCCGAATTGACCGCCGCGAAGAAACCGGCCTCCGGGTCGATCAGGTGTCCGCAGGCGAAAACCCCAGCCAAGGTCGTTTCGTGTGAAGTGCCGGGCCTGATCGCCAAACTGCCGTCTGCCGACACCTCCAGACCTGTATTATCCCTCAGAAAAGAAGTATCCGGTCTCCCCCCCAAGGCAGTGATCAAAGTGTCCGCCTCCAGAAAAAAGTCGCTGTCCGGCTGGGCTATCGTGGTCAATTGCCCTTGCCCGTCTATCTTGTAATCCAGGTGGTCGCACATCAGCCCCTTTACACAACCGGAGTGGTCCGTCTGGACCGCCCGGGGCCGGGCAAAGGTCCGCACCTTGACATTTTCTTCGGAAGCCTCGCGGGCCATGACGGCGTCGACCCCCAGCTGGCTCTCCGAGCCGTCCACCACCACTGTCACCGAACGACCCAACCGGACCAGTATCCGGGCGGCATCAAAAGCACGCTCACCGCTGCCGACGATGAGGACCTTACGCCCGACGTCCAACGGGGTGCTGTAAGGTTCTATGCCGGCTTTCATCCAATGCCGCAGCCTCAAGAACTCCTCGACGCTTATAACGCCCGCCGCCTCCTCTCCGGGCACTCCCAAACCTTTAGGGGCACCGGCCCCGCAAGCCAGCAGCACGGCCGCGAATCCATGGTCGATCAGTTCCCTCAAGCCCCCGTCCCTGCCCACCAGCGTGTTCGGCACGAACTCTACGTCCTGCGCTTTTATCTGCCCGATGGCCGACTCCAGCACTTTCTCCGGCAGCCGGAACAAGGGGTAACAATAACTCAATGTGCCGCCGAAAACATGCGCGGCTTCGAAGATCGTGACCCGGAACCCCAGGCGGGCAAGGGCTGATGCCGCCGCCATTCCCGCGGGGCCGGAACCGATGACCGCCACCTTCTGCCGCAGCCGAGGCACCGAAGCCGGCTGGTCCTGCGTTTTTTTCACCCGCACATGGTCGGCAACGAAACGCGCGATAGCCCGCAGGCTTATCCTCTCGGCCTGGCGGTTGAAAACCTGCGTTTCCGGATAAGGGTCGACGCAGAGACGGTTTGTGACAGACGGAAAAGGGTCGGCCTCGAGCAGTTTCTCGCGCGCCCCGGCCAGGTCGTTATTAGCCACCGCGCGGATGACGGCGAAGAAGTCGGTGCCCAGAGGACACCCTTCCCCTTTCACCGAGCGTTCCCTCTCGAGAAAGATCTTGGCATCCTCCAGGGCCTCCCGGCGGCTTAACCCCAGATGAACTTCTTGAAACGAGCGAACCCGCTTGGCCGCGGCCAGGACACGCCCTCTTTCCTGCGGCATTCTGCATACTCCTTCGCGCTTGAAAACATTCTCCCCAGTTCCTTCAGATCGACCCGTGCCGCATCGACCATGGCCCCCTCGACAGCGGGATAATACCTTTTGCCCTTGAGCATAATATGGCCGGTCTCGAAAAAGGACGGCCTTAACTGTAACATAGAAAGGAGGTTGACACGCGTCCGCAGCCCTTTGTCAGCCGCCACCAGGCAGATATCCCGGGCCATGGCTGAAGACACGTCCACATAGACCTCCTCGAGCCGCGTTTCATCGACGAGACGCTTGAAGGACATGAGGACATCCCCTTTGCGCTCATGCATCCCGTCCTGGTACATAACGTAGAATTTGCTGCAGTTCAATCGCATCTGGTTCTCCAGTATCGAGCTCTTGCGGGACTCGAAGCCGGCGATGCCGAACACCTTGTTACCGACCTGCTTCAGGGCCCGGCATAAACCCACCAGCGATGCCAGCCCCAACCCCTCGCCGACACAGACCACGGCCCCTTTCTTCTCGATAGGTAAAGGATCGCCGAAAGGTCCGCTGACGGCATAGATCGGATCATTGATCTTCATCTCCCCCATCTTGATGGTGTCGTCGTCATTCTCCTCAAAAACGATGGAAAGGCATTTGCGGCGCCAGTCCACCTCGAAGACATTGTAAGGGATTCGCCTGGAATACCGGTCAGCCATCACCGCCACGAATTGCCCCGGCCGGATCTTGCCGACTATGCTTTCGGCCCGGATATCGAGCCTCTTGACGTTGCGGTTGAGATTTTGTTTAGCAAGGATTGTATACATTATAAACTTGCAAGACTGGAACCAGGCAGTAATAAAGGACGATGACGCCTCCTTTCCTGCCCGCGCCCTGTTGGATATTCTTTATTTTTCCGAATCATCCTTATTATGTCGAATTTACTGCGAAAAGCAATAAAGAAGACCTAATTTCCAGCGGCCTTTTCCCGCGCCGTTCCGGCCGCCTTGGCACACAGGTAAGCCTGCATATGATCCCTGTCGGCCTTGGGAGAAGCGGAATCGGCCAGGATCTGGCAGCGGTAGGACCAGTTTATCATTTGTTCGATAAGCCGGGTGTCAGGCGTATCGCCATAACGCTTTTCAACGGCAAGATAAACGATCTTGTCCGGCATATATCCTTTGGCGAACAGGTCCGACCTGAGCGTCTTCTTGCCCGTGGCCGCGGCAATGAAGGCCGAGTTCGGGTCCACCAGATAGGCGTCCGGCGGCAGTAGCGGCGCTATCTTCTGCAGGAAAAGAAATTGTTTGTGGACAAAGCGTTTGGACGTAAAGCCGGCGATCGCCCGCGCGGTATATACCGCGTTGAGCGACAGCATTAAGAATATGACCACTCCGGCACCTGCGGCGAAAGCCCGGCCGCGGCGGCTGAACAGGCCGCACCAGGACCGCACCCCCAGCGCGGCCAGGAAAGAGAACGGCAGCGCCACAATAAAAAAGAACCGGTCAGAATCAGCGAAGCTCCGGTAAGACAACCCTCCGGCGTAATATCCTGAAAGAAAAACCAGCCCCAGACCGAACCAGACCGCCATCAGGACCGCGAACATATCGCGCCGTCCAGATACCGCCCTGTAAATGCCGAGCGCGGCCAGCACGGTCGCCACCGCATTGAACTGCCTGAGGTCCAGCAGGTATTGCAGGTTGGGCAACAGGTTCTTTTTCAGATGCGCCCAGGAATAGATCACGGCCGGCTGGTCCTGGACCTCCTTCACTGCGCCGGGGGCCAGGATCAACGCCATCGGCGCCAGGACGCATAGCGAATAATACAGGATATCCCACCGGTCGCTGACCGGGAGCTCCTTCCTCCGGTAAAGCGGGACCGCCGCCGCCACCGCGGCCGCCATGAACAGCGGCAGGTATATGGGCTTGATACAGGCGCTGTAAGCCCCGGCGAAGAGGGCGGTCAGCAGGAATATCTTCTGCTTGGCCGACGCCCACTCCTGTAAACACAGTAACGAAAAAAGGAAAAAGAAAAGGACCGACACATCGGCCGACAAGGAAGAGGAATATTTAATATGCGACGGCAAAAGGGCCAGTGCGGCCGCGCTCCAGGAGGACAGGAAGAACGAGCCGGTAGCCCGCCACACTATCCTATAGACCAGGGCGACCGACAAGACCCCCAGAATGATATTGAAAAGGAACAGCCATTGTTTCCCCTCGGAAGCCAGGCCGAATTTGTCGATCGAGAAGTCCGGCGAGAAGACCGCGGCCAGTGCCAGCAAGAGGGGGAAACCCACCCTCGAGGTCGAGTCCATGCTGATCTCGGGTTCGGCCGCCGAACCTTTCAGCACCCGGCCCGCCTTGCCAAAACAAAGGATATGATGCGCCTCGGCCAAATAATTGAATTCGTCATAAAAGACATGATGCATCTGCGGCACGCCCCAAAGCCTTACCGCAAAAGCCAGGGAGCAGATCAGCAGCAAGACCCAGCTGCCGCGCCCGGACATGGGCTCGTCCCCCTTGACCGAAGACAGACGGCACACCACCGCCCACCCCAGGACCACCGTGCCCGACAAAAGCAAAAAAATGAACAAGAGCAGGAACTGTAACACTACCCATCTCCTTCTGACCGTTCAACAAGGACCGCTTACGGCAATCAGCCGTTATCGATCAAAGACCAAAGAACCTGCGGGCGTTGGTGTTGACCTGTTCGAGCACCGCATCCTCCGGGGCGGCTTTCAAGGCGCTGAGGAGCGAAAGCGTCCGCCAAACATCCTTGGGGGCGGAAGGCACCTTAGCGGCAAAAGGGAGGGGCTCCCGCGCCCCAGCGGTGCCGGCCGGACCTATTCCGGCATCAGGCGCTGGTGGCGGATACCCCACCGGAGTGTCGGTCTCCACCAGGATCCTGTCCAGGGGGGCATAGATCACGGCCTGACGCGCCTCGGAACTGTAAGCCAAGGAAGGCGTGCAGGAGATCATGAACCCGCTGTCCAGAAGGTCCCTGAGCACATCCGCCGGTCCGCTGTACCAGTGGAAATTGGCCCTGGTAACTCCGGAAGCCCGGAGCACATCCAGGCAGTCGCGCCAGGCCCCTCGCGAATGCAGGACCGCCGGCAGGTCGAATTCCCGGGCCAGGGCCAGGTGGCGTTCAAAGACCTCCCGTTGTTCGCGCTTCCTGGCCTCGTCCTTCCGGACCCATTTATACCAGTAATCCAGCCCGGTCTCGCCCAGGGCGACAATACTGCGGCCGGAGGGCTCCGACAAGGCTTTACGAAAGAGAGGGAAACAATCCTCTATCTCCCCGGCAGTGATATTGCCGGGATGGAGTCCCAGCGCCACATGCAGGCCGGCGTAAATCTTATCGGCAGATGGCGTTTCCTCCCTCTCTGCCCTGAGCAGGGAGAACAGGTCGAGATGCCTACGGTTGGACGCCAGGTCGACCCCCAGAGCGATCACTTCGCTCACTCCGGAGGCCGCGCTCTCGGCCATGACGGCGAGAGGATCGGATAACTCATACAGATGGGTGTGAGTGTCAATGATTGTTCGCATTTGTTAAGGCACTTAAAGGTCGGCAATGTCTAAAATGTCTACAAGGTCTGACCGCCAAGCCTTCTCAGATCTTGTAGACCTTCGAGACCTCGCCGACCTATCAGACTTAAATATATCTTCCTATTTTTTACTCTCCAGAATGAAAGTCACCGGGCCGTCGTTCACCAGTTCCACTTCCATGATGGCCCGGAACCGCCCGGTCGCGACGCGGCAAGGGCCTTTTTTCAGGCAATCGACAAAAAAGTTATAAAGCTTCTCGGCCTCCTCCGGCGGGGCGGCGTTGTCGAACGACGGGCGGTTGCCGTTGTCGCAATTCGCCGACAGGGTGAACTGCGAGACCACCAGGAACTCCCCGTTGACCTCGAAATTGGCCAGGTCCATGCGCCCGCCCTCGGGCGAAGGGAAAAGGCGCAGCTGCCCTATCTTTTTGGCCATGGCCTCGGCCTGTTCCGGGCCGTCCCCCTTGTCGACGGCCAGAAACACCAGCACCCCCTTACCGATCGATCCGACGGGCTCCCCGGCTACCGCCACCTTGGCTTTCTTGACCCGCTGCAGAACCGCCTTCATAAAGACCTCCTTTGCTCGTTCAAAAGACCTTCGCCAGCAAGGCGACCACGGCGGTCTCCACCCGCAGCAGCCGCTCGCCCAAGCTCACTACCCGGCACCCGGCCTCCCGGAACTTGCCCACCTCGTAAGGGATAAAACCTCCCTCGGGCCCTACGACCAGGACGCAGGCCTGCTGCACCGCCCCGCCATGGATAAAAGCTCCCGGACGTAATATCTCCCCGGACGGATCAGCCACTATCCCCTGCCTGCCGTTGCCGGCCGTATTCCCTGCCGTCCCTTTAATTCCCGCCCCCAGCAGGTCCGGCAAGACATCTTCGACAAAAGGCTTGAAACGTTTGTGACAACGGACTTCCGGCAGAACGGTGTCCCGGGACTGTTCCAGCCCCAGCACGAACTCGCCGCGCATCTCTTCATCTCCCAGCGCCGTGCTCTGCCAGAAACTTTTCTCCACCCGGCGGGAATGGAAAATATGTATCTCCGGCACCCCCATGGACGCGGCGGCCTGCAGCACGCGCTTGAGCACGATCGGACGCATCAGGGCGACGCACAGGACGACCGGCAGTTTGGCCGGCGGCGGGGTGTCGAGGACCACGTCCAGCTCGATGGCCCCGGCCGTAAGGGCAACGACCCGGCCCCGGCCCATCATCCCCTCGTCTGGCCGGCTGCGTCCGCGCTCTGAAGTCCTGGAGGGTGACATCAGGCCGACGGCCAAAGTATCCCCCGGCGCCGGTCCCAATATCTCCTGTATGTGTTTCAAACGGCGGTCGGTGATACGGACACGGCTGGTATCGGCCACAAAATCTGCGGGGTAAAGCAGGATCAGGTTCATAGATCAGCAAGGTAAAAAA
>CAYTIW010000035.1:19060-24817 GCA_964438075.1 uncultured Planctomycetales bacterium
AAAAAAGGACATGTGCTTTTTCAGGGATGATCCTGAAAAAGTACATGTCCTTTTTATTTATTCCTCTGCTTCCAGTTTCTCGCGAAGTTTCAGCGGGATCATGCGCTCCTTGGTATGCGCCTTGACATGCTTCTTCTGGCGGTCGACGATCTGCTCGACCTGGCGGCGGGCCGCGATGAAGGCCTCGCGGAGGACCGAGCCTATATTTTCGTGGGAATTCGTCCCCGAATCGCGCTTCACCACTATCTCATGGTGAGGCGGCATGCGCACATCGACCCGGATATGATACGTATGCTTGGCGTGCTGGTGGGTCGGGTTCTGCTCGACGAAGACGCGGCAGCTGATAAGGTGGTCGCAGACCTGTTCCAGCTTGGCGATCTTCTCATCGATGACAGCTTCGATCTCTTCTTTTTGCTCGACATTCTTGAGGATGATCTCTAATGGGACTTCCATTTTTACCTCCGGTTGCAGATACAGTCGGTTCCGGTCGGAACATCCCGGCCCCCGGGCCGCTTTTTATCATGACCGACCGGCATGTCCATTGTCCCTATATTCTCCGGTTTGTCAACCCGGTAATTGCCCTGACCTCCCCCCTACGGGGGAGGGTGAAGGTTATAACCTTTTCGCTTGTCTAGCGCCGGATTTTCCCATACTGTATCACATATGGATATTCCCAACACCCTCGACAAATACCGGTTCCCGCCTGATTTCCGGGAGGCCGTCCTGGCCGGCGGCGTCCGGACCTTTCACCCGCCGCAGGCCGACGCCATCAACGCCGGGGTCCTGGAGGGCGAGAACCTGGTCATGGCCGTGCCGACCGCCTCGGGCAAGACCCTGATCGCGGAATTGGCGATACTCAAAGCTTTATCGACCTCCACCCTCTCCGGGAGGGAGGAGGTTGGTCCTTCACCCTCTCCGGGAGGGAGGAGGTGTTTATACATAGCCCCCCTGAAGGCGCTGGCCAGCGAGAAATACAAGGACTTCAAGACCAAATACGAACGGCTCGGCATCACCTTCGGTATCGCCATCGGCGACCTGGACTCGCCCAGCCACTACCTGAAGAAATACGACGTCATAATCGCCACGTCCGAGAAAGTGGATTCCATGCTGCGCTCGCGGGCCGACTGGCTGGCCGAAAGCCTGGCCGTGGTGATATTCGACGAGATCCACGTCCTGGGCGACCCCGCGCGGGGCCCGACACTGGAGATCCTGGCCACGCGCCTGCGGCTGCTCAACCCCCAGGCGCAGCTGCTCGCCCTGTCGGCCACCGTCCCCAACGCCGCCGAGATGGCCGACTGGCTGGGCGCCAAATGCGTGGTCTCCTCCTGGCGGCCGATCCCGCTCAACGAGGGGGTTTTCCTCAACGAACGGCTCACCTATGCCGAAGGCCATGTCCGCCTGATCAAGGAAGACGCGCCCGATGAGGTGCAGAAACTGGTGATGGACACCTTAAAGCAGAGAGCGGGGAGCCAGGAGACTGGGGAAAAGAACAAGGGCAAAAGGTCCAGGCCCCCCAAAAACCCGGCTGAGGCCCAAACGTCTCCCGGCTCCGCGCCCCCTGCTCCAGGCACCAAAAAAGGCCAGGCGTTGGTCTTTGTCAACTCCCGGCGCTCGACGCAGGCCGTGGCCCGCGAGCTCTGCCGCTGGGTGGACACCCTCCTTACCGGCGAGGAACGCGCCCGGCTGGAGGCGATCTCCCGGACCCTGGCCCCGGCGCTCGATTCGACCAAGATATGCCAGAAGCTGGCCGAGGTGGTCCGCCACGGGGTCGCTTTCCACCACGCCGGGCTCAAGCCGGGACAGCGCGAGGCCGTGGAGGAGAACTTCAAGGCCGGGCTGATCAAGGTCATCTGCTCCACCCCGACGCTGGCCGCCGGCGTCAACCTGCCCGCCCGGCGGGTGATCGTGCGCGACACCAAGCGCTACGCCTCCGGGGCCGGCTCGGTCTTCATCCCGGCCGCGGAATACAAACAGTGCGCCGGCCGCGCGGGCCGTCCCCAGTACGACGATCACGGCGAGGCCGTGCTGATCGCCCGGTCCCAGGCCGAACAGAACGCGCTGTTCGACCGCTTCATCCTGGCCCCGCTGGAACCGGTCGACTCCCAGCTGGCGGAAGAGTCCGCCCTGCGTAAACACATCCTGGCCGCCCTGGCCTCCGGCTACGTCCACGACGTCAACAGCATGTTCGCCTTCCTGGAGCACACGTTCCTCGCCCACCAGCGCCGGGGCGTGAACCTGGTCGACCTCATCGCCAATATCTTCGACTTCCTGCACGCCGAGCAGTTCATCGAAAAAAGCGGGTTCCGCTATTTCGCCACGCCCTTCGGGGCCCGGGTGTCCCGGCTCTACCTCGACCCGGTCTCGGGGCTGGTCATCAAGCGCGGCCTGGCCCGGGCGGCCGCGGGACGGTCCTTCTCCGGCATCGGCCTCCTGCACCTGGTCTGTTCCTGTCCGGACAGCGAAAGGCTGTCGGTCGGGAAGAACGATTACGAGGAGCTGGATAACTTCGGCAACCAGGTGCAGGACGAACTGCTCCTGACCCGCGACGACATCGAGTCGCTCGGCGACCTGTACGCCGCGCTGGGCGTTCTCAAGACGGTGTGGCTCCTGCTGCGCTGGATGGAGGAAGAACGCGAAGAAGACCTCTGCGACCGGTTCAACGTCGGGCCGGGGGACGTGTTCCGCCATACCGAGTCGGCGCAGTGGCTCCTCTACTCGGCCCAGTCCATCGCCGAGGTCTTCCAGTTCAAGAAACTGACCTTCTTCCTGGAGGGGCTGCGCAACCGCGTGCGCTACGGCATAAAGGAAGAACTGCTGGAACTGGCCTCGCTCAAGGGCGTGGGGCGCGTGCGTTCGAGGCTGCTCTTTGCCAACGGGTTCGAGAAACTGGCCGACCTGAGATTCACTACCGTTGAAGAGCTGGGCCGTATCCGCGGCATCGGAAGCGCCCTGGCCCAGGACATACTTAAGCAACTCAAATGACCTCCACCCTACCGGAGAGGGTGGAGGTTGAAAAGATATTACACGCGTGTTATATTTTCTCTGCCTGCCCTCAAAGGCGTCGTCACCCCCCTACGAACGAAGATACCAATCCCAGTCCCCTCGAGAAAGGACCACCCATGCGCCGAGCCATTCCTATCGTCACCGGTGAAACCTACCACATCTACAGCAAAAGCATCTACGGCTACATCATCTTTACCAGCGATGAGGAATACCAACGGATGCTACAGATCATGCGTTACAATCTTTCAGGTCACAAGGGACCGAAATTATCAGAATTCCTGCAATCCAAGCTGGTGAGAGACAAGGGTTTCGATGCCGCTCTAGCTGACCTCCACCCTACCGGAGAGGGTGGAGGTCTGGCTATCCTGGCCTATTGTTTGATGCCGACGCACATACATCTTATCGCCCGCCAGACCCGGGATGCAGGCCTGCGTATATTCATGCAAAAGACAATGGACAGTTATTCGCAGTACTTCAACCGCCGACACAACCGGAAAGGGCCGCTCTGGCAAGGCCGTTACGGGGCCTCGCCCATCAGCACAGATGAACAACTGGCTGAAAAGATAGCTTACGTGCACAACAATCCGGTAAAGGACCTAGGTCTGGTAAGGCCGGAAGACTGGCGCTATTCATCGGCTAATAACCTCCACCCTCTCCGGTAGGGTGGAGGTTTACGGATCGGAGATGATGACGCGGCGGCGGAGGGCGCGGCCTACGATCATGTAACCATCATCCGTACCGGGAGTATCGACGTAACCGACCACGAACTTCACATCCGAAGTGCCGTAACCGTCAATGACCTGCAATGCCTGGCCGTTAGTGAGGATCGAGTCCAGCGTATCGACCGCGGCATACGTTACCTGCTCTCCGCAGGTGACCGCCCGGGTGGTCCAGTCCACCTCGCAGACCTTGGCCACCCCGTAGGACGCGGCTCCGCCGACATCGGGATAGGCGATGATGAACCGGTTGGCCGAGATGAAGTCACAGGCCGGCGAACCGATGTCCTCGGAGGTCGGGTTGAAGTCAATAGCGGAACCCAACGTAATGGTGGTGCCGGAGGTGGTCCCGGCCACCGCTCTTCCGGCCGAACCGGTCTCATCATTGTAGACCACGACAAAACGGTCGGCGTCCTGGGGTGAACAGGCATAAGTGTTGGAAGTAGTATTGGTAGTTATGGTGACCACCGTGCCCCAGGTGATCGTGGTACCGGAAGTGGTCCCCGCCACCACATGGGCCGACGTGCCGTCCTGGGAACAAAAGGACATCACGAACTTGTCGGTACCCAGCTTAGCCGGAGTGTTGTACAGGGCGTAATAATCCGTGACCGCGTAGTCATTGATCGTCCCGCAGGTCATGGCAGTGCCGGAGGCCGTGCAGGCGACACCGGAGCCGGTGTCGCTGGTGCCCTCGTCGTTATAGCCGACGATTATCTTGTCCGTCGCGATATCGACGCAGCCCACCGAGTCCGCATCCAGGTTGTTGGAGAATTCCACGGCCGCCCCCCAGGTGATGGTCGTGCCGCTGACCGAGGCCGCCCGGACAAAACCGTCCTCGGCCTGGCCGTCATCGCCGTAGACCACGGCGAATTTGTCGGTATCCAGCTGGCAGACCCCGATCAGGCTTTCAGCTATGACCACGTCAGCAGCGAACTGAGACTCGGTGCCCCAGGTGATGGTGGTCCCGCTGACCGTACCTACCCGGCACTGACCAGCCGAAGCGTCGGCATAACATACAACGAACTTGTTCGTACCTATAGTTGCTGATTCCATACGGGTAATCTCATTGGCCTCGAACCGACTGGCGGTCCCGAAGATCAGCCGGGCGGAGACGGCAAAGGACGGCGCTGCGGTGACCATGCCCCAGACTGAAAAAAGAAGAAGGAAAATCAAACGCACTGAACTGCTGCGAAAAAACATCAGACCCATCCTTGTATTAATAACTTCGATATCAGCCCGGAACAGATCACTGGGCATCCACCGTATAATAGACTGACACGACCAGCTGCGTGACCGTACCGGTCACCGTGCCGATGTCGATGCCCACCCAGCCGTCGGCAGCGATAGCGCCGTTCGACAAGGTGCCGTCATCGGCGGCCCCGTCATTGTCGCAGGTGATGGTCGCATCCACCGTGGCCGGGCTATCGCCGGTGCTGTTTCTTTCCTGGACATCGATCACCGCCGACTCGCCGGTATCCGCCGGGTCAACGATGCACTCGATATCCGTGATCGTTATAGGGTACAAGGCCTTGAACAAAAGGAAATTGTCGGCGTCCAGCGGCAGTTCGATGGTGAAGGACTTGAACTGCTTGTAGGGCAAGACCCGCTTGGCAGCGCCATAATACACCAGCTGGTCGTCCGTGGTATCGACCGCCACCTCCCCCGCCGCGTCCACGGTCGGCGCCGCCCCGCTGGGGACGGCCGCGGAGCCGGAGACGATGAGGTCGGCCAGGTAACTGACCCCGTCCACCTCGAGCTCGTCCTGGACATAGGCATCGCCGTTGGTGCCGTCCACATAGGTCGCCGTGGTATCGGCTCCCACCACCAGCCGGGTGAGAGGCGTGGAGTCGCCCAGCCCCACATTGCCGTTGGCGTCGATCACCAGCCGGTCGTTGGTCCCCAGCGCCGTGGTCGAGATCTTGAACTTGTCCCCGTCCGAGTCATCCACACCGATGGTAAAGCTGGGAGTGCCTTCGGCCAGCTCGAACTGCACCGCCGCGTCGTAGTCCCCTGCATTGGTGTTGGTCATCTTGATATA
>CAYTIW010000036.1:0-24014 GCA_964438075.1 uncultured Planctomycetales bacterium
CCGATACCCACATTCCCACCGCTCAGGACCGTCAGCCGGCGGTCCACGTCCAGCAGCCCCACCGGTTCGGCCGTCCCCACTCCCACATTCCCGCTGCCGAAATACACCGTCCCTTCCACGTCCAGTCTCTGCTGCGGCTCCGTTGACCCAACACCGACATTCCCGCCGCTCAACACCGTCAGCCGGCGGTCCACGTCCAGCAAGCCCACCGGCGCGGCCGTCCCTACCCCCACGTTCCCGCTGCCGAAATATACCGTCCCTTCCACATCCAATCTCTGCTGCGGCTCCGCCGACCCGATCCCCACGTTCCCCACCGACGTCACGATCAGGTAATCACCATTCTCCGTAACTGCCGAGGAGACCAATAACGGCGGCGTCCCCGCCGGGCTCCTCGTTACCTCCAGGTTCCCCTGCGGCGTCACCGTGTTGATCCCCACGTTCCCCACAAAATTCGAAATGCCCGTACCCGTAGAGGTATCCACGTTGAAATACGTTATCCCGCCCCCCGTGTTGGTCACCGTGAACGCGTTCACGTCCGTCGTCGAGATCGACACCGGCCCGGTGTAACTCGTGTCACCGGCCAGACTAAGGGACCCCACAACGGTCAGGTTATCGGTGATGGCATCGCCCAGATAGACATTCCCGTCCACCTCCAATATCCCCTGCACGTACAGATCACCCGTCCCCTGGGCGTAATTCACTGTACCAGTCCCGCCGTCCCAAATATAAACGCCGCCGTCCACGTCCAGCCGGGCGCCCGGCTGGGCGCTCCCGATACCGACGTTGCCTGAGCCGAAGTAGACCGAACCCTCCACGTCCAGCCGCTGCTGCGGAGAGACGGAACCGATGCCGACATTGCCACCCCTTTCAAAGGTCACCATGGTGCCGCCTGTGCCATCGGTAATGAATTTCAACTTATCGGCGTCGGCAGAATCGTCCCGCACCTGCCAACCAGCTGCAGCCGTCTGCAACAACAAAGCCGCCGTATTATCGACGGACTGGACCTGAAAGACCTGGGAGCCGCTGCCATAAACGACCAGATGTTCCTGAGGATCGATCGTACCGACCCCCACATTTCCGGCCCCAAAATAGACCGTACCGTCCACCTCCAGCTTCTGCCGCGGGGAAGCCGAGCCGATCCCGATGTTCCCTTCCGAGGTCACGGTCAGATAATCACCGGATGCGGCTGCGCCGGCTGCGCTGGATACCTTCAATGGCGCCTGGGTGTCCGGGCTGCGGACCACTTCCAGGTTAGCCGTCGGCAGGCTGGTGTTGATACCGACGTTGCCGTTGAGCTCCATATTGCTCATAAGGGTCAGGCTGCCGGCCACCGTCAGGTTGTCAGTGGCCAGATCCCCGATATACACATTGCCGTCGACCTCGAAATCCTGCTGAACGTACAAGCTGCCCGGACCGCGGGCCAGGTCCACCGACGGGACGGAGGAACCGTTGAGGACCCGGGTGACCCCGCCCACCACGTCCAACCTGGAGCCGGGTGTGACCGAGCCTATGGCGACGTTCCCGCTCGAGGTGATGACAAGATAATCCCCGGAAGCGGCATTGGTGACCAAGAACGGATTGACAACGCCGCCGGTCTTTATTTCCAGTTGGCCGGAAGGCTGGGCCGAATTGATCCCGACGTTCTGGGCGTAGACCGCGCCGTCCACGTCCAGCCGGGCCTGCGGGACGCTGGACCCGATGCCGACGTTACCGGTGCTTAAGACCGTGATATTATCGACCGTGGTCCCCAGCGTGCCGTTCACAATGGCGAACCGGTCCCCGTTGCCGATATTGCCCATCTGCCATCGGCTGACCGCATTCTCCTGAAAAACTATCCCGGCCGTACTGTTAACGGCCGAATCGACCATGACCTGGGCCGCACCGCCGGAAGACCTGGACCTTATCTGCGTAGTCCCTGAGGAAACGACTTCCAGATTCCCTCCCGGCTCCGGGGTACCGATGCCGACATTCCCCGCCGAAGTAACGATCAGGTAGTCTCCGTTAGCGCTCACAGCCGACGAGACCAAAAAGGGCGGCGCCCCCGCCGGGCTGCGCGTCACTTCCAGGTTCCCTTGCGGCGTCACCGTGTTGATACCTACGTTGCCCACAAAATTAGATATACCGCTCCCGGTGGAGGTGTCCACGTTGAAGAACGTCGTGCCGCCTCCCGTGTTGCTCACCGAGAAGGCGTTCACGTCCGTGGTCGAGATCGACACCGGGCCGGTGTAACTGGTGTCCCCCGACAGGTTCAACGACCCCACCACGGTCAGGTTGTCGGTTATGGCATCGCCCAGATAGACATCGCCGTCCACTTCCAGCGTCCCCTGCACATACAGATCGCCTGAACCCTGGGCATAATTCACCGTACCGGTCCCGCTGTTCCAGATATATACCCCGCCGTCCACGTCCAACCTGGCACCAGGGGCTGTCGAACCTACGCCGACATTACCGCCGTCAGCTACCGTCAGACCCAGCGAAGCGTTATCGAAAAGGTTCAGCCCGCTGTTGTTGGTGGCCTCGATAGTGTTCGCGCTGGTCTGGACATTGCCGATCTTGGCATCCGTGCTCACGGCCAAGTGCCGCTGGATGTACACATCGCCGGCACCGGTCGCAAATGGATCGCTGCCCGTCCCCACGCTCAAGGCGGCCCCGGCCGAGGCGGCACCGATCCCCAGCGTGGTCGTGATCGTTGTCGAACCGGTCCCGCTGGTGTCCACGTTCAAGATCTGCGTAAGGTCATCCTTTCGCACCAGGAGGGCGTTGGCATGGTCAGTGGTGATGGTGAGCGGACCGTTGTAGTTTGTGTTGCCGCTCAGGCTCAGGGTCCCCAGGACCGTCAGGTTGTCGGTACTGGCGTCCCCCAGGTAAACATTGCCGTCCACTTCCAGGTCGTTCTCTACATAAAGGTCCCCCGGCTGGTTGGCGCGGTTCACCACCCCTACACCGGTCCAGACATAGACCCCGCCGTCGACCACCAGCGCGGCCTGCGGCGCGGTGCTCCCGATGCCGACATTACCGCCGGTAAATAAGGCCGAATAATTCGCGTTGGAGAACGTGGACGTGCCGGTGAAGGTATTCGGCCCCACTCCGCTCTGGGCATACCCGCCGCTGGAGGTGATACCCGTCGTGGCCGCGATGGCTCCGGCGGAATTCACCTGGAACTGCGAGGCTGGGCCGACCGCCAGAAGGCTGCCGGCTTCCGCCGTGCCGATGCCGACATTGCCGTGGCCGTAGATCGTGCCGTTCACATCCAGCAACGCCACCGGTGCCGTGCTGCCGATGCCGACATTCCCCGCCGAGGTCACAATCAAGTAATCCCCGTTCGCGCTCGCGGCCGAAGAGACCAAGAACGGCGGCGCCCCCGCCGGGCTCCTCGTTACCTCCAGGTTCCCCTGCGGCGTCACCGTGTTGATCCCCACGTTCCCCACAAAATTCGATATCCCGGTCCCGGTCGACGTATCCACGTTGAAATACGTTGTCCCGCCCCCCGTGTTGGTCACCGTGAACGCGTTCACGTCCGTGGTCGAGATCGACACCGGACCGGTATAACTTGTATCCCCGGCCAGGTTCAGCGACCCCACCACCGTCAGGTTGTCAGTTATCGCATCCCCCAGATAAACATCTCCGTCCACTTCCAGCGTCCCCTGCACGTAGAGATCACCCGTCCCCTGGGCGTAATTTACGGTACCGGTGCCGCTGTTCCAGATGTACACTCCGCCGTCCACGTCCAGTTTCGCTCCCGGGGCCGCAGAGCCGATACCGACGTTCCCGCTCACATAGGCCGCACCAGCCACGTCCAATCTATGGCCCGGCACGGAAGAACCGATACCAATGTTCGCCGCATAGATCAGATTGTCGACTTCCAGGTTGTGCTGGACAAAGACATCGGTGCGCGCGCCGGCCACTCCGACCCCTGAACCTGAACCGACCACCAGGCCAGCGCCCGGCTGGCTGCTGCCGATGCCCAGGTTGCCCCCGGGGCCCATGACAATGTTGACCGTACCGAGATTATTGGGGTCGAAGAGGAGGCCGTTGATACCGCCGTTCATGGCGTACGGTATGTTGCCCATTTCCAGATCGCCGGTGAGGGAGATAGGCGCCGACAAAGTCCCGCTGACGACAAGATCGCCGCCAATGATGGTATTCCCGGATAACTGGGCATCCACCCCGTAGATGGTATCGTCCACCTCAAGCTTGCCGCGGACCAGCGCGTCACTTGTACCCAGCGTCACCAGGGCCGACTTGGCCGCGGCGCCTGTCCCGACCTGCAGGCTGGCGGCAGGTTCGGCAGTCCCGATACCAAAATTACCTAACGTCACCGCCCGCAAGGCGTTAGTATCCACGTAAAAAACATCGGTCGTCCCGTTGGCCCTCATGACCCTTAAGGCATGATCGTCATCGACCGTGATCCTTATCGGTCCGGTATACTGGCTTTGGGCACCCCCTACAAAATACAGGCTGCCATTGATAGTCAGGTTATCCGTGCTGGCATCACCCAAGTACACGTTCCCGTCCACCTGCAGGTCTTCCTGCACGTACAAACTGCCGGGAGGCATGGCCAGACGATAGGCCGATGGCGGGTTGGTACCGTTCAATATGCGCTCCAAACCGCCCACGACATCAAGCCTGGCCCCGGGGGAGGTCGAGTTGATCCCCAGATTACCGTTGGCGTCGATAGTGACCTTCTCCGCCCCGTTGCCGGTGGCAATATGGATAGTAGTGTCACCGATAGAAATAATGGCATCGCCCGCGCCGCCGAGCAGATTCAGGTAGGCTGAACCGGCCTGGGGGTAGATCGAATTATCCGTTCCCAGCAAAGTTCCCGCGCCGCTGCCGATGCGCAAGGTGCCGGTTATGCGTCCGGAACCGGTGACGTCCAGTTCATAGGCCGGAGCGGGCTGGCCGATACCGATATTGCCGTCGACAATAAGCTGGTCAGCGGCCGTACATTCCGTGTAGGTGCTTCCCAGCCGGAAGCATCCCCGGAGCCGGAAATTACCGTCTGAATCGATCGAGGCTACCGGATTAGCCGCCCCGGTAGAGTCCTGCACCACAAAAGCATCGGTACCGGAAGTATCGCTGAGGACAGCTTCGATATCTGCGGCGGAGGCGGAGGATAAAGGCAGGATAACGGCAAGTAAGAATAAAGACCATAACGCGAAAGCGTTATATTTGTTTCCTCTGTGATTTAAGGCAGGTGTTTTTGTCATCCTGAAGTCAGGCTGTGTGCACCGGGCCGAAATCTCATCCCAATCGGACCCATTCCAACCGGACCGGGCAAAGATTTGAGCGGGGCCGGACAACGGAAGAGCCGGGACAAAAAAGGCGCGCGCACGAACAGCTGCACACTACTGGCCTCTTTAAAGAAATCTTAAAAATAACTATATATTGTGGTTACAGATAGAATATTAACAGAAGGTAGTGGGGGTTCAACGAATTGTTAAAAAATTTTGGGTGTTTTTTCAGTGTTTTTCTCGACGTGGGGAATGCGACGTCATAATTTTAAAGTAAATAATATATATAAATAGATTAGGAACGAGAACAAAAACCCAGCCGGCATCCCTGATCAGATAAGCCCGTCCTCTTTGAGGCGCAGAAATATCTCCCGTGACGACTGTACCGCATTATGGCTTGATCCGCCGTGTTCAAGAAACAGACAGAAGGATACTGTCCGCTGGGGGCCGCGCACCACCCCGGCAAACCAGGCATGGTCCTCTTTACCGGGAGAGGTCTGAGCGGTGCCGGTCTTCCCATAAATATAGAGACCCTGGATATCAAGTTCATTCGCGGTCCCTGTAGGCATTTTGACCACGGACCGCAGGGCCTGTTGCATGGATCCCCAGACATCTTTCCTGAAAGAAAGGATGCGTACTGCCGCCAGGTTCTTGACATTGGGGACTGCTGTCTTTGAAAAGGCCGTTCCATTTTGCGGTACCGACGGAGCTTTCAATGGCGCAAGCCCGGATAAAAAGGCGCTATGGGAGTCACGGACGACCTCCGGGCCCACCTCTACCCCGCCCACCGATCTGACGACCCACGGCCTGAGCACATATCCGCCATTCTCCACCGCGGCCAGCATGCGCGCCACCTGCAGCGGCGTGACCAGGACGGTGCCCTGGCCTATGGACAGGTTCACGGTATCGCCCTTGAACCAACCCTTGCGCGTCGATACCGCCGGAAGATTGCCTTTCGCTTCGTATGGCAGGTCGATACCGGTGCGCTCACCGAGCCCGAAGCGGCGGGCATAATCGACCATCAGTTCGGGGCCGAGGGCCAGGCCGATATGGAAGAAATATTCGTTGGCGGAATGGGCCACCCCTTCGATCAGGTTCTGAGGGCCGTACGCATGCCCGAAACTGAAACGGTGGTTACCCAGTATGAAATAACCGGGACAGTCAAAGGTAGTAGTAGGCCGTATCTTTTTCTCCTCCAGCCCGGCGAAAGATACCGGGATCTTGAAGACTGAACCAGGAGTGAAAGCGGCTCCAAAAGCACGGTTTATCATCGGTGAACGGCTGTCAGCCAGATAATCCGCCGGGCGCTTCTTTTTCTCCAGTCCCGAAAAAACATTCGCATCATAGGCCGGCGTACTCAACAGCGCCAGGACCTCACCTGTCGACGGGTCAAGCATCACGAAAGCGCCTCTGCGGTCGGCCAAAGCATCATAGGCGATCGCCTGTATACGCTGGTCGATGGTCAGCATGACGTCCTTGCCTGATGCCGGTTCGCGAAGGCTTATGACCCGCACCTCACGCCCGCGGCTGTTGACCTCGACTTCACGCCCTCCCTGCACGCCTCGCAGCTCCTCGTCCAGCGCCTCCTCGATCCCGGTATATCCGACAATATCCGGCACGTTGATGCCGTTATTGATCAGCTCCTGCATATTATCAGGGTCGATCTTGCCGACATATCCGAGAGCATGGGCCCCGATATCCGCATGGGGATATTTCCGGCGGTAACGTTCGTTCACCATCAGCCCCGGATAGAGATAAGCGCCTTCGGCCAGCGTGATGGCCTGCTCCCGGCTCAGCCCTTCGGCCACTATCACGGGCGCGAAAGGAGTCGTCCGGTTCTTTTCGTATCTTTTCTCAAGCATCGCGGCGTCGGCCTGCAAGACACCGGCCAAAAAGATGAACACCGCTGTCTTGTTCTTAAGGTCCTGCGGGATCACCGCCGCGTCATAGCTCTTGACGCTCTCGGCGAGCACGCGCCCGTTCCGGTCCAGGATCCGTCCGCGCGGGCCATCGATGGAGATGACCCGCAAAGAATTGTTCTGGCTCAGATGGAGGAAATAACGACCGCGAATGACCTGCAGATAGAACAGGTTCGCCACTATCACCAAAAAAAGGAAAAAAATTATATTGCGGAGAATATTATGACGCATGTAACCCTACGGGGTGAAAGCTGTTTGAGTCCGTCCGAACTCCTCGGACGGCGGTTCCTTTATCCGATGGGGATGAAAGCCATGAAGCCGGCGCGGCCTACCCCGGCGCTGGCCCGGGTCAAAATCGCAGCCTTTTGGCCACACCCAGCAACTTCTCAAACACATATAAAGTAACGACCACGGTGGCAAGCAGTTCGGGCAGCCAGATATCGCGCCAGACCTCACTCCAGCGCAACTCGTAGAATACCATCTGGTGGACCAGCCCCAGCATGAAAACATTCGCGGTCACCACCGTAACGACCAGCAGTATCTTGGAAAGGTCGCTGCCCCGTTCGTAATAGGTCCTCCGGATGAAAGTGGAAAGATAGGCACAGGCCACATAGGCAAAAATATGGGTGCCGAAAGGCATGGTGCTGAAACAATCCTTGAACACTCCCGCCCACAAAGCCGCCCAAAGGCTGTAACGTATCCCGGAATAGAGATTGAAAAATATCACGACCAGCAGTAACAGATGCGGTTCCCCCCAGCGTCCGAAAAGATTGAAAAGGACGAATTCGGTCAAAAGCGCCAGGTAGCATAAAATGGGAATAATAAATATTTGAAGCATATGGTTCCGCACCAAAGTCAACGAGTCAAAAGGCAATCGAACGGTTACTAAGTTCTAGAATGGAATTTGTCTTAAGCCATCCCGAGGCCCGCCAGGCACCGAATATCTCAAAGCGAATAATCCATTCCGCATCCCGACGGAAACTTCCCAAGCCTTCAGCTTTTCTACGCAATTCTCCTCGCACCCCGGGCCGCGCTATTGACCTATAGACCTATTGACATTCTGACCTATTTTATCACCAGCACTTCCTCGATCCTGGAAACTTCCACCGTCGGAGATATCTCAGCGCGATAACCGCTGGCATCTCCCGCCGGCAATATCCGGGATATCGTCCCCACCATGATGCCGGGCGGGAAATCGGAACTCAGTTCGGAGGTAATGACCTCATCGCCCACTTGAATGTCCGCGTTGTCGGGAAGGTACAGCATCCGGCAACGGCCCGACAGGGACCCCGAGACCAGCCCGCTTTCGCGCGAGCGCCGGTCAACGGCGGCCACGCTGAACCCCGTATCGTTGACCAGGATCACCTTGGACACATGGGCCGCCACCTCGGCGACCTTTCCCACCACGCCATCGGCATTCACGACCGGCATCCCGGGGCGCATGCCTTCCGCCTTGCCCTTGTTTATCATCAGGGAGGAGTTCCAGTTCGCCGGATCGCGCGCAATCACGGAAGCTATTGCCGCATTGAGACCGCGGCGTTCCCGGAAACTGACCAATTTTTCGTAACGACGGTTCTGGCGGGCCAGTTCCTCGAGTTGGATGGCGCGCGACTTAAGGTCGTTCATCTCACGCTTCAACTTCTGGTTCTCATTCCAACTTTTGCGGTAGGAGATCATCTTCTCCAGTTCCTGTAAAGGCCAGCGCACTATCGCCACCGAAGAAGTCGCCGTTCCCATAAGGGCCATTTTGATATTGTGCCAGAAGGGAGAATTGAAGAACAACAGCCAGAACGGTATGAGGATGATCAGAACGTAAACGAGCTGTTTGGAAAGTTTCCGGGGCATAATCAGAGTTAAGAGTTAAGAGTCAAGTGAGGTGACGAAACAGATCCTTAGGCCGCGACTTAAACCCTGCCCCTTACCTGCCGGCTTTACTCTTAACTCTGTCTAGAAATCCAGTTTTGAACGCATCATTAAACGCCGACGTACGCCCTGCGGCATATTGAGGGTCTCGCCTGCCCCCATGACAACCGCGGTGGTCGGGTCTTCGGCCACATGGACCGGCAGTCCCGTCTCTTCGGCGATACGCTTGTCCAGGCCGCGCAACAGCGAACCGCCGCCGGCCATCACGATGCCGCGGTCGATCAGGTCGGCCGCCAGTTCCGGCGGAGTATGCTCCAGGGTGGATTTGGAGGCGTCCACGATCTGCTGGACGGTATCCGACAGCGCCTCGCGGATCTCCACCGAAGTTATCGATATCGTCTTGGGCAGCCCGGCGATAAGGTCCCGGCCGCGTACGTCCATGGTCAGCTCTTCATCCAGCGGATAGGCGGAACCGATGCGGATCTTGATCTCTTCCGAAGTCCGTTCGCCGATCATCAGGTTATAGGTCTTGCGCAGGTACTCCATTATGGCGGTATCCATCTCATCACCCGCGATCTTGATCGACTTGGCGTAAACGATGCCGTCCATCGAGATGACCGCGAAGTCCGTCGTGCCTCCGCCGATATCTATGATCATGTTCCCGCCCGGTTCCTGGACGGGAAGTCCGACGCCGATGGCGGCCGCCTTGGGCTGCTCGATCAGCACCACATTGCGGGCGCCGGCGTGTTCGGCGGCATCGATCACCGCCCGCTTCTCCACCTCGGTGATGGCCGGGGGTATGGCGATGACGACCGACGGATGGGCCATGAACTTGCGGGGCTGGACCTTCTTAATGAAATACTTAAGCATCTCCTCCGTGACCTCGGGGTCGGAGATGACGCCGTCGCGCATCGGGCGGATCGCCACTATGGAGCCCGGGGTCCTTCCCAGCATCTTTTTAGCATCCTCGCCCACCGCCACCACCCGGTTGCTGTCGCGCTCAATGGCCACGACCGACGGCTCGCACAAGACCACCCCCTCGCCCTTGACGTAAACGAGAGTGGTAGCCGTGCCCAGATCGATACCCATATCGTTGGAGAAGAAACCGGTGATATTGAAATATAGAGCTTTGAGCAGCTTTATGATGTTTTGGATCATGGATATCCTTTTGGAGGGCTGGAGAGCAATTTATAATTTATTTTTCCTAAAAGAATGTAGTCATATTATATGAAAAAAAAATAGGTGTCAAACGGTTTAATCCAATAAACATGCAGGCCGGAGGGAAATTCAGGCTATCAGGCTTTTAAGGTCCCGGATGAACCCAGGATACGATTTCGAAGTGCACTCCATGTCCCGGACAGTCACTCCCACCCGTAACCCCAATACTGCGAAGGCCATAGCAAGGCGATGGTCCCGGTGCGGGTCCAGTTCCACCCCGCCTGAATATGAAGGCTTGGGACGTATCACCAGCCCGTCCGGCTTCTCCTGTATATCTGCTCCCACCTTGCAAAGCTCCCGGCGCAGGTCACTGATCCGGTCTGATTCCTTAACCCTCGCATGTCCAATATCTTTTAACCTTGTTTCTCCCCGGGCGAACATGGCAGTCACCGTCATTATCGGCACCAGGTCCGGACAGTCTTTAAGCGAAAAGGTCCCTCCCTTCAGGCCGAAAGGACCTTTGATCCGCAGCGACCTGGACGTTCGGGTGGCTCGAAGCCCCATCTTTCTCATGAACTCCATGATGGCACCGTCCGACTGGACCAGCCGGTCATCAAATGATCCCTTGAGGGACACGTCCGATCGGACCAGCGCTGCCGCAGAAAGGAAGAACGCGGCCAGCCCCCAGTCTGAAGGGACACGGAAAGTCTTAAGACCTTTGAACATCTGTTTGCCGGCTATGATGAATTCCCGGTCTGACCGGGCTTTGATTCGTATGCCCGCGCGCGCGAGGATCTGGCGGGTCATGGTCACGTAGTCTTTGGATACTAACGAGTCACCAGTTACTACCAAACGGGTATCTTTTACGGCCCGGGGGCACGCGATCAGCAAAGCTGAAATGAACTGGGAACTGACCGAACCCTCGACCTCGATCCGTCCACCCGGCAGATCGCCTCCGTGATAAGAGATCGGCACTGATTCTTGCGGGCCTTCACCGGCAACGGCCAGCCCGCACCGGCGAAGACTTTCGACCAGATGCCGGTTGGGACGTCCGAGCAAAGTCCCCCGGCCGACTACCCGGGCGGTCCGGCAATGGAAAGGCAATAAAGGCAGCACGAACCTCAGCGAAGTGCCGGATTCGTTCACATCGACCTTTAGATGCTCCTGGCGCATATGACCCGGCGGCGCCTTGATAATGAAGCCGCCGGGAACCTCGCTGACCGTCGCTCCAAAAGTTTTAGCGATCTCCAAGGCGACCTTGGCATCGTCACAGTCCGACGGGGATATGACCCTGGAAATCCCGCCGCAAGCCGCGATAAAGAACGCGCGGATAGAATAGGATTTCGAAGCCGGCAGATCGATCACACCTTTAAGTTGGGGCGTACGGGATACGGGGAAGAGCATGGGAAAGGATCAAAAATATCCCGGACCTTGCCGCAGCAAGGCCCGGGATAAGATTTATTTTTTAGGCACCACTTGGTCGTTCTTCCGCACTTTTTTGCTGGAGAACGGAGGGACAAAATCAGCGGCAGACATCTCTTCCTGCACGCGTGTGACTCTCACATCGCCGAGATAAGCACTGCCGCGGTTGACGGACATGATATCGCCCTGCTTGATCCCGTTCTTGGCACCGAGATCAAAAATAAGGAACTCGGTCTCGGGATCCACGTTCAGCACTTTGCCGGCTTTGGCAGAATCCGGGGTCACCACGATCCGGTCCAGGTCGACCTTCTCCGCCATGGCCGGGGCAGATGAACCAGCAGCGGGCTGCCCCGCCGGGGCCTGAGCCGCCGCAGCGGCTTCTTTGGCGCGGGCATCACGGGCCGCAATACTATCGTTCAGATCCTTGACCTGCTTCTCCAAGTTGCGGTTCTTTTCTTCGATATCAGATAATTTCTTCTGCAGTGCGGCCACCTCGTCCTTGTGCCCGGCGGACTGTTTGGAAAGATCGTTCAGTTTCCCTTTGGTATCGTCCAGTTCTTTGGTCATCTTCTCGCGCAGTTCCATCTTGCTCTTGGCCTCGGCCTCGAGACTTTCTTTCAACTTCTGGTTCTCTTTCTTAACTTCATCCCGCAGCCCCTTCTCGACCTCGATATCATCCAGGAGGCTGTTGATCTTGTCGTCGGCATCCTTGTTCTTCCCCTGCAGGACTTCCACCTGCTTCTGCGCCTCCTTGAGCGTGGCCTCAAGTTTGGAGGTCTTGCTGCGCAGTTCCGAGAACGCGGCCTCGGTCGATTTACGCGTTTGGGTTTCCTTATTCAGGAGAAAAAGACTGATGGAAACGCCTGATATCAGGATAATGACCACGAGGATCAAGAATATAAAAACTGTCCGCCCTGTGCCTTTCATAAGAAATCCTCCTTGGTTTAACTTAATACTATTATAAAAAAGCCTTGTACAAAGTAAAGGTTTGATTTGGAAAAACTCGCCCCGGATATCCCGGCTGGGACCGGACCCGTTTTCTCCTCCGAAACGGGGCCAGCCGACTAAGAATGATCCGGACCATGTCTGGCCCCTACAGATACGGCATGAATTCATCAGGCACCGGAACGGATAACTCCAAGGGCAGACCGGTCCGTGGGTGTTCAAAAAAAATGGCCTGGGCGTGAAGGGCCAGCCGAGAGAAGTTCCCCTTATGCCCGTACTTGTCATCCCCCAGTATGGGATGTCCGATATGCCGCATATGCAGCCTGAGCTGATGCGTCCGCCCGGTCCGGGGAAAAAGGGCAACGGCAGTGACCTTCCTCGAACGTTTTATCACCTGATAAAAGGTCTCGGCCTCCTTGCCTTCGCCCGCAGGCGCTATACGCCGCATGTCGTGGAACTTGGGATGATCCCCGATCTCGGCCTCGACCACCCCTTCCTCGAACTGCACCTCTCCTTCCACCAGCGCGATATACTTCTTCTCCACGGTATGCGCCTCGAACTGCTTGGCCAAACGGGCGTGGGCGAAATTGGTCTTGGCCACCAGCAGGATGCCGGAAGTCTCTTTGTCCAGGCGGTGAACAATGCCGGGGCGCTTCGGCCCGTTCAGGTCGGATAATTCCCCCTGCAGCCGGTAGACCAGCGCGTTGGCCAGGGTGCCTCCGTAATTACCTGCCGCCGGATGTACCGACATGCCGGCCGGCTTGTTGAGCGCCAGCAGGTCCCCATCATCCCAGACCACCTCCAGTTCCACCGCTTCCGGCAAGATCCGTTCGTCGGGATAATCGTCGACCTGTATATCCACCGCGACCGCATCGCCAGGCCGGACCTTGTATTGCGCCTTTACCGCCCGGCCGTTCACGGTGAGCCTGCCGGCCTCAATAAGCTTCTTGACGAACATCCGGGAAGGGATGTCGTCCGGCAGGGACCGGGCGACGTAGATGTCGACCCGTACGTCAACATCCGATTCTGGGACCGTAAGTGTGCGGAGGGACATCTGGGAACACCGGCCGCCATCCATATCCGGCGGAACCACGGAGCCTTAAACTGGTTTCTTATACCGGGACAACCACGTGTTGGCCGCCAAGGCGGCGATAAAAATACCGAAGCAAATATACTGGAACAGGCTCAGCCCGTAATAAAGGTCATGGTCGGCACGGAAGAACTCGACGATAAACCGCTCGATGGCTGAAAACATCAAGTACCAGACAAAGACCTGCCCGTCGCGTTTCGCCTTAGGCTGCAAGGCCCGCAATAAAAGGAAGATCGCAATCTGTCCTGCCGACATGTAGATCTGCGTCGGCTGCAAACGTTCGCCCCAGACGGGGAAATATAAACCCCACACGGCAGGCTTACCGTAACAACAGCCGTTTAGCAGGCAGCCGATCCTCCCGATGGCCTGTCCTAAGGCCACATACGGAGAGGCGAGGTCCAAAAATTTCCAAAGCGGCCAGCCTTTCTTCCTGATATAAAGGACAACGGCCAACAATCCGGCCAGCAGGCTGCCCTGCCATGCCAGGCCGCCGTTCTGGAGCATGACGATCTCCAGCGGACTGGAAACGAACTGCCGCCAGTTCAACAACACATAGAAGAGACGAGCCCCGGCGATGCCGGCCAGGACCACCCAGAATACAAGGTCATAGACATCGTCTTTCTTCAATGCCAGTTTCGCGTGAGCATCCCGGGCCACCAGCCAACTGGTGGCCAGGACCGCCAAGGCCAGCATAAGTCCGTAGGAATAAACCGGCACCGGGCCTATCTTACATATTATGGGGAACATAGGGACGCCTCGCAGATTAGGGCCGCCGATGACCGGCCGGGGAGAAACTCCGCCGGACCCACCAAATCTAACACCTGTCCAAGTTAATGTCTAGCCATTACATGATCGATATATTGTGGCCGCGCTTGTTATTTGTCAAAGGCAGACATTTCCAGAAGACTATCACCGCCCCGACCGTTATGGCGCTGTCGGCGATATTAAAGACCGGCCAGACCCGCAGATCGATGAAATCGATAACATGGCCCAGCAGTATGCGGTCGGTAAGGTTGCCAAAGGCCCCGCCCAGTATCAATGAAACAGCGGCGATATACCAGCGGTCCAGTTCGCCCATCTTCTGGTAATAATAAAGATTATAGCCCAGCAGCCCTACCGCTATTACCGGTATGACCAGATAAACAAAACCGTTGTCGCGGAACATGCCGAAAGCTATCCCGGTGTTATGCACCAGGGTGAAGTAAACCGCATTGCGGACCACCGGGAGAGACTCGCCGGGAGCCAGGACGCCGGAGAAGAATATCTTCGTCAGCCTATCGACTATGATAACCAAGGCTCCGGTGGAAAGGAAAATAATTATGTCGACCCAGGAACGCTGCTTATTTAGCATAAACCCGAATTCTTATTGCGAAAAATTCGCCCCCGCAGTGGTTGTGCGAACAAATCTGTCCGGGATGAGACCACACGCCCGTCCGGCAAAATCTGTCCCAACGGAATAAAGAAAGCCGGCCGACTCTGAAAGCCGGCCGGGCATATCATCACAATGGGGATCCCTGATGGTGTTTTTCCTCTCACCCGGAAGGCAAATATCAACAAAGTGGCAAGATAGGGTACTGGGGCCGGTGATAAAAAGACCAGCTAGCGGTTCCCCTTGACGCGGTCCATCTCTTCCTGGACCTCCAGGCAGTATTCGGCGTAAGGGATCGCCCGCAGGCGCGACTCAGGGATCTTTTTACCGGACTTTAAACAAAAGCCGTAAGTGCCCTTTTCGATCCTGGCCACCGCGGCATCGATGCGTTGCAGGATCTCCCGGTCAGTAGAAGCCAAAGACAGATTGAATTCCCGGTCATACATATCCGTAGCAACATCAGCCATGTGCATGGCGTGCCCGGAAACATCCCCCTTATCAGATTGATCCCCGGCATTCTCATCCGACATGCTCCGGATGTCGCCTGAGATCTGCGATTTGATCTTGAAAAGAAGTTTCTTGTAGAAATCCAGCTTCTTGGCGTCCATTTTATCTGGCATGAAAGAATACTCCTTGATAACAATTCCTTAATAATAACTCCCTTAACAATTTACGGCCTAAAAAGCCTCTTGCACATCCAGTTTCTTGATAGCCCTGGCGCAACGGCCGCATACTTCGGGATGATCCTTATCCGACCCGATATCGTCCTTATAGTTCCAGCAGCGCGGGCACTTTTCTCCAGCGGCCTTCTCTATTACTATCTCGGTCTGGGCAAAAGCCCCTCCCACCGGAGCGCTCACCGCGGACGTGTCAGCCACCGCGGCCTGAGAGACTATGAACAACATCGGCAGCTCTGCCGCTATCCCGCGTAAATAGTCCCGGTCCCGCCTGCTTGCGGTACGTATGATAACTTTAGCTTCCAGCGAAGCGCCTATCGCCCCCTCGGCCCGCTTCGTTTCCAAAGCCTTGAGCACATAGGGGCGCAATTCCAGAAAGAGCGCATAACGCTCCTCTGCCGCGGGATCTTTCCACCCTTGGCCGGCCTGCGGCCAATCCGCCACATGAACGCTGTGACCCGGCTCAACCCCCGGCAGAAAGGAGAATACCTCTTCCGCGGTGAAGCTCAGGATTGGGGCGGTCATGCGGGCCAAACTGGAGGCAATATGGTAAAGAACCGTCTGCGCTGAACGTCTTTTCAGCGATTTAGTGGAGAAAGTATATAGTCTGTCCTTTAGGATGTCAAGATAAAAGCCCGACAAATCCTCGTTACAAAATGAGTACAAACTCTTATAAACCTCGTCGAATTCATAGGTTTCGTAGGCCGCGGTGACCCGTTCGATAAGGCCCGCCAAACGGTTGAGCGCCCAGCGGTCCACCGCCAGGAGCTGTCCGGCAGCGACCATGTCCTTTGACGGGTCGAAACCGTCCAGGTTGGCCAGCAGGTAACGGGCCGTGTTGCGGATCTTGCGGTAGGCGTCTATAAGCCTCTCGGTGATCTCCTTCGACAGCCGTATGTCATCGTTATAATTTGAAGCCGCCACCCACAGGCGCAGGATGTCCGCCCCGCTCGAGTTGATGATATCGTTGGGCGCCACCACGTTGCCCAGCGACTTCGACATCTTGCGGCCTTCGCCGTCCACCACAAAACCGTGGGTCAAGACCTGGCGGTAAGGCGGTTCCCCCCCCACAGCGACCGCCGGGATCAAGGACGACTGGAACCAGCCGCGGTGCTGGTCCGAGCCCTCGAGGTAAAGGTCCGCCGGCAGCGGGAGCTTGAGCATCTCCTGGAACACGGCCTGGTGGCTGACGCCGGAATCGAACCAGACATCGAGGATATCGCTGGTCTTTTTGAGGTCCGTCCCGCCGCAATCGGGGCACTTGAAACCTTTGGGCAGAAGGTCTTTGATGTCCTTCTCGAACCAGGCGTTGGTGCCTTCCTTTTTTACGATATCGGCGAAATGGTCGATGATCTCGGGTAAAAGTATATGACTGTCGCGAGCACCGTCCTGGCCCTTGCATCCCCGGCATTCGACCGCCGGTATCGGCACGCCCCAGTAACGCTGGCGGGAAAGGCACCAGTCGGGCCGGGTCTCCACCATGGCCTTGATGCGCTCCTCGCCCGCCGCCGGGAACCACTGCACGTCCTTTTGTATGGCTTCCTTGAGTTTGGTGCGCAGGCCCTCGTGGCCGATGTTCACGAACCACTGGCGCGTGGCCCGGAAGATGATCGGTTTCTTGCAGCGCCAGCAGTGCGGGTAGGAATGCTGGATCTTCTCGGTGTGGAACAAAAGCCCGCGCGCCTTGAGGTCAGCGACGATATCGTCATTGGCCTTCAGCACGTGCCGGCCCTCGAAAGGCGCCCCCTCGGCGGTAAAGACCCCCCGGTCATTGACGGGCATCAATATCGGCAGTTTGTATTTTAAGCCCGTCTGATAGTCTTCCTGGCCGTGGCCCGGCGCGGTATGAACGAGCCCGGTGCCGTCTTCCTTGGTCACGTAGTCGACAGCCACCACCCGGCAATGATCGAGCTTGCCGAAAGGATGCGTGTAGACGAGCTCGGTCAGCTCCGAGCCCTTGACCTCTTTCACGGCTTTCCACGCTCCCTCGGGAACAGCCTTGCCGAGCACGACGGGGGAAAGCGTTTTCTCCGCAATCAATATCTCCCCGCCCGCCTCCGCCAGCACATAATCGAAGACCGGGCTGACCGCCACCGCCACGTTGGCCAAGAGCGTCCAGGGCGTGGTGGTCCATATTAGCAGCGAAACCTTTTTGTCCTTGGGCAGCCCAAGCGCTTCGGGGTTGCTGACCGGGAACCTCACGAACACCGTCGGCGAAGTGTGGTCCTCGTACTCGATCTCGGCCTCGGCCAGCGCGGTCTCGCATTCGAAACACCAGTTGACCGGCTTCAGGCTGCGGTAGATGTACCCCTTCCCGGCGAGAGCGGAGAGCATTTTCAGTATCCAGTACTCATACCCCGGGGACAGGGTGAGATAGGGACGGTCCCATTCGCCGAAGACGCCCAGGCGCTTGAACTGCTCGCGCTGGACCCCGACGAATTTCATGGCGTAGTCGTGGGCCTTGCGGCGGATGTCCAGGCAGTCGACCTCCGACTTCTTCACCTTAAGTTCTTTCAACAAAGCGTGCTCGATGGGCAGGCCGTGGCAGTCCCACCCCGGGATGTACAGGCTGTCGAACCCGCGCATGGTCTTGTATTTGACGATGATGTCTTTGAGGACCTTGTTCAGGGCGTGGCCGATGTGGATGTTCCCGTTGGCGTACGGCGGCCCGTCGTGCAGGATGAACGTCGGCCGTCCTTTCGACTTGGCGCGGATCTTGCCGTACAGCCCGGACTTCTCCCACCCGGCGAGCATGGCCGGTTCCTTCTGGGCCAGCCCGGCCTTCATCGAGAAGTCGGTCCTGGGCAGGTTCAAGGTTTGCTGGTAATCCATTTTCTGTGATATCCGTATAGGACGTTGATCCCGGGCCCGGCAGACGCGTGACCCGGTAAAAGGAACACCCGCGCCCGCCGTCCTGTGCCGGGCGCAGAGTGTTGTTTACTTTAGCCTAAAACGTTATTTTGTCAAGCGGTGAGGCAGGGCTATTTAATATATTTACCGATGATGATCTCCAGGTCTTTCTTCTTCTGTTCCGGGATGAGCTTGGGATCGGTCATGATCGCGTTCTGCAAGGCGCCGGAGGCCGAAAACTTCTTCAGCTTGCCGACCTTGGGGATACTGATCTTGAGGATGTTCTTGGCGTTCTCCACGTTCTTGGTGAGGTATTCGATGATCATGGCCACCGTGACCAGCCCGTGGGAATGGTGCCAGCAGTCATAGTCCGTGACCGCGGCCAGCGTCGCGTAGGAGATCTCGGCCTCGCGCGCCAGCTTGGCCTCGGGCAGGTTGGTCATCCCGATGATATCGCAGCCCCAGGTCCGGTACAGCTCCGATTCCGCCTTGGTGGAGAACTGCGGGCCCTCCATGTTCAGGTAGATCCCGTTCTTGTGCGCCGTCAATTTGAGCTTCTCGCAGGCACGGTAAAGGATGTCCGAGACCTCCGCGGAGATCGGCTCCGCGAAGCCCACATGCGCCACAATGCCGTCGCTAAAAAAGGTCATGTGGCGGCGCGGCGCGGTGCGGTCGATGAACTGGTCCGGGATGACGAAATCCATGGGCTTGTATTCCAGTTTCAGGCTGCCGACCGCAGAAATGGAAATAATGGCCTCCACGCCCAGCTTCTTCATCCCCCAGATATTGGCCCGGTAGTTGATCTCGGTGGGGGAAAACCGGTGCCCCCGGCCGTGCCGGGGCAGGAACACCACCGGCGTGCCCTCCAGCGTGCCGGTGATGAACTTGTCCGACGGGTCCCCGAAAGGCGTCTTCAATTCGACTTCCTTGATGTCCTGCACTCCTTCGATCTGGTAGAGGCCGCTGCCCCCGATCACTCCTACTGTGGCCATTTGTAATCTCCTTTTTAAAGGTCGATAAGGTCTATGGGGTCTGTAAGGTCTGAACCCAGACCTCCCAGACTTTGCCGGCCTTGCCGACTTTATTTTGCCAGCTCCCTCGACCGGTCCCGGGCCGCCTTGAGCGCGGCCTCGAAGATACCGGCCATATCTTTCCGCAGAAAAACTTCCGTCGCCGCCTGGGTCGTCCCCCCCTTGGACGTGACCTTGAGCCGCAGGGCCTCGGCCGTGTCCGCGCTCCGGCCCAGCAGGCGGGTGCTCCCTTCCAGCGTCTGGTACACCAAAGCCCTGGCCTCCGCCCCGCTGAACCCGAGCCGGCGCGCCGCCTTCAGCATACATTCCACAAAGAGGAACACGTACGCCGGACCGCTGCCTGACACCGCGGTGACGGCGTCCATCATCGCTTCCTTCACCACCACGGTCTTGCCGACGGCCTGGAAGATCCTTTCCGCCAGCCGGCAGTCCCGCGGCGTCGCGCGTTTCCCGCGCGTTACGGCCGTCAGGCCTTCCCCGATAAGGGCCGGGAGATTGGGCATGACGCGCACGACCCGGACCGGCTGCCTGAGCGCCTTTTCGATGAACCCCGTCGTGATACCCGCCGCTATCGAAACAAAAAGTTTGCCCTTGAGCGGCCGCGCGGCGATCTCGGCCAGGAGCTCCGGGAAATCCTGGGGTTTCACCGCCAGGACCACCGCCTCCGCCGCCCCGACCACTTCGTCCAGCGGGCCGATCCTCACCCGGTATTTCCGGCGCAAATAGGACTGGCGCTCCGGCCGCGGCTCGCACACGAAACAGCAGTGTTCCCGGTGGATGCCGGCCAGTATCGCCTCACCCATATTACCGCAACCGATCAATGCAATCCGCATATGAACTAACTCCGTTAATTAATGTTTACCCCGTCAGCAGGCGACCGGCAGAGGCCAACAGGATCACTTGAATATCGCGCTACCGACCCGCACCATGGTCGCGCCTTCCTCGACCGCGATCTCGTAGTCATGGCTCATCCCCATCGACAGCTCCTGCATCCGGACGCGGCCGGAGGACGGGTACGCCGCCAACATCCGGTCCCGCAGTCCCCGGCAGCGGCGGAACACCGCCCGGATCGCCTCACGGTCCTCGGTCAGCGGCGCCATGGTCATAAGGCCCCGGGCGCGTATGTTCGGGCACTGCTCGAGGAAAGCCGCCAACTCGTCCAGTTCGCCCTCGGGAAGACCGAACTTGGTCTCTTCCCGCGCGATGTCCACCTGCACCAGGACGTCGGCCACCTCGCCGGCGGCCGCGGCCCGCTTCTGCACCTCTTCCGCCAGCCGGCGGCTGTCGACCGAATGGACCAGGTCGAACAGCTTGAGGACCTCCCTGACCTTGTTGGTCTGCAGGTGCCCGATCATGTGCCGGGTTATCTTCCGGCCCCCCGTCTCCAGAAGGGGAAATTTCTCCTGGGCGGACTGGAGGCGGTTCTCCGCCACATGGCACAGCCCGGCGCGGATGGCCTCGTTGATCGCCGGCACATCGGCAAACTTGGTCACGCCGATAAGGGTGATTGCGTTCGGGTCTCGGCCGGCGCGCTGGGCGGCGGCCCGGATGTTCGCCTGTACTGCTTCCAGATTTTCCTTGATCATAACTACCCACTCGCCGGCCCCGGTCAGGCTCCGGCGGACGTCTCTTCCAGGACCGCCTTGATCTTGTCCAGCAGGTCCTGGAACTTGATCGGCTTGGTCAGGTAAGCGCTCACCTTGTTGCGGCGGAAAATGGGCTCCATGGTGTTATACGCGGTCAGGACTATGACCGGCGCTTTCTCGGCATCCGGTATCCTCTGCCGTTCGGCGAGGAAATGGTAACCGTTCAATTTCGGCATCTCGATGTCCAGGATGATGAGGTCCACCGGTCCTTCCCGCAGGACCGCCAAGGCCTCCTCGCCGTCCCGGACAGCGATCACCCCGAAGCCTTCCTGCTTGAGCTTGCGCTTGGTGATATCTAGGACTATTTCCTCATCGTCTATTACCAGTATGGTCTTGGGCATAAATGCTCTCCAACCCGGCTGGCCGGACGTGATACAACGCCCGTCCCGCCTGCCACCGGGCCTTGATGATCATATATTGCCATGCCTGCGCCGCAATGACCAGTGTTCTGTGAAAAATTTAGCGCCTGCCTTTCTATTATAGTACCGCGGGAAGCAATTGGGAAAAAGAAGGGCGCGGACAGACCCGCGCCCTAGATTTACTCGTAAAACGACCTTCGTATTATCCGCGGACACCTTTACGGCGGCGCAGAAAGCGCGCGGCCAAAGGCAGACCGCCCATACCGTACAGCAAAATTGCCGCCGGTTCAGGCGTCACCACCGGAATGACCTGACCTTTACCGGACAAGAAAGCATAGGTCTGGCCGTTGAGATAACCGTTGGCTCCCGGGTTGGTCGGGTCGAAGATATAATACACATTGCTGTCGCCCGACAGGTTCACCACCTTGCCGTCCGCGTCTATAACCACTCCCAAGAGCGAACCGGTGTACAGCGCCAGGCTGCCGGAGAGGAACTCGGCCTCGGAATCATCCCCGCCGAAATCCACGGTTCCCCAGGCGAAGTTGTCATCGTACGCCGTCATGACCGCGCCGTCGTCCCGGCTGTTCACCAGAAGCTGGTGCGCCTGTTCAGCATCCTCGAATATCAGCTGGGCGTTGCGGGTCTGCCACAGCACGTTCTGCGTGCTCTCGTTCTTAAAGCTGCCGCTGAGCTTGTAGGCGTCCCCTGCTTCACCGGCCAGGTAACCTTCCGCCCCAATATAGAGATTGGTAAAATGCATGGTCGACGGATCGCTGTGGAACGCCCCGTTATTTGTGAAGGTGCCGTCGAACTTGACGTTGGCATTGGCCACCTGGAACTCGTTGTTGTTGGTGACATCGCCGCGCACCAGGATCGGCTTTTCTTCCGTCCCGCCGTCATGGATATTGAACAGGCCGTTGTTAATGATCGGGGCCGGCGTGAAACTGATCTCGACCCCGTTGCCGTCGTGTTCAATCTGCCCGACCGTTAGGGTCCCTCCGGTCATGTTGTAACTGCTGACCAACTGCTGGGCCATGGCCTGGGCGGTCTCGCTGACAGCCGGCGGTTCATACTGCACCGTCAGGCCCTCGCCGCCGCTGGCACCGACATAGACATCCCCGCTGGACTGGTTGAAGGTACCCGTCCCGGCATTGCCTACCCGGAGGTATCCGCCGACCTCCAATTTGACAGGAGAACAAAACCGCTCTGGCCCAGTACATGGTCTTTCATTCAGGTCGTATGTACCGTTTCCACCCTGATTATGGCCAAGAGACATGTCCCCGCTTACGAGATTATCACCATTGGCTTGGAGAAAATAACCTGTTCCTTCAAAACCAATATACTCACGGAACACCTCTAACACGCCTGGAGCTGGTTTCCCATATCCTCTCGATGTATCTTTACCTAGAAAATAATTACCTGTCCCAATCGCCTTATCACCAACCCTCAATTCATTATTAACAGCAACACTACCGTATGTGTGATTTATAGTACCCAATGCGTATTGCCCAACTGAAAAGTCATTACCAACAGTCAAAACTGCGCGTGAAAGAATAATATCATATTGTCCATAACCACCCTGGGCACCAGCAATGACCAAATCCTGGTTAACTGTATGTTTCCACCCGTTATAGAGCATGCCCCTACCTTTTTGACCGATAATCATATTCTGCACGGTCAGATCGCCCTTCCCAAGTGAATAATTCCCCCAACTCCCTGTATATTGGCCAAGCGTCAGTAAGCCGTCACACTGATGTGTGCCGCCTTCCTGCTGAAACTCACCCCGACCGTCCCGTCCGATATACTCATTTCCATGGACAGTTAAGGCATTTGCACCCTGCTCATACTGATCAAGAGTATATTTAGCTCCCCCCCCAGGAAGGTCGGAAACATTGTCCACAACCAGCATACCCTTGACATCAACAATCGTTGACGCGCTCCCGGGTGGCGCACTCTGATTAAACCATCCTCTGCCGTGAACTCCGACCAAGAGATTCTGTTTGACATTCAGGGTTCCTCCCGACATTGTATAATCACTCGTTTCCGTAATTCCATTTTCCCAGCCAACGTACAAATCCGTTCCCACAGTATTGGTGCCCCTTTGCCAAAAGGAGGCCTTTCCCAAAACGCCGACCACTTGCCTATCCGTGGTTTCTAAGGCATAACCGGAACCAAGGGGTAAAATCTGCCCGCCCCAAATTTCCAATGATTTAAGCACCAATGGGTCGGCATAATCGTAATTAATACCTGTGATACCATCTAAAAGAAATACATCATCCCCGTTTTGCGGTACTCCGGTCGGGTCCCAGTTGGCCGCGTTCGACCACGAGTTGTCCACGCCGCCGACCCAGCTCTTTTCTTCAGCCGGGGCAACGGTGGCCAGCAAAAAACTGAACCCCAGAACCATAAAAATCCTTGGCCATTTCATACACTTACTCCTTTCAGTAACGG
>CAYTIW010000037.1:0-5525 GCA_964438075.1 uncultured Planctomycetales bacterium
CATAATAATAGTGCCAGGTCTCCCGAACCTGGTGAGCGATAAGCAGTTAAAGTTTAATTCGTTATAAAAGATAACACGAAAAAGTACATGTCCCTTTAATACAAATACATAATAAGTGTAAGCAGCGCTATCCATTCCAGACTAATATCCCGGGATAAAGCAAGACATGAGATACATACTCATATTATTAATGGTGTTTATTTTTTTCTCATGTGCCGAAAGGACGGTCATGGATAAGCCAGGAAGGCCTGTTGTCGAGAACAAGGTGTGCCCTCTGCCGGGGACGGTCAAAGCGCCTGCCCTGAGCGAAGAGGAGTGGAAAAAGACCCTTACCCCGGAACAGTACCGTATATTAAGGGAAAAGGGCACGGAACGGGCCTTCAGCGGCGCCTATGTCGACCACCATGAACAAGGGGTCTACCGCTGCGCGGCCTGCGGTGCGGTCTTGTTCCGGTCCGATGACAAGTTCGATTCCGGCACCGGCTGGCCCAGCTTTGTGCGCCCGGCCTTTGACAATAATATAGGGTACAGGGAGGACCGCTCCCACGGCATGGCCCGTACCGAGGTCTATTGCAAGGTCTGCGGAGGGCATCTGGGCCATGTCTTTGAGGACGGCCCGCAGCCGACCGGGAAGCGGTTCTGCATCAATTCCGCGGCCCTGCAGTTCAAGGGAAAATAACGGTCCTCTGGCCGTCATTGGGCAGTTTTTTTCCAAAAGAGGGTAAAATTCTCTCAATTTGTCCGGCCGGCAGTTTTTTTATATCTCCGTCGCTGTTTATGAGAGAAGGGGCGCCTTGCCGGCAGAATGCGTCGGGATAAAACATATTGACACCCCTGCGAGGCCGGGAGTAATATCGCTAAGTTCATTTGGGACGGCCCGCGTGATTTTCCCCGGTTTGAGCTCGTTTTTGCCGCCACCGTCGGGAAAAATAATAAAAAAGTTAATAATATTTATTGACAAAAACAGCCTACCAGCTACTATATATTGCGGTCCCCGGGATGGGACATAACAATATATAGTTTTTTAAAAATAGCCGAGAAAGTTGTTTTTTAAACAAATTTTTATATAAAGACACATGGTCGGCTTGATGACCTCCCCCCAGTTCAAGCATATTTATGGCCCCGTTTATTCCTGGCGCATCGGAAGATCGCTGGGGATAGACCCCCTCCTCACACAGCAAAAATTCTGTGATTATGATTGTTCCTATTGCCAGCTTGGAGCGGGCGCGGGGCTTTCTTTTGAGCGGAAAGTGTTCGTCCCGGCTGAGGAGATCGCGGCCGAGATACAGGACCTGCCTGAGGACTGCCGGGTGGATTATTTTACTTTTTCCGGCAACGGGGAGCCTACCCTGGCGGCCAACCTGGGGGACATGATACGCGCGGTAAAGGCCTGCCGGCCTCCCGGCGCGGCCAAGGTGGCGGTCATAACCAACGCTTCCACTATAATGCGGCCGGACGTCCAGGCCGACCTGCGCTTGGCGGATCTGGTCCTTTGCAAGATCGACGCCCCCGACCAGAAGGTATTCGAGCAGATGAACCGCCCGGCCCCGGGGCTGCGGCTGGAAGATATCATCAGCGGGATCAAGTCGTTCCGGAAGGATTTCCGCGGCCGGCTGGCCGTGCAGGTCATGTTCACGGAGGCCAACCAGGCCTATGCCGCCGAACTGGCGCAAATAGCGCGGGACATCGGGCCGGACGAAGTCCAGCTGAACACCCCGCTGCGCCCCAGTCCGGTCAGGCCGCTCAGGCCGGAAGAGATGGCGGCCTTGAAGCGGCCGTTCACCGCCGCCGGGCTGCGCGTACGTTCGGTCTATGAAGAAGAAAAGAAGGCCTACGAGCCGTTCGATGACCAGGCCACGGAGAAGCGGCACGGCAGGTTCAAAGCATCAACACAGAATGATTAGACGTCCAGAGGACGTTTGAACAGAGTCATTATACCTACTAAATTACATCATTAACAACAGGGAGGGGCAGCAGTGTATACCACAGAAATCTTCACCAAGATCGTCAAGAGGAACGGAGCAGAGGAAGAGTTCCAGCCCGAGAAGATCACGCAGGCCATCCTGAAGGCCGGCCAGGCCACCGGGGAGTTCGGCGAGGAGACGGCCCAGAAGCTGACCATCCGGGCCCTGAACCTTTCCCTGCAGGCCTACCCGCGCCGCCTGCCGACCGTCGAAGGCATCCAGGACATAGTTGAGGAAGTCCTCCTCACCTCACCTTACAAGAAGACCGCCAAGGCCTTCATCATCTACCGCGACCAGCACGCGCGCATGCGCGAGATCGCCTCGATGTTCAACGTCGACCTGGTCGAGAAGTACCTCACCCGGCGGGACTGGAAGGTGAACGAGAATTCCAACATGGCCTATTCCCTGCAGGGGCTGAACCATTATGTCTCTTCCGAGATCTCGCAGGCCTATTGGCTGAACCAGGTCTACCCCCAGGAGATCCGCGACGCGCACCAGAACGGCGACCTGCATATACACGACCTGGGCTCGATCAGCGTCTATTGCGTGGGCTGGGACCTGTACGACCTTCTGCTGCAGGGGTTCCAGGGCGCGTCGGGAAAGTCGGAGTCGCGCCCGGCCCGGCATTTCCGCTCCGCGCTGGGGCAGGTGGTGAACTTCTTCTATACCCTGCAGGGCGAGGCGGCCGGAGCGCAGGCTTTCTCGAATTTCGACACGCTGCTGGCGCCGTTCATCCGTTATGACAAGCTGGCCTACAACGAGGTCCGCCAGGCGCTGCAGGAGTTCCTGTTCAACGTCAACGTCCCCACCCGCGTGGGCTTCCAGACGCCGTTCACCAATGTGACGATGGATGTGCGCGTCCCGTCCTATTACCGGGACAAGGGGGTCATCATCGGCGGGCAGGTCCAGGAGGCGACCTACGGCGAGTTCCAGGAAGAGATGGACATGTTCAACCGCGCCTTCCTGGAGGTCATGCTGGAAGGCGACGCCAAGGGCCGCGTCTTCACCTTCCCGATCCCGACCTACAACATCACCAAGGACTTCGACTGGGACAATCCGCAGCTGAAGCCGTTGTGGGAGATCACCGCCAAGTACGGCATTCCCTATTTCACCAACTACATCAATTCCGACATGAGCCCCGAGGACGCGCGCAGCATGTGCTGCCGGCTCCGCATCGACAACCGCGAGCTGACCGCCCGCGGCGGCGGGCTGTTCGGCGCCGCGCCCCTGACCGGTTCGATCGGCGTGGTCACCATCAACATGCCCCGGCTGGGCTATGCCTGCAAGAACGAGGAGACGTTCTACGCCGAGCTCGAGCACCAGATGATCATCGCCCGCGAAAGCCTGGAGATAAAGCGCAAGGGCCTCGAGAAGCTCACCGACGAGAACCTGTACCCGTACATGAAATTCTACCTGCGCAACATGAAGGCCCGCTTCGGCCAGTACTGGAAGAACCATTTCTCGACCATCGGGCTGGTGGGCATGAACGAGTGCTGCCTGAACTTCCTGGGAGAGAACATCTCCACCCCGCGCGGCAAGAAGTTCGCCGAGGACACGCTGGACTTCATGCGCAAGGTCCTGCTCCAGTTCCAGCAGGAGACGGGCAACAATTACAACCTGGAAGCCACGCCCGCCGAGGGGGTCTGCTACCGCCTGGCCCGGCTGGACAAGGACATGTACCCGGAGCTGCGCCGCGAATGTTCCAGCGAGCAGAGCGGCGGGGAGCCGTACTACTCGAACTCGACGCACCTGCCCGTGCACCACACCGACGACATCTTCGAGGTCTTCGACCATCAGGACTCGCTGCAGACCCGCTACACCGGCGGCACGGTCATCCACGTGTTCGTGGGCGAGCGGATCGACAACGCGGACGCGGTGAAGAATTTCGTGCGGACGGTGTGCTCCAAATACAGCCTGCCGTATTTCACGCTCTCGCCGACCTTCAGCGTCTGCCCGAGCTGCGGTTATCTGGCCGGCGAGCACCAGAACTGCCCCAAATGCGCCAGCGAGTGCGAGGTCTATTCGCGCATCGTCGGGTATCTGCGCCCGGTCAGCCAGTGGAACAAGGGGAAGAAGGCCGAATTCATGCAGAGAAAGACGTACGATGTATGCGCATCGGGGGCTTGCTCAAGTTCTCACTGATCGACTTTCCCGGCCAGGTGGCGGCGGTAGTCTTCACCCAGGGGTGCAACTACCGCTGCCCCTTTTGCCATAACCCGGAACTGGTCCTGCCGGAGCTCTTCCAGGAGCCGCTGGCGGTCGAAGAGGTCCTGTCCTTCCTGGCCAGACGCCAGGGGCAGCTGCAGGGCGTGGTGGTCACCGGCGGGGAACCGACCCTGCACAACGACCTGCCCGACCTGCTGCAGAAGATCAAGGCCCTGGGTTTCCTCGTCAAGCTGGACACCAACGGTTCGCGGCCGGAGGTCCTCAAGGACCTCATCAGCCGCCGCCTGGTCGACTACATCGCCATGGACATCAAGTCCTCCCCGGAAAGTTACTGTAAGGCCGCCGGCGTCCCGGCCGACATATCAGCAGTTACAGGATCCGTCAGCCTCATCCGTAGTTCGGGCGTGCCACACCAGTTCCGCACCACGGCCTTCAAGGCCCTCTTGTCGGAAGCGGACATGCCTGAGGTCGCCGGGCTTATCGGCAGCGGCGAGAATTACCAGGTCCGCAGAGGCAACCTGAAAGCCAAGGTCCTGGACTTCAATTTCTTCGCCGACCGGCCGGATTACACCGATGAGGAATGGGACCGGATACAGTCATATTACTCCAGAGCGGTACAGGACAAAAGATGAGGAGGAGGATCTTATGAAAGCGCTTATCGTCAAGTATTTGCCCGGGGGCAGTATTTCCAATACCAGGAAACTGCTGGAGGCAGCCGAGGAGTTCCTCAGGTCCAGGAAGGCCCAGGTCGAGACCCTGGACCTCACCCAGGACTGGCCGGACTTCTTCACGCCGGAAAGGCTGGCCATCTATTATGAACGGAATTACGGCGGGATGACGGTATCGCCGGAGCGCAAGGCCATTATCGCCAAGATGGACCGGATGACCGGCCAGCTTAAAGGCGCGGACATTTTGGTCTTGGCGTATCCCATGCATAACTTTTCCTTCCCGGCTCCGGTCAAGGCGTGGTTCGATTCCGTGATGCAGAAAGGCGAGACCTGGGATATCGGTCCCTCGGGCTTCGTGGGCCTCTTGAAAGGCAAGAAGGCCCTGGTGCTTACCTCAAGCGGAGGCGTCTACGAGGGGCCCATGGTCGCCTGGGAACACAGCGAGAGCCTGGCCAAGGTGGAACTGGGCTTCATGGGCCTGGAGGCCGAGACGGTCACGGCGGCGGGGATGAACAAGTTCCCGGACAAGGTCGACGCGACCATTGCCGCGGCGCAGAAGAAGGCCCTGGCCGTCCTGGAGAAATGGCTGGCGTAACCAAAATTAGGGAGAAGCAAAATAACGAACAATGATAATATAGGGACATCATGGATCTCTGTGACGGAATTCATGGTGTCCTTTTTTTATTCCAAGGCCCGGTGATAGTTGTATCCATACTTGTGACCACAC
>CAYTIW010000037.1:5625-9002 GCA_964438075.1 uncultured Planctomycetales bacterium
ACGTAGAGATCAGTTTTTTCTATCTAGACATTCAGCCATGAGCTCTGATACTATTGAGCATCCGGAACTTGCATTTTGCCCATAATTTGGCTTTACCGGGACGGACTAATTTCCCATGCGCATATTGGTCATCGAGGACGAAAAGAAGATCGCCAGCTTCCTCCAGCGGGGGCTGAAGGAAGAGCACTACGCGGTGGACATCGCCTACAACGGCGAGGAGGGGCTGTACCTGGCCGAGACCAACCCCTACAACCTGATCGTCCTGGACATCATGCTGCCCGGCAAGGACGGCATCTTCATCTGCCGCGAGCTGCGCAAGAAGCACATCAACACGCCCATCCTGATGCTCACCGCGCGCGACGCCCTGGAGGACAAGGTCTCCGGGCTCGATTCCGGCGCCGACGACTACATGACCAAGCCCTTCGCCTTTGAGGAGTTCCTGGCCCGGGTGCGTTCGCTCTTGCGCCGGGGCGCGGAGAGCAAGTCGAATATCCTCACGGTGGGAGACCTGGAGCTCGACCAGCTCACGCACAAGGTCCGGCGGGGCGACAAGGACATCGTGCTCAGCTCCAAGGAATACGCCTTCCTGCTTTTCCTCATGCTGCATGCCGGCGAAGTCGTGACGCGCACCATGATCTCCGAGCAGGTCTGGAACGAGGACTTCGACAGCTTCACCAACGTCATCGACGTCTACGTCAAGCACTTGCGCGACAAGGTGGACAAGGGCTTCGACCTCCCGCTCATCCACACCGTGCGCGGGTCGGGGTACATGTTATCAGAGGAGAGGCCGTGACGGCCCGGCCGCGGGAGGGTGCGATGCCTCCGGCGGACGGTCCAGTGTCCCTATGACTTTCCATTCCTTCAAATTCAAGATCAGTTTCCTCTACTCGCTCATCGTCGGTGCGGTGCTGATCCTCTACAGCCTTTTCCTGTACTGGACCCTTTCGGCGGCCCTTTATGCCGAGCTGGACAAGGAGCTGAAGGCCAAGGCCCGCGCCACGGTCAAGGTGATGGAACTTTACGTCAAGGCCGTGGGGGAGTCCCCGCGCGTCATCGATTATGTCTTCAACCGCATCAGTTTCCCCGACGACATCGACGTGCGGCTGGAGCTTCTGGCCAAGATCGACTTCTACTGGACCCAGCAGTTCGAGAAGCTGAGCATGCAGGACGACCTCCTGCAGCTGGTGGACAGGAATAAGGAGGTCCACGGCAAGAGCCGGCGGCTGTCCAGCGAACTCAGCCGGGTCCTTATCGAGGAGATGCCTCCGGAAGGCGCGAAACAGGAGTTCCGGGTGGCCGACGTCAGGTACAAGAACCACGTCCTTCGCGTACTGTCAATGGAGGGTGTTTATTTCGGGGGCAGGGAGCCTTATGTGCTGCAGATCGCTTCGTCGCAAAAGCCGATCATCCGGATACTCCAGGGCCGCCTGTATGCCATTCTCGTCAGCGTGCCGTTCATTTTTCTCCTCATGTTCTTCCTGGGGCGGTTCTTCATCAACCAGATGATGCGGCCGGTGGTGAAGGTCACCCGGACCGCCGAGAGCATCAGCCACAAGGACCTGAGCGCGCGCATAGACCTCCCGCAGGACGATGCAGACATGAAACGGCTGGTGAACGCGTTCAACGACATGATCGCCCGCCTGGAGCGGTCTTTCAAGCACATCGAGGAGTTCAGCTCCCAGGTGGCCCATGAACTCCGCACCCCTCTGGCCATCATGCGCGGCGAGTCGGAACTGGCCCTGCGCAAGGACCGCGACGTGGAAGAATACAAACGGGTGATCCGCGTGAACCTGGAAGAGATCGGCCGGATGCTGAGGACGGTGGAGGACCTGCTTCTGCTGACCAAGATCGATTACAACCCTGCGGTATTTAAAAAGGAAACTTTCGAGTTCGGGGCTTTCTACCGCGAGGTCTTCGAGCAGGCCAAGATCCTGGGCGAAGAAAAGGGGGTGGCGATCTCGTTCGAGCCTACCACCGGCCCCATACCGGTGACCGGCGACCGCGTGCACCTGCGCCGGCTTTTTTACAACCTCATCCACAATGCCGTCAAGTTCACCCCATCCGGAGGGGCGGTGGTGGTCGCCGCGACCGTCAAGGCCAACAAGGTCTACGCTAGCGTGTCGGACACCGGCACCGGCATTCCGGAGGCTGACCTGCCGAGGATATTCGACCGCTTTTTCCATCGCGGCGTTTCGGACGGCAACGAGGATCCCGGGAGCGGCCTGGGGCTCAGCATAGCACTGGCCATCGCCCGCTCGCACGGCGGCGACATCAAGGCGGAAAGCCGACTGTCCAAGGGGTCCATTTTTACGGTCATGCTGCCGTTGCAGTTCTCCAGGAACACGGCGGCGCCCGGAACGGCGGATTAATAATTTTTAATGTTCTATTCATTACCGGTTCACTTCCGGTCTGGTATGTTTTTACCATTCTGACGGCTGATGTTCTGGCCGGCTGGAATGTATACGCGGGCCAGGGGGTTCCGCGTGAGGACAAAAAATAAGGAGAAGAGATATGAAAAAGTACTTCATGGCTGCTCTTTTCTTCGTCGGGCTCGTCCTCGTTCATCTGCCCACGGCCGTCGCCCAAGAAGCTGAGAACGACAAGTTCTCCTTCGGCAAGGTCGTATCTGTCACCGCCGACCAGGTCACGGTGAGGGAATACGATTTCGCCAAGGACGCGGACGTTGAGGTGGCCTACTCCGTTACACCTGAAACGGAGCTGGGGAATGTCAATGCGGTTGTCGATCTTAAGGCGGACGATGACGTGGTCATCGATTACGTCGAAAAGGACGGCAAACGCGTGGTGACGACGCTCGTTAAGGAAGAAAAGGGCGCAGAAGCGCCAGCTCCAGCCAATCCGGCGGCCGAAGTTGCCCCGGCAGCAGCGGAGCCTGCGGCAGCGGAGCCTGCGGCAACAAATTAGCTCAGGCCAGCACGATCAAGCCCCTGAGGGGGACGTATCAAACTAGTATCATAAGAAAGAAGACTCAAATGCAAAAAGGTAAAGTGAAGTGGTTCGATCGCAAGAAGGGTTATGGTTTTATTACCATGGACGACGGTAAGGATGTTTATGTGCATTACAGCGGCATCAACGGTGACGGGTACAAGTACCTGGTGGACGGCGAGGAAGTCGAGTTCGAGGTCCAGGAGGATACCCGCGGCCCCAAGGCCGTGAACGTGGTCCGGCTCAATCCGCCCGCGGATAAGCCGCCGCGCAAAGCAGCTGGTATGTAATAGCCGGCGTCGGCTTCGTGGCAACGCGGGTCGGACGATAACTGGTGAGCATATAACAGGACGGGACAGGTTGACACAGCTTTTAAGTTGTGCGAACATGTCCCGTTCTTATTTTGCAAAGGATTCTTTGCAAAATATCCCGAG
>CAYTIW010000037.1:9102-14049 GCA_964438075.1 uncultured Planctomycetales bacterium
GTGCGAACATGTCCCGTTCTTATTTTGCAAAGGATTCTTTGCAAAATATCCCGAGGCTTTGGTACGGCCTTCCAGGCCGACCAATCGGGTAGTCGTGAAGCTAAGGTACTCAGAGGATTTGCAGGCCGCGTGAAAGGTGAAAGCATGAACTGCTCGATAGTCTTCTTTACAGCCGTCGGACTTGCCATGGACGCCTTCGCGGTGGCGGTGGTGGCCGGGGCTTCTATCCGTGAACGCCGCACCGAGCAGGCGTTGCGCATCGGAGGCAGCTTCGGCCTGTTCCAGATGCTGATGCCCATACTGGGCTGGCTGCTTGGCTCACGCCTGAAACACTTGATCATGGATGTGGATCACTGGCTGGTCTTCGTTCTTTTGTCGGCCATCGGTATCAAAATGATATACGAAGCCCTGTCCGGGGACGACTGCCGGCGTGGCAGTGAGGCCATGACCAGCCGGCGGCTCCTCATGCTTTCGGTGGCCACTTCCATCGATGCTTTCGCCGTCGGGGTCAGCTTTGCCTTCCTGGAATATCCCGTCTTGATCTCGTCTTTTGTTATAGGACTGGTGACCTTTGTCATTGCCACCGCCGGAGTTTTCATCGGGCAAGCCTGCTGCTGCGTTTGGGGCAAACGGGCCGAATTCACCGGGGGGGCCATACTGGTTTTGATAGGGTTAAAGATACTTCTGGAACATCTCAGGCCATGAACAGTTTTACGAATAAGGCCAGAAAATTTCTGATTGCGTCCTGTTGTGCCCTGCTCTTGACGGGAGGGGACATGCGGGCTGCGGCCGAGCCTTTGTCGGGGGCGGAAAAAGCCTTGGTCTCTTTTTATGGCTACGCCCGTACAGTCGAGGCCGTAATGGTGGATATCGAACGCTTCGCTGCCTACCGCAAGGGGAACCACGGGCTTTGGGAAGAGAGGATCGGCCAGGACCTGCGGGTGCTGCGCCTGGCCAAAGCCGAGGCGCAGGGGGCGGCATGGCCTTCGGATATGGGGCCGTTGCTCACCTCTTTTATTTCCGCCGCCGAGGCCCTGGAGGCTTACGCAAAGGCATTTTTGAACGACGGAGAGAAAGAGGCGGTCAGGGCGGAGGATCTTTATTACAGGAGATATGAACGTTTTCGCGACAAGCTGGAGCAGGCCGACGTGTCGGCCGTAGCTCCGGCGGGACTGGCGGACGGCTTCGATCCCTTGGACGAGGAGTACCGGGCTTTCCCGGACAGTGGCGACCGCGAGCAATTCACCAAGTCGGCTTACTTGCTGGAGGAGAAAAGGTTCGACCTGGCCGCGGCCGGCCTGCACGCTCTAAGGGAAAAGTACCGCGGCAAGCCCGCCGAAGGCTGCGTAGCGCTGCGCATGGTGCGATGCGCGCTCCGGGACCGCGGGGCCACCGTGCCTCCGGAACAGGAAAAGGCGCAGATCAAGGTCCTGCAGGACCTGATCGACAGCCGGGTCTATTTCCCCAACCTTTACGATATCTTTGTTGAATGGCGGGCCCTATATCAAGGATTTTATTACGGCGTCCTTCCGGAGGTGGAGATCCCTAACCTCCTCTATATGGAGAAGCAGCGGGAAGTGATCAAGACCATTATCCGCCAGCTGGAGGTCATGCCGGGTGATGCCTGGGCGCGTTCCCAGCTCTGGATGCTGGTACAACTGCCGGTCATAGGCCGGAGCGGCATGTCTTCGCCCTCGGCTGCAGTTCAAATTCCCGGAGCGGAATAAGAATGGTCCGCCTTGCCCCCTTGAGCCCTGTGATCAATGGGGATATTACCGTATGATCTGTTTGGGAATTTAAGGGTCTGGATGGTTCAGACCTCACCCTTCATATAGGCCAGTCGCTCCGTCCCCGGGAATTTCTCGATGGCGTAACGTAACATGGTGCGGGGCATTTTCCGACAACGTGGCCTCAAGAAAGTTTGCAGGACCTTAATATCCTGTTTCCCTACCTCGCGCAGCATCCAGCCCACCGCTTTGTGGATAAGGTCCTCGGGGTCATCCATCAGCATATCAGCGATACTTAACGTATTGCTGAAATTCCGGTTACGGATAAAAGTGAAAGTGGAAACGACCGCGATCCTGCGCTCCCACAAGTTGGGTGATCCGGCCAGCTGACGGAGAAGTCCCTTGCCCCCGTCTGATGGTGTTTTTGCATCGGCAGGGGGCCTCCCGGCGGAGGCGGAATCCCGTTCTTTTCGCGGTGAGATATCGACGGTATTTTGAGCTAACAGCCAGTGCCCCAGTATCTTAGGTGCCGAAAGGTCGACGAGGTCCCAGTTGTTTATGTGCCGGGTGTTATTGAGGTAGAGCCGGACTATTTCTTTCTGGAGTGAGGCATTGCCTTTATCGTACTTTCTTATAAGGATCAACAGGGCCAGCAGCCTCTCCTCATGTATCTTCGAACGGAGCAGGTCCAGCGTGGGGTCCAACGGCAGTCCGGCAAATTTTTCCGCAACTTTACGGATTTCAGGAACTTTTACTCCGATAAAGACGTCGCCTTCGCCGTATTCCCCGGGGCCGGTCTTGAAAAAGCCGCTCAGTATCCTGGCTTTTGGGGCGCTGGCGTATCGGCGCAAGGCTGTTTTGGCATCATCTGAGGTCACGGAATAAGTTTTCCCTTGTGATAATCGGATTGTTGAATAGAATTACTATAATAAAAATTAAAAAGTTGCCTCTAAAAATCATAGGCGTTATTATAGTCCCAAGTTTTTGCGGTTGAAAACTTTTTAAAAATAAAAAAACCATCGGAAGGCCTATGAAGCTACCAGCCATCTTTTCCACTATCTTCTTGATCTGTTCACTTATCCTGATATCGATCACCACCGCACATTCAGCCGAGATCATTAACATCAATTACAAGTACAGGATAGCCTTTGCTGACCTTACCGAAAAAGACGTCGGGGTCGGGGATATGGTTACCATAATAACTCCCGATGGTTATAAGACAAAGCTGAAGGTCGTTGAAACCTATCCTGTTATGATAAAGCTGGGCGTGGCGGAGGGCGATATGGCCCTTACGGATGATCAGTTCTCGGCTATTACTATAGGCAGTCAGGTGGTATCAGGCGGGGGGGATGGAAAGGCCGCCCGGGTGTCCCGTGTGCCGGACAAAACGACCCGGCCCAAGCCGAATGAGGCTTATGATGTGCCTCTTAACGGGGGCGGGGCCAGAACGATATCTCCCACGGCGCCAACAGTTTCGGCGGTACCATCGCCGGGCGGTGATGCGCGTTGTGCTGAGCAGGACCAGCGGCTGGAGCAGATGCTCGCGAACAACGTCAAAATGACCGAGAACGTGGCCAAATTCTTGGCCGAAAAGAACGCTGCCGAGGCTAAGGCCCGCGAGAAGGAAGCCGAGGCGGCGGCGGCCGTTGCCAAGGCGGAAGAACTGGCCGCGGCCAACGCGGCTCTTGTCTCACGCGTCAAAGCCGTGGAGGCCGCTGTGTCGTCGGCCGATAAGGAAAAAGCGGCGAAGCAGAAAGAAATAGATGATCTAAACTTGAAGCTCGGGGAGCTCAAGAAAAAACTAGCTAAGATGGTCGAGATCGTCAACACCAATATGAAGGCCTATGAAAAATAATAAACCTACCCTCCTTCTTTTAACGGCTGTATTCACTTTATCGAACATCCCATTTCAGAAAGCTTTGGCCGAAGACACCAGCGCCATTGTCCGGCAGGATGAGATCTTCTTTTTGCAGGAAGAAATGAAAGAGCTCAAGTCCCAGCTGTCGTATAAAGAAGCGGCCTTGAACAAGGCGGTATCTTCCCGGGACGCTTTGCAGTCCAATCTGGACCTGCTGCAGAAAGAAAAGGACGTGCTGCAGAAGAAGCTGGACCAGCTGCAAAAAAGCTTCCTGTCGCAGGACCGTTCGGTGTCAAAGCAGGTCGACCAGGCGGTGTCAGCCTCCAAGGGCAGGACGGAGGGGTTGGAGCAGGAACTTAAGGTAGCCAAACTGGCACTGGAACAGAAGAGCGATCGCTTGACCGAGCTCGCCTCCGAGAAAGATAAGCTGGCCGGCGCTTTGGATCAGCTGTCCGCGGAAAAGGTTAAACTCCAAGAGGAGATCGACCGGGTTTCCAGCGAGCTGGCGGAATTAAAGGATGACACCGAACGCCGGGTGGCGGCGGAGCGGGCGGCCTACGAAAACAAGCTCAAGGAGTACCAGCGGAAGGTCAGCGACGGACAGTCCGGGGTGCAGGAGAAGATCAAACAGGCCTCTTCTCCTTTGGAAGAAAAGGTGCGGATATTGGAAAAGCAGCTGGCGGCCAAGGACGAAGAGGCCAAGGCCCTAGTGCTGTCCGAGACCGGCAACCTGGTGCGGAAGATAAAGACATTGAACGCCCAACTGCAGTCCCAGTTGAAGGTCAGGAGCGAGGATCTGCGGGTGAAGGTTTCCGCAGCGACGCAACCTATGGCCCAGAGAGTCAAGATGCTCGAACAGCAGCTGCAGGCCCAGCAGGCTTTGTCCGACGAGAGATCCAAGGCCTTGGCCGCGGAATCCGCTGCGGCCTTGGAGCAGAAATTGAAGAAACTCGAGGGGCAGCTGCAGTCCCAGCTGGCGGCCAAGGATGAGGAATGGCGGGCGAAAGTGGCCGATATCAAACTGCCCCTGGTCATGCAGGTCAAGAAGCTGGAGGAACAGCTAAAGTCCCAGCAGGCGGCCCAAGCGGCGGGTTCAAACAGTAAGGTGGGGGAAGCCGTGGCCCCGCTGGAGCAGAAGATCAAGAAGCTCGAGGAGCAGTTGCAGTCCCAGCAGACGGCCAAGGACGAGGAATGGCGCGCGAAGCTGGCGGAAGCCAAGACCCCCCTGGAGCAGAAGGTCAGGAAACTGGAGGAACAGCTGAAGTCCCGGCAGGCGGCCCCGGCGGTGGATTCAAGCAGTAAGGCAAGGGAAGCCGTGGCCCCGCTGGAGCAGAAGATCAAGAAGCTCGAGGAGCAGTTGCA
>CAYTIW010000037.1:14149-22008 GCA_964438075.1 uncultured Planctomycetales bacterium
GTCCCGGCAGACGGCCAAGGACGAGGAATGGCGCGCGAAGCTGGCGGAAGAGAAGGCTCCTTTGGAGCAAAAGCTGAAGAGCGTCGAGGCCCAGCTCCGTTCGCAGCTGGCCGCCAAAGAAAAGGAGATCGCCAAACTGGTTTCGGATGCCAAGGCCCCTTTGGAAGAGAAAGTCAAGGCCCTGGAGGCCGAGATCGCCTTGACCAAGGCGGCTTCGTCTGCCCAGGTCGGGACCGCCAAGGCGGCCTCAGAGGAAAAGATCCGTTCCCTTCAGCGCGAGATAAAGGAACTGCAGTCTGCGGCGGACCGGAAGGCTCAGGACGTCCAGGCCGAACTGCAGAAAAAGATCACCGCGCTGGAAAAGCAGTTGAAGGAACAACAGTTGAAGGAGCGGCAACCCGCGCCTTCCCCGCAACCCGCCAAGGATGCGGTCGAGATCAAGGGGCAGCTGGATTCCCTGAAAGCAGAGGTATCCAGGTTGAAGATCGCTTTGGGGGACAGGGATAAAATGATCGCCTCGGTGATCAAGGACAGGGACAGGCTTTCATCCCAGTTGTCCGCCGTAGAAAAGGACAAGAGCGAGCTCAGTCTTAAGATCGACGGTATTCAGAAGGACTTTTTGACCTACAAGGCCAGTACCGCCGGCCAGCTGGAGGCGGTGAACGCCGATGTGGAGAGGGCCCGGGAGGCTGCCGGCAGTCATACCGACCTGCTGCAGAAACAGGTGGAGGAGGCCAAGGCCGGTATCAAGGATAGACAAGGCCAGATAGCTCTGCTGGAGTCGGAAAGGGACGCCCTGAAGAGATCCCTGTCCGAGGCTCGTTCCTCGGCTGACGGCATGTCCAAGGAATTGTCGGAGTTAAAGACTGAATTACGGACCGTACGTGAAGAATCCGACAGGTCCATCATGCAGGTAAAATCCCAGGCCAGTAAAGCTATTGAAGCAGCAAAGGCTGAAACGCGGAAGGCGGCCGACGAGGCCAGAGCCGAAGGCCAGGCCAAGTCGCTGCAGGATCTGGAAAAATATAAATCAGAATCCTCCGTCGTGCTGGAGGCGGCCCGGAACGAGGCCCGCCAGGCCAGGCAGGCTAAGGAGGCCGCAACTTCCGAGGTGGCGTCACTGAAAAAGGCGCTGGCCGATCTGGAGGCGTCCACCCCGGCAGTGGTCCAGAAAGAGAAAGCTGCCCTGGAGGAAAGGATCAGGGGATTGCAGGGGGAACTCGCGAAGGCTGTGCAAGAAGGTAAGGATGCCGTGGCAGCCGCCAGGTCGGAAGCGGACCAGAAGCTGGCCCGGATGCGCCAGGAGCTGCAGTCCGCCCAGGCGGATGTGCCGGCGAAGTTAAAGGAGACCCAAAGCTCATTCGAAGCCAGGATAGCCGAGCTCGAAAAGTCGCTGGCGGCCGCACTGCAGGCGTCCAGGGACAAAGAGGCGCAATTGGCCAAGCTCAGTGCCGCTAAAGATGGGCTGGCCAAAGGTATTGATTCGGAGAAAAGTTCCCGGGCGGACCTGGAAAGAGCGTTGTCCGATATGCGTGGACGGCTGAAAGCAATGGAAGAAGCCCTTCCGCTCAAGATAGCTGAGGCCCAAAAGCCCCTGGAAGAGAAAGCGGCATCTTTTGAAGCCGCGCTGAAGGCCGCACAGGCCAAGGCCGCGGCCGAGGCCAAGGGGATGGCGGCGGCCAAGGATAAGCTGGCGGTCGACGTGGCCAGGATCAATAAGGAAAAGGAAGAACTTCAGGGGCGGGCCTTGGCGGCGGAGAAAGCGGCGGACGAAGCGGGTGCCAATGTTGCCAGAGAGGTGGCGAAGGTAAGGTCGGAGTTGAATGTCAAGATGGCGGCGCTGGAGTCGGAGATAAAGATCCGCGAGAAGATGCTGGATACCAAATCAGCGGCCATACGGCAGGCGGAAGAACGGCTCAGTGCTTTGAATAAGGAGAAGGTACAACTGCTTTCCGAAAAGGCCGGGTTGCTGAAAGATTTGGCCGGGGCAAAGGGATCGGCGAAGGGGTCCGAGTCGGTCATATCAGCCAAGGTGGAGGCAGCTGTAAAGCCTTTGGAAGAGCAGTTGAAGAAAATCGAAGCTGAGTCCCAGGATCTGGAAAAGACCCTGGAGGCTAAGGAGTCCCGCATCAGTACGTTGACCAGCGAACGGAACGTCTTGGTCGCGGAGCGGGACAAATTGGTGGCCGCGAATAATCGGCTGGCCTCGGAAAGGGGTCCGGCGGGAGGGGCAGTGAAGGCAGCCCCCGACGCGTCTGCGGCCCTGATCGCTGAGGCGAAGAAACCGCTGGAGGATAAGATAGCCTGGCTCCAGGCCGAGATCAATTCCCTTAATGCGCTGATCAAAGAAAAGGCCAAGACCGTTGATTCGGCCGGTATCCAGCGGGAGGCGGTGGCGAAAGAAAGGACCGCCTTGTCCGCCTCGGTCGCCGAACTGCAAAACCAGGTGGCCAGGCTGCAGGCAGAGCTGAGCGGCAAGGAAAAGGAACTATCCTCCTCGGCGGAGAAGATAAAGTCCCTCAGCAAGGACAGGGAAACGATCCTCAGCGAGAAGAATTTTCTTTCCAAGTCGCTCTCGACGCTGAAGGGGCAGATCACCGAGACCCAGGAGGGGCTGGCGACATTGGAGAAGGATTTCAATGAGAAGACGGCTCAGGTGGCGGAACTGACCAAAGAGAGGGACGCCTTGGTCAAGGAGAAGACCGCGCTGGAAGCGGCCCGGGCGGAATTGCAAAACAAGGTCGCCGAGCAGGAAGCGAGGTCCAGGGCGGAGCTGGCTGCGGGGCAGGAGAAAATGCTCAAGGCCCAGGAGCCGCTCAACAAACAGGCGCAGGAACTGGAGGCCAGACTGGCCGCCGTGTCGACGGAGGCAAAGGACAGGTCAGTCCGGGTGAAGGAACTGGAAGCCAGGGTGGAAAAGTTATCACAGGAACTGTCGCTTTCTTCGGCCGAGAAAAAGAAACTGGAAGCGAGCCTTAACGAAGCCCAGGCGTCCAATAAGACGCTGAAGACGTTAGCCGCTGAAGCAGGCGCTAAGGCCAGCAGCCCCCTGGCGGACAGGCTGGCCGAGCTGGAGAAGGCCGAGGCCGAACGCGTCTCGCTAGTCGCCCAGCTCAAGTCGGACCTGGGCAAGGCCGCGTCTGAACGCGACGGTCTGTTAAAGGATAAAGACCAGCTTAACGCGAAGCTGTCTGAGATACAGGCACAATTGGCCCAGGCCCGCAATGAGGCCAAGGCTGCGGCGGAAAAGCTGGCGGCCCAGCCTTCAGGCCCAAAAGTGAAGTCGCTGGAATCGGATCTGGCAGCTGCTAAGAAGGCTTTGGCCGATAGAGAAGCCGCGGTGGCCGCTATGGACCGTGAGCGCAGCGGTGTCAAGGCGGAGCTGGATAAGATATCTAAAGCGAAGGCCGCTCTGGAGGAGGAATTGAGATCGAGCCGCGAACAGCTTCAGTCCCTTCAGAGCTCGGTACCCGATAAACTTTCCCAGGCCGCTGATCCTCTGGCCAGGAAGATTTCATCCCTGGAGAAAACTTTGGCAGAGCGGGATGCTTCCCTGAAAGCCCTGGAGTCGGCTAACGCGGGGCTCAAGTCCCAGGCTGACCGCTTGGCCCAGGAAAAGGACAAGGCCGCGGCGGACAAGTCGGCACTGGCAGAAGCCAGGAGACCGCTGGAAACCCGGCTGGCGGAAGTGCAGTCTGAGCTGTCCAAGTTGCAAAGGTCGATGCAGGAAAAAGATGAGCTGCTGAAAGCCGCTTACGCCAAGGAATCGGCTTCGGCCAAAGATCTGGCTGATCTTCGGGGGGCGAAGGAAAATTTAGAGAAGGATCTGGCGGCGGCAAAAAGCGAATCGGATAAGCTGGCCGGTTCGGTACCTGAAAAGCTGGCGCAGGCCCGTCAGGCGGCCGAAACGCAGGTGGCCCAGATCAAGGAGCAGCACAGCAAGGAGCTGACCGCTGTCGAGGAGAGGGAAAAACTGGCCCAGCAGAAAATGGCGGCCTTGACCAAGGCCACGGATGACTTAGTGGCTGAGCTTACGAAAACCCGGGAAGCCCGGCAGAAAGTCGAGCAGGACCTGGCTGCCGCTATGGCGGAGCTGAAGGCAGCTCACGAAAGCATCCCCGTTAAGCTGTCCGACGCCCGTACGCCATTGGAACAGCAGATGGCTGCCCTGAACGGCAGATTGGCGGCCTTGCAGGAGGAACTGGAAAAGAAAGAGAACGAGCTGGTCGATTCGGAAAAGGCCGGCGACGCGCTGTGGGAGGAATTGAAAGCCGCCCAGACGGAAAAGACAAAACTTGCGGAAGATCTGGCCAAGCTGAACGATAAGTTAAAGTTCGTCGAGGCTTCGTCCATAATAAAAGTGGCCGACGCCAAAAAGTCTTTGGAAGAGCAGATAGATGTCCTGAATACGAAGTTGAAGGCGCAGGAGGAGTCTGTTCCGGGGCAGTTGGCTCAGTCGAAGAAGCCTTTGGAGGATAAGATCGCATTGTTGTCGGGGCAGGTGGCGGGACTGGAAGGCGCGTTGAAGGAGAAGGAAGCGGCCCTGAAGGGGCTGACGGCCGAGCGGGACAATTTGAGCGCGCAGGTGAAGGCAGAGCAGGGCAAGGCGGCGCAGCTGAGCGCGGGTCTGGCGGAGGCGCAGGCGGAATTGAAGAAGGCGAAGGAAGGGATGCCGGAGCAGCTGGCATCGGTCAGGGTGCCTTTGGAAGAGCAGGTGTCGCGGGTGCAGGAGAGCCTGAAGAAGGCGCAAGGGGAGTTGGCGGCGAAGGCGGCCGATCTGGAGAAGGTGACGGGGCAGTCGCGGCAGCTGGAGAAGGACCTGGCCGCGTTGCGCGAGGCGAAGGCGGCAACGGACAAGGCGCTGGTGTCGGCCCGGGAAGAAATAAAAGGGCTGGGGTCGTCGATATCGGAACGTATCGCCAAAGCGAAAGAGCCGCTGGCAAAACAGCTGTCGGAACTCCAGGGGCGCCTGGCAGTACAGGCCAAGGCTATGGACGAGAAGAGCGCTTCCTATGAAACGCTTATGAAACAAAAGGCGGCCCTGGCTGGAGAAAAAGACGCTTTGCTGTCGGCCAAGGATTCCGTCGAGCGAGAACTGGCGCAGGCGCGGGAAAGCCTGAAAAGGTCCGAAGAGATTTTGCCCGAAAAGCTGGCGCAGGTGACAGTGCCGTTGAAAGAGAAAGCTTCCGGCCTGGAGAAGGAACTTGCAGACAAGGACGCGCAGCTAAAGGCCCAGTCCGGGCTGCTGGCCAAGCTGGAACGCGAGAACGGTGAAATGAAGAAGGATCTCGACGGGCTGGCCGCGGCCAAGGCGGACCTGGCGGCCCAGGCGTCGGCACTTAATGACAAGATAAAGGCCCAGGCTGCGTCGATACCTGAGCAGGTCGCCCAGGCGAGGAAGCAGCTGTCCGTGCAGGTTGAGGCCCTGAACCTGAAGCTGAAGGAACAGGCGGATGAGTTGAATACGAAGTTGAAGGCGCAGGAGGAGTCTGTTCCGGGGCAGTTGGCTCAGTCGAAGAAGCCTTTGGAGGATAAGATCGCATTGTTGTCGGGGCAGGTGGCGGGACTGGAAGGCGCGTTGAAGGAGAAGGAAGCGGCCCTGAAGGGGCTGACGGCCGAGCGGGACAATTTGAGCGCGCAGGTGAAGGCAGAGCAGGGCAAGGCGGCGCAGCTGAGCGCGGGTCTGGCGGAGGCGCAGGCGGAATTGAAGAAGGCGAAGGAAGGGATGCCGGAGCAGCTGGCATCGGTCAGGGTGCCTTTGGAAGAGCAGGTGTCGCGGGTGCAGGAGAGCCTGAAGAAGGCGCAAGGGGAGTTGGCGGCGAAGGCGGCCGATCTGGAGAAGGTGACGGGGCAGTCGCGGCAGCTGGAGAAGGACCTGGCCGCGTTGCGCGAGGCGAAGGCGGCAACGGACAAGGCGCTGGTGTCGGCCCGGGAAGAAATAAAAGGGCTGGGGTCGTCGATACCGGAGCAGATAGCGCAGGCCAAAAGGCTTTTGTCGGAGCAGGTAGCCGCGTTGAACTTGAAGCTGAAGGAGCAGGAGTCAGAACTGCCTACCAGGATCGCCTTGGCGCGCAAGCCGCTAGAGGAGCAGCTGGCTGATATGGGCGCTAAATTAAAGGAGAAAGAAGACGCCTTAAAGTCACTGGCCATCGAACGGGACAACGTATCGCAACAGCTTAAGGCTGAACAGGGCAGATCCGCTCAGATGAGCTCCGCTTTGTCTTCGGCCAGGGAAGAGATCAAAAAGGGCGAGGGCGCTGTAACAGAACGCATCGCCAGGGCAAAAGAACCGCTGGAGAAAGAATTGTCGGCTGCCCAAGAAAAGATCAAACAAGCCCAGACTGAGATGGAGGCCAAGGCCGCCTCGCTGGCAGCGGAGCTCAGATCGCGTGACATGCTGGTCAGCCAGAAAGAATCCGCCTTGAAGGCCATGGAAAGCCAGAAGGTCAGGACAGAGGAAGAGCTCGCGGATGCAAATAATATTTCACATGCCCTGGAATTCGAACTGAAGCAGGTCAAGGAGAAGTTAGCGGCGCTGGAATCATCAGTCCCCGATAAGCTGGCACGGGCGACCATACCGCTGCAGGACAAGGCGTTGGGCCTGGAAAAGGCCTTGGCCGAAAAGGACGCACAGTTAAAGGAGAAGGCGGACCTTTTATCGGCGATGGACCGCGAACGGGATGGAATGATGAAGGAACGGGACGGGTTGGCCGCTGCAAAGGCCGACCTTATCAGCCAGGTAGAAGCGCTGACCGCGAAGATGAAGGCGCAATCCGCCTCGGTCCCGGAGCAAATAGCAGCAGCTAAAAGGCCTTTGGAGGAGCAGCTGACTTCTCTGAACGAGAAGTTCAGAGCTCAAGCAGCCTCGGTTTCGGCCCAGATCGCTACAGCGAAGAAACCGCTGGAAGACCAGGTGGCGGTATTGAATGAAAAACTTAAGACGCAGTTGGCTTCTGCGGCTGAACAGCTCGCCCAGGGCCAGAAACCGTTGGAAGACCAGGTGGCTGCCCTTAATGAAAAGTTAAAAGCCCAGTCAGTGGCGGTCTCTCTCCAGATAGCACAGGCCAAAAAGCCTTTGGAGGATCAGGTCAAGGCGCTGAACGAAAAGATCAAGGCGCAGTTAGGTTCCGTGACGGAACAGATCGCCAAAGCGAAAGAACCTCTGGAGAAAGAGCTTGTCTTGGCAAAAGCTGAATCCTCGTCGATAGCTAAGTCTGTCTCGGAAAAGGTCGCCCAGGCCCGGAAGTCGGGCGACATGCAGATAGCTCAGCTCAAGGAAGAGCATGCGAAAGAATTGTTGGCCGCCATGGATCAGGTGAAACAAATACAGGAGGCCACGGATGCCAAGGTCGCGGCAATGGGGGAAGAACTCAGGGCGAGCAGTATCATGGTTGAGCAGAAGGGATCGGCCTTGAATGCCTTGGAGGCCCAGAAGGCACGTATCGAAGAAGAGTTGGCCGATGCCAACAATATTGCGAATGCGTTACAGTCTGAATTAAAGCAGGCCAAGTCCGATCTGGCTGGCCAGGCGGCAGCATGGAACGAGAAGCTGAGAGCGCAAGCCGCATCATTGTCAGAACAGGTGGCAAAAGCGAAGAAACCTTTGGAGGACACCATAGCTGCGCTGAATGAGAAGATGAGGGCGCAGACGGCGTCGGTGCCGGAGCAGATCGCGGCGGCGAAGAAACCGCTGGAGGACCAGTTGGCGGCGCTGAACGAGAAGCTGAGAGCGCAAGCCGCAGGGGTATCGGCCCAGGTGGCGCAGGCGCGGAAGCCTCTGGAAGATCAGATCGCGGAGCTGAAGGAGAAGATGAAGGCGCAGACGGCGTCGGTGCCGGAGCAGATCGCGGCGGCGAAGA
>CAYTIW010000038.1:0-6831 GCA_964438075.1 uncultured Planctomycetales bacterium
TACTCCGATTATGACGACTGCCTGGAGACAGCCGCGGCCGAGAAGATCACGTTCCTTTTCGTGGACGGACTGAACGACCCGCAGAACCTGGGCGCGATCATAAGAAGCGTGGCCTGTCTGGGCGGGTTCGTGATCGTGTTGCCGACGCATGATTCAGTGCATGTGACCGATTCCGTCATGCGGGTGGCCTGCGGCGGAGAGAATTATGTGCGCGTTTGCAAGGTCAATAATCTGAACAACGCCATCCAGAAAGCGAAGGAGAAGGGTTTCTGGATAGCGGGCAGTGTGGTCAAGGGCGGAAAGGACCTGAGGCAGGTGAAGTTCCCGTTCCCGCTGGGGATCGTGGTGGGGGGGGAGGACAAAGGTATCCGCGAAGTGGTACAACTGCGCCTGGATGTGAAGATAACGATCCCCATGGCGCATCAACGCATGTCGCTCAACGCGGCACACGCAACCAGTATTATCTGTTATGAAACCACAAGACAAAAAAATATCCAGAGCCGTCCGTTCAAGCCGGAGATCGAGCCGCAAGGGCCGGCCGGCGAAGAGTACCTCCCGGAATAACCCCGCCCAAGTCAGGAAAGTGCTCGATTTCTTTGCCGAGGCCGGGCTGCTCAAGCGCGTCAAGCGCAGCGGCTGGTGGGTGGCGGGTTTGCACAACCCGGAAAGTGTGGCCGAACATTGTTTCCGTTGCGCGGTGATAGGTTTCTGCATGGCCCATGAGGAAGGCGCTGATCCCTACCGCGTGCTGGCCATGACGCTCTTCAACGACATACATGAAGCGCGCATCAACGACCTCCACAAGATGGGGCATTATTACATCGACTTTAAAGAAGCGGAGAAGAAGGTTTTTCGTGATCAGGTGTCGGCCCTTCCCGCTCGGATCAAAGGGCCGCTGGAGAGCATACGTGCCGATTATGACGGCCAGCGGTCGCTGGAAGCTTTGGTCTCCCGCGACGCCGATATCCTGGAGTGCCTGGTCCAGGCCAAGGAGTACCTGGACAACGGTTATCCGGTGGCCAGGAAATTCCTGCGCCGCGCTCCGGGATTCCTGCGGACCCGTACGGCCCAACGGCTCTGGAAGGAGCTGCAGTCCTGGGATTCGACGGTATGGTGGGAGAACGTGGTCAAGTTTGAAAGATAAGCGCCCGAAGGTGTGAGGACCAGGCAAGGTCGTTAAAAAAGAGATTGAAATGGGCTGATGCCCTGATTAGAATTCATGACGAAATAGTGGAATTCAAAGGATCTTAGATGAAAAGGATCGGTATAGCTGCGAGCAGGATAGCCAAGGGCAATCTTTGGCTTTACAACTTCTATGTCCTTTTGATATCTTTTTTGTTTTCTCTTTTGATTTTCTTCATTTCCGGATTTACGCTGATTGTAGGATTGGCTTTAATTTCTTACATCACCAAAGGTTTCATGGTCATCGAGCCAGGGACCGGGTTCTCTTCTTTTCTGGCCATATGCATGGTCTCCCTGGCCGCGGTGGTGGGAGTAATAAACCTGGCAGCGGTCTTGTTCAATATAAAGCTCAGGAAATAAAATGCCTATTCATTGTGATGAGTGCAAGGCGTTCTTCCATTCGCTTAAGATAGGGATCTGCCGGGCTTCTTTCGGGCCTTCCGCCGACATCCTCTTCGTGAACGAGGCCTTTGCTTCCATGCTCGGTTACAGCGTCGGGGGGCTGGAGGGTAAGAAGTTCGTCGATCTTTTTGCTGACCGCCGGATGTTCAAGGAAATACTGCATAGGCTGCACCGCCAGGAGTCCCTGGACAAGCACGAGGTCGCCCTCAAGCGCAGGTCGTCGGCGGTGTTCTGGGTCTCCTTTTCCATTTCAGTTGAGAACGACCAGCACGGCCGCCCCAAGTACCTGAATATCGTGGTCGAGGATATCAACCATTTAAAAGACGTCGAGACGGACCTGCGGCGTTCCAAGGAGCTTTTTAAGATAATCTTCGAGAATTCCGCCGCCGCCATCACCGTGACCGACAAGAACGAAAAGATAATCGCCTGGAACCCCTTCGCCGAGCAGATGCTCGAGATGGACAAGAAAGATCTCTTCAACAAACCCGTCCAGGACCTTTACCCGCCGCGCGAATGGCGCAAGATGCGCAAGATGAACATCCGCCAGAAAGGGGTGGTCTCCGGCATAATGACGCAAGTTTATAAGCGGGACGGGGAATTGCTGGATATCGATGCCTCGATCTCCATCCTCCGGGATGCCCGGGGAACTATAATCGGTTCGATAGGCATCATGCGCGACATCACCAAGCAGAAAAGGATCCAGGAGATGCTGTTACAGGCCAAGATCGTGGCCGAGGAAGCGAACAGCGCCAAAAGCATGTTCTTGGCCAAGATGTCGCACGAGCTCAGAACGCCCATGAATGCCATAATCGGGATGATCGATCTGACGCTGGACACGAAACTCACGGATGAGCAGCTGGAGAACATCAAGGTGGCCAAGGATGCGGCCGCCAACCTTTTGCGGTTGATCAACGACATCCTGGACCTTTCCCGGGCCGAGTCGGGCAAGATGACCATCGAGCCTATGGAGATATCCATCGCAGAGATCGTGAAGAGCGTCGCCAAGGGGCTCATGGTGCTGGCCCAGAACAAAGGCGTATTCTTGGATTGGCATGTGGCCGAGAACGTGCCGCCGCTCGTCATGGGCGATCCGGTGCGCATCCGGCAGATCATCATCAATCTGGTCAACAATGCCATCAAGTTCACCCATAAGGGCGGGGTCACCATATCCGTGGCCATGCAGGCGCGGACCGAGAAGGAATGCGACCTTTTGTTCGCCGTGAAGGATAGCGGCATCGGCATACCCAAGGATAAGCAGGACCGCATATTCGAGGTCTTTGCCCAGGCCGATGAAAAGACCTCCAGGCGTTACGGCGGTACCGGTCTGGGACTGGCCATCTCCAAGAAGTTGTCAGAGATGATGGGGGGCAGGCTGTGGGTGGAAAGCGAGGAAGGCAAAGGCAGCACCTTCTTTGCGCTCATCCGTTTCCCGATCAGCGATAACATTCTCCGTGCCCAGGCGGTCGCTCCCGAACCATCCGAAGCGGGTGAGAATGCCGGGACCGGTGTCGGCCGCATCAGAATACTGCTGGCGGAAGATAACCTGGTGAACCAGAAGATCGCCGTTCGCATGCTGGAGAAACGCGGATGGGAAGTGGTGGCGGTCAATAACGGGCGGGAAGCCGTCGAAGCGGTAGGGAAGACCAGGTTCGATCTTATCCTCATGGATGACCAGATGCCGGAAATGTCGGGGGTAGAGGCTACGAACATCATCCGGACGGAGGAGAAACAGACGGGTCTGCATGTGCCGATCATCGCCATGACCGCCAATGCCATGTCGGGCGACCGCGAGAAGTATCTTGCCGCGGGGATGGATTCCTACATTTCTAAACCTATAGACCGGGAATTGCTTTTCCGGGAGATCATAAATGCCGTACAAGAAAGGAAAGATAAATGAGCGATGTCATCGATCTGAAAGACGCTATGGACAGGGTGCAGGACGACAAAGAACTTTTGTGCGAGCTGTTCGATATCTTTTGCGAGGACTTCCCTCCGAAAAGGGACAAGATATGGGCCGCCTTCCAGAAAGGCGACTTTGTTTCTTTCCAGATGATCTCGCACGGGTTCAAGGGCGCAACGGGCAACATCTCTGCCCGGCAAATGCATGAGACCTGCGTGCAACTGGACGCTATGGGGAAGGCCGGCGACATATCCACCGCCAAGCCGCTGTTGGAGCAGCTGGACAAACAGTTCGCTGATCTCAAGGTAGAGATCGCGCGTCTGAAAAAAGAATTCGGTAAATAGCCGGATCGGTTGACATGAAATTGATGGTCCGACTATGCCAGATAAATCCTTTGATGCCGGCTTGCCTCAGATCATGAGGGATCCCAAGTCCGGCAACCGGATCTATGGAGCAATACTGCGCCCCGGGGCGTTCCAGGTCCTCATAGGCCTGGCCGTTCTGGGGTTCTTGGTCTATGGTAATGCCATATTCCACCCCTTTGTCCATGACGACGTGGTCTTTGTCCTCCATAATCCGAATATAGCCCGGTGGGACAATATCGGCGAAGCTTTCCTGATGCCGGGCGTACCTTTCCAGAGCCTGCGCATAACCACTCCTTATTACCGCCCGGTACTGGAGATATTGTATCGGGCCCAGCATGCGGTATTCGGGATGAACCCGGCGGGGTTCCATTTTTTTAATATCATTTTGCACATCCTGGCCAGCTGGCTGGTGTTCCTGGCGGTAAGATTCTGGGGGTTCCGGAGGCCGTGGGCCGCCTGGGTGGCGGTCTTTTTCCTGGTCCATCCGGTGCAAAGCGAGGCGGTGGCCTGCGTATCCGGGATATCGAACCTGGCGGTGGCGGTGTTATTGCTTTGGTCTTTCGTGCTCTATGCAAAGTCGAAGATGGCCAGGGGCAGAGGCGGCAAGTTCGATCTGGCCTTGTCCGGGCTGATCTTTATCGGCGCCCTTTTAACGAAAGAACAGGCGGTATTGCTTCCTTTTGTGCTGGCGGCGTATGAGATCGCCTCGCGTAGAAAGGGGACGGCATTCCCTGCAGCAGGCCGGTTGTTGGTTTTCTTTGTCTTGACCGCAGCGTACTTCTTCTGGCGCGGGCATCTTTTTCCCGGCCACGTCAGCTCGGCTTTTGAGAATAGACCTGAGCTCTTCCTGCGCTTGATGGCCATACCGCGGATAATCATGATGTACCTGGGGTTGATCGTATTCCCTTGGGGGCTGCATTATTACCGCAGTGTCGACATCATGCAGCCGCCGGGCTGGGCCTGGGGGCTGTTGACGGCCCTGGCCGGCCTTGGCTGGTCCCTTTTTGTTTGGTCTCCGCCGAGGTTGAAGCGGCCGGTGGTGATAGGTTTTTCCTGGGGGTTTGTGTTCCTTTTGCCGGCCCTTAATATTGTCCCGCTGATAAATGAGTTCTCCTTTATCCTCACGGCGGAACATTTCCTTTACTTGTCCCTGGCCGGGTTCCTGGCTGGAGGCTCCGCCCTGGCGTTCCCGTGGATACAGCGGCTAAAGAGCGATACAATACTTGCGTTGCTTTTAGTTGGGGCTGTGGTCTTTAGCGGCCAGACCGCTTGGCAGAATGCCTTCTGGCGCGGGGAGATCCCTCTTTTTGAACGGGCGTCGCGTTTTGAGCCAGGGTTGGGGCGGGTGCGTCTGCTCTTGGCCCGGGCCTATTTGGAAGAGAAAAGGTATTCTGAGGCGATGGAAGAGTTTGCGAAAGGCTTGAGCATAATGGAGGATTATGTTAGAAGAACGCATCACCCCAAGGCCCGCGTCGCATACCAGCAATTCATAAAAGGGGTGTACCGTGACCGGGGGCAGGTTTACATGGCCTTGGGCGACCTGCCGCGTTCCTCTGAAGAGTTCCGCGCTTCCATAGCCGTCAAGATCGAGAATTTGGAATTCAAAGATACCGGGATCGACGACAGCCAGACGGCAAATAACCTGGCCATGAACCTGTTAAGGATGGGGAAGCGCGAGGAAGCCCGGCGATGGTGGGAGGTGGCGGTGCGCATGGAGCCTGGTAATGCCGAAGCGCTGAATAACCTCGGCATGCTGGCCTTGGAGCGTAAGGACCGGCGGGCAGCGATATTCTTTTTCCAGCGCTCACTGCGGGCCGCTCCCGGGTTCCCGCCCGCGGAGCAGAATTTAATAAGGGCCCGGCAGTTATGAGCGGGTTGTAAGTTAAGCGTAATAAGGAGCAGGGCATATGTTGATGTTATGGGTGATCGCCTTAACAGCGTTCGCCATTCTGGGCTATATAGCCTACAAGGTCGTGCACTTGCCGGACCCGAAGATCATAATCAACAGGGTAAAAAGGGACTCGTCTTCGGAGTCGACCAAAGATTGGCAGGGGATCATTGAGAGGCTGGAGAAACGGATCAAAGGAATGGAGTCGAAACTGGGCGAGTCCGAGAAAGTCATCCGGCAGAAAGACAAGGAGCTAGAGGAAAGACAGAAAGAGATCGGGGATATCCGGAATCAATTCGAGCAAGAGCAGAAGTGGCGCAAGAAGGAAGAGGAAGCCGTCTCCAAGGAAAAGAAGCGGGAGAAAGTGATGGAGGAGGAACTGGCCAAGGCGCGCGACGGCCTGACCACCGAGTCGACGCAACGCATAAAGCTGGAATATGAATTAAAAGAATTGCGCGCGCAGAAAGAGTCGGCCGTCGCCGATGCCCGCCGGGTATCATCGCAGAATATGGACCTGGAACGTAAGGTCAAGTCATTGTCGGAAGAGAATCGGGACCTCAAAAGGGAGAACGCCGAGCTGAAGGTCAAGAAAGAGGCCGACCAGTGGGTCGCCAAGGACGATTATATCCGGGTGGAGAAGCTGCTCAAACGCTCCCGCTGGGAAGTGGACCTGTTCAAGCGGAAGTTCGCTTCGGACCTGTGGCCCAAGGAGCTGCAGATGAGATCGACGCGGGAGTCGAAAGATGAGCCGGATTACGGAAGCGCGCCGGCCGCTCCGCCTTTGGTTGCTCCAGCCGTTCCACCTCCGGTTGCTCCGGTCGCGAAAGCGGCACCAGTTGCCGCTAATCACCCGGAGGTACCGGCCGCGAAGGAAGCCGCTGGGCCAGCTCCGAGGGCCGTGCCGCCTTCAACCCCGCCGGCAGCCGAGGTTATTTCCGCCCCGACAGTCCCGGCCGCAGATGTCAAACCGGCGACCGAACCGGTTCCTTCCCCGAGGCCGGCGCCGGTTGAGAAGGCCCCGGCCGACACCTCATCCTCTTCTACCGTGGACATCAGGGCAGCGCTTGAGGCTAGTATCGACGATCCGCCGCCTG
>CAYTIW010000038.1:6931-21811 GCA_964438075.1 uncultured Planctomycetales bacterium
CCGCCGCCTGCAGCCGCTCCCGGGCCGGCCATGCCCGTTGCCCCTGCGGTCCCGGCATCTGAGGAAAAAGAAGGGAAAGGCGTTGCCGACCAGCCAGCTCCGGGGGAAGGCGGTCCCCCGGGTCCACCGTCTACGGGAGTGTAGGGCCGATATATGCTTTTGAAACACGAGAGCCGATCCAGGGTTGGGCAGATAGAATTATTGGCCGGCAGTTCCTGGCTTGTGTTCCTGATCCTCATTATTCTAGCCGGATACCTGTATCTTAATCCTAATATCTTTTTCCCCAAGGAGCCTCGGTCGGTGCCGCTGCTGGCGGGAGCGGACCTGATGGAGAGGCTGCAGGAGGAAAAGGAGCCGGTTTTCGTTTTCTTTTACCACTCCCCGTCGGGGGTAAGCGCGCGGACTTATTTCCCCATACTGGAAGACCTGGCCCAGCGGTTCGGGAACAAGGTCCGGTTCTACCGTTATCAGGCCAGCCCCAAGTATCCGGACCAGTACTTTAACGAGTTCTGGAGGTATGATTCTGTGTTCGCTCTGTTCCAGAACGCCCAGGAGATCCGGCGGGCGCCGCTGGTGATCTCCTCGTTAGCGGTGGCCAACCAGGGCTTCGCCTTCCTGGTGATCAAGGATCATCTGGGCCTGCGCAGGCCTTTAGTGGCCGGCCGGGAGGCTCCTGGCGCCCAGCTGATAACCGCCGATGATTTCCGGCCCGCGGTCCTGGCCTCGACCGGTTATTCGATCGTTCTTTTTACTTCCCCGCATTGTCCGGCGGCCAGGCGCTTCCAGCCGGATTTTGAGCGGGTGGCGGCGGCGAACGGCGATCTGGCCGAGTTTTTTGTGCTGGATGTTACCGCGGCGGGCGGGTCAGAGGTCCAGGGCAGATACGCCGGCAGGTCTACTCCGACGGTGGCCCTCTTTTACCAGGGGGCGTTCCAGGGGAAGTTCTCGGGAGGTTTTAATGACCCGAATGCCAACGAGTCTGCTATATTAGGGCTATTGGTCCCGTACCTGTAAAGGGCGGCCGTCAGAGGGACCGGGTTTATTAACATTTTGGGAGAGTGATCATGCCATTCAAATATCGCCAGAGGATCCCGGAGGTCAAGGAGATCATGGAGCGTTTCCCGCTGGACCCGGGCTTGCTGGAAGTCAAAAAGAGACGCGATGCGGAGATCATTGACATACTGCTCGGCAAAAGCGACAAGCTGCTCCTGGTCATAGGACCCTGCTCAGCGGATAACGAGGATTCCGTCTGCGAATACGTTTCGAGACTGGCACGGTTGCAGGCCGAGGTGCGCTCCAGGCTGGTCCTTTTGCCGCGCATTTACACCAACAAACCGCGCACGACGGGGATAGGCTACAAGGGGATGGCCCACCAGCCGGACCCGTCGGATGAACCGAACATCGTGGAAGGTCTGGTGGCCATCCGCAAAATGCATATCCGGGCGTTGCGCGAGTCCGGGCTGGGCGCGGCGGACGAGATGCTTTACCCGGAGAATTATCCTTACCTGGAGGATGTGCTGAGTTACGTCGCGATAGGGGCGCGTTCGGTGGAGAACCAGGCCCACCGTTTGACCGTGAGCGGTCTGGACATCCCGGTGGGCATGAAGAACCCCACCAGCGGGGACATGAACGTTATGCTGAATTCGGTCCGGGCCGCCCAGTCGCCGCATATCTTCTCTTATAACGGCTGGGAAGTGCAGACCCCCGGCAACCCTTACACGCACTGTATATTGCGAGGGGCCATGACGTCTTTCGGCCGTTCCATCGCGAATTATCATTACGAGGACATCGCGCATCTGCGCCAGCTGTACGGGAAGGCCGGCCTGGTCAACCCGGCGGTGCTGGTCGATGTGAGCCACATGAATTCCAACCGCATGTTCCGCGAGCAGCCCCGGGTGGCTTTTGAGGTGGTCAACAGCCTGAAGTACGACTCCCGGTTAAAGGATTTTGTCAGAGGCTTGATGATCGAGAGTTACCTGGTGGAAGGGAACCAGGACCCCTCGGAAGGCACCTACGGCAAGTCCATTACCGATGCCTGCCTGGGCTGGGAGGATTCGGAGCGGCTGGTGCGCAGGTTGGCAGAGCTCGTGTAAGGGACGAGGCCTTTTTGCGACCAAAAGGAGCTTACAAAAATATTGCCGGTGGAACGATCCAGGTTATAATATTTCTCGACGATTATCTGGACAGCCATCGGGATAAGGGCCGGTTTAGAAAAGTTCAATGGTTCCCTGTAAAAAAGGAGTGGTATATGGTTTCCAAGAAAGTACTCAAATTGCTGAATGAACAGATCGCTTTGGAGGATGGATCTTCCCAGATCTACCTGGCGATGGCGACTTGGGCCGACGCCAATGGGTACCGCGGCACGGCCAAGTTCATGTACGGCCAGGCCGAAGAAGAACGCGCCCATATGCACAAGTTCATCAAGTTCATCAACGAGCTGGGCGAGCATGCTCAGGTCGGGGGGATCAAAGAGCCGAAGGCTAACTATAAAGACATTGAAGAGATATTCCAGACAGCCCTGCACCATGAAGAGTTCATCACCGCTTCGATATACAAGATATTCACGGCGGCAAGGGAGAACAACGATTACGCCGTAACGAGTTTTCTCAAGTGGTTCGTGGACGAGCAGGTCGAGGAAGAAGCTGCGGCCAAAGAGATCCTGGACATGCTCAAGATGACCAAAAACAACATTTACCTGGCCGATAAAGAGATCGGGGCTTTAAGAGATAAGTAAGTTATGCGATATCTTTTTTCCAATCGCACTGGCTGGGAATTGGAGGAGAACGCCCTTTCCAAGACCTTGCAGTCCCTGAAAGCCGCCGGCAGCGAGATCATTGACCTTACAGAGTCGAACCCGACACGATGCGGTTTCCTCTACCCGGAGGACATATTCCTGAAACCTCTGGCGGCACCGGACAACCTGCTTTATGCCCCGGACCCTAAGGGTCTGCCCAGGGCCAGGCAGGCGGTAGCCGGCCATTATTCACGGTCCGGCTCCGAAGTGGATCCGGAAAGGCTGGTCTTGACCTCCAGCACTTCGGAGGCATATTCGTTGCTTTTCCGTTTGCTGTTCGAACCCGGCGACCGCGTACTGGTCCCGGCCCCGAGCTATCCGCTTTTCTCCTATTTGGCCAGGTTAAATGATGTCGAAGTGGATTATTACAGGCTGGCTTTCAGCCCGGAGGGTTCGGCCGACGGGGAGTGGCGCATCGACCTGTCGTCACTTGACATGGGAGTTACCTCCTTCACCAAGGCGGTCATATTAGTCAGCCCGAATAACCCCACCGGATCATGCCTGAAGAAAGAAGAGATGGCGGGGCTCAGGGACATATGTTTGAGGCACGGTCTTTCGATCATTTGTGACGAGGTCTTCGGCGATTATATCGCGGAGGATTACCGCGGGAGATACTTGAGCCTGGCCGGGCGGTCCGAGGTTCCGACCTTTGTTCTGGGTGGGTTGTCAAAGACGCTGGCCTTGCCGCAGATGAAGCTCTCCTGGATATCCGTGAGCGGGCCTCAGGGCTTTGTCGACGAGTGCCTGCCCAGGCTGGAGATCATATGTGACACCTATCTCTCGGTGAATACACCGTCCCAGAACGCCGCCGCGGTCTGGTTGCCCCAGGCGGAAAGTATCCAGAGGCAGGTGAGGGAGCGCGTGGCCGCCAACTACGCGTTGTTGCGGACGGGGATGGAACGTTCGGGCTGCGGGCAGGTGCTTCCGCTCGAAGGCGGATGGTACGCTGTGATGTCCATTCCCAAACTTCAGGACGGCGAGGACTTCGCCCTGCGGCTGCTGCAGGAAAAACACGCTTTTCTTCATCCCGGTTATTTCTTTGATTTTGAGGAGGAGGGTTTTCTCGTCGTTAGCCTTCTGCCTGTTCCGGCGGTATTCAACGCCGGCGTGGACCGGCTGATATCAGCGCTGAGGGAATTGTGAGACCCTCACGGCTGCGGGCTGCAGATAATTTTTAACTGTTTTTCTCCTTGCCTTCCAGAGCCTCTCCCTTTAATTGGCGCAGTACTTGTTTGCAAAAAGCGCATTCTTTGTTAAGATTGTGATGTTTTCCCACAACTGATAGAAGGAGTCCGAAAATGCCCAGACCAAGTTGGGATGAGTATTTCATGAAGCTGGCCATGCTGGCCTCGGAGCGCGCGACCTGCCCGCGCATGCACTGCGGATGCATTCTCGTCAAGGACCGTGAGGTCGTGGCGACGGGGTATAACGGGTCCATCCCCGGGGATGATCATTGCGAGGACGTGGGCTGCCTGGTGGTCGACAACCACTGCGTGCGCACGAACCATGCCGAGATCAATGCGATCGTGCAGGCGGCCCGCAAAGGGCATGTGATCGACGGAGCTACCGCGTACGTCACCAACATGCCGTGCACGACCTGCGCCAAGGCGCTGATCGCCGCCGGGATTAAGCGGGTCGTTGTCTGTACGGACTACCACGATACGCTGGCGACCGATTTCTTCCAAAAGGCCGAGGTCAAGATAGACCGTATCACCATGCCGGCTAAAGAGATCTTTTATGACCTTGAAAAATACAGTTCGGCTCGTCCCCGCAATATCCTGGTATAGGGTCATCTGCATGTTTTTAATCACTCTGGCCGTTGCGGTCTTGTTTTTTTACGGCATGGTCCGTTTCCTGGAGAAGACGGCGCTTTTTTTCCCTGCCCGTGATATCATCGCCACCCCCCGGGACGCCGGGCTGGCTTTCGAGGACGTGACTTTCACGGCCGAAGACGGCGTCAGGCTCCACGGATGGCTGATGCCGAACCCTGCGGCGCGCCGCAATCTCATTTATTTCCACGGTAACGCCGGGAATATCTCGAACCGGGTGGAGAAGATGGCTTTCTATTACACCCTGGGGTTCAATATTTTTATTTTCGATTACCGCGGCTATGGCCGCAGCGAAGGCCATCCTTCCGAAGCCGGGGTTTATAAGGACGGGCGGGCCGCGTTCGACTACCTGGCCTCCCGGCCGGATGTGGGCCGGTGGCCGGTAGTGCTGTACGGCGCGTCGGTCGGAGGCGCGGTGGCCATCGATGTGGCCACGGCTAGACGGCCGGCCGCGCTGGTCGTCGAGGCGACCTTCACGAACGCCAGGGACATGGCCCTGATCTATTATCCGTACGTGCCGGGCTTCATGCTGAGCCTGAAACTCGATTCCGCCAAGAAGGTCGCCGGCATCACCTGTCCCAAGCTGATGCTGCACAGCCCGACGGATGAGGTCGTCCCTTACAGCCTGGGCCGCCGGCTTTTCGAGGCCGCCCGGGAGCCCAAGGAATTCCTGGAGGTCCGGGGCGGGCATAATGATAATATTTTCCAATCGGAGGATATCGTCAAGCCGGGACTGGAAAGGTTCCTGGCCGAACACGGGATATGATAGCGAGAGCCAGCGTCGAACCGCTATTGCGTCGGTTATCCGGAGCGTTCGGCTAAACTTCAAGGATTTATGGAATATCTAAAGGCGAACAAGAACAAGATCTATGCCGGCCAAGCCCCCGTGCGGCTGCAGGGGGTGAATCTCGGCGGGTGGCTTATGCCCGAGGGCTACATCCTGCACGCCCCCAACCGGGCGTACCGTTCGTTCAAGAAGGATTTCACCCGGGCGCTGGGAGCGGGCGCTTTCGCTGAAATGGAGAAGGCTTTCCGGGATAATTTCATCCGGGAACAGGACATTGCCCGGATGAGGGCGTTCAATTTTAACTGCCTGCGCGTGCCTTTTCATTACGCCCTGGTGGAGGAGAGGCCGTTCGGTTATTCCAAAGAGGGCGTAAGCTACCTGGACCGGGTGATCTCCTGGGCCAGGGAAAATGACCTGCGCGTCATTCTCGACATGCACGCGGCCCCGGGGGCGCAGAACCATGACTGGCATTCGGATGCGGAGAATGGGCGGATGCTGTTCTGGTCCAGCCAAGCCTATCAGCGTCGGGCCATAGCCCTGTGGGAATTCCTGGCGGACCGGTACAAGGATGAACCGGCAGTGGCGGGCTATGACCTTTTGAACGAACCGGTGCTGGAGGACATCAGCCCGCTGAATCCCTATTATCACCGGTTGATCAAGGCGATACGCCGCATCGACCGTCACCATATCATTTTCGTGGAAGGCAACCGCTGGGCCCAGGATATCGTCTGCCTGGATGATCTCAGCGATGACAATCTGGTCCTGAGCATCCATTTTTATGAACCGGTCGTGTTCACCTTCAACTTTGAGCCGCAGCTGAAATATCCGTTGGTGATGCCGCGAGGGCAGTGGGACAGTTCTTTTATGAGGAAAAGGCTGGAAACATTGAAGAGGGTGGCCGAGAGGCGGGGGCGGGCGCTATGGTGCGGTGAGTTCGGGGTCAATTCACGCGACGGACAAGCCGGGGAAGACCAGTGGCTGCGGGATGTGTTGGCGCATTTCCGCGCGCTGGACATCCACTGGACCTACTGGACTTGGAAGGCGGTCAAGCATTATATATTCCCCGACGGCATATTCAGTTACTATCCTAATGCCCCGTGGGTCAACCGCTCCGGCCCGGATTACGGTTGGGAAACCTGGAAGCGGCATTGGCCGGAATTAAGGAAAAAGATGGCCGCCTCCTGGCGTTCGGAAAAGTTTACCATAAACCGCAGGATCGCCGAGGTGCTGGATGAAGCGGCTTAGCCTGATACTTTTTTTTATTAGTTTGTTGCCTTCAGGGAATGGCTGGTGTACCGATGATTATCACCTTAATGTCAGCGGAGTAGCGGCCCGGCAGTACCAAAAGGCTGTGAACGCTGAAACCGGCCGTTCGGTGCTGTTGCCGGACGCCGAGCGTACGGCGGCCTTGCGCAGGCCCCATCAGTTCAGGACTTTTGTCTACCATGGGCGCAAGGACGAAACGGTGACGGTCAAAGTGAAAAGCGTTCAGTTCTCCCCGGAGGTCTTTTTACGGGACGGTAGCGACAAGAATCTGGCCGAAGAGATGAACCGTGAAGGGAAACGCGAAGTGGAGATAGAACAAACCCTGCCATCCGACGGGGATTATTATATCCGCGTCCGGGCCAAAGGCGCCGGGCAGGGATTGTACCAGGTGGTGGTGCGGTCGAAGATGCCGGACCCCGAAGCGCCAGGCCAGGAGAACGCCGCGGCCGCAGACCAGACAGGACTGCCGTCCAGATGATGGAAAGGATAAGCAGCCCCCAGAATCCCGGTGTAAAACGCGTAGCGCGCCTGAGGGTCAAGAAAGGGCGCGACGCCAAGAACCTGACTATCGTCGAGGGCGTGCGGGAGGTGCGGCAGGCCCTGGGGGCCGGTCTGCGTTTCGCCTGCGCGTATGTCTGTTCGGAGGGGGTTTATCGCTGCCCGCCCGATGTCGTCGGCGAAATGGAGGCCTCCGGGGTAAAAGTGTTCGACACCTCCTGCGCGGTCTTTGCCAAGATCGCTTACGGCGACCGGACAGAAGGCGTGGTGGGGCTGGTCGAACCGCCGGAAATAGCTTTATCGGACCTGGAATTGCGCGACAACCCGCTGATCGTTATCCTCGAGAGAGTGGAGAAGCCCGGCAACCTGGGCGCGGTCCTGCGCACTTGCGACGGGGCGGGGGTGGATGCGTTGATCGTTTGTGACGAGCGCACGGATATCTACAATCCTAACGTCGTGCGGGCGAGCCTGGGCACGGTCTTTTCCGTCCCGACCGTTTCTTGCCCGGGGCGGGAGGCCGTGGAGTTCCTGAGGACACGAGGAATAATTTCCCGCGCTGCGGTCGTGGACGCCGACCGATTTTATTATGACCTGGATTGGCGCGGCCCCTGCGCCGTAGTTTTGGGCAGCGAACAGGAAGGGCTGAGCGATTTCTGGCTCCGGAACGCCGATGCCACGGTACGCATACCGATGTCGGGCAGGGCGGATTCCCTCAACGTTTCGGTTTCGGCGGCGGTCATGGTCTATGAGGCGGTCAGGCAACGCAACCAGAGTTCTTCCCGGGGCAGCGGACGGTGATCCCATGAAACTCCAATTGTTCCTTTCCCATAACGGCATTCTATCGCGGCGGAAGGCATTTGAAAGCATCCTGGCGGGCCAGGTTTCGGTCAACGGCCGGAGGGTCACCGAGCCGTCGATGGAGATCGACCAGACAACGGATAGGGTGGATTTCAAGGGGCGGGAGATCAAGCCTAAGCGGTTCGAGTATGTCATGCTGAATAAGCCTGCGGGGTACGTCACAACCTGCGAGGGGCAGTTCGGCCAGCGCACCGTGATGCAGTTATTGCCCCGGGAGCTCAGCCATCTCCGTCCCGTCGGGAGGCTGGACAAAGACACCGAGGGCCTTTTGATATTGACCAATGACGGCTGGCTCGCCAACAGACTGATGCATCCCAGCTTTGATGTCGACAAGACCTATTTTGTCCGGGCGCGCTGGCGCATGACGCCGGAGAAGATAAAACGTCTGGAAGAGGGCATCATTCTGGCCGGCGAAAGGACCGCGCCAGCCCGGGTGAAAATGATCCGCGAAGGCGACCTCGAGACCGAACTGGAGATGACGATCCATGAGGGGAAGAAACGCCAGGTGCGCGTCATGTTGTCATCGGTAGGCAACCCGGTCGTACAGTTAAGGCGGTTGCGGCAGGGGCCTCTGGAGCTGGGCAACCTGCGTTCGGCCGATTGGCGCCGGTTGAACCCCGATGAGATCGACATGCTGAAGAACGCGCGCCCGCGGTCAGAGCCATGCCAGGGGGACGGGCTCCCGGTCTCTCGTCGAGACGAATTTCCGGGGAAACAGCGGTCCGGTCCCGACAGCAGGGGCGCCCGCGGCCGACGCCGAGGACAGAAGGAAAGTCCACCCCGGGAGCCCGGGTTAGGGTTCGGCGGCAAGAATTTCGCCAAGCCGAATTTCGGTTTCCGTGCCTTCCGGGAGGGAAAAAGGGCCCAGGCTGCCCCTTTGCCCGGGCGGCCTTATCCGCGTAAAACTCATCACCGCAGAACAGGACCTGAGAAGTCATGATCACGCTTACCAATGTATCCAAGAATTTCGATCAACGCATGCTCATGGATAAAGTGTCGTTGAGCATATTCCCTAACGAAAGGATCGGGCTGACCGGTCCCAACGGCGCGGGCAAGACCACGTTGTTCCACATGATACTGGGCGAACTGGAGCCTTCCGAGGGGAATATTTCGATCCAGAAAGGCATCAAGATCGGGTATCTGCCGCAGGAGGCCCATTTCGATTCCCAGCGTACCGTCATGGAAGAGGTCACTTCCGGGGACGAGGAGATACAGAAACTTTCCGACGAGAAACACAAAATGGAGGAGGAAGGACGCTGCGCGGAAGCCCGGTACGGCGATATTTTGGAAAGGCTGGAAGCGCTGGGCATATACGATCTTGAGCACCGGGCGGAGAAGATCCTGGCGGGGCTGGGTTTCCGGGAGTACGAGTTCCATAAGCCCATAACCCAGCTGTCAGGCGGATGGCAGATGCGCACCTTGTTGGCCAAACTGCTGACCTATCATTATGACCTCCTTCTTCTCGACGAACCGACTAACTATCTTGACCTCTCGGCCACGCTGTGGCTCAAGGATTTCCTGTCGACCTATCCCGGCAGTTTTATCATGATCTCGCACGACAAAATATTCCTCAACGACGTGACCAACTATACTATCGTCCTCGAGGACGGGCGGATGGCGAAGGTGAAAGGCAATTACGAAACTTACGAACAGCAGAAGGATATTGAATTCCGTACGATCGAGAAGCAGCAGAAGGTCCTGGACAAAAAGAAGGGCCAGCTCGAGCGTTTCACGTCCCGTTTCCATGCCCAGCCCAACCGCGCCAGCGCGGTGCAGAACAAGATGAAGATGATCGAACGCATCGAAGAACAGAGCGTGGAACTTCCGCGGTCCCGGGTCAGCATCAAGGATTTCGATTTCCCGCAAACGACCGAGAGCGGGTACACGGTGATTACGCTCGATCACGTGAAAAAGGCGTATGCCGACAAGGTCATCTATGATGACCTGAACTTCGAGATCATTAAAGGGCAGAAGGTGTGTTTGGTCGGGCCCAACGGCGCGGGCAAGTCGACCTTGCTGAAAATATTAGCCGACGTGATACCGTTCGACAGCGGGATCCGCCGGCTCGGCCACGGCGTAAAAATGGGGTATTTCTCCCAAACCCGCCTGGACGTTCTCAACCCGAACCGCACGGCCCTGGAGGAACTGCTCTCCTCGGTGGGCGGCGCTTTCCCGCAGACCCAGGCCCGCAGCCTGCTGGGTATTTTCAATTTTCACGGTGACGACGTCTTCAAGCCGGTCTCGGTACTTTCCGGAGGGGAAAAGAGCCGGCTGATCCTGGCCAAACATATAATCAATCCCCCTAATTTCTTACTTCTGGACGAGCCGACCACGCATCTGGATGTGGCCGGTGTCGAAGCGCTCACCAAGGCTTTCAAGAATTACGCCGGGACATTGTGTTTCATAAGCCATGACCTCTTTTTCATTAAACAGATCGCCAATCATATTGTCGAGGTCGATAACGGCGCGATCCGCCAATATCCCGGGGGACTGGATTATTATCTTGATAAAAGACAGGGGCGAGCGCCAGCGGATGACGAGGCCTCGCGCAGGGCGGCCGCACGGAAGGCGTTCGAGGAAGATAAGAAGAACAAACGGATCAGGGACGATGAGCCGGAACAACTGCGGATAGCTCGAGAGAAGCACGAAGCCGCTTTGAAGCGATGTAAAGAAATCAAGAACGAGCTTAAAAATCTTGAGCGCGAGGAGAAAGAACTGGAAACAGAAACATATATAAAGTCAAGGGTCCTTAATACTTCTTTTAGCGGACGGGACAAGTCACAGATCGTTGAGCATGGAAAGCGGCTTAAGGAGATCCAAATACGTCTTCGTGAGATAGAAAGTGCCAGGAAGCGTCTCATAGAGGAGAGGAACAAGATCAGTAATTGACAAGTTAAAATGTTTATCGTCGAGCATTTTTTTCATACAGTCAAGTGGCGAAATAGTGGAAAAACGTGTCAACAAATTAATAAAAAAGTTACGTTAATCACATTTTTCATGATAAAATTTTTTTAATTTTTTAACAAAAAATTACATTTTTAATAAAGAATTTTAATAAATATTGTAAAGATTCAGAAAAGAAATGTAATAAAAACATCTCTTTATCCATATTTTCGGGTTTTTCGTGTTGATTTATTTTTTTTCTTGATTTTTTTAATATAGTAATGCATACTAACTACAGAAACCCCAAAAAAGAGGTTTGGAAAAAAACTTACTAATTAGCCCAAGGAGGCTTTATGCGTAAGGTCACATCACTCCTCGTTCTTTTAACGTTTCTTATTAGTTGTATTACCCCTCCTAGCGGCTTCGCCCAAATCTCTCCAACACAAAATTTACCAGAACCCGGGACCATGGTCACCATAAGCCCGGCTTTCAACTCGGCGAGCTTGATGGGCATGACCATCGACCAGACCAATCCTCTTAAGTTCGATTTCTTGATCGACAAGGGGCAGAAGACGCTCAACGATGAGGAGAAACAATCCGAATACAACAAACTGGTCAAATATTTCCTGGCCGCGCTTACGATCCCGGACAAGGACCAGTGGGTGAACCTGTCTCCATATGAAAGGAACGGCATAATCGATGAGGATTTCGGCAAGACCGAAATGGGGCGCGATCTTTTAGCGCAAGATTATATATTGAAACAGCTCACGGCTTCCATAATCCATCCTGATACTGATACAGGTAAGCAGTTCTGGAGCAAAGTATATGAGAAGGCTTACGAAACATTCGGCACGACAGTAATCCCGGTCAACACCTTCAACAAGGTATGGATCCTCCCGGACGAAGCCATTGTCTATCAGAAAGACAACGGTGCCTATATTTTAAAAAGCCACATGAAGGTCATGACCGAGCGCGATTATCTCACCATGCGCGCGAACACCGGGAACACTACCCTGGGGACAGATCAGCAGACGAGTGAAGATATCGACAAGATCACCAAGTTCTCCGATCAGATAGTGCGCGAAGTGCTTCTACCGGCTATAGAAAAAGAAGTCAATGAGGGCAAGAATTTTTCCAATTTGCGCCAGATCTACAGTGCTATGGTCTTGGCTACTTGGTACAAGAAGGCGCTGAAGGAGTCTTTGCTCGGTCAAGTTTACGCCAACAGCGGAAAGGTGGCCGGTGTCGATCAGGACCCGGAGAATAACGACGAGATTTATGAGCAGTACGTTGATGCGTTCCGCGAGGGCGTGTTTAATCTTGTTAAAAAAGATTATGATATCCATGCGAATGACGTCATCCCGCGCAAGTATTTCTCAGGCGGGATGGAGAGGACCACGAGAACGCCTGTCAATCTACCGGCAGAAATAAGGACCGCATTGCAAGAAGGCGGGAATTTGACCAAAGGGAATTTAGTGACAAAGAAAGAGGGACCCACTTTAACGATGGCGTCCCGGGAGAAGCTGACTGCTTTAGGGCTTAATGAGGACAGGATCAAAGAGGTGCAAGACACTTTGGAAAAGAATGTGGCTGCGGCAACCAGAAAGGATGCCCCGGCGGTCGAAGTGGCGGTGAAGACGAATCCCCAGGACCTCACCCCCGTTGAGCTTAATAGGGCGGAAGTGGTCGTGAATAAAGTTCAGAACGGAGAAGTAGAAAGGGCGACCATTGAGCTCAAGGCGCCCACAGCGGTCGACCGTGCCCAGAGGACCCCGGTCGGACGTTTGGAAAGAGCCGTCCAGGAGATCGAGGCTTTGCCGCCGACCATAATGCCATCGCCTTTGCAGGTGCGAAATGTTTCTATACTTTTGTCGCAGTTATCGGATCAAGAAAGACAGGAGGTTTCTCCCCAGCTCATGGGAAGGGTCCAGAATATCGTTCCGGCCACTTCGCCGCGAGTAGAGATCGTTCTGGCCAAGACAGATGTGCGTAAGTTCGAGGGGTTGGTGACGCAGATAAACAAACAATTCGCTAATACTCCGGAAGGTACCGGCATCGCCAATTATTTTGCGTCACGTCCGGTAGATGTGCAGACCATGAACGAGATGCAGCGGGTATTGGGAGCCGCAAAGAAATATGAACAGACGGATGTCAGGCAGATCGAAACGCGCCTGGTTTCAGTGGCCGGGGCATCGACCACAAACCTCTCGGCCATGGCGGTAGAGACCAATGCTTCTCCAGAGGCTCTGGCCGCTCCGGTGCGTCCTTCCTTGATATTGGGAGATGTTTCACGGCCGGACATAATAATTCCAGGTGGCAGGAAAGTCAGTCTGACGGAAGGGTTGGATATATTAGCGAAGAATGGCGAGATACCAGCTAATGTCACCAGCACCTACAACAACGGGCAAGCGAGGCTGGAGCGCGGCAGTTCAGTGGCCCAGATACAGAAGATAGTATCAGCCAACCAGAATGTCACGGAAGAAGCGGCCATAGAGGTGGCGGCCCAGGAATTCGTTTCTGCTCAAGGTATGGAGACCCGGGACCTGGATGCCCTTATAAGCATGAGCGATGAAGTCAGAGTTTATACTGGTGAAAGAGCGACTGCCAATGCCCCGGCTTCAGAGCGTGCGATATTGACCAAAGTAATAGCCAAGATCGATCAGAAAATGACCGAAAAGGTCACTGCCATGAAAAGCGATGTGCAGACTGCGCTGGCAGACTCACAGGTCACAACGTTGACCATGGGAGTAGATACTGGGAGAATAGCCAACCCGATAGAGTTAGTATCAACTCCAACCGGTCAGGCACAAGTCATGGCCGCTCAGAATACGACCGTTGGCTGGGAACCATCTTTTGAAGGCAAGAATGCCAAGGTCGCAGTTATATTGAAAGTCGCGGAGAAGGCTTCTCCGGTCGTCCGTTCCGAGATCGGGAAGATGTCCATGCCGGATATAGAGGCGGTGGCAGATAATATTGTGGTAGAGAAGCAGGAAACCCCGCAAGGGCCGGTAGCCGTTATACGGCTGGCCGCTCAGGATAAAAGCGGAAAGCCCATTACTCCTATACAGGAAACTCCCGAATTTGCCGATATAGTCCAGCAGCATACAAATCTTATTGCTTCTTCAGGTGGTCTGGTCGGAACGAAGGAGATAGCTTGGGATGAGTCTTTGCGGAATCCGGATGCGGCCAAGAAGGTAATTGCTGCTTCCGTTCTAACTCAAATGGGGGGATCGGCTTCAGATTCTTATATTTCAAATGCAGTGGCTGAAAAGTTCGTTTTTGAACGTCAGGAACTTGCTAATGGGAAGAACATAGCGGTCCCGAGGCTGACAATGGCTGCGAAAGTGGTACAGGAGACCAGTGCCATGATGGTAGAATTGCCGGAAGAGATTCCGATGGAAGCCCGGCCCGCCATGGCGGTTGTGGCTGTCCACGCAGGTGGGGTGGACAAAGCGATACAAATGGTACGGAGAACTTCCGATGGCAATATCGATTTTGAGATCGCGAAAGTGGCGGTCGCTACCGGGATCGTTAACCCAGTCGAGGCGGTCACTACAGCGGGCAATTTAATGGACGCGGCCGATAAGGTGTCTTTTGGTGAATTGCCGCGCCAGGAGAACCGGGAAAGGGTCAAGGTCAATATCGCGCAGGCCATGGTTGTGGCCGGTGCCGTCAGCCCGGAGAAGCGTGAAAAGGTCACGGCCGATATTGCGGATATCGCCACAGAAGTGGTCAAGACCGGCTTGGCTCGTAACGAGCAGGAAGCTTCCGGGATGGTCCTGGGGGCCAGCATGTTGTTGCCCAAAGCTGAAACGCCTAAGCAGGCGGTCGTTCAGTTCACTAATCTTATGACAAAGACCGGATCAGCCGACAGGGCCCTGCAGATATCCAAGGCCACGGCGATAGTGGCGCTATCAAATGGGGAGATAACAGGTGGAATTAATATTCCAGAAGTGGAAGTTGTG
>CAYTIW010000039.1:0-18736 GCA_964438075.1 uncultured Planctomycetales bacterium
CTTCTCCGCTCAGGAGGGCGGTTTATCTGGAGAAGTTCCTCAAGACCCCCGCCAAGATATATTACAAAGACGAGAGCGTTTCTCCGGCGGGAAGCCACAAGACCAACACTTCGGTCGCCCAGGCCTGGTATAACAAACAGGCCGGCATCAAGAAGCTGACCACCGAGACCGGCGCCGGCCAGTGGGGCACGGCCCTGGCCTTCGCCTGCAACATCCTCGGCCTGGAGTGCAAGGTCTTCATGGTCCGCATATCGTTCGACCAGAAGCCGATGCGCAAGACCATCATGAATCTGTGGGGCGCCGATTGCGTGGCCAGCCCCTCGCAGGAGACACAGGCCGGACGTGCCATACTGGAGCAGATGCCCGACACGCCCGGCAGCCTCGGCATCGCCATCAGCGAAGCGATCGAGGCCGCGGTGACGGACAAGACCGGCCAGACCCGTTACTCGCTGGGCAGCGTCCTTAACCACGTCCTGCTGCACCAGACCATCATCGGCCTGGAGGCTAAAAAACAGCTCGCCAAGGTGGGGATAAAGCATCCCGATGTCATCATCGGCTGCGCGGGCGGCGGCAGCAATTTCGCCGGCATCGCTTTTCCCTTCACCTCCGACAAGATCAACGGCGCCAAGATCGAGATCATCCCCGTCGAGTCGGCCGCAGCGCCCAAGATGACCAAGGGGAAGTTCGCCTATGATCACGGAGACGTGGCCGGCATGACCCCACTTCTGCCCATGTACACCCTGGGGCACAAGTTCGTCCCTCCTCCGGTGCACGCGGGCGGGTTGCGTTACCACGGTATGGCTCCCCTGGTGAGCCAGTCCATTGTGGAGGGGCTGATGACCCCTTACGCCGCCGACCAGCTCCAGAGCTTCGAGGCCGCCCTGACCTGGGCGCGGACCGAGGGTTTTGTGATCGCTCCGGAGACATCCAACGCGGTAGCCTGTGTCATCAAGGAAGCCGAGAAGGCCCGCCAGGAGGGGAAGGAAAAGGTCATCCTCTTCAATCTGAGCGGCCACGGCCTGCTGGATCTGTCGGGGTACCAGAAATTCATCGTCGGTAACCTGGACCGTTCCTGCCTCAAGGATGACGATCTCAGGAAGGTAGTGGAGAAGATCAAACTGGAGCCCAAGGCCGAGGAGCGCAAGACCGGGAAGTGGTGAGCATTTCGGTGGAACCGAAATGCGAATCCCGCCCGTCCCGCCGAAGGCGGGACTGGATGCGGGATGAAGCGCTGTAGGCAGAGTTACGAAATCCCGCGCAGCCGACGCTTGTTTTGCCCGGAAGGGCCAAACGAGAGTGTCCTGGCGAAACGGGGTGAAGTCCTGAAGTGAGAACCGGGATGTTCATTCTTCTTCTCCCGAGCGCAAGCGAGGAACTAGCTGAGGGATGGATCGAGCGCGATGAGGTCTTGGAGCCGGGAGCGGAAAAGGTTTCAGGCGGATATAGGCAGGTTGAGCTGATGGGCAAGGCGAAAAGGTTGGCGTTGATCCTGGCAGTGTCGGCCGGGGGAGTGGCCCTGGACCGGGCCGCCAAGGCAGTGGCGCAGGCTTTGTTGTCGCCCGGCGAGATGTATTCGTTCCTGGGGGATACCTTTAGGCTTCAGCTGGCTCATAACCGGGGCGCGTTCTTGAGTTTGGGACATGACCTGCCTGATCTTTGGCGGCAGCTTTTTTTCAATGCCGGAGTAGTGGCCCTTTTGCTGTGCCTGATGGCCTACGCGGTCTTTTCCAGGCGCATACGCGCGGCCGGCGTCTGGGCTTCGGCGTTGGTCGTGTCCGGAGGGCTGGGCAACCTTATCGACCGTTTCCTTTATGAAGGCCGCGTGGTGGATTTCATGAATTTCGGCATTGGGCCTGTGCGTACCGGCATAGTCAATTTGGCGGACATCTTTATCACGGCGGGGGTCGTACTGCTGTTCGCCGATGAGCTTAGGCATACGTAAAAAAGGTGGGGGGGCCGGCCAGCCGCTGACAGCGACACGGCGTGCCGGCGGGGACAATCGGGTCAAGGTCTTCTATCGACTTGACTGCTGGCAGGAGTATCCAATCAGTGGAAGGAGATCGCTATGGGGGAACTGAAATGGCTGGACGGTTATTCCGGGCAGAGGACGGATGATCTCATCGCGCTCGAACAGGAATACCGTACCGATTCCTTGCTCTTGGCTTTCGAGCAGGCCCTGGGCCAGAAAGCCGGGCGGGTCGGGAAGGAAAAGCTTACCGTGGAGGAAAGGGTGGTCCTGGCGATCGAGGCCCTCGAACGCGAAGTTAACGACGGAGGGTACGACCAGTTCTTCCGGAATTCGGCCAATGAATATGCCCCCATAGTGGTGGACGCCCTGAACCGCATCGGGTGTTATGAGGTGGCCGAGCTCACCCAGCAGGCCATCGATTCTCTCGGGATCGAAGGCCAGGCCGATGTCGCGGCCTTCACTAAGGTCATGCGCCATGAGGACGAGGAGCGGGACGAGAGATTGGATGAGTGCGATGAGCATTACTCCCGTATCGCCGGGGACCTGTCGGTTCCCCTATTAAGGTTCATCAAGATCAATCGCGACAAGATACGCCTGAACGGCGCCTAGTGGCCTAACAGGCGGGTCAGTGTCGACCATGGGAAGGGAAGCTATGCTACGGTACCGGTTGTTGATCCTGGTTTTTGCGTTCTCCTTCGGGCTGTCGCTGGCAAGTTTTTCGCCGGCTGCGGCTTCCGAAACGGAGCAGACTTGCTCCCTATTCTTCGGAGGACAGGAAAGGACCTATATCCTCCATCTTCCGCCGGGGCATGACAGGTCGGTCCCTGTGCCGCTGGTCATAGCCTTGCATGGAGGGGGAGGTAACGGCGGGAAAATGGTGCGGCTGACGCAGGGCGGCTTTGACCGCCTGGCGGATAAAGAGGGTTTTGCCGTGGTCTATCCCGACGGGATAGGCAGGAACTGGAACGACGGTCGCAGCGGAGCAGAGACCGGATATGATACGCACCTGGAAGGCACGGATGATGTCGGCTTCATCTCGGCCCTGATCGACTCGCTGATAAAGGAACTGAACATTGACCCCAAACGTGTCTATGTCACCGGGATGTCCAACGGCGGGATGATGACCTACCGGATCGGGTGCGCGCTGGCCGGGAAGGTGGCCGCCATCGCGCCGGTCACCGGCAATATCCCGAAGAACCTGTCCCCCTCCTGTTCGCCGGACCGGCCGATATCGGTCCTGGCCATCAACAATGTCAACGACCCGCTGATGCCCTTTGAAGGCGGGGACGTTACCGGGCCTTTCGGCAGGAAGAAGCTGGGGAAAGTGCTGTCCGCGCGTGATTCCGTGGGCTTCTGGGCCCGGCATAACCAGTGTTCCTTTCCGCCGGATCTGACTTACGCCCTTGACCCGGACCCGGGTGACGGAACTCGTATACGGGAGGAAGCATACCGGGGATGCCGGGATAATACCGAAGTGCTTCTCTATGCCGTGGAGGGCGGCGGCCACACCTGGCCCGGCGGACTGCAGTATTTGAAGCCCAGACTTGTCGGCAAGACCAGCCGGGACTTGGACGCCAATCAAGTTATATGGGAATTCTTCCGGCGGCATCAATCCCAGTAATTTTATGGCTAAAATCCGGGTTGTCAGGAGATAGAACGCGGCACAGTTTTTACGGGTCGTATTAGCCGCATTGATCAGGTCGGGGATCTCCATTCCATGAAATCCAGGAAGTGTTATATGCCAGCGGTCCGTTCTTATGCGGCCGGTTCGATCTTGCTGCTCCTGGCGGTCATCACATCCGTATCGTACGCCCGGGAAATATCGCCCCGGCCCAGGTACAATGTCGGCTACCGCGTCCTGGATCTGAAATACCAGAAGGACGGAGAAGAGCAGGTACTGACCGTGGCCGTATGGTATCCGACCGCGGCGGAGCCCAAGCCTTACATCTACGGTGGTCCGGCCAGGGGCAAGGTGGCTGTAAATGCCGAGCCGCTGGCCCAGGACGGCCCTTATCCTTTTCTGGTCTTTTCGCACGGTTACGGCGGCGGCGGGACCGGGTCGGTATTTTTTACCGAGGCGCTGGCCGCCCGGGGATGGATCGTGGCCTGTCCCGACCATCACGACAGTCACTCTGCCGTCCGCATACGGACCGGACAGGAGCAGCATATCGACCGTCGCGGTTTTCTGAAAGATGCCAATGCAATCTCGGCCTCCGGCCCCGGAGACCGGGGCAAGTACCTGTACCGCCTGGACGAGATGCGGTCCGCCTTGGAAGGCCTGCTGGCCTCGGCGGTCTTCGGCAGCCTGATCGATTCGGAGCGCATCGCGGTCGGCGGCCACTCTTTCGGCGGTTTCACGGCGCTCGGGCTTTGCGGGACGATCAAGGAGCGCCAGGACCGCCGCGTCAAGGCGGTGTTGCTTTTCTCGACGGGGGCCGGCGGTTATCTGTTCCGGGAGGGCGAGCTCGCCGGCGTCCGGGTCCCGTCCATGCTTTTTATGGGAGAGCGTGAGGAGGACCAGCTGCGCGGATCAAAGAAAATGGAAGAGCTCTCGTCCAAGATATTCAGGTCCGTCTCGGCCCCCAAATATTTCCTGGAGATCAAGGGGGGCAGCCATTTTTCGTTCAACAACCGTTTCAAGTTCACCCTCGGGGCCAGGTTGCTGAGCGGGCAGGAGGAACATTTTGAGGTCATCCGCCGGTATTCGATCGCCTTCCTGGAGAAATACGTGGCTGGAAGAGAGGACGCCGCAAGGGTCTTGGAAAAGGGCGATCCGCTGCTGGTGCGCTATTTGGCGGAACCCGGCGATGGATCGTCCATACGGCACTGAGAACGAAGGATAACGGCAGGGCGTCGCTTCGGTCGTTCTCACGGTGCTGACCTGACAAAAAGGGTAGTGTAAAATGAATGACGAGATAGATCCGGGAAAGAAGACCACCTTTTGCCCTCATTGCCGGGTGATGCTGCCGGTAGAGACCTACCTCAATTCCGACATTTGTCCGGATTGCGGCAAGCCCTTCCATGCCGAGACCTATCAGATGGTGGTTGGCATCGCGGCCCTGGTCACCATGATATTCACCGGCCTGGCGGCGTTCTCGCAGGACCCCCGGCGGTGGGAATTCGCCGGGTTCATGTCGGCGGCGATAGCCGTGTGGGCCCTTTTGGTGATCGTCACCGACCGCTTGTTGATAAAATTCACCCGGATGTCCCGCAGCGCGCGGTCGGGGGTCGTCCTGCCGCTCTCCACCGCTTTTTTTCTGTTGCTGCTTTTTTTGTGGGGGCGCTAGGCCCGGTTTGCTTTCGCAAGCATTTTAAGGTGTAAGTTACCGGTATTTGCGCCGACAAATGAAATGAAACAAGGCATTATTAAAGAAGCCATATCGTTTACGGCGCATAGACACCGGCACGGAACCATCCCTCCTGTGGGCACCCGCCTTAGAGTGAGCCTGCGTGCCGGTGCTCATGCGCCATTTGTTTGCACAGGGATCTTGATAAATTAACTAAAAATGGAGGCAGTTATGCAAAGTGTATGGGTGTGGTCAAGGGCATTGATGGCGGCGTTCGTTATCAATCTGACCGGGATGGCTTTCTTTTCGGCCTGGGCTCAAGAAGCTTCCGCGGGGTATGCCTATTCCGTGGATAAGGCCCATTCCTCGATCGGATTTACGGTGAGCCACCTGGTGGTATCGAAGACCACCGGTAATTTCAATGATTACGACGGACAGATTCAGTTCAACCCCGATGACCTGGCCAACGCGAAATTCGATTTTACCGTCAAGGTCGCCGGCATTGACACCAAGAACGAGGGCCGGGACAAGCACTTGAAGGGCGCCGACTTCTTCGACGCCGAGAAATATCCGGATATAGTATTCAAAACCTCTAAGGTCGAGCTCCAGTCGGGTAACGATTATCTCGTGACCGGTGAACTCACCATGAAAGGCGTGACCAAAGAGCTGCAGCTCCCGGTAAAGATTGCCGGGCCGGTGCCGAATCCGATGGGCGGGGGGCAAGTGCTGGGCATCGAGTCGCACTTCGTGATCAACCGCCAGGATTACGGCGTCAGCTGGAACAAGACGATGGATAATGGCGGAGTGGTGGTCGGCAATGAGGTGCAGATCGCGGTCATGATAGAAGCTCATAAATAAGCGGATTTTTTAAAAGGGGATGCCGGAGCGGCTTTCCGGTGAGGAAGTCCTCCAGCTCCAGGGCGGTCCGTAAAAAAGGGCCGCCTTTTTTGTTCCATCGCCGGGTTGACAGCAGCTTTTTCCCTGCTACCATAATTCCGGGATATTGTTCTCTCAAGAATATCGGGTTGGAGATCAAGGTGAAAAGTATTTTGACGTTCGCATTCTGGGCGGTCATAATACTGGCCATGCCCGGCTGTGCGATGCTGACCGATGGCATTTATGATGCCCGGACTCCCCAGCCGACCGCGACCGAGCTGTATAACCAGGCCCTGGAGAAATACCAGGGCCGCAACTACGCCGATGCGCGGCCTTTGTTCCAGCAGTATATCGGCCAGCATCAGGACACCCCGCTCTACAAGGTGGCCTTGTATTACCTGGCCCATTGCGACCAGATGCTCGGGGATGCCAAGGAGGCGGAGATGTTATACAGCCGTCTGGTCGATACCTACGGCGATGATGATTTCTGGGGTGCGCAGGCCATGCAAAGGATCAGGCAGATAAAGGAAGCGCAATGAAGAGACCCGATAAGGAACCTCAAGCCAAGACCACCCTTTCCGATCCTGCCGGATGGGTGGACCAGCACGGGGATTACCTTTTCCGTTACGCCATGATGCGGCTGCGCAACCGCGACCTGGCCGAGAACCTTGTTCAGGAGACCTTCCTGGCCGCCCTGGCGGGCAAGGACAGCTTCAGCGGGCGTTCGGCGGAGAGAACCTGGATGGTCGGTATCCTCAAGCACAAGATCATCGACCATTACCGCAAGGATTTCCGCGAAAAGACCGTTACCGACATGCAGACCCACCAGTCCGAAGAAGAGCAGACCATAGACCAGTTCTATGACGCCATGGAGAAACCGCGCAAATACCCCAAGGACTGGATGCCGGACCCCCAGGCGCTTCTCAACAACAAGGAATTCTGGAACACCCTCCACTCCTGCATGGGGCATTTGCCCGAGCGCACGGCTCATGCCTTTTCCCTTCGTGAGCTGGATAACATGGAAACCGAGGATATTTGTAAGGAGTTGGGGATAAGCCCCACTAATCTCTGGGTGATGTTGCACCGGGCCAGGCTGCAGCTGAGGGCCTGCCTGGAAGAGAACTGGTTCGAAAGGAAGAAATGATTTTGTCCAACTGGGAAGAAGAGACCGAAGTTCCCCTTATAACCTCCTGCAAACAAGCGGCGCGTCTGGCGTCGTTATCTTTCGAGCGCAAGCTGACCTTGCGCGAATTCCTTACCATGCGCATACATTTGTTCATGTGTAAGACCTGTACCTATTATCGGCGGCAGATAGGAGCCTTGCGCGGGATCTTCGCCCGACATGCCGAAGTCCTGGATAATACCGAACCTTACCCCGACGAATGCCTTACCCCGGCTTCCAAGAGCAGGATCCGCCAGGCGGTCCTCACCAGAAAGCATTGATTCTCCTGTCAGGATTTTTCTTATTTTGTCCCTGAAAAAGGCTTACCGTCTCCCCAAAAATCCGGGATATTACTGTTGTCAATTCGGGACGGCCTGTTTAGAATAATAGAAAGTAACCACGCATTTCAAGTCAGTAAAGGAGATCCATATGATCCGAGAGATCGTATTAGCCGAGGATGACCGGGGCACAGCCCTTTTGGTCAAGACGCAACTTGAGCGTTACGGGTATAACGTGATGGTTGCCAACAACGGCGTCGAGGCTTTGGCCTTGATCCTGTCCCAGTCCGTGGACCTGCTTATAACCGACGTGGTCATGCCTCAGATGGACGGGGTGGACCTTTACCTGGAGCTCAAGAAGGACCCGCGGACGGTGAACCTGCCGGTGATCATCGTGACCGACAAGCAGATGTTCAAGGACTCCTTTTCTTCGCTGGGGGTGGACCATTTCGTTCCCAAGACCTCCGACATCAGCTTGCTGTTCGACAAGATCAAGGAGATCGAGAAGTCTTCGCCGAGGGTCGTGGACTACCGCAAGATACTCATCGCCGGTACGCAGAGCTCGGTGGTGGAGCAGATGAAAGTCTGCCTGCGGACCTGCGGCTGCCTGGTGTCGACGGTGGACAACTCGGCCGACCTCTTGTCCAAGGTGTTCATGATGACCCCGCACCTCGTCCTCTTGGACGTCATGATGAAAGACTACGCCATGACCTCGGAGATCGTCCGGGCCTTGAAATGTTTCCGGTTCCTGAACAAGACCAACATCGCCACCTATTCGTCGCTATCACCGGACCAGCTGGGGATGGATATAGCGATGCAGGACATGGTCGAGGAAGAGGTCCGGCTCTGCCAGGCCGCGGGGGCGTCCAGGTATCTGGGGCGGTTCAGCCGCCTTACCTTCCTGGAGTCGTTGAAGGAGTTCGGCATCAAGGCGATCCAGAAGCCGTGAAGCTGACAGGGGCAGCCTCGGCCATGGCATCGCCGCAGCGCACTTCCATAGACCATATCAACGGCTGGCGCGGATTGCGCCTCACCGCCGGTGACGTCTCCCTGGTCATAACTCCCGATATCGGCGGTCGTATCATGTCTCTCACTTTCCGGGGCGAGGAGCTGTTCTATGTCCATACTGACGAGGCGGGTGTGCCCTTCGATCTGTCCGGGATAGAGGACCTGGCCGTTTTCAAGGCCGGTTTCGGTTTCCGGCTTTTCGGCGGGGACAAGACCTGGGTGGCCCCGGAACAGGACTGGCTGCACCGGTCGCCTCCGGTCGACTTGGACGCCGGACGTTATGCGCTGGAGCAGCGCGACGGCACTTGTGTCATGACCAGCCCCGTCTGCCGTGAGACCGGCCTGGCCGTTGTGCGCCGCGTCCGTCTGGAGGATAACGGCACGGTCCGGCTGGAGGAGGAGTTCCTGAACACCACCGGCTGCCCGCTTTTGAAAGGGATCTGGAATGTGACGCAGATCGTAAGGCCTTTCGACGTCTATCTTCCCGCCGACCCATCGGCCATCCGCTCTTATTATTTGGAGGACCCGACCCTGCCTGACCCGGGGCAGGTCGTGGAACCGCAAGGGGACTGGTCCCGTATCCGGTGCCGGTCGTCGGTCTGTTTCAAGTTCGGCGGCATCCCGCGGGCCGGACGGGTCTTCGTGGTGCGGCCTTCCGGTGACGGATCGCTGGCCTTCGCCCGTGAGTTCGAGCTGAGTGCCGGCGGGCAGTACGCCCACCGCTCGGCGGTGGAGGTCTTCAATTCCTCCCGCTTTCCTTATGGTGAGCTGGAGCTCCACGCGCCGCTCAGGCCTATCCCGCCCGGAGGGGCGGAACGTTTCCGGCAGTCCTGGCGCCTGAGGTGGTTCCCCCGCGGTATAGGGCCCGAGGAGATGGCGGAGGATATTTTCCCTTTCGATGCGGTATTGCAGGGATGAGGAGAACGCGTTAAAGGATTCTTACTCAGGAGGGGTTTGTGAATAAGCCTAAAAGGTTGTTGTCTGCGGCGGCAGCGGTTGCCTGGGCCCCCTTGTTGCTGGCCCTGTCCCTCAGCGGGTGCATGCACATTGAAGAGCGGGTCGTGATAAACTCCGACGGGACCGGACTGGTGAAGGCGCACCTCAAGGTCCACGCCGGGACGGTGCAGCTGGTGGACGCCATGTTCGGAGGCATGATGCAGGCCTTTGCCTCCCTGGGGGCCAAGCCCGGCCAGGACGCCCCTCCGCCTTTGGGATCGGCGGCGGAGAAGATGTTCGCGGACAAGGCCGAGATCCTGAACAAGATCAAGAAGTCCGGCTTCGAGGCCAGCCTGGAGTCGTTCGAGTCGCAGAAAAAGGACGGAGCGCTTTTGGTGGACTACACGGTCAAGGTGGCCGACGTCGCGGCCCTCAGCCGTTCGAACCTCCTGATGACGCGGGTGCGGATCATGCGCAACGAGCAGGGCGACTGGTTCTGCCGGCCCCTGGCGGACCGGAAGAAGAAAAAGGAAGGGCAGTCGCAGCAGGTCCAGTTCGACAAGTTCAAGGACTCCCCGGAGTTCAAAGCCATGCCCGCCGACATGCAGAGGCAGATGCAGGAGTCCATCATGGATTTCAAGGCCAGCTTCTCGTTGGAGTTCCCGGTCCCGGTCACCGAGATCACAGGGATGTTCGAAAAGGAGGACGCCCGGACCGTGGTCTTCGGTTTCAGCCTGGATATGCTCCAGGACCCCCAGAAGTTCCAGAACCTCGCTTCAGCGGCAGCGGTCCAGCTGGCGCGGACGGGCAGCGGCCCGGTACCGGCCGGTTTTCTGACCCCGGCCCCGGAGGAGGAAGAGTCTGCGGATAAAGAGGTGACCGCAGGGGAAGGAGAGGATGGGGCGCCGGGCATCGGAGCCGGTCCTGGCCTGGCGGAAAAGACGGCATCCGTCCAGGTCCAGCAGAAGGTCAGGGTCCGCCTCAAGGCCGGGACGACCGTGGAAGGGCGTTTGCTGGAGAAGACGGGAAATTTTATAAAAATTGATTTTGAAGGAGTAGTTCTTACTTATTATAATGACGAGGTGGATTCGGTTGAATAAGAGGTGCGGATGAAAAAGGTCCTGATAGTAGACGATGACCCAACGGTGCGCAAACTGATCAGCGAAGTGCTGGAGCGCGAAGGGCTCAAGGTGTCGATCGCCCAGGACGGCATTGACGCCATGGTGGCTGTCAAACAGGGCAGCCCGGACCTGCTCATCCTGGACATCATGATGCCGGAATTCAACGGCTACGATGTCTGCCACAGCCTCAAGTTCGACCCCAAGTTCAAGGACCTCCCCATCATCATCCTAACGATGCGCGAACAGGAGCTCGATCCGCGTCTGTGCAACTTGATGGGGATATATTATCTGCACAAATCCTGCCCGACCGATGAGCTGCTCAACATGGTCAGGCAGGTGCTGGGCAAGGAGAAGTGAGTGCGCTGCAGGCATGATCGGCAACCCGGGTGGAGAGGCTTCTGATGCGCGGCATCTCTCTTTTTATTTTGGCTTTGTTCTTCACGGTCGCCGTGGCCGCGGCCGAAGAGGTCCCTTTCCGGCAGTATAACCCCGATGTGGATAAATACGACTTCACCCGCAGTTTCATCACGGGTTTGAGCTATTACAGCCGCGTGGCCGAACGCCTGGGAATGGAGGACAAGGCCGAATTAGACGCGATTCCCGACTCGAAGGCCATCCGTGATTTTATCGACCACCGCACGCTCGACAACGCCGACCTGCGGATAGCCAAGAACTATCTTGTCCGTTACTTCAAATCGGGCAACGGCCTGATACGCCGGGTGGCGATAGATTCGGCGGCGACATACCAGAAACTGCTTGAGATGAGCAGCCGCGAGCGCGAGCTGTGGAAATCCTTCGAACGTTCCCGCCGGTCCGGGGCGCCGGCTGACTTCAATGAGACCGAGTTCAGCCGCCGGCAGGTCCAGCTGGCCAGCGATAAGAAAGAGGTGGCCAAGGAGCTGGTCCGCCAGGCGAACCTGGTCACCAGGATCATGCTCAGCGCCGAGCTTTGTCAGACCGAAGACTGCAAGGAGCTGGCCCTCACGCGGGATGAGCGGGACAAGCTGGTCCGCAAGCTGGACAGCTTTGCCCGCGGCAGCATGGACTGGGGGCTGAAGGCCGGGCAGTCTTCGCTCCAGGCCTGCACTTCCGTGCTCCGCGAGGTCCTCGAGGACCCTCTTTACCACAGCCGGCCGGAAGCCCCGGTCCCGGGCAAGGTCCGGGGGGAAAAGAAAGCCGGCAACAAAATTTGATTTCCCAAGCCCGCGAAGTTGTCTTATGATTGAACTTGCATGAGGCCGGGACCTTGCCGTAGAAGGCTCCGGGATAAAAGGCCGGCCGGCCCGGCAGGCAAGGTCCTGATTTGTTCCCGATCATTCAGATGAAAAGAAATCCCTTCCCCAGACGCTCCCGAAATTCCAACCCTTACTTATGGGTCGTTGTTCTGTTCGCGGCCTTCTTTGCTCTCGTTTCAAAGATGCCGGGGGCGGAGGTCCGGACCGAACGTGCTCCCTCCGGTGAGGTCGCTCAGATAACCGGCCTGCGGGTGACGCATGTCACTGACGGCGATACTTTGAAACTCTCCGACCAGGAACGGGTCCGCCTCATCGGTATCGACACCCCGGAATTGCACGAGAGCGCCAAACTTTTTCGCGACGCCGAACGCAGCGGACAGGACGTGCGCACCATAAAACGCATGGGAAAGGCGGCGGCCGATTTCACCCGCAAGATGGTCGAGGGGAAGTCCGTGCGCCTGGAATTCGACGTTCAAAAGCGTGACAAGTACGGCCGGCTGCTGGCCTACGTCTACCTGGAGGACGGAACGTTCGTGAACGCCGAGATCATCCGGAACGGCTATGCCTACCCCATGACCATACCGCCCAATACCCGCCATGCCGAGGAGTTCCGGGCGCTGTATGCCGAGGCCCGCCGCAACGGCTCCGGGTTGTGGGCGGAGGGGGCAGAGTCCAAGGACCGCCATGAGAACTCCCGCTGAAGGGACAACCCCTTTCCAGACCTCCGAGGTGGTCGTGGTCGAGGCTTCCGCCGGCTCGGGAAAGACCTATGCCCTGGCCCGGCGCTATGTCCAGCTCCTCCTGCTGAACGCCCGCGGGGGCGACCCGGCCTGCCAGCCGCCGTTCCGGTCCATCCTGGCCCTGACCTTCACCAACAAGGCCGCCATCGAGATGAAGACCCGCATCCTGAAAATGCTCAGGCAGCTGGCCTTCCGCGAACTGCCGCCGGATGAGGCCCGGGAGATCCTGGGGACGGTGGGCATCACGCCGGAGGAGGCGGCCGATCTGGCGTCCGGCACCATGGAGGCGCTGGTGCGGAACTATAACTATTTCCTGGTCCAGAACATCGACAAGTTCATCAACGCCCTTCTGGTCGGCTGCGCCTTCAAGGTGGGGCTGACCGCCAATTTCCGCATCCGGACCAACCAGCGGGCCTACATCGAGTACGCCCTGGACGGCTTGATCGACGCCGCGGCCGGCGATCCGGGCGTACGGCGGCTGTTCGGGGATTTCGTGGACAATTACCTCTACCTGGAGAACCGTTCGCTCTGGATGCCGCGCGACAGTATCCTGGACATATTGGAAAGCCTGTTCCAGGTCTATGACGCCCACGGCCTGCCCTTCGCCCGGCAGAACATACCCCCCGAGGCCGTCATCCGGGAGAAGCGGCAGGTGCTGGCGCTGGTCAAAGGCTTGGCCGAACGGGCCCCGTTGGAGGGGCTCGACTCCCGGTTCGTGAAGTCCATGAACGATTTCATTTCACTTCACCCGTCGGGTTTTGATTTCGACAGCCTGCCGGCCTATTTCGCCCGCGAGGAGATACCGGCCAAGAAGGGCGCGGCCCTGCCCGGCGCCCTCTACCGCCAGTGGGACGAGGTCCGCGCGGCCATCCGCCGGCTGGCGCACCTGGAGGTCTTTTGTTTGTACGATCCGTATCTGGCCATCTTCGAAAGCGTGCGCGGCCGGTATGAGGAGGCCTGCCGGCGTGAGGACGTCCTTTTCCTTTCCGAGCTCAACCGCATGGCCCGGGCAGTCTTTGAGGGAGGGGTCACCCCGGAGGAGCTCTATTACCGCCTGGCCTCGCGTTTCCGGCATTATCTTCTCGACGAGTTCCAGGACACGAGCCGCCTGCAGTGGAAGAACCTGCGCGTGCTGCCGGAAGAGGCCTTGTCGACCGGCGGGTCGCTTTTTTACGTCGGCGACAAGAAACAGGCCATCTATGCCTTCCGGGGCGGCGAGGCCGGGCTTTTCGACGAGGTGAAAGGCGACTTCGCGGTGGACAAGGTGCGCCAGGAGACCCTGGCGAACAACTGGCGCAGCCAGCGCGCGGTGGTGGAGTTCAACAACGCGGTCTTTTCTATGGACAACCTGTCCCGCTTCGTCCGGGAGAAGGATGAGGACGATGAAGGCAAGACCAAAAAAGACGCCATCGGTTTCTCCGCCAAGGACCTGGAGGCTCTGGGCGACATCTACGGGGCCGCCCGGCAGAGGCACCGGCCGGGCAAGGAAGGCGGCTATGTGCATATGGAGTTCGCGGACGCCACGGGCAAGGAGGAGAGCCGGGAGCTGATCAAGGGCCGGTTCCTCGGGCTCATGCGCTCCCTGGCCCCGCGCTTCCCGTGGCAGGACGTGGCGGTCCTGGCCCGTTCCAACGGCGAGCTGGCCGAGGTCACCCGCTGGCTGCTGGAGGCCGGCATACCGGCGACCTCGGAGCACACTTCCAGCATCAAGGAGCATCCCCTGGTGCTCGAGGTGGTGGCCTTCCTGCGGTTCCTGCATTCCCCGCTCGACAACGCGGCCCTGGCCGAATTCATCCTGGGCGAGATATTCACCCGGGCCTCCGGGCTGTCTTCCGCCGAGGTGGGCGGGTTCCTCTTGCAGGAAAGGCGCAAGGCGCCGGCCGAGAGGGAGCCGTACCTTTACCTGGCCTTCCGCCGGGCCTTCCCATCGGTATGGGAGCGGTACCTCGAGGGCTTTTTCAAGAATGTCGGGCTTTACCCTCTTTACGAGCTCGTGGTCAGTTTCTACTCCCAGCTGCAGGTCCTGGAGACCTTCCCCAGCGCGCACGGTTTCCTCATGCATTTCCTGGAACTGGTGAAGGCGCGGGAGGAGGAGTACTACGACGCCGGCGCCTTTCTGGCGGATTTCGAGGCCATGGAAGGTCCGGAGCTGTTCGTCCGCCTGTCCGGCGAGAACGCGGTCCGGCTGCTCACGTTCCACAAGGCGAAGGGGCTGGAGTTCCCGGTGGTGGTCCTGCCGTTTCTGGCCATGAAGGTCGAGGTGGGGTCGGGTGGCAGCGACAAGAAACAGGCCTATGTCCTGCGCGAAAAAGACGACGAGCTGCAGTTCCTGCGCGTCAAGAAGGATTACGGCAAGTATTCCGACGATGTGCTGGAACTTTACGAGGATGAGTACAAAAAGAACTTCCTCAGCGAGCTCAATATCATCTACGTGGCCATGACACGGGCCTCGTGCGAACTTTACGGCTTTATCCCGGCCAAGTCCGGCAATTCCCGCAACTTGGTGCGCCGGCTTATCCCCGAGTCGGTCTTTGAGGTCGGCGCGCCCGGCGGGACCTACGAACGCAAGGAGGCCGAGGCCTCCGCCGCGCGCCGTGTGCCTGCCGGGGCCAGGCGCGACTGGATCGCTTTCCTCAAGGACGAGTTCGCCGGACCTCTGGAATTGGCGGCACGCGCCGAGCGCGAGGCCGGGGAGCAGTACCACGCGGTCCTGGCGTCGATCGGGACATGCCCGGCGGGAAGGTCCGCCGACGCCCTGGATGCCGCCCTGAAGGCCTTGCCGCCGGAGGACCGGCGGGAAGCGCTGCGTCGGGACTTGCGGGACCTCTTGGAAAACGACCGGGTGCGGCCGTTCTTCGAGACCGAGGGAGAGGTTTTCACCGAGCGGGAACTGGTGGACCGTTCCGGCAACACCAGGCGCGTTGACCGGCTGATCGTTTCCGGCAACGAGGTCGCGGTGGTTGATTTCAAGAGCGGCCTCAGCCAGCTGGAGAGAGGGAAAGGCCAGGTGCGCGGTTACTGCGAGCTGCTGAGGGATATCTATCCGGGCAAACGGGTCCGCGGGTACCTGGTGTTCATCCGCGAACGTGAAGTGATGGAGGCCGACTGAGATGGGGCGCATCTTTACCGTGGATTTTACCAGGAACTTTATCGACGAGGTGGCGGCTTACGTGGAACGGGAGTATGTCGCCCGCGGCCGCGGGCTGGACCGGCTGGCCGTGGTCTTCGGAGGCAAACGCCCGGCCTACTTCCTCAAACGCCAGCTCGGCCGGGGGATAGGAAAGGGCTTCATCCCGCCCCGTTTTTTCACTGTCGATGAGTTCATGGATCACACTGCCAATGCCGACCGCTGCCTCGCGGCCGGCCGGGAGCTGGACCTGTGCTTCGTGCTTTACCGGCTGGCCTCCCGGATCACGCCGGAGCTGGTGCGGGGGCGGGAGTCGTTCGCGCAGTTCCTGCCTTGGGCCCGGGAGATCCTGGACTTCATCGAACAGCTCGATCTGGAGGACGTGGACAACTCGGCCCTGTTGTCGATCCAGGAGAACGCGCGCATCGGCTACGCGGTGCCGGACAGCATCAACGGGCTTTTGCGCCACATCAAGCTCCTGCGCGAGGCCTTCCACGGCGAGCTGGAAGCCAAGGGCCGGACCTTCCGCGGGCTTCAGTACCTGCGCGCCGCCTCCGAGGTCCGGAACCACGGCTGGGAGGAGTTCGACGAGATCATGTTCTGCGGCCTGTTCTATTTCCACCGCACGGAAGAGGAGGTGGTGCGCTGGCTGCACGGCCTGGGCAAGGCCACTCTGGTCTTCCAGGGCGACCAGCGCAAGTGGCCGGTCCTCCAGCGCATCGCCGAACGTTTCGGCTGCGAGCTGCTGGAGGGCGCGGAGCCGACGCCGACCACTTTCCGGCTGCATGTCCACGCCGGTTTCGACGTCCATTCGCAGGTGGCCGTGGCCCGGGACATCCTCACCGGTAGCCGGGAGCCGGACCGGACCGTGGTGGTCCTGCCGGAGTCCGGCCAGCTGGTCCCGCTTCTTTCCGAACTGCCGCCGGGGCTAACGGACATCAACGTCTCCATGGGCTATCCCCTGCAGCGCAGCAGCCTCAGTTTCCTTCTGGATTTCGTGATGAGGGCCCAGCTCTCCCGGAAGGGCGGACGGTACTATGCCCGGGACTACCTGAAGGTGCTGCAACACCCGTTCATCAAGAATCTGCGCCTGACCGGAGAAGGGGAGGCGGTCCGCGCTTTGGTGCACCGGATCGAGGAGGTGCTCACCGGGCGGGTCAGGGGCGGCATTTCCGGCAGTTCCTTTTTGGCGCTGGAGGAGGTGCTGGCCGAGGAAGCCGTCTTTGCCTGTGGCCGCGCGGACAGTGGAGCGGCGGGCCCGGCCGGATTGCGCGGGGTGCTGGGGGAGATCCACCGGGCGGCCTTCGAGGAATGGGAGGGCGTGAACGACCTGAAGGATTTCGCCGGGGCCCTCGGTCGTTTCCTGGACCTGGTGGTGGATAAAAGTTTCCTTCCGGCCTTTCCGCTGAACATAAAGATAGCCGAACGGATGTACGCGATCAAAGACGAGTTCGCCCGGGCGGGCTTCAGCGGCGAGCCTTTCGCTTTTGCCGAGCTGGCGCGGATCTTCCAGGACCAGCTGGCGCGGGAGAAAGTGAACTTTTCCGGCACACCCCTTAAGGGGCTGCAGGTCCTCGGCCTTTTCGAGACGCGTTCCCTCAGCTTCGACCATGTCATCATACTGGACGCCAACGAAGGCGTGCTGCCCAAGCTCGACATCCGTTCCAGCCTGGTGCCGCGCGAGGTCATGCTCAGCCTCAGGCTGGACCGGCTGGAGCTGGAAGAGGAGATCCAGCGCTACCAGTTCATGCGCATCATCTCGTCGGCAAAAGAGGTGCACCTGGTCTACCAGGAACGCGATGACCGGGAGCGCAGCCGCTTTATAGAGGAGCTGGCCTGGGAGGCGGACAAAAAGGCCGGCCGCCCTGCCGGGCTGCCCCTGGAGCGGGCCGCTTTCGCGGTGCAGATCGAGCCGGCGCGGCGCAGCGCGGAGAAGACGCCGTCCGTGCTGGACTTCCTCCGCGGCTTCCGGTATTCGGCCTCGAGCATCAACCTGTACCTCAAGAACCCCTACGAGTTCTACACCACCCATGTCCTGGGCCTGCGGGAGGCCGATGATCTGCTGGACGAGCCGGACGGCCGCCAGATCGGGAACTATCTGCACGAACTGCTGGAGGAGGCCTATAAGCCGCTCTTGCGCCGCCCGTTCGTTATCGACGATGCCTTCGGCCGGCGGCTGGCCCGGCTGGCCCAGGAAAAGTTCGACGCCACCTTGGCCCGGTCCATGCGGTCGGACGCCTTCCTGCTCAAGGCCGTGATCGACCACCGGCTCAAGGTCTTCCTGGAGAAGGAAAGGGAAGCGGCGGAAGGCGTGGAGCAGGTGCTGTTCCTGGAACATCCTTTCGAGTCTTTGATCAGCCTGGGAGGGAGGGACGTTCATTTCTACTGCAAGGTGGACCGGGTCGACCGGCTCAAGGACGGCACGGTGCTGGTGATCGATTACAAGAGCGGGGGCGGCGACCGGCTGCCCCGGCCGGATGCCGTCCGGTCCGGTCCTTTTTCGCGCGAACGGCTCTTTAACGACTTGCGGTCTTTCCAGTTACCGCTCTATTATTATTTCCTCTCCCGGGAGTTCCCCCGGGACCGCGTGCTCACCGAGCTTTTCAACCTGCGGGAGGCCAAGCGGGAGGCCTTCCCTAAGGCGTCCGTTGCCGGCCATGATGAGTTCCTCCGGCCCTATCTGGAAGCCCTGGAGTATGTGGTCGCGGAGATCCTGGACCCAAAGGTTCCGTTCATCGATGACGACCTGCAAAGTTACGACTAGTACTCTTTCAGAAGACTGTTTAACATCCTAGGCTTGAAAACTTTTCCTTGCCAAATCCCGAAGAAACCAATAAAGTAGCAAATAGTTCCCGGTGAAAATATTGTCGGTTTATATCAAGAACAGCAGTTCCTTGATATTGTACGCTCTTTTGAGCAAAGGCTAAAATGCCGTTGTCCCATCCCTTTTCCCCAGAGTTCCGACCATCCTTACGGTTTTTATCTATCTATCTATCT
>CAYTIW010000040.1:0-2435 GCA_964438075.1 uncultured Planctomycetales bacterium
CCTAGCGGACCCCGCCGTAGGTGTCCAGGCGGCGCAGCCAGCCGGCCAGCCAGCGCGCCTCATTCCTATCCACGGGGGCATTGCTGACCCGCCGCCGCAGGGTCTCCTTGGCCGCCCGCACGAATTCCGCCAGCGTTCCCTGCGGGCCGGGCGCGTCGGACATGACCTGCAGGACCTGCAGCAGCCCCCAGCCCTGCTCGCTGTAGCGCTCGTCCGAACGGACCCCGCTGCCCTTGAAATTGACATAGTCCACTACCGCGTACAGACCCTGTGTATCGCTGACCAGCCAGCTTATGTCCCGGGCGATGCGCCCGCGCTGTTCCTGCGGCGCCGCTTCGATCACTTGTTCCAAAGATCTCCGGGTGTTGCCCATCATATATTCGGCCTGGCGTTGTTTGGTCCGGCCCAGGAACTCCACCAGGTCCTTGTAAAATGCGCTGTCCTTATCGCCCAGGAATTGCTCCCGAGTCGACCACGGGCAGGCCGGCAAAGGGGTCTGGTCCAGCCAGGCCGGCAAAGCCTCTCCGGAGTCGCGGGCGTACTGCAGGTACGCCCGAAAACTCTCCCCGAACACGGACGGCCGGTCCGGCGGATACCATATGAAATGCCCCAGCCCCAGCGACAGGAAATCCTCCCCCTGGTTCCACTCGATAAGGCAATCCGCTTCCACCGCGCACTCATTCTTGAATATGCGCTCGGCTATCGGCAACGGATCGACCGCGGAGATGTCGGCCGCTGCCGCGCAAACCCCTGCGCCGGCCGCCAGCCCGAGGGCGGAAAAGCACAATAAAGAGAACCAGGACTTTCTAAAATCTATGGCCTTCATTCTTTCGCTCCGCATAAAAAGACCGCTTACCGGCCGGTACTGCCAAGGGCCCAGGCGCCGGCGTTGTGCAAGGATGCTGGCAAGGACACCGGCTATTTTAAGAAAAAGGCCGGCAGTGTCAATTCCCCTAGTGCAAATATCATTTGACCGTCGGCCTTCAACATATCTCTCAAAGTCATACTATAAATCTTTAACTTGTGAGTTCAGCGGTTGAGGTCTACAATACATTTGAAAAAAGGACGGCTGCCATGCATACAGCCCATAGACCAAAGAACAGGATCGGGCTGATCAAGATCCCGCGTATCCTCCCTAATAAGTTCCTGATCAAGCTCAACAAACCTTTCGGCGAAAAACTCCCCAGCGCATTGTACAACAAAGCCTTTCGAAAAAGATGGTGACCCGTCGGTCCTGAAGGATCACCCGCCCGGGCCTTTGACCATGGGGACGAACCGCACGGCCGCGATGGGCTCCACCGACAGCCGGCCCTTTTCCTTGCGCGCCAGTTTCAATTCCTGCCACTCCCGGCCGACCGGCACCACCATCCGCCCGCCTTCGGCCAGCTGTTCCCCCAGTCTTTCCGGGATGTCGTCGGGAGCGCAGGTGACCATCACGGCGTCGAAAGGCGCCTGCTCCGGCCAGCCGGCGAAACCGTCGTCACATCGGAAGCTGATATTGCCGTACCCCAGCGCGGCGAGCGACCGCTCCGCCCGCGCCGCCAGCGGCCCCACCCGCTCGACGGTGAAGACCTCCCGCGCCAGCTCCGCCAGGACGGCGGTCTGGTAGCCCGAGCCGGTCCCGATCTCGAGGACCTTTTCCCCGCCCCGCAGGTCCAGCAATTCGCTCATCAGGGCCACGATGTAAGGCTGGGAAATGGTCTGGCCATCACCGATAGGGAGCGGAAAGTCCTCATACGCGCTGTCCAGCTCGGAGTCCGGAACAAAAAGGTGCCTTTCGATCTTGCCCATGGCGGCAAGTACCCGGAGGTCCTTTATCCCGCGCCTCTGAAGCTGGTCCCGCACCATAGAAGCCCTGAGCTGGTCAGTATCCCGCATCGTATCGCTCCTGTTCCGCCTGCTTCCGGCGGAGTGATGAATGGTCAGGCGACGGCCATCTCCGCCGAACCCCGGCCGGAATACCGTCGCGCGATATCCATGATCCCGTAGAGCGGCACGGCCACCCACGCCGGGCGGTGGTCCAGTTCGTAAGCCAGTTCGTACACCGCTTTGTCCAGGATATACGCCTCCAGCAGCACCTGCCGGGCTTCCCGGTCCCCCGGCAACAGGCCGGACAGGCTGCCGCGGCAGCCGAAATAAGCCGCCAGGAAGGCCTGGCTGACCTGCGCATACCAGTGATCCGCCGCCGGCCGCAGGTCCGCCCGGGCGCCCTCTTTCAGCCAGGTCGCGTAAGCTGCGTAATGGAAAGAACGTAGCATACCCGAAAGGTCGCGCAGGACCGGCTGTTTGCTCCGCCGCTCCCGCAGGGGCCTCGCCGGCTCGCCTTCAAAATCGATCACCACCAGGCCGCTGCCCGCCAGCAGGACCTGGCCCAGATGATAGTCCCCGTGTATGCGTATGCAACGGAAAGACGGCTTGATCCTCTCCAGCTCCCC
>CAYTIW010000040.1:2535-18055 GCA_964438075.1 uncultured Planctomycetales bacterium
ACGTCCGGGTTCACGCCGGGCTCCAGTTTGCGGAAAAGTTTCAGGTAAAAACGCCGGCCGTAGACCAGCGCGGTGTTGCTCTGGTCCGCCTTGAGCAGCCGCGCCTCCGGAGCGGCGGACGGCGCGCGCCCGGTAACTGAAAAACCCCGGAGCAGGGACTTCCCGGCCCGGATGCTCTCCCGGCGGCTGATGACCATGAAGATGCGCTCCTGAAAGCGCTTCACATACGCTCCGTCCAGGACCATGAACGGCCGCCTGTCGATACGGCAGCGGCAGATAACGCCTTCCGGATGCGCGGCGGCGACAGGCCGCGCTTGCTCCGGCAGCAGGGAGAGCGGCAAAAGGTAATGCTCGTTTTTGCCGGCACGGTACTTGACGCTAATGACGGATAATTGGGTCCCGAGCCCGTCGAGAGGGATGCTCCGGGCCAGACGGACGGAACATATCTTGCGCGATCTGCCGCCGAACCAGCGGCAGCGTGCCAGGTAACGCGGAAGGATATCCCGCTCCAGATAACGGACCAGCCCCGGCGGAAAGCGCCCGCCGGCGGGAGATCCGTTCCGCGGCCGGGATCTAAAGGAAATAGTCGAAATCCTGTTCCCGGTGGAGCTGCTTGTGGATCTCGATGATGTGGGCCGGCGACTTGGCCGGGTCCAGTTCGACATAATTCCTCTCGCCCTGCCAGATATATTTATCCCCTATCAGAAGGTCATGGACCAGGTAAGGCTTGGACGCGTCGATAGAGAGCTCGTTGAGCGGGACCTGCAGCCAGCCGCCCTGTTTGTGGTGCGGGTCGAGGTTCACGACAACGAGCACGATATTGGAATAATCCCGCGTGGCCTTGTAGTAGGCCAGCAGCTGGTCGTTGTCGATCCGGCAGAAACGGATGTTGCGCGTCATCTGCAGGGCCGGGTTCTCCCGGCGGAGGTGGTTGAGCCGCGAGATCATGACCTTGATGTTGGCGGGATGGTTCCAGTCCCATTTCTTGATCTCGTACTTCTCGGAGTCCGCGTATTCTTCCCTGCCCGGCAGGGCCTGCGCCACGCACAGCTCGAAGGCCGGGCCGTAGATGCCCCAGTTCGAGGACAGCGTCGAGGCCAGTACCGCCCGGGCCATGAACGTGTTGCGCCCGCCGAACTGCAGGTGCTCCGCCAGGATGTCCGGGGTGTTCGGCCAAAAATTCGGGCGGAAGAACTCGGCCACTTCGCTGTGGGCGAGCTCGGAAAGGTAATCTTCGAATTCTTTCTTGGTGTTCCGCCAGGTGAAATAGGTGTAGGACTGGCTGAACCCTCCCTTGGCCAGCCGGTACATCACCTTCGGCCGGGTGAAGGCCTCGGCCAGGAAGATGGCGTCCGGGTGGTCTTTCTTCACCTCGGCGATAAGCCAGTCCCAGAACAGGAACGGCTTGGTGTGCGGGTTGTCGACCCGGAAGATCTTGACCCCGTGTTCCGCCCAGAAGACAAAGATGCTCTTGAGCTCCTTCCACAGGTTCTTCCAGTCGGCGGTCTCGAAATTGAACGGCAGGACGTCCTCGTATTTCTTGGGCGGGTTCTCCGCGTACTGTACGCTCCCGTCGGGGCGCCACTTGAACCACTCCGGATGCTCTTTGACGTAGGGATGGTCCGGCGAGCACTGGAAAGCTATGTCGAGGGCCACCTCCATCTTCAGCTCCTTGGCCTTGCGGATGAACGCCTGGAAATCCTCCATCGTGCCCAGCTGGGGGTGGATCGCCTTGTGCCCGCCCTCCGGTGACCCGATCGCCCACGGGCAGCCCGGGTCGGCGGGGTCGCATTGGGTCGAATTGTTCCTGCCCTTGCGGTTCTTGGCGCCGATCGGGTGGATCGGCGGAAGGTAGATCACGTCGAAGCCCATGCGGGCGATCTCCGGCAGTATGCGCTCGCAGTCCTGGAAAGTCCCGTGCTGGCCCGGCTGGGCGGCCCAGGACCGGGGGAAGAACTCGTACCAGCTGCTGAACAGGGCGCGGTCCCGCTCGACCTTGACCGTCAGTTCCGGCGAGGTGACGCTCTTGGCGTCGTCCAGGTTCGCCTCCATGAGCGCCAGCAGCTCCTCGCCCATGGCCAGGGCCGCCGCGGCCTTCGGGTCCTTGGGTTTGGCCAGCTGTCTGGACCACTTCTCCAGCTGCTCCGCCTCCTTGCCCTGGCAGCGCGCGGCCGCTTCGGCCACGAAACGGGAACCGATCTGCAGGTCGACAGAGACATCTTGCCCGGCCTCCAGGCGCTTGGCGAGGTCGTGGCGCCAGGAAGAGAACTCGCTCACGTATCCGCGGACGGCATAGCAGTAGTCCTGCTCTTTCTCGACCTGGAAAGAGCCGATCCACAGGTCGTTGCCCAGCGCTTTCATGCGGACCTTGCGCCACGGGGTTTCCGCGGCCTCGCGGTACAGCAGGAACGCCTGCACTTCGTCATGTCCGTCGCCAAAGACGTCGGCGCGCACGACCACGCGTTCCCCCGGCACCCGCTTGACGGGGAACCTTCCGCCGTCCACCTGGGGCGTTATCTTCTCTATGATGATCCTGGCGTTATTCAGGCTCTCCTGGGCTAAGGCTTTTTTGGACATGGACGTTCCTTTCTGGTGAAAAGCTATACTGCCACAATGCGGTGCATTTTAACATCATCCTGCTGTTATTAAAAAGAGGAAAAGGCGGTTTTTCCTTTCCGACAACGGAGCGGTCCTGCCGCCTGCCTTCCAGGGACAATTATACACAAGAAACGGCAAAATGGGCGCGCGCGTCCGCTGGCCTCAGTGCAATCATTTTGAATTTCCCAGACACAAATCCGCCCCGGGATGATATTATATTTCAATCCGAAGGCCGCCAGGCAAGCCTGTAGCGATCATTAACAACGAGGAAGAATGAAAGTTCTGCTGCTCACCAACGAATACCCACCCGCTGTCTACGGCGGCGCGGGCATACACGCAGACTACCTGAGCCGGGAACTCGCCCGCCACTGTTCGGTCGACGTCCGGTGTTTCGGCGACCAGAAACTGGCCGGCGATAACCTCTCCGTGACCGGCTTCAACCTGGGCGATAAATACCTCCGGGCCCCCAAACCGCTCCGTTCCGTTTTCGGGGCGGTGCAGCGCTGCCTGGACTTCAACGCGGCCCATATCGACGCCGACATTGTCCACGTCCACACCTGGTACACGCATCTGGGCGGCATCCTCGCCAAGCTCAATTATTCCATCCCGCTCGTCGTCACCACCCATTCCCTGGAACCCCTGCGGCCGTGGAAGCGGGAACAGCTGGGCAACGGCTACGACTTCAGCTGCTGGGTGGAAAAGACGGCCATCGAGATGGCGGACGCGGTGGTGGCCGTTTCCGAGGAAGCCAAAAAGGATATCCTGCAATTCTACCGGGTAGACCCGGCGAAGATACACATCATCCACAACGGCATCGACCTCAATGAATACCGGCGGACCGAGACGCCGTCCATGCTGCAGCCCCTGGGCATCGACCCCGCCAGGCCGTACGTGCTTTTCGTCGGACGGGTGACCCGGCAGAAAGGGATCATCCACCTGGTGAACGCCGTGAAACACATGGACCCCGACTTCCAGGTCGTGCTCTGTGCCGGGGCGCCGGACACCCCCGAGATCGCCGCCGAGATGCAAAACCATGTCTCCGCCGTGCAGCAGCTGCACCAGGGCGTCATCTGGATCCATGAGATGCTGGACACGCCGACCAAGATCGCGCTTTACTCCCAGGCCGCGGTATTCTGCTGCCCGTCGATCTACGAGCCTTTCGGCATCATCAACCTCGAAGCCATGGCCTGCGAGACCCCCATCGTGGCCAGCGCCGTCGGAGGGATCAAGGAAGTCGTCGTGGACGGGCAGACCGGGCTGCTGGTGCCGGTGGAACTGAAAAAGAGCGGCTCCACCGAACCGCTCGACCCCGAGCAGTTCGAAAAAGACCTCGCCCGGAAGATCAACCTCCTCATGAAAGACCCGGGACTTCGCCGCCAGATGGGACAGGCCGGGCGCCAGCGCGTGGTGGACTTTTTCGGCTGGCCGGCCATCGCCAAACAGACCTTCGAGCTGTATAGGTCACTGATATGAAGCTCCATGACCTTACGGTCATGCTTTCTTTTAATTCAGGATCCCGCTAAGTCGTGGAGCGGAATCCTGTCCGAAAACCATTCATCCATGTCCTCATGGACATGGTTTTCTGGCTACAGGATAAAACCCTGTCCGCGCTGCGGGGATCACATCGAAAAGATGCCGCCGGTAGAGACGGTGTAGGTGGTCGTTCCGGTCTTATTGACCGTGACCGGAGAGGCCGTGAAGGTGTAGTACCCGGTATTGAACGCGCAATTATAAACGTAGCCCGCTATGGTATGGTCGCAATAGTTCTGGTTGAGATACGGCGGTGTGGCCCCGGTGAGTGAAGTGTCGTCCGCCGGGTAGTTGCCGGAGTTGGCGGTGGCGAACATCTCGGACGCGCCGGAGATAGAACGCAGCGCGGCCTTGGCCGTGGCGTCGTTGGCGGAGATCCTGGCCCGCAGCAAATTCGGGATCGCGATGGCAGCCAAAAGCGCGATGACCGCCGCCACCACCATGATCTCCAACAAGGTCAAACCTTTTTTGCCCACAGGACTTCCCTTTTCATGCCGTCTTCCCTGCTGCCCGTTGATAACAGACCCACGGGAATATTTTAGTATATCTGCCGGCGGCCGCAACAAAAATGCCTTAAAAAAGCCGTTTATGCGGATAAGCCGCCGATCCTGACATATAAGGGGAGAAAACGGATGATAACACCCTGTTGGCCGAGCACCCGGCCGACCGCCTTTGAGCAGGAAGGAAACATCCCGCCTTATCCGGCGAGCCCCAGACGGGACAGCAACGGCGGGCCGAGGATGACCACTCCCGCCAGCAAAGCCCCCGCGGCCGCGAACAGGACGGCGGTAGCGGCAATGTCCTTGGCCCGCCTGGCGGTCTCGGAGTATTCCGGCGAAACGATGTCGATGACCAGCTCCAGCACGGTATTGAAGGCCTCGGTTATCCATACCAGCGATATGACTATGATGATGAGGACGAACCGGACGGTATCGATCCCCAAAAAGGCCGACAGCGACACGGCCACGGCCGTGCAGAAGGTATGGACCCAGGCATTGTGTTCGGTCTTCAAGATGTCCCTCAGGCCCGCCAGCGCATATCCGATGCTCCTCAGCCTTGCCCTAAAGAAATTGTCGTGCTTTTCCATGAACATCCTTTCTGTCTGTTAACGGAACATCCCGCCGCCACCGCGCGGTCCGCTCTCTTTCTTACCTGGCCGCCTATAGCCAGCCTTAAGAAGGCTTGTGCCGCACGGCATCTTCTTGCTTTCCGGATACCCGGACACGGTACTTCTTCAGCATCCGGTCCGGGACATAGGAGGACTTGGCTATCTTCAAGGCCAGTATGCCCAGGTCCTGTTCAAAATTGAAGAATTGGTACTTTTTAGGCATGATGCCCGCGAAATGATTGTACATGTACTGGTACAACCCCTTGAACTTCCGTTTGCCCTTGGCGAAATGCAGGGCGAACATGCGGTCGTTCAACTCCTCGCCTATTATAAAGCCGGCCGGTTCTTCGTCCACGTAATAGATCCCGCCGCACAGGACCAGCTCGTCGTAGAGCTCGAACGCCTCGCGGCAAGGGAAGTAATCGGTAGCGGCCTTGTCCTCGCCCACGTCGTGCTGCCACGCCTCGAGGATGTCCCGCGCGTCCGGCATGCGCTCGACCGTCAAGGGCCGGGCCTGGGGGGAATAGAGCGACAGGAACTGGTTGAGCAGGTTCTTCTTGCTGTGCAGCTTCTGCCCCTGGTAGGTGGAGAGCTTCTCGACGGTATAGACATAATCCGAATCCCCCTCGGAGAAGTCTATCCGGGCCTCGTACCCTTCGAACGCGCCCAGCCATTCCTCGGGCACGGGGTAAAGGAAAGCATCCGGCGCCAGGATGGGCAGAAGCGGCGCCAGCCCGCCGTCACGCAGGTCCGCCGTCGGCATAAAAAGCCGGCCGCCGTCGTAGGTCCTGCCCGTCACGCAGACCGCTCCCCCTTCGGCCAGTACATTATAATCATGCTTGCCGCGGAAAAGGTAAAGGTTGGCGAAACTGTATTCCGAGATGAACGTGCCCAGGGCCTTAAAACGCCCGTCCAGCAATTCCCGGTGCTCCAGCGATATCTTTTCCAGCGCCATAAGATCCCGGCTCCTCCTTAACGCCGAAAGCATATCATCGCCGCTAGCCGGAGTCCATACGTAATTTCACTGGCTGGAAAGTGAAGGCGGCGGCCGCCTCTGGCGCCGTGCGGGGGCAAAAAAAGGCCATCCGGGGCCAGGGCCACGGATGGCCTGAAGATCTTCTGTCCTTCTATAGTGCCAGCGGAAAAGGCCGCCGGGCTCACCGGCCGGCTATTCTTCCTTCCCGGCCTCCGGTTTGGCGGCTTTCTTGGCCTTCTCCTTCTTGGACTTCTCTATGTTCAAAAGCGTCTGGAGTTCCCTGTCCTTGCCGGCCTCTTTGGCGGCCTTCATCTCTTCTTCGGAGAGGATGCCGTCACTGTTCTTGTCGAACTCTTTCATCAGCTCCGCCAGGCGGTCCTTATACCCCTTGCGTTGCTTATCGGCCTTCTTGTCCTTGTCCTTCGCCTTATCCTTTTCCTCCTGCTTGGCCTTTTCCTCAGCGGCCTTCTTTTCCTCTTCCGCGTCGACTACCTTCTTGCCTTTGTAATATTCCGACCGTTTCTCCCGCCAGGCCTTGCGCTTTTCATGGACCGGGTTCTCCCGGGCCGCGCCCAGGACGCAAGGCGTCGCGATGACCAAGATCAAGAAAGTGGCCAAATAAACCTTGAACGCTCTCATATAACACCTCCATGGTTTCCCATCATCTTAGACGATCCAGCTTACCAGAAAGTTACGGCTACCATATTAATTTATACACTAAAAAGGGCTTTTCTGCCCGGTTTTCTTTTGCTTCAGGGCCAGCCAGGCCAACGGCACTCCGATGCTGGCCGCTCCCACTATCAGAGCCAGAAGGAATTTGGGTGACATGGCATCTTTCCAGTGCTGCATGTCCCCGATGCCTCCGCCCAAAAGGGCGTTCACGATAATGCCCGGGATAAGCCCCCAGAAGGTGGCCCAGAAATAATCCCGGGGCCTGATCTTCGAAAGGCCGCTGCCGTAATTGATGACCTCATACGGCACCAGCGGCACCAGGCGCAGGAAAAAGACCGTCTCGAAACCCTTTTCCCCCAGTCTGGCGTCAAAATCCTTGAACTTGCCCTGCAGCGCCCTCTCCGAGAACTTGCGGCCGAAAGAACGCGAAAGAAAGAAAGCCAGGCTTGTGCCGGCCACCGCCCCGATGAAGAGGTAGACCGCGCCCCAAACCTCTCCGAAGGCCAGCCCGGCGGCCAGCGACATGACCGCGATAGGCGGCAGGATCGTTATGTGGTTGAGGATGTAGGCCGCCACAAAGACGGCAGCGGACCATGGCCCGAAGGACTGGATATAACTGCGGACCGCCGCCGGGGTGACCGTTACCATCCGGCCGGCGAGATGATGCAGCAGCCAGCCGGCCGCGGCCGCGGCCAGCGCTATCAGAACTATTTCCCTCAGGCCCGGAGCACCCGGCCTTTTCTCCGCTGAAGAGCTCATAAATGGCAACCCGAAACTATCGGTCAGAGCCGAGACCCGCCGGCAATATCCCTAGGAACATATTACCACAAACCCGCGCCTGAAGGCCTGACAGGCGCTACGCGGCCCCGCGGCTGGGAGCGCGGCGCCGTTCCAAACGCCTCAGGAAAAGCATCATCTTGGCATAATGCGACCCGCGCCAGTAGACCCGCCGGCATCTGCGGCAGCGGTAGAACCTTCGGTAGAAAGCTCTGGTCCTCGGCGGCAGCCGGCCGGCCACCTCGGACTTGCGGACCGGCTCGATGCGGCCGTTGCATTCCACGCACAAGCTGAAAGGCCGCGCGCTCCGCCGGAGCGAGAACCGTTCTGCCACCTCGCGGATCTGTTCGTCCGGATCGGGCGACCGCACCCAGTAGCCCCAGCGCAGGCAGCGGTATTTGAGCAGCCCCTTGTCGCGGGTCAGGACGATGCGCCGCTGGCGCGCGGCCAGGGCCGCGATATCGGCGTCAGGGAACAATTTCCGGTAACACGAGTCGAACCCCAAAAGGCGCAGGTGGCGGACCAGCCTGCCCAGGTGCGAGTCTACGACGAACTTCAAGGCCGGCGGCGACGGCGACAAACGGATGAGCCTCTCCCCGCCGGGCGCGCGGCCCCTGGGGTACACCTGGACGATGTCGCCTTCCGCCAGCTGGTGGGAAAATCCGCGGCTGACGCGGTTGATGAGGATGACGTCCACTTCCACGTGCGGGACGCCGAGGGCTTCCAAAGTATCTTTGACCGCGGGACAGCCTTTGATCTGGCAGGGGAAACGCCGGCCCCGGCGCTCCGGGGGGAGGAAATCCCTGAGCGGGCCGTAGAACCGGACATGGACCGTGTGCGACAAAGGCATGGGCGGGGCCTCCTCCCGGCGGACACTCTCCCGGGCCTTTTAGCGGAGCTTCCGCAGGATCAGTCTTTTCTTCTTGTGGTCGATCGTGTAGTGGAACCCCTGCAAATAGGACAGGCCCAGCAGGCCGTCCTGGAATTTGCTCTCCAGCTCCGGGTTCTCCTGCAGCATCACCGCCGTGACCACATTGTTCTTTTCGGCCCGCCCCAACTTCAGGCTCCGCAGGTAGACCTGGGCGGCGGGATGCCGGCCGTTGAGGGTCATCATGTAACCCTTCTGCAGTTTATCGGTGTCCAGGCCCAGCTTGGCCACGAAGCCGGAGGACAGCATGACCAGAGGCGCGCCGGTGTCGACCATCAGCGAGGCGTGGACGCGGCCGTTGATCACGGCGTCCACGAAGTAATGCCCCTCGTTGTCCGGCTTCAAGGGGACGACCACCCCGTCGAAATCCATCCGGCGCCGCTGGCCGAATCGTTCCAGGTCGTCGCTCAGCTGCTTGCGGGCGGACATGATCTTGGTCGACCGGCCGGATTCGATGGCCTCCTGCAGGGCCTGGCGGTCCTCCGCGATGATCCTGCTTTCTTCCTCGGCCAGCGAGGAAGGCGAGGCCTCGTACTGCGCCAGCGCCGCGCCGGCCCCCAGCAGCCCCGCGCACGCCAAGAACACTATCGGTAATATCCTGCCTGCTATCTTCATGGCTTTTTCCCTGATCCGCCCCTGGTTTGCCGGCCCCGTCGGTGTCAGCGCGGCAGATGAAGCCGCTTTCCGGCTACAGTTATATTAACATCCGGGCCGTACTTTGCAACCGGCCCACGCGATAATGAACGGCCCGGCGCCCAGGCTCACTCCCCCAGGATCTGCACCACCAGCTCGCGGCTGCGGGGCCGGGTGTCGAAATCGATGAAGACGATCTGCTGCCAGGTGCCCAGCACCACGCCCGAGCTGCCGAACGGCAGGGTGAGCGACGGGCCCAGCAGCGACGCCCTCAGGTGCGAATGGCCGTTGCCGTCCTGCCAGGTCCGGTCGTGGTGGTAATGCCCCGGCGGGATAAGCCGTTCGAAAAGCGCCGGCAGGTCCTCGACCAGCCCGGGTTCGAACTCGCAGGTGGTGAGCCCGCAGGTCGACCCGATCACGCTGACGGTGACGGTCCCGGCCTTCAGGCCCGAACCCCGGACCTCTTCCTGCACCTGCCGGGTTATGTCGAGGACCTCGCTGTCCCCCCGGCTGGAAAGATGGATGCGGCGGCTGACCACTGCCATAAATACCTCCTCTGTTCAGCTTGCGTGCTGCCCCTTGCCCTCCGCCTCCCGGCAAACGCCCCACAGCGCGTCCAGGGCTGGAGCCGCCCGCAGCGGCAACTTGATGTCCACCCGGTCCGATATCTCCGTCCCGCCCGGGTTTATCTCCACGGTCAGGCCGCCCCGGCGGCGGGCCTCGTAAAGCGGGGCCTGTATATAAGGGAAGACGCTGGTGGTCCCCACCCACAGGCAGACGTCGAACCCCCGGCCCAGCTCCCTGTCGTAACGCGCGACCTCGGCGTCCGGCAGGGTCTCGCCGAAAAAGACCACGTCCGGCCGGGCGGGACACCCGCAATGCCGGCACTGGGGCGGTATCTCGACGGAGCCGAGATCGGGGATATCGGTCCGCCAGCCGCAGGCATCGCACCTCAGCCGGCGCATGTTCCCGTGGATCTCGATCACGTTGCGCGAACCGGCCGCAGCGTGGAACCCGTCGATGTTCTGGGTCAGCGTCCACACCCGCGGGAAATGCCGCTCCATCTCGGCGATGACGGCGTGGCCGCGGTTGAAAACGGCGCGGCGGCAGTTCTGCTCGATCTGGGACAGGTATTTCCAGGTGATCTCCGGCCGCGAGGCGAGCATCCGGCCCGAAAGGGCCGCCTCGATCGGGACGCCGTCCTCGGTCTCCGCCTCCTCGTAGAGGCCGCCGACCCCGCGGTAGGTGGGCAGGCCCGAGTCGGCGGACAGCCCGGCGCCGGTGATGAAGAGGATGCCGCGCGCCTGGACAAGCCGGGCGGCGGCTTTCCGTATCAACGCCATCAGGTCTTCCTCCATGGGCAACCTCCTTGCGGCAGCTTCCCGCGCCGGGGTCAAAGGAATTCCAGCCGGTGTTCGCAGACCTGCAGGGTGCGGCCGCCTTCCACCAGCGCCAGCGCGTGCTGCAGAGTGCTGTCGATATAACGCTGGTCGTTGCCGGCCATGACCAGGGCCAGGGTCGCGGTCTGCCATTTGTCCTCGCCGTCCACCTCCGCCACCGAAACGTTGAACTGCGCCCGGACGCGGTCCTTGAGGCTCTTTAAGACCATGCGCTTGTCCTTGAGCGAACGCGCCTGGTCGATGAAGACGCGGATATACATCACCCCGATATGCGTAGTCGCTTCGATCATAGCGTGCATCCCTTATCTTATGTCCCCGCGCCGGCTTCCGGCCGGAAACCCGTCAGGATAATACAGCCGGGAGCTTATAGGCTCCGGCGGTAAAGGTCCTCGACCTTCTTGCGGGCCCACGGTGTGCGGCGCAAGAAGACCAGGCTGGACCTGATGCTGGGGTCCTTGGCAAAACAGTTGATCCGGATTCGGCGGGACAGCTCTTCCCAGCCGTACTTCCCGACCAGACGGTTCAGGACCATCTCCAGCGTCACGCCGTGCAGCGGGTCTTTGCTGGTACGCGTGTCCAACGCTATTCCTCCCAGGCGATATTCTCGACGGACTGGCCGGCGGGCGCGACGTCATCATCCGGGCGCTGCCGCTGGCCCGCGCCGTCCTCCGCCCTCTTGGGCAGGAAGTGGACGTTGTTGGCGGTGATCGTCACGCGGCTCTGGGTCTTGCCGTCCTTCTCCCAGCGGTCCTGCCTCAGCCGTCCCTCGACGATGATGCCGCTGCCCTTCTTCAGGTATTTGGCGCAGTTGTCGGCCGCCACCCCCCACACGTCGACGTCGAAATAGGACACTTCGGTGACGCGCTCGCCGTTCTTCACGTAGACGCGGTTGTTGGCTATCGAAAGCCGGCAGACCGTCTTGCCCGACGGGATGCTCCGGCTTTCGGGGTCCCTGGTCAGGTTCCCCATGATGTTCACGCTGTTCAGTCCCATGGCACATCCTTTTGTTCTTTACTGTTGTTTTACCGTCCGCGGCCGGTACAGCTTCCGCAGATATCTCGTATAGACCCAGCCCTGCCCCAGCCGGGTGGACATGGCCAGCCGCGGCATCAGGCGCCCGGGCAGCTCGAGATCGCACAATAACCTTAGCAGCGAGCCCGGCACGGCGCCGAAGATGAACCGCAGCAAAAGCGCCCGGTGGAGCCGGTTCCCCCTGCGCAGCATGGCCTCCCGTTCCCGCCGGGGGAATTCCGGGCTCTCGAAAATGGGCGACGTGTCGCTCATGCCGATGTTGAAAAAAGTCTCCTCGGTCAGCAGCCACCGGCCGTGCTTCCCGATCCAGTCGAAGACCTCGGTCCCGGGGTACGGGATGAGGTTGAGGCACATGATCGTCACGCAGGTCTTCTTGCGGCCCATCTCCTCCGCCAGCCGCAGGCTGTCCATGGCCTTCGGGTACGTCTCGGTCGGGTGGCCGATGATGAAGTTCACGATGAACTGGATGCCGGCCTCGTCCAGCAAGGCCGACGCCCGGCGGATATCCTCCGGGGAGACGGTCTTCTTTATCGCCTTGAGGACCTCGGGGTTGCCCGACTCGGCCGACAGGGCGATGGTGGTGGTGCCCGCCCTCTTCAGTTTGTCCACCAGGTTCCGGTCCAGCCGGTCGGCCCTCAGCCCGTGCTGGAAAACGAGCTTGATGTCCAGCCCGCTCCGGATGATCAGGTCGCATATCTCCTCGGCCCGCCCCATGTCGAGGTTGAACGCGTCGTCGGTGAAGAAAAAATTCCGGATGCCTTGGCCGTAGGCCTCGGTGATCTCCCGCAGGATGTTCTCCGGGCTGCGGGGCCGGAACTTCTTCCCGGAGACCAGGTGGATGGCGCAGAAGGAGCATTCGAAAGGGCATCCCCGGGACGTGTTCAGGGGCAGCTCGTTGATCTCCTGGTTCATGTAGGCGCCCGGCCTGAAGATCGAATAGTCCGGGAAAGGGAGCGCGTCCATGTCCTGGATGAACTCGCGGGGCGGGTTGGCCCTGATGTCGCCCAGGGGGTCCCGCCAGACCAGACCTTTGATATTTTCGTACCCGGCCGGGTTGTACAGGCCGGACAACAGTTCGGCGAAGGTCAGCTCGCCTTCGCCCTGGACCGCGAAGTCGGCGGCGGTCCTGGCCAGGGACTCCTTCCCCGTCACCGTGACATGCGGCCCGCCGAGGACCACGGGCACTTTCCGGCCGGGCTGGTTCTTCAGGAAGGCCGCCACCTTGTTGACGAAGAGGTAGGCCTCCTTCGAGTTCCAGCTGTAAAGGGTGATGCCCACGACGTCGCACCCGGTCAGGGGGGCGCCGAAAAGCGCTCCGGGGTCTTCCTCCACGTTGCAGTCGAAGGCCGCGGTGGTGTGGCCTTCCCGCTTGAGGTAAGCGCTCAGGGAGGCCACGCCGATGTGCGGCATCCTGGGCTTGGTATTCTCCCCGCCGTAATAATTCGCCATTATGGGGATCACGAACAATATCTTCATCGCTGCGGCCTGCGGTCCTCGCTTTCTTCCTGCCGGGGGCGGCCCCCGGGAGCAGTTTACCACTCCACCGGGAAATAGTCCTTGAGGAACTTGCCGCACCAGTGCCTGCCGGTCAATATGCCGTCGAAGAACGGGTCGCACACCCGCGCGGCCCCGTCGACGATATCCAGCGGCGGCTGGAAGTCGTGCTCCTCCTGCTTGCGTTTCGACAATAGGAACGGGTCCTCGTCCGTGACCCAGCCCGTGTCCACGGCGTTCATGTATATCCCGTACTTCGCCAGGTCGCTGGCCGAGGTATGGGTGAGCATGTTCAGGGCGGCTTTGGCCATGTTGGTATGCGGGTGGCGGTCGGTCTTGACGAAACGGTGGAACTTGCCTTCCATGGCCGAGACGTTGACGATATGTTTCTGGCCGGTGTTCTCCCGTTTCATCATCCCCGAAAGGTGGTTGCACAGGACGAAAGGCGCGACGGCGTTGACCAGCTGCAGCTCGATCATCTCCGAGGTCTGGATCCCGCCCAGGCGCAGCCGCCAGCTGTTGACCTCCCGCAGGTCCACCTGCTGCAGGTCCGCGTCCAGACTGCCTTCGGGGAAGACCTTCTCCACCGACAGGTCCTGGTCGTAGACGTAAGGGATCTGCGAAAGCGCCGCCGAGGACGACAGCCCCACGCCCGGGGTCTTGGCGCCCCAGGACACGGGCAGTCCGTTCCCCTGGGCGCCGGAAGGACGGCAGGGCTCCAGCCCCAGCTCCTTCTTGCAGTCCTCAAAGGGCCGCAGCAGCGCCCGCGCCGCCTCCGGCAGCGACTCGAAAGGCAGCGTCTCGCCGGCCATCATGTGCGCGTAGAACCCCGCCGGGCGCCGCACGGTCTGGGCCGCGTTGTTCACCAGGATGTCCAGGCGGTCGTACTTGCGCTCGATGAACCGGCAGAATATCTCCACGCTGGGCGTGTGCCGCAGGTCCAGGCCGTAGATGTGCAGGCGCTCGCCCCAGTCGGCAAAATCCTTCTCCCGGGCATACCTCAGCGCGCTGTCCACCGGGAAACGCGTGGTGGCGATGACCCGCGCCCCCGCGCGCAGCATCATGAGCGCGGCCTGGTAGCCGATCTTGACCCGCGAGCCGGTGATGAGCGCGACCCGGCCGGCCAGCGACGCGGTCTGGAACCGCTTGGCGTAGTTGAGGTCCGCGCACTTGGGGCACATCGCGTCGTAGAAGAAATGCACCCTGGTGAACCGGGCCTTGCAGACGTAACAGACGCGCGGCCGGATGAGCTCGGCCGGACGTCCGGGTTCCTGGCCCGGCAGCCGCCCAACCTTCTCCGGCGCGGTGAAGACCGCCGCCTCCCGGGCCGTGCGGATGCCGGTGGCGGCCCGGACCTGCCGCTCATGGTCGTCGATCTTCTGCTGCTTGAGCTGGCGGCGGTCGCGGCTGCGCTTGCGGATCTCGTCCCGGGCCGGGCGGGAGATCCTCCCGGCCGCGGTCATGAGGGCGATGCGCTGGTCGTCCGGCAGGTGCGCCATCTCGACGCTGTTGTCCGCCAGGCTTTGCAGCACGTCGATACAGCCCTGGATCTGCTCGCGGGAATACCGGGCGTCATCGATCCGGTCGGGTCTGGTCTTGGGCTTGAGCATGGTATAAGGCAGTCAGTAGCGGGTCACAGTTTATCGTATTTGGTATGCCGGCCCTTGCACTTGGCGACCGGGTATTTCAGGGCGTTCTTGGCCATCTTCTTGGCGATGGCTTTGGGCAGGTCGATCTCCAGGTCATGCGCCAGTTCGAAGAGGTACCACGCCACGTCCGCCAGTTCATCGGCCAGCTCTTCCTTGCCTTCCCGGCCGTGCTGTTCCACCTCGGCCGGCGACTTCCACTGGAAATGCTCCAGCACCTCGGCGGCCTCCAGGACCAGCGACAGGGCCACGTCCTTGTGGTTGTGGAACTGCTTCCAGTCCCGCTCCGCGCGGAAGGCCATCATCTTTTCGGTCAGCTCTTTTATCTCGCCCATATCTCTGTCCCGGCCCCGGGCGGTCCCCGCGGCCGGCCTGATGATTTCCGGGATATGGGATGACTATAGCAAATTATCCCGGATTTTACAGCCCAAAATTGGCCTTCTCCGTGCAAAACAAAAACCCCCGCTTCCCGGAGGGGGAACGGGGGTCCGCCGCCGGCCCGCGGGGGCCGGCAGTGCTTTTTTCAGCGCATCAACTGCTGGACCTGTCCAGGCCCCGGAGCCTGGGCGCTCCCCTGGCCGGGCCTTCGTTCTGCCGGTCGATCACGTCCTCCCGGCGGTCCCAACGGTCCTCAAGCCGGTCCCGCACATCCTCGCGACGGTCCCAGCGGTCCTCGATGCGGTCCCGCGGCCCGCCCTGGTGCCGGGCATCCCATACGTCCTCACG
>CAYTIW010000041.1:0-17733 GCA_964438075.1 uncultured Planctomycetales bacterium
CGCGCCGTTCACCGTAACACTCGGCATGAATGCCGATGATATCGGCACCGGCATCAATGAACTGATCGATGTAATCCCAGGGATGCTCTATCATCAGATGGGCCTTTATAGGCAATCGGGTATATCTTCGTACCGCCTGAACTATCACGGGGCCGATAGTGATATTAGGCACAAAATGCCCATCCATCACATCAACATGGATTCGGTCTATTCCGCTCTTTTCGCAAAGCTTGACCGCTTCGCCCAGCCTGCCGAAATCGGCAGAAAGAATGCTCGCACTTATTTCAAGTTTCATACCCATTGCTTTCTGTTCACTTGTTGAGCCTCATAACTCCATAATAACGCTTACCGCCGTCACAGTCTAGCTCCTCGGATCAATATTATCGATACTTTGCTTTTCCGTTACGGCCCTGGTCTCTGCCGGCGGCCCCTGTCCGGGGCCAAATAAAAAAACAGAAGACCTGGCCAAAGCCGGATCTTCCGTTCTTAAATCAGTGCGCGGGGTGGGACTTGAACCCACACAGGTTACCCCATACGCCCCTCAAACGTACGCGTCTACCAATTACGCCACCCGCGCAAGAATATCGAAATTGAATAGTACGATCAATCGAGGGCTCAATATTACCACAGCGGTTTAAGGTGTCAAGCGTGTCCTGGCAAGCCAACGGCGAGATCATGGCGTTAAGCGTAACCTTGTCATCGGAAAAGGGACCGAAATGCTGCTCATACCGTTAAGGCCGCGGCGATGAAATCACGGAACAACGGGTGGGGTTTGTCAGGCTTGGACTGGAATTCCGGGTGGAACTGGCAGCCGACGAACCATCGGTGCCCCCTCACCTCAATTACTTCGACCAAGTTCCTCGGGGTATGGAGCCCGGCTATTACCAGCCCCTTCCCGGATAAAATGTCCCGATACTCATTATTGAACTCAAAACGATGGCGGTGCCGTTCAGATATCTCTTCTTTTCGGTAAGCAGCCCAGGACTTAGTGTCCTTTTCCAGACGGCATTGATACGCCCCCAGGCGCATGGTAGCACCCATATTGGTCACCTGGTGCTGCTCTGCTAAAAGGCTGATGACGGGCTCTTTGGTGGTTTTCTCGAACTCGGTAGAATTGGCGAACTTGAGTCCGCAGACGTTTCGGGCGAACTCCACCGTCGCCAACTGCATCCCCAGACAGATCCCTAAGAAAGATATATCCTTCTCCCGGGCGAACTTGATGGCCCGAATCTTGCCCTCGATGCCGCGCGGGCCGAACCCTCCCGGAACGAGTATTCCCTGGACAGCTTTCAAATATTTATCCGGTTTGCCTTTTTCGATATCTTCAGAATCTATCTTTATAATATTGACTTTTGCATCATTGGCGATACCGCCGTGAACCAACGCCTCATATATGGACTTATAGGCGTCCGGAAGCTGTATATATTTACCCACTACCGCGACATTGACCTCTTTCTTGGGATGGCGGACACGCTTGACCACATAATCTTCCCAAGCCTTGAGGTCTTTATCCGGTGCTTTGATGTTCAGCTTCTTCAAAATGAGAGCATCCAGCCCCTCTTTCTTGAAAGAGGTCGGGCACTCGTAAATGCTCTTGACGTCGGCAGCTTCTATCACCCCGTCTACGTCCACGTTGCAGAACAGGGCGATCTTTTCACGCTGCTCCTGCAAAATAGGCTTTTCGGTGCGGCACAAAAGAATATCCGGTTGGATGCCTATCTCGCGCAAAGTCCCAACCGAATGCTGGGTAGGCTTGGTCTTCTGCTCGCCGCAGGACTTGATATACGGCAACAGCGTAACGTGTATGTTGATCGCATAGTGTTCGCCGAGCTCCCACCTCAGCTGGCGGATCGCCTCCAGGAAAGGAAGGCTCTCTATATCGCCGACAGTCCCGCCGATCTCCACGATCACCACGTCGACGTCGCTATCCCGCGAGACCTTCCTGACACAGGCCTTAATCTCGTCGGTTATATGCGGTATTATCTGGACGGTCTTGCCCAGATAATCTCCCCGGCGTTCCTTGGTTATGACCGAATAATATATCTTTCCGGCGGTGATATTATTGTCTTTGGTATAACGGCCGCTGGTAAAGCGCTCGTAATGGCCCAGGTCCAGGTCGGTCTCGGCCCCGTCGTCGGTAACATACACTTCCCCGTGCTGGTACGGGTTCATGGTTCCGGGGTCCACATTAAGATAGGGATCGCATTTGAGGATGGTCACCCTCAGGCCGCGGGTCTCCAGGAGCTTTCCGATAGAAGCTGAGGCGATGCCTTTTCCCAAACTGGAAACAACACCGCCCGTGACAAAGATGAATTTACTCATACATAAAACCCGCAAAGTTGTACCGCCATGCGGTCAGGATGCAACATAATAAAACAGGAATGCGGACCTTCGTGCCGCATCCCCTTATTTTTTTTATCTGGATTTTATTTAATTCTATGTCCGTTTCCTCTTCCCTTCCAACAAATATTTACTTTTGTTGCAAGGCGGCTCGACAGGATATTGGCCGGTAAAACAAGCGTGACAAAAAGTATTTTTTTCTTTCATGACCTCCAGCATGCCATCCAGGCTTAGATACGCCAGCGAATCCACCCCGATGAAATCAGCCACCTTCTTGACCGACTTCCCATGGGCGATCAATTCCTCTTTCGATGGGAAATCAATACCGTAGAAACAAGGGTGCTTGATCGGAGGACAGCTGATGCGCATATGTATCTCTTTGGCCCCGGCGCGGCGGACCTCCAGCACACGGCTGCGGCTGGTCGTGCCGCGCACGATCGAATCTTCCACCAGCACCACGTTCTTGCCCTTTATCACATCCTCGATAGGATTAAGCTTAACGCGCACCCGGAAATCGCGCAGGAACTGGGCAGGCTGTATGAACGTACGTCCTATGTAATGGTTGCGGATCATGCCGATCTCATAAGGCAGCCCCAACTCCTGAGAGTACCCAAGGGCCGCGTAAACACCTGAATCCGGGATGGGCATAACGAAATCCGCATCCTTAACCGGGGATTCCTTGGCCAACTGGGCGCCCAAACGCTTGCGGACCAGGTAAACGTTATCACCGAAAATATGGCTGTCCGGCCTGGCGAAATAAATGTTCTCGAAAATACAGCGGGCTTGTACCGCTTTCTTGGCCGTCGGCAAGAAGACCGACTCAAGCTTATTCCCTTTTATGATCACGATCTCTCCCGGCTCGACTTCGCGGATAAATTCCGCCTTGGTAAGGTCCAGGGCGCAGCTTTCACTCGCCAGGATATATCCCTCTCCCAGTTTACCCAGGACCAACGGGCGAAAGCCGTGCGGATCGCGCGCACCCACGATCGTATCCTCGATCAAAAAAAGCACCGAATACGCCCCCTGAAGCTGGGAAAGGACCTTCACAAACCATTTCTTGTAGTCGCCGTTAGGCGTTTTGGCCAGCAGATGGACAATGATCTCGGAGTCCATAGAGGTCTGGAAAATAGAGCCCTCTTCTTCCAGCTTGCGGTAAAGCTCCTCCGTGTTGGTAAGGTTCCCGTTATGCGCCACGGCTATCCCCCGGTTGCGGTGCGTGACCAGGAACGGCTGGCAGTTCTTATTGTTGGATGAACCGGTGGTCGAATAGCGGGTATGTGCGATACCGACCCGGCCTTTGAGCGATTCCAAGGTCGTGCCATCGAACACATCCACCACCAGGCCCCGGTCTTTGACTATATGGACATCCTGGCCGTCAAAGGTGGCGATGCCGGCCGCCTCCTCGCCTCTATGCTGCAGGGCGTATAGGCCGAGATAGGCTATCTTGGAAGCCTCTGGATGGTCGGAAATACCAATAATGCCGCACATATAACTCCTTCATTCTTCAGACGCTTTTAGTCCTGCTGTAATAACTCTGCAAAGACTCGACGGTGAACCCTTCATTGAGCATAGACTCGATCCCGTGTACCGCGGCCGACGCGCCCTGGATGGTCGTGATGCACGGGATGTTGTGCATGATAGCCGCCGCCCGTATCTGACGCATGTCGGACTGGCTCTTTTTCCCTGAAGGTGTGTTGATGATCAGATTTATTTCGCTTTCCTCGATCAACTTCAATATATTGTTCTCGCCTTCTCCGGTCTTGTCCACCACCTTGGCCTTTACGCCGCTGGAACGCAAAACCTTGGCGGTTCCTTTAGTGGCGAATATCTTAAACCCGAAATCATGCAGTCGCTTGGCCATGAAAGGGATCGCGCGCTTGTCGTTCTCGCTAACGCTTATGAAGACCGAACCTTTGAGCGGCAATGACTGGCCGGCGGCGATCTGGCTCTTGGCATAAGCAGCGCCGAACGTGGTCGCCAACCCCATCACCTCACCGGTGGACTTCATCTCCGGCCCGAGGATTATGTCGACCCCCATGAACCGGTTGAACGGCAGAACGCATTCTTTGACCGCGAATTGAGGCAAATGCTCTACATCCGGCAGATCGAAAGCTCCCAGTTTTTCCCCCGCCATTATACGCGCCGCCATCTTGGCCAGAGGAGTGCCTATCGCCTTCGAAACAAATGGTACCGTGCGGGATGCCCGCGGATTTACCTCCAGCACATACACTTTTTCGCCTTTGATGGCGAACTGGATGTTCAGCAGGCCGACCACCTTTAGCGCCAGAGCAATGCGGGTAGTGTCATCCTTGATCTCGTTGATGATATCCTCGCTCAAGGTCGGCGGCGGCAGCACGCAGGCGGAATCGCCGGAGTGGATGCCGGCATTCTCGATGTGTTCCATGATCCCCGCCACGAAAACCTTCTTCCCGTCGCAAATGGCGTCCACATCGACCTCCATCGCGTCCTCTATGAACTTGTCGATCAGGATAGGATGCCCGCGGGAAACGTCCGCCACTTCATCCACGAAACCCATCAAGGATTCTTCATCGTAAACGATCCTCATCGCACGCCCGCCCAGAACATACGACGGACGCACCACGACCGGATATCCCACGGTCGCAGCGGCCTCCACGGTCTCCTGCACAGAGGAAGCAGTGGCATTATCCGGCTGGGCGATGTTCAATTTATCAAGAAGCGCCGAAAAACGCTCGCGGTTCTCAGCTATATCGATAGAATCCACGCTGGTCCCGATAATAGGGGCCCCGGCCTGCTGCAAACGACGCGCCAGGTTCAGCGGGGTCTGGCCGCCGAACTGGACAATGACGCCGTCCGGTTTCTCGACGTCCATGATATTCATCACGTCCTCGAAAGTCAGGGGCTCGAAATAAAGGCGGTCGGAAGTGTCATAGTCCGTCGATACCGTCTCCGGATTCGAGTTGACCATGATGGCCTCGAACCCGCGCTCCTTGAGGGCAAAGGCCGCATGGCAGCAGCAGTAATCAAACTCTATTCCCTGCCCTATCCGGTTGGGCCCGCCCCCCAGTATCATGATCTTCTTGCGCTTGGCCTTGCCTTTCAGCTTCGAGATCTTCTCGTTCTGTATTATCGCCTCGTCCTCGGTCTCATAGGTCGAATAGAAATACGGCGTATAGGCCTCAAATTCCGCCGCGCAGGTATCCACCAGTTTGAAAGTGGCCACAATGCCATGCTGCTTGCGTACCTCGCGGACATCGCTCTCCGAAAGGTCCATGATCTCTGCTAACTGCGGGTCAGAGAAGCCCCACTCTTTGGCCTTGCGTATCGACGCGTCGGACAAGGTCCCGGCCCGAGCGCATTCGGCGACCAGCTCCCGTTCGAAATCAACGATCTGCTTCATCTGGGCGATGAACCACGGGTCGATGCGGGAGACCTGGACCAGATCATCGATAGACATGCCTTTCTGGAGCGCGTATTTAATATAAAATATCCGCGAGGCGTTAGGCTCGCGCAAACGCCGCATCATCTTCTGGTCGTCCACGATGCGATAGTCCATCTTGTTATCGAGTCCGAGGTGGTGGATCTCCAGCCCGCGCAAACCCTTCTGCAGCGCCTCTTTGAAAGTGCGGCCGATGGCCATGGTCTCTCCGACCGATTTCATCTGGACACCCAGCACGTCCTGGGCTTCGGGGAATTTCTCAAAAGTGAAACGGGGGATCTTGACCACACAATAGTCTATCGTCGGCTCAAAAGAAGCCGGCGTCTCCCGGGTGATATCGTTCTGGATCTCGTCCAGCGAATAGCCCACGGCCAGCTTGGCGGCGAACTTGGCAATGGGGAAACCGGTAGCCTTCGAGGCCAGCGCCGATGACCGGGAGACCCGGGGGTTCATTTCGATGACCACCATGCGACCGGTCTTGGGATGTACCGCGAACTGGATATTGGACCCGCCGGTCTCGACCCCGATCTCCCGGATGAGCTTCAGCGACTGGTCCCGCATCGTCTGGTATTCACGGTCCGTCAGGGTCTGTGCCGGGGCCACCGTTATCGAGTCCCCGGTGTGCACCCCCATGGGGTCCAGATTCTCGATCGAACAAACAATGACAACATTGTCCTTCTTGTCCCGCATGACCTCGAGCTCATACTCTTTCCAGCCTTCGATCGACTCTTCGATCAATATCTCGCTGATCATGCTGCTCTCGATGCCCCGCCTGGCCTTGGCCTCGAACTCCTCCTGGCTGTAGACGATCGACCCCCCGGTGCCGCCCAAAGTGAAACTCGACCGGATGATACAAGGGAACCCTATCTCCTTTACGACCTCGACGGCCTCCTCGACGCTATAGGCAAAAGCGCTCCGAGGAAGGTCCAGGCCGATGCGCTGACAGGCTTGTTTGAACTGTTTGCGATCTTCGGCCTTCTTAATGACCTCATAATTAGCCCCCAGCATCTCAACGCCGTACTGCTTGAGCACTCCCTTTTCGAACAGCTCGACGGCCAGATTAAGGCCGGTCTGGCCCCCCAGCGTAGGAAGTATCCCGTCCGGACGCTCCTGCGCGATGATCTTTTCCAGGAAATCGACCGACAGGGGTTCGATATATGTGTGGGGTGCCGTCTCGGGGTCGGTCATGATAGTGGCCGGGTTGGAGTTCACCAGCACGATGTCATAACCTTCCTCGCGCAAGGCCTTGCAGGCCTGGGTGCCGGAATAATCGAACTCACAGGCCTGCCCGATGATGATCGGGCCGGAGCCGATAAGGAGGATCTTTTTAATGTCAGTCCGTTTAGGCATGCCTTGCTCTTAAGCGCTGTTAGCTTGTCTATGCTTCTCCATCATCTCGGTAAACCTCTTGAACAGATACTTGGCATCATTGGGGCCTGGTGAGGCTTCCGGATGGTACTGGATCGAAAAAAGCGGATGCTTCTTGTGGCGCAACCCTTCGACGCTCCGGTCGTTAAGGTTGACGTGGACCGCCTCTATCTCATCTTGATCCAGACTTGACAGATCGACACAGAAACCATGGTTCTGGGAGGTTATGCTGATCCGGTTATTCTCCAGGTCCTTTACTGGGTGATTCACCCCGTGGTGCCCGAACTTAAGCTTGTAGGTCTTGCCGCCCAAGGCCAACCCGATCATCTGGTTGCCCAGGCAGATCCCGAAGATGGGTATCCTGCCGACCAATTCACGGACGGTATCAATGACATAGGTAACTGCCGCCGGGTCCCCGGGGCCGTTGGAAAGGAACAATCCGTCGGCTTTGATTGCTAAGATATCGGCCGCACTGGTCGAAGGCGGGACCACCTGGCTCTCAATGCCCAAAAGTGCCATCTCGCGGAGGATATTACGCTTGATGCCGCAGTCCATGACCACGACCTTGTACTTCTTATCCCCGATAGCTTTCCAGACATACCCCTTCTTCGGGGCCACCTCTTTCACCCAGTCCGCGCCCTCCATGGAAGGCACCCCGCTCAACTTGACCTGAAGCCTTTTCGGATCGAATTCATCGGTCGAAATGATCCCCTTCATGGCACCGGAAAGCCGCAAATGCCGGGTCAACGCCCGGGTATCCACGCCTTCAATGGCGATTATCTGATTAGAATCCAAATATTCGATGATGCTCTTGGTGGCGCGAAAATTAGAATGGGCCCGGCAGAACTCCTTGACGACGAATCCCTTTACATGGATGCGGTCGGACTCCAGGTCTTCTTCGTTAACGCCATAATTGCCGATCAAAGGGTAGGTCATGACCACTATCTGGCCGGCATAGGAGGGATCGGTGAGGACTTCCTGATAACCGCTCAGGGCGGTATTAAAAACGACCTCTCCGGCGGATTCTCCGTAAGTATTTAGAGAGGTTCCGTAAAAGCTTGTTCCATCTTCGAGAAACAGGACCGCTTTTTTCATCGAAAAACTGCGCTATTTCTGGGGCCAGGCATGGGACGGGCGAAATTCAGGACGCCGCATCGAGATTGCCGACGAAAAATCACGTAATTTAACTCGGAATAATATAACATCGGGCCTTCAATTGTCAAGCCATATTACCTTCCAAAACGCCCCTGGTTCTTTCGGGCTCTCCGTCGGAGATACTGGCCCAGAGGCTTCCCCCGGCCGGCCACAGGACAATGGGGGACACCGCCTCATTGGCGCCGCAAACGCTCCCTGTTGGCCTTGAAATTCTCCTCTCCCAGGACCCTGCGGGCCAGCTCATCTTTGTTCTGCCCGTTATCGAAGTCGTAGTCAACTATAGCGGCATAACTGAGCAAATTCATGAAAGGCACCTCCAAGGACGCGGGGTCCTGTTCGGAGATCGAATTGATGACATTGACATAATAACCCGGTGACTTCTTAATAGTTATACCGACTTTATTGAACCTGTCGATATACTCCGCCACCGTCAGCACTTTTATCTCGTTGTCTATGATCTGCCCCCAGGGAGTTGAAGATACATCTAAAGCCTGCCAAAGTTCCTGAATGCCGACCACGGTTTCCGGCTCGGCGGCTTCTCCGGAAGGGCCAAGCGGTTCGGCCTGGCTCTTATAGACCTCTTGAGCCAACTTGGCTCCCATGACCATTTGGGCTTGCTGAGCCTGCAGTTTGGTTGCCACCGCGGCCTTGGCCTGTGCCGCGCGAACCTGTTGGTACCGATCATACTGCGCCATTTCCTGGGCTGTCTTGATCTGTTGGGCCTGAATGCCCTGGGCGGCCAGAGCGGCCTTGCGTTTCACCAGGAAATCCGCATACTGTCCTATCTCCCGGTTCAGCTCGGCCTGTTTAGCCGCAGCCACCTCGGCCACCTGTTTCTGTGCGACCATCCTCTGAGCTACTGCCAGCTGAACTTGCTGTGAGGCTGCCGCTTCGACCGCTTTTTTCTGGGTGATCATGGCTTTAACCTGAGCCGCGGCTTGTAATTCAGCATTGCGCTGGGCCATGGCCTGCTGCATGGCCTGTTTATAAGTTAAATATTCCGCTGCGGCTCTCTGATAAGCGACCTGTTGCTGCACAACAGCCTGGCGCTGGGCCATGGCCTGTTTGTACGCCGCCACTTGCTGGGCCTGCTGCTGGGCTATCGCTTGCTGCTGATACTGCTGCGCCATCTGCTGCTGGGCAGCTTTTTGCGCCTGGATGCGTCGTTGAACGACGGGAGCGGCCATTGATTCCGGGACTAAAGCTATGGACAGGAAAACAACCAGGATGGTAAAAAGACTAACGGCGGGTACCGGCAGGACATTTCTCATTTCTGGCAAACCTTAGAACGCCCCAAATAGAGTGCTATCAACAGTGCTATTATAACAAACCCGGCACAAAGCCATACGAAAATATCCCCCAAAAGAACATACAATGTCCTCTGTCCCGCCAAGGGCAGGTCCACTACCAAGAACCCTTCTGAATCTGCCAACAGGTAATCGTCCCCGACACTCTTCCCTCCGGGATCAAATACTGCTGTCTTTCCGGTATTGGCTACCCGTACCACCGGGACTCCCGACTCGACCGCGCGAAAAGCCGCATTCTGCGCGTGCATTTGCACGGCCTCTTGATGCCGGAACCATCCGTCATTGAGAATGGTCACGATGAACCCCACCTGCCGGAGTGCCAGTTGCCGAAAGCTGTCCGGATAAGCATCCTCCGAGCAGATCACGACCCCGAAACGCCGGGCTTTTTGGTCCAAAGTCCGCCAACTGCTGGCAAGGGAAAAGACCCCTAATCCTTTGCCGGCCATAAAATCGTAAGGTTTAACTCCCAGCCTGCCGGCCAACCAATGCGCTATACTTCCCGGCGGAGTATACTCCGTGAACGGAACAAGCTTTATCTTGTAATACGCGTCCACCCACTCCCCCTGAGGGGATAGCAACAGCGCCGCATTAAGGCTGCGCCCTTCCTTCTCCAACGCAGAACCTATCAAATAATAAGCCTGCTCTTTGCGGGCCAGGGCCTCCAACCAGGGGCGCCATTTGAAATCCTGAAGGATGTCATCCGGGAACGCCGTTTCGGGCCATATGTACATGTCCGGCCTTTTCCAACTTAACGCTCTTTCGGACAAGAGGAGATGGCGCATAACATTTTTGTCATAATATAACGGATCGTTTTTATCCTCCCGAGAAATGTTGGGTTGGATCAAGGCCAATCTTATGGTGGACGGGATACTGCGGTCCGGCCGCTGCCTTAACCATCCAACCGCCCAATTCGCCCCCAAAATTATTACGGCTGTTAAGATAAAAACCTTTCGGCGATTCCCTCGCGACTTTAAAGCCAAGCAGACCGAACCATTCGCCAATACCATCAGCCACACAACCGCCCACACCCCGCCAAAGGATGCCAATTGTATCAAAGAAGGATGTGCCGCCTGGGAATAGGCCAACGACCACGCAAACCCTCCCATGACAAGCATGCGTAACCATTCGGACACTGCCCAGGCGCACGGCCACCAGACCAGCTGAAAGATCTGACAACGTACGGGCGAGACCGCCAACAGCGAAAAAATAACCGGGGCCGAAGATAATATGGCGGCAAAAATCACATACCCGCCATATCCCACATCGATCATCCAGCGGGTGAGCAGCCCGAAGGTCAAGGCTCCCCAGATACATCCGAAGGCCAGCCTTTCCTGCCAGGGACGCTCATCCAGCGCCAACAAAAAAGGGGCCAGGGCCACCCAAGCCAATATGGTGAAACCCCCGCTCGATAAAATATTCGGGAAAGAAAAATAAGTAAGGATCGAGGAAAGAAGAACGAGACTTATGCGGATAAGCATCGTCACCTGACCGGATTACGGACGCCGGGAAGAGGCCTCCGGTGATCTATCGAGAGACGCCGGATTAACCTCCGAGACCATCTCTTTCGCTTTTTCAGCGGCTTTCTGCGCCTCCTGCTGGGCATTCTGGACCGACTGCTCGCTGCTCAGTCTTTTGGCTTCATTCACCAGGGCGGCCAAAAGTATCATCGCCCGCTGCTGTCCCTCCTTATCGCCCCTGGCCGTAAAGAGATCGACGCTCTTACGGGCAGAAACAATGGCCGGTATTGTATTGCCGGCGCTCTGCTGGGACACTGAAAGAAGAAAAAAGGCCACGCCGTTATCCGGGAATCTGTTGACCGCTGCCAGCAGGACCGCTTCGGCTTGTTTGAACTGCTTCAACCGGATCAAGGTCTCCGACAGAAGATAGTAGCTCTCGAAATAGTCAGGCGCGGTCTTGATAGCGGTAGCAAAGGACTGGATCGCGTTAGCCACATCGTTCTGCTTCAGGAAAACAGTTCCCTCCACTAAAAGCTGCCGGGCCTGGGCGACATCGGACTTTTCGACAGGCTTCTCGACCGGTTTCTTGGCACAGCCCGCCAGAACAACTGCTACCATCAGGATAACCGCGATCTTCTTCATAATAGCCTGCCTCTCTGTTATCGGTGGAACAAATAAACTTTGGACCAAACCTCTAAGCGCTGCCGTCCGTTCCATTCAATGTGTCTATATACTATTTTGATCTTCCAGAAAGAGCCATTAAATAATTATGCGTTCCTTCGGCCGCCGCCCGCCCTTCATGAATGGCCCACACCACCAGCGACTGACCTCGCGTCATGTCCCCGGCGGTGAAAACCCCGGGGACGCTGGTCATCTTGCCAGCATCCGCCTTGACATTGCCCCGCGGATCAAGCTCCACCCCCAGCTTCTCCAGAAGCCCGGCTTTCACCGGCCCCAGAAAACCCAGGGCCAAGAACACCAGGTCGCATTCCACTGTGAACTCGCTTCCGGAGATCTCCTTCATAAGCGCACGGCCCGAGGCATCTTTTTGCGACCAGTCCAGGCGGACGCCGTGCAGGGCCTTTAGATCACCCTTTTTATCGCCAGAGAACTTCTTGGTCAGGATACTGTAGTCCCGTTCACACCCTTCCTCATGGGAAGTGGACGTGCGCAGGATGTACGCCCAATACGGCCACGGATTCTCCTGCGCCCTTTCCAGAGGCGGTTTGGGCAAAAGCTCGAACTGCTTGACCCAAAGCGCTCCCTGGCGGTTGGCAGTCCCGACACAATCGGAGCCGGTGTCTCCGCCGCCGAGGACCACCACCCGTTTTCCCCGGGCGTCAATGGCATCCCTCGGTTCGATCTTGCTGCCCATGAGCCGGCGCGTCTGCTGCGTCAAATACTGCATGGCGAAATAAACACCCCTGAGATCGCGTCCCGGTATCTGGATATCGCGCGGCTGTTCGGCCCCGCCGCAAAGGACCAAAGCATCATACTGGGCACGCAACTCGCTGACATCCACGTCGATGCCGGCGTTTATCCCCGTCTTGAATACGACACCTTCCTCCTTCATCCTCTCGAGGCGGCGCTCCACGATCTGCTTTTCAAGCTTGAAATTCGGGATGCCCAGGGTCAACAGGCCGCCCAACGCCTCGTTCTTCTCCAGGACCGTGACCTTGTGGCCTTTCTTATTGAGCTGATCCGCACACGCCAGCCCCGCCGGGCCGGAACCGATCACTGCGACTTTATGTCCTGTCCGGACCTTCGGCGGCTCGGCCTTTATCCATCCTTGCTCATAAGCCTGCTCTATGATGGACAACTCGATGTTTTTGATGGTCACCGCCGGATTGTTGATGGCCAGGGTACAGGAATTTTCGCACGGCGCGGGGCAGACCCTGCCGGTGAATTCCGGAAAATTGTTCGTCTTCAAGAGGCGATCAAGAGCATCCTTCCATTTACCCTTGTAAACCAAGTCGTTCCAAGAAGGTATGATATTGGAGACCGGGCATCCCCACTGGCAGAAAGGGACGCCGCACTCCATGCAGCGGGCGCCTTGCTTCTGCATATCCTTTTCCGCCGGCAAAAGCGTGAACTCATCCCAGTGATGAAGGCGCTCTTCGACCGCTTCCTTTTTGTAGTCCTCACGGTTGTATTTCAGGAACCCCTTGGTCTCACCCATCGCTTCCGACCTCACTTCCGATCTCGTGTACCGTCGAAACCTCCTGCGCCTTACGATGCTCCCCAACTACGCGGCGATAATCCCGCGGATATATCTTCACGAACCGGGATTGTTCTTTCTGCCAGTTCTCTAACAGCTTCTCGGCGACCGTGCTCCCGGTGTATTTCTTGTGCTTTTCAATGATCTCCCGCAAGGCTTGGACATCTCCGGCCTCTTTGACCGGAAAGATATCCACCATGCCCGGGTTGCAGCGCCGGGAGAAGCTTCCATCCGCATCCCACACGTAGGCTATCCCGCCGGACATGCCGGCCGCGAAATTGCGTCCGGTCAGACCCAACACCACCACCAGCCCGCCGGTCATGTACTCGCAGCCGTGGTCGCCCACGCCTTCGACGACAGCCTGAACCCCTGAATTACGCACGCAAAAACGCTCGCCGGCTACGCCGCGGAAATACGCCTCGCCGGAGATCGCCCCGTACAATACGACGTTACCCACCAGAATGTTCTCCTCCGGCACAAAAGTCGCCTGCTTCGGGGGATACACGACGATCCTGCCTCCCGAGAGCCCCTTCCCGACGTAATCGTTCGCATCGCCTTCCAGTTCAAAAGCGATCCCCCGGGACAAGAAGGCGCCGAAACTCTGTCCGGCTGAGCCGTTAAATTTGACATGCAGGGTCCCTTCGGGGAGGCCTTCCATGCCGTAACGCCTTGCGACCTGAGAGCTCAACATCGTACCAACAGTGCGGTTGATATTGCTGATCGCCATCTCCAAACTGACCGGGGACTTCTTCTCCACCGCTTCCCTGGCAAGTTCAATTATCTTATTGTCCAAAGCCTTCTCCAGGCCGTGCTCCTGCCGCAGGCAATGACGAACGGGGATCCCCCGCGGCACATCCGCCTTGTGCAGGACCTTGGTCAGGTCCACGCCCCGCGCCTTCCAGTGGCCGATCACGTCCTTGGGTTCCAGCATATCCACGCGGCCGACCATGTCATCGAACTTACGGAACCCCAGTTGGGCCATGATCTCGCGCACCTCTTCGGCGATAAAAGTAAAGAAGTTGACCAGATGCTCCGGCCTTCCGCAAAAATTGCGGCGCAAAGCCGGGTCCTGGGTCGCTATGCCGACCGAACAGGCGTCAAGGTGGCACTTCCTGAGCATCACGCACCCCAAAGCCACCAAAGCTATGGTAGAAAAACCGAACTCATCCGCTCCCAGCATGGCCACGATCGCGACATCGCGACCGGTCTGCAGCTTGCCGTCGGCCTGCAGGCGTATGCGCCCGCGCAGGTCGTTGATGACCAGGACCTGCTGCGTCTCGGCGATACCCAGTTCCATCGGAAGCCCGGCATGTTTGATCGATGTCTGGGGAGAAGCCCCTGTGCCGCCCTCATATCCGGAAACAAGGAGATGGTCGGCCTTCCCCTTGGAAACGCCGGCCGCAATGGTCCCCACCCCTATCTCGGCCACCAGCTTGACGCTGACATCCGCCTGGCAATTGGCGTTCTTAAGGTCATGGATCAGCTGCGCCAGGTCTTCAATGGAATAGATGTCATGATGGGGCGGCGGGGAAATAAGCTGCACGCCCGGCGTAGTGTTGCGGGTCTTGGCTATTTCAACGGTAACCTTGTGGCCGGGGAGCTGTCCCCCCTCGCCGGGCTTGGCGCCTTGGGCCATCTTGATCTGCATCTGGTCGGCATTGACCAGATACTCAATATTGACGCCGAAACGCCCCTGGGCGACCTGCTTGATGCGGCTCCGCCTCAGATCACCGTTGGGATCGCGCTTGAAGCGCTCGGGGTCCTCGCCGCCCTCGCCGGTATTGGAAAAACCGCCGAGACGGTTCATCGCAATGGCCAGCGTCTCGTGCGCCTCCTTGGAGATAGAACCGTAGCTCATGGCGCCCGTGGCAAATCGTTTAACGATCTCGCTGGCCGGCTCGACCTCGGACAAAGGGATCGGTTTGCCGGGCTTGAACTTCATAAGCCGGCGGATATTGGGCACGACATCTCCGTCCTCGTTGACCAGACGGGAATATTTCTTGAACAATTGGTAATCCCCGACCCGGACGGCCTGCTGCAACGTAGCGATGACCTCGGGGTTGATCTGGTGGTACTCGCCGTCCTGGCGCCAATGATAGAACCCTCCCTCATCCAGCAGTTGTTCCGGAGAGTTCATCCGCGAGAAGGCCTTATCATGCCGGCGGATCGTCTCCTCCGCCAAAGTCTTTATGTCGATCCCTCCTATACGCGAAGGGGTGGCCGTGAAATATTTATCCACCAGGGCCTCGCCCAGACCGACCGCTTCGAATATCTGCGCCCCGCAGTACGATTGAACGGTCGAGATCCCCATCTTGGAAATGATCTTGAAAAGCCCCTTGCGCGTGGACTTGATATAGTTCTTTTCGGCATGCTCGTAATCCAGGTCGGGGCCCGCAATATTGCCCTTCCTCAATTCGCTTTCGATGGTGTCCAAAGCCAGATAAGGGTTGATGGCGTTAGCGCCATAACCGATCAGGACCGCGAAATGATGCATTTCCCTGGCCTCTCCCGTCTCGATGACCAAGGAAGCTTTGGTCCGCGTCCCCTGCCGTATCAAATGATGATGCAGTCCCGAACACGCCAGCAAAGAAGGTATCGGCACATATTTGTCCCCCACTCCGCGGTCGGAAAGTATCAAGATGTTATACCCTTCGGCTATCGCCTTGTCCGCCCGCAGGCATAATTCATCCATCGCCTCTTCCAGACCGCCCACCCCGTGCGAGCGTTCGAATATGACAGGCAAAGTCACGGCTTTCAGACCCGGCAGGTTCAAATGGGCTATCTTCTCCAGGTCCTTTCCAGACAAAATGGGCGACGTCAGGCGCAGGCGGCGGCAATGCTCAGGCGTTTCATCCAGCAGATTCTTCTCCGACCCCAGATAGACGTTCTCGGACATCACGTTCTCTTCGCGGATGGAGTCGACCGGCGGATTGGTCACCTGGGCGAACAGTTGCTTGAAATAATTGAACAAAAGTTGCGGCCGCAGCGAAAGCACCGCTACCGGCGTGTCGGCTCCCATAGAGCCGGTAGCCTCCTCGCCGCTCTCGGCCATGGGCTTAAGGACGATCTTCAGGTCCTCCTGGGTATAGCCGAAAACATGCTGCCGCTCCAGCAGGGTCCGCTCGTTGTACGACTGAACTTTCTTAGGCTCGGGAAGGTCCTGCAGATCGATCAGGTTCTCCTCCAGCCACTTGCCGTAAGGCTTGCGGCGGGAATATTCCTCTTTCAGCTCCTCATCATCGATGATGCGGCCCTGCTGGGTGTCGATCAAGAACATCTTGCCCGGCTGCATCCGGCCCTTCTTCATCACGCGCTCGGGAGCGATATCCAGGACGCCGGTCTCGGAAGCCATCACCACCAGGCCGTCTTTGGTGACCAGATAACGCGACGGACGGAGGCCGTTCCGGTCCAACACCGCGCCGATATAACGGCCGTCGGTAAAGGCGATCGAAGCCGGGCCGTCCCAGGGTTCCATCAGGCAGGCATGATACTCATAGAAAGCCTTCTTCTCTTCGCTCATGTCGGCGTTCCCGCCCCACGCCTCCGGGATCATCATCATGATGGCATGCGGCAGGGAACGGCCGGCCATCACCAGGACCTCCAGGGCATTATCGAAAGAAGCGGAATCGCTGCCGAAAGGCCCGATCAGCGGATGTATTTTGGATATGTCATCGCCAAAAAGGGCGCTGGCCATCTGGTTTTCGCGGGCACGCATCCAGTTCAGGTTCCCGCGCAGGGTATTGATCTCGCCGTTATGCGCCAGCATACGGTAAGGATGGGCCAAAGACCAGGTGGGAAAAGTATTGGTGCTGTAACGGGAATGCACCAAGGCGAGCGCCGAGACCATATCCTCATCCGCCAGGTCAAGGAAGAAAGGCCCGACCTGCTCGGCCATCAACTGGCCCTTGTAGACCATTGTGCGCGTTGACAGGCTGCACACATAAAAGAAGCTGCGGTGATGCACCACCGACCCCTGGACCTTGCTCCAGCATCTTTTGCGGATCACATACAACTTCTGCTCGAATTCTTCCGGCCTGGTATCAGCGCCCCGTCCGATAAATAAATGTTTCAGATCGGGCTGTACCGAACCGGCGACCCTCCCGACGTAGTCCGGGTCGCAGGGGACATTGCGCCAGCCCAGGAACCGCTGCCCTTCCTCCGTGATTATTTTCTCCACCCATTCTTCGACAATATTGCGCGACTGATGCTCCATGGGCAGGAACACCAACCCGCAGGCATAATCCCCTTCCGGAGGGAGGGTGATCCCCTCAGCAGCCGACACCTTGCGCAAGAATTTATCCGGGATCTGTATCAGGATCCCCGCGCCGTCCCCGGTCTTCGGGTCGCAACCGCAAGCGCCGCGATGGGTGAGATTCTCCAATATCCTGATGCCGTCCCTTACTATGCCGTGAGCTTTGCGCCCCTTCATGTCCACCACAAAGCCGACACCGCAAGAATCATGTTCAAACC
>CAYTIW010000042.1:0-12476 GCA_964438075.1 uncultured Planctomycetales bacterium
ACTGGGGATTACGCTCAAAAAGTCGCTACAGCCAAGGTGGGTAATATTACCCAGCAACCAATTAGTAGAGAAGCGCCCACCGTAACCACGGCAGGCGGCGGACAATTTACCAGTAATAATGTCGTTAGCAGCGGTGTGACGGGATATAACACGCCCACAATGAATAATGTCACTATGGCTGCACCGTTATCTACGACGGCTGTTCAAAGCCCATTGGCGACATCTTCTGCTTTAACTAGCGCAAAGTCAGTCACCGGTGCCGGAACTTCGATTATGAATAGCGCTGGCATCAGTAACCAGGCGCCCACAACCTCGCTATTGAGTGGGAGTGTGAATAATACAAGTGCTAATGTGGGAACAACAACAGCCACCAGTACTACTGTTTCCTCATTGACTGACGGCATTTCTACCACGTATCCGATAAGCGACCTGGTCAAGCGGCAAGAGACAGCCGAGATGCCGAATCTGGATTTGGATGAATTGATGAATTCGATAGAGGCCATAGAGATGCCGGAAGAGCCGGTGATCGACGGCACCAAGACGAAAGAAGTTGCGCAGAGGATAAAGGATAAGGCCCAGGCCACCAAGAAAGACAAAGGACAGGTGCCCAGTATTGATAACGCCATGAAGGTGCCCCTGACCCAACAGAAAGACATGAACCGCCAAGTTCTCAATCAAGTCCTAGAAGAAAGGGCGAAGGGCGGATTGCCGATCGAGGAGAACATAGTCCGTAGTACCGATATCGGATTTATAAAGAGGATAATTGCTAACAATGACAAACTGGTGACCGGGCAGGACGCTGAAGGTCATGATGCTATTTCCGCGACAAAAGTGATCAAAGGCAGCAGTATCCCCATGTACGGCGGCGGCCTGGGCGACCATGTGATCATGGTCGGGAAGACCAGCGATATCCAGGAATGGAAAGGGGAGAAGGTAACCGGCAATGGGGTGAATGAAGTGTGGATCAACCCGAAAGCCCCGCTATCCAATTTCACCTTTATAACCGGCGGCAAAGTTTATAACTGGGATCAGATAAAGGAATTGGCCAAGAAGCAGGTCTTGACGGAACCGGAAGTGCCGGACCTGGACGTCGCCGGGGCGGACAGCGATTATGAAGTGAATTTTATTCCTTGGAAGGGCCAGCAGTTAACCGTGCTTGTGTTGGGAGTGCGCCAGGACCAGGCCCTTGCCCTGAAGATGCCTTCGGGCCGTGAAGTTTCCTCGATCCGGGTGGCCAATATCAAGAGCGAAACGCCGGTGATGATCGAGACCGGCGAGGTGATATTACCGGAGAAGCTGGCCCAGTTGTCCCCGGAGAAGCTGGCCGAACTACCGGTAGTTGAAGTCCCCGATATCGAGATCGGTCCGTCCACCCAGAAGAGTTCCCTGAGCGACAGCGCAATGTCGAGCAAGTCATCGCCAGCTTTGAAAGCGGCGATGATCGCCAGTGTGAAGGAGCAGTTCAATGTGGCTTTGAGAGAGTATCAGGCAGCCAAGTCCGGCGGATATACTAAAGATAAGAACGAGGGGAAGATTTTGACGGCGGTTGCGCAAGCCGGGCGGATGTTACAGGCCGCAGAGGCTACCTTTGGTTCGGATGATAAAGACGTGGCTACATTGAGGGCTAATTTTGATGTGGCTAGCACGGCTTTGAAGGGCGAAGTTAAGGTCGCGTCGTTGAGGCAGACGCAGCCGGAGATGGCTAAGTGGCTTACGCAGACAGCGGCCAGGATGAATACAGAGTGGGAGGCGTTAACGCCTGCTGAGAAGAAACAGAAGGCACAGTTCATTGAGAATGAGAGCGGTATCTCGTATGTGGCGACGGGAGATGGCGTTGTGCATACGAAAGGGTATAAAGCGGCGCATACGACGTACATGGCGGAAGGTTATAAGGGTAATGTATCTCAGGCAGGATACATGAAGCTGATGCGCATAAATGGCGAATTGGTATTGGGCATAGATGATGGCTCTTCGCAGTATGCCAGACCAGGTTATAGTCAGGACGGAACAGCTGAGCGTCGAGCAGAAGCGTTCCTGTCCAGGAGCGGGTTGAAGTATGTCCTGCCGGAAATAGGTGTTAAGAAGGTAGTGTTATTCTCAGGCCACGCGCTGGAGGCGGAAGAGATTGGCATGGGCGATCTAAATCAGAAGGCTGCGGGCGTTATCCCTGTTAAGGCAGTGGCGGCGGCGTCCTACGAGATGACCACGGCCGAGGTGAAGAGCTATCAGGCGACGGCTGTTAAAAAAGCGAGCAGCGGTACCGACAGCGCAATGAAGAACTTGTCGGTAAGAGCTGCGTTGCCGGGAGATGGTTCCAGACAGAATATAGCCAATAATCTTCAGAAATGGGTCCGGGTCTTAGGCCAGACAGACATGGCCGGGCTGGTGAACGAGACCCCGCTGGTCCTGTACAGAGGTGTGAGCGCGGCGCAGGTTCACAGAGACATGGATCGTTTGAAGAAAGACGGATTTATCCCGCCTCAGGGGTTCGGCGCCCAGGGTGAAGGAGTGGAAAACTGGATAGCGGAACTGGACCAGAAAGGCATTGAAGGGATAGTCGCCAAGCATACGCTGGACAAGAACGCCCTCAAAAAAGAAGGGGGCACAGGGTTCACTTCTTATACCACACAGCCGGAAAAGGCCATAGAATTCGCATCCGCTAACGGCGGCGCGGTATACCAGATCAAGGTCCCGCCCAAGTCAGTCATATTTACCAACGTGATCAACCGGGGCGAGAAGTTCGACGTGCAGGAATACATGGTGCCCTATGTTCCCGGAAAGAATATCGAATCGATCACTATTCTGAAGTCTGGTGTGGGCAGCCGGAAAGAAGTCCAGGAAAAGATCACCTTTGCTTCGCCGACTTCCTATGCCGGACAGGCGGGCTCAGACCGGGCGATGCTGAGCCTGACCCCGCAGCAGGCCGGCGTCTTGCGGAGCAACCCCGAACAGCTGCGCACGGTAATGCGTGCGGTAGCCGAGAAAGATTATGAAGCTATCGAGAAGGCCGGACTGGTCGACGCTTTTGTCAGCGCCATCAGTGACCGCAAGATCGGTGCTGATTCTGAAGTCAGCGGCTTGAATAAACTAGCACCAGCCGCAAGGCAGGAGGCCTTGAACAAGCTGTTCTTTGTCGTGGCCGGCGATCCGTCCAAGGTCGGTGCGGTGGCCCATAGGGATGGGTACAAGACCGGCAGCGGCCTAAATGAGATGAAGGTCTTCTCTGACGCCAGCGCTATCGAGATCGCCTTGCCCGCCTTGCAGAATGTTTCTTCGAAATCCGATGTGAAGGATTGGATGGTCAACTATTTCAGTTTCATGCGTACCGCCCAGAACATGCCGCAATTGTTAGGGGATGCCGAGCTGGCGCAGACTGTGGGTATCGGCGCCCACTATCACAACAGCCGTGCGGCGGATTATGACAAGAAGACCGCTGATGTGATGAGCACGCGGCAGCTGGACACGGAATATTATCGCAACATCATGTTCGGCGCGGTAACGGACAGCACCAAGGTTTCCGCTCTGCCGAAATTCCTCCCGCTGGCCAATCATTTGCCGACTTATATGGATGAAGTCGGCAATTTAGGCAAGAATTTCACCGCTACGCAGAAAGAAATCAACGGCGAATACCATTCAGAGGAGCGCGCGCCGTATCTGATAAAGACACCGCAGCAGTTCGTCGAGATGGCCATAGTCACGGCCAAGAGCGATGAGCTGATGCGGCAGGTCAGCGAGGACCCGGGATATCGTGCCCAGCTCAAGAAAGAGGTCCTGCTGCGTACCGGTATCGCCATGAAGCAGGCAGGCGCTACAAATGGGCAGATCAGGGAACGGATCGTCGCTCTGGACAAGGTCATGGGAGATCGCGCCTTCTTCCCGGCGGACTTCAATGTCGCTTATACCGGAGACGTAGCCGAATATAAGGATGTGCTGAAGGCGGGCTATGATGTCTTCGTTGATGAACTGGCCCTGCCGCAGCCGATGGAGTCTAAAGTAAAGACCGCCTACGGCGAGTTTACCCAGACCGTGGAGCAGGTCAAGACCATGGCTCAGAGCAATGCCCTTCCGGATAATCTCCAGGGCAGGGTGATGGCTAGCGAGGTTTCCGACTTCGGCAAGAGATCGGCGTTAGATTTTGTCCGCATAGTCAAGAATATGCCCTCATCTGTTGAGATTTCAAAGGATATCGGCAGTGCAGATTCCGCACAGCTGTCCGTGTCCGAGCTGAGGGATATCGGCGATAATGTGGTATCTCAGAATATGTCCCCGTTGGCCGATGGTAAGGCCAGTGATAAATTCGAGATGCATGCCGCATTGGGCAATCGCTTTGGCGAGCGCGGTATTGGAGAGTTGAAAAGCTATTTCGCCCGGCAATATGTCATGGCGGGCGCTTTTGGCGATCTCAGAAAATTGCAGTGGCAGGTCAAGGCCTATGGGGACAAGTACGGGGACAAACTGGTACCGATAGTCACCCGTGTGGCCAATGACGTCGTGCGTGAATACAGCAAGAAGCTCGGTGATGAGAGAACCGCCGGTTTCGTGGTGAATATGACCGGTGATGAGCTGGGGGTGGCCCTGCCGCCGAACATTTCACCTTTCCAGATGGAAGAGCTCGGTGCCAGCATTGAGTCCGCGGTCAGCATGGCGATCCCTGAAGGCAAATACGGGATGGGCAAGATCAGCGGTATAAATTCAAATGAAGAATTCGAACAGGTCAGGCAGGCGGTGATATCCGGCCGCAGCACGGTGTTGGAAGATGTGTTCAAGGATCGGGACGGCTATTTCCTGTTATATCAAAAAGGCGAACAGGAAAGCCTGGATGAAGGGTTTGAAAAGGCGGTCGTTAAAGTCAATTCAATATTGAACTCCAGCCGTTCGCCTGGTTCGGTCAGCGCTCCGGTTTGGGAATCTTCGGTCACGACCGGCGCTTCTGAGCAGCCGACGGTCAATTTTGAACCCTCAAAACAAGAGAGAGCCGCGGTTCAGATCGCCAGGGCTAATGATGACAAGGCCCTGAACATGCCCGTGTATACACCGATGGTCAATTTCGGCTTCCGTCATATGACCATCCCCAGTGATGATATGCAAGCTTTTGCCAGCTCATTCGGCAAGTTCATGAAGGGGGCGGAGCTGACCGCCAATATCGCTAAGGAAAGAGGGGAATCTTTCTTGCTGACGGAGAACGTCGAGACAGAGATAGCGCCGATACTGGATGCGGTTGAGGCGGTCGAGAAGAAACGGAGCGGGGCGGAGGAGAAGAAGCTGGTCCAGCAAGTGGTCGACAGGAATCCGGATGTCCTATATCCGGATATGGTCGAACCGGAGTTCCAGACCGTTAAGAGGCAGAATTTAGGTTCAAATGTCTTGAAGATGATATTGCCTCAAGGCCAAACCTATACTGTCAGGGATGGCGTGGTGGAATTACAGAAAACAGCTACAGTTTCTACCGGCGGCGGAGAAAAGAATGTATATCTGGTGGCGGGGAATCCTGTATACGAGATTAGTCCTAAATTGGCAGAGCAGTTATCCGGAAAAGAGGAAGAAGCTAGGGCGACTGTAAGAAGTGATGGTGTTGTTACGGGTGGCGCTAAGGTTCCGAATACACTTCTCGGACATAAAGATGCTGATGATCGGGTGTTCAAGCCCGTTATGGAAGGCGTTAACAAGGCTACAGAAACATTTTCCAAGGCTGTAACTTATCGGGTGGCACCAGACGGCTTCATTGTTCCGGTGGTAGGCGGCGAATTGGATAAGCCAGAGGTCGCCACCGAGCTCATAGATAAAATAGGAGAAGAGATCAACAAGAGCGTGTCCGCAGATGTAAGGGTTACCTTAAGGGGAGTGGTGGTCGATTCCAAGGCCTTCTGGAAAGCTTCCATGTCCGGCTCAGCACCGACGTTTGAGCCGGAGACCAGGACTGTTAGTTCACCAGAAGATACGCAGTCTTTGCCGGCGTTCGCTTTGAGAGACTTTATTGATGTGGCCGAACAAGGGGCCAAGATCGATAATGGCGGGAGTATCAAGACCAATGCGGGGCACAAGATCACTATTATCGAGGACCCGCGCCAATTCATGCAACAACTCTCCAAGATCAGGGATACTGAGCGTAGAGAAGCTATCGGCAATCTGAACGCTTTTATGGCTGCCCGTCCGAGCACTAAAGTTGATTCGGCGCAAACTTCAGCGCGGTTCAGCAAGCCGGATGTTCCGGCACAATCTTCGTTGTTGGCGCCAGATATAGCCCAAATGATATCGGAAGGGGTACCGGATCAGACGGGGTCAACGACGGCTTTCTCCAGTAAGCCGGTATTTGCGAAGCCGGAGCCGGTCAGAACGCCAGATGTGCAGGAAGCAGAAGTAGTTGTTCCGGATCAGTCGGGTTCTACTGCAGCATTTTCCAGCCGGCCGGTCGTGGAGTTGGATTTGGCTATGAAACCGATCCCGGTGAAACTGGAGCCAGTAACTAAGTCAGAGATTGCTCAAAAAATAGAAGTTGGAACGCCTGACCAGTCGGGATCCACGGCAGCGTTCTCTAGTCGCCCGGTAATGGAAATTGACAGGGTGATGAAGCCGGTTTTGGTGAAGTTGGAGCCGGTGAGCAAGTCAGAAACTACACAGGAGATTGAGGTCGGGATGCCCGAACAGTCGGGGTCCACGGCAGCGTTCTCTAGTCGGCCGGTGATGGACGTTGATCGTGGAATGAAGTCAGTTTCAATGAAGTTAGCGACAGAAAAGCTGGAGGTTACGCAGAAGATAGGGGTTGGAAGGGTTGAACAGTCGGGTTCTACGGCAGTATTTTCTAGTCGGCAGGTAATCGAATCAAAGCCGGCTATCAAGACAGATAGGGTAAGGCTGGCACCGGTCAGCAAGCCGGAGATAGCCGCGCAAAAGATAGAGATCGGCTTGCCTGAACAGTCGGGGTCCACGGCGGCATTTTCAAGCCGTCCGGTCCTGGATTTCGATCAGGCGATGAGGCTGGCGGCTGCAGGGAAGATGGATGCAGCCAAGAAGATCGAGATCGGGATACCGGAACAGTCGGGATCAACAGCGGCATTTTCAAGTCGTCCGGTTGAGGGAGTATATACAAACATGAAGCTGTTTTCGTCTGTCAAGCCGGAGACAGCGCAGAAGGTGGCGGTTTGGTCAATAGATCAGTCGGGATCAACAGCGGCGTTCTCGAGCCGTCCGGTTGACGTGGATTCGCTGATCAAGGCAGGTTCTGTCACTAAGCTATCGACCATCAAGCCGGAGATAGCGCAGAAGATGGCGTTCTGGTCCAAGGATCAGTCGGGTTCAAGTGCTGCGTTCTCGAGCCGCCCGGTTGACGTTGAGCAGTTGATCAATTCAGGTTCGATCAATCCGAAGATAAGAACAAAGATTGAGATGGAAAAAGGTTCCACGGTCGTGCTTGCCAGTGCACCCACTCTGGAGGTTTTTGATGTCAAGAAGACCGAGCGGCCAAAGGGTACTGTTTCGAACGCGGCGGCCAAGAAGATAGTAGCGGGATTATCGGATACAAGGATGATACCCGAAGCGCGCGAGGCGGTCGATAAGGCGATCAAGGCCGGTGCGGTGATAAACGTGAACCAGGCTGTGAGCGCTCCGGATAAGATCGTCTTTACAGTGGGTACCGATGTTAATCGTCGTGTCGAGATCACGGCCGGTTCAACCGGTATGCCGTCTCTGCAGCAACTACAGGCTATGCCGCCAGAAGAATTGGGTGAATTGTTGAATTCGAAAGTGCTTCCCGGTTCGAACACCAAGATCGTGGCCATACAACCCGCTGACAGGATAGATATGCCCAAAGTGGCGGCGGTAGCGGTGGTGAAGCCGGAAGCTCTATCGGTGGCTGATCGTAAAGGACAACCAATGATAGTGGTTAAAATGAATGCCAGCCAGATCTTGGAGGTCCCGGTGCCGGATTCTGTCGGCTTAAATATGTCAGAATTGAAGGGCATGTCGCAGGTCGAATTACAGCGGGTGATATTGTATATGTCCTCTCGCTCTGCCCAGACGCTGATCTCGGATGTGGATTACGATGCCATCAAGACCGCATTATCATCTAAGGAGGCTACAGCCAAGGATCCACAAAGAGCAAAGATCGCAGGGTTGATAGAAACTGCTATTAAGAAGCATGAACCCATAGTTATCCCTGAAGATATGGCTCAAGATCCGGCAATTGCGGATAAAGTTAAACGGGTGGTTGATGAAACAATTAAGAACAATCAAAATGTATCTAAGAACGTAAAAGCGTTGCCCATTTTCAAGATAAGCGGAGACAGAAATGTCAATGTCCCGCGCTTCGTTGGTGTCATGACCAGGGTCCAGCAAGAATATCAAAAGTATTTGATGGAGAATAACACGCTGCGCACAGTGGCCGGATTCTTTGGATTTACGCCCAAGTTACAGAACAAGCTGTTCGATGGTGTCGACGTAACGCGTTCCTTGGGGACGGACGGGGTGGAATATGTTTCGATCCTCAACAATATAAATGGAACCCGCATAGTCTTGGATATACCGGAGAAAGATCCGTTGCCGCAGGCATATGATTTCCGGTCAGACAAGCTCAAGCTTGATATGGCAATGACATCAATCGATGAGCAACTTATTCGTAATTCAGATAAGTTAGCCAAGTCCGTGGTTATGAGGTTACGGGAAATGCTTTCGGTGGATGGTCCGGGGCCGTCAGTCCTAGCGGCTATGTTGGAAGAGGCCAAGAAGGGGGCGAACTTCGAGGATCTGCCTTCTTTTGATGCGGAAATGGCCTTGAAGATCGTGGCAGACGTGTTCAGCGAGAAACCGGCGCGTGAAGAGCAGGCCGGCAGTGATATTGTGCTGTACAGAGGGCCCAGGTCGGGTCGTATTTTGATCGTACAGCGTGATGGTACCTTAATTGGGTTTGCCTCGGAACCGGAGAAGCGCGAGTTCTCCTGTTTGACTTATAACGAATTAAAGCGTTATGCCGAGGCATTAAAACAGGTTGCTACCGACCCGAGCAAGCGGACTTATGTCCGGCATATATTGGCCATGGTCAGGGACGCCAGGGCTAATGTCACGGCTAGGCAGATGGAGTCAATCCAGAAGACCTCTTTCATCACAGGCAGCCAGCAGGGCCGTCCCGAGAAGATCCAAGTTCCTCAATTCCAGCGCATTGAACCGCGCAAGGTAGTTTCACCTATTTATGAGCAGGAGGAATCAAAGGGCGCATCCTTCACAGGTGTCAGCGCTCCGGTGCAGAAGCAAAAGATAGTATTTGCGGAAATTCAGGCAACGGTCTTAGATTCGCTAAAGAACAAGCCCGATCAGGTCACGGTCAAGTTTAATGAGGGCCGCGCGGTGTTCAATATTCCCACTAGTAAGGGCGTTGTGGCCATAGAAATGCCTTCAGTGGTCGGAATGCCCGCCGTTCGTGAAATCGAAGCGATGGATGCTGCTGCTCTTGAAAAGACGCTGGTCAAGAAGGTGTTGCCTGCGGTGTCCCGCATAGAGGCGGCTCGCGAAGTGCTGGAAAAACAGAAGCGGTTGCGCGGTGTAATAGCATCTTCTGTCCAGAAATATGTCGAAAGGCCGCTGATCTCGAGTTCTGCCAAGGATAGAATCAACTACATCTTGCAAAACAAGCCGGCTGTCAGGAGTTTGATCCTCAATGCGATCAAGAGCCAGCAGCCGATCACTCTGCCAGCCGACAAGGCCCAGGACGCAGCCTATGTCAACAAGGTGCAGTCAGCCGTTGAACAGATAAAGAAAGACCCGCAGCTGGCTGCGTTTAAAGACCTGCCTGTATGGGATATCGTTAAGGCTCAGCCTGAAAAAGACGTTTCTCTGCAGACGGTCTCCGGCGAAAGAACTCGCACCATTCGGGCCTATTCGGCGTTCATCAATGCCAAAACTTTGGACGCGGTGCTGGAGCTTTTGGGAATAAGACAGAATACCGAGGAACAGGTAGAAGTTACGACGGGTGTGGATGCGGACGGCAGAGGGGTTGTCTATGTGAAAAACAAAGCGGATGGCCGTAAAGATGTCATCATGGTCCCCGATCAGGATCCGTTATTGCATGACCTGCGCTCGGCGGAACTGAAGATCCGGATGGCCAAGACCGAGATCGAAGAGCAGCTTATCAGAAGCGAAGATGCGCTGGCGAAGAATGTCTATGCCAAACTACAGGCCTTGCTGGCGACGGGAGATAAAGGGATTGCTTCGTTAGCCAGCAAATTGGCCGCGGCCCGTTGGGGAGCCAATTTTGAAGACCTGCCAGCCTTCGATGCCGCCATGGCTTTACGCATAATTGCGGACATCTTAAGCGAAAAGCCGCGTCCGGAGATCAAGGGCAATGTGGCCATTTACCGCGGTGTTAAATCAGGACGGATGTTTATCGTCGGGATGGATGGGACTTTCATAGGCTTCGCATCCATGCCCGAGAAGCAAGCCCTCTCTTTCATGCTGGGACAGGAAGTTCGTCAGTATGCGACGGCTTTGGTGCATGCCAATGATCCCGTGAAAGAGAAGTTCATACAGCACATACTGTTCAGGGCCGCTCAAGCTAAGGCTGGCTACAGAACACTTGATCTGGGGTTGGAAACGGGTGCTCCTGCTGAGGGCGTTGAATCTGTACCGCCGCAGCTGGCAGAGCCCACTAAAGTAGAGTTGCCCGTTAAACCGCAGAATCTGGTGCCGCCGCAGCAGGCCCCGCCGCTGTTTAAGATCAACATAACACCGGCTACGATCCAATTTGATCCGTCGTTACTGCCCAACTTCAAGAGAATAATCGCCCAGCATTCCCGGAATTTCTCGTTCCCTGATTTCGTCACTATCGTCAAAGGTCATATTCCTAACCGTCCGTTCGACCCGGCCATACGCGCGTTGATGGCTGATTTTGCTCAGTCGGCAGAATTTGTGCGCGCCATGCGCGAGAGCAACGAGTCCGCTCAGATCAGATTTAAGGAAGCCGCTAATAAGTCGAAAGAGGTTCGCGAGAATTTAGCTTCAGTGGTCAGCAAGGTTGATCGCTCTCTGGCGCAAAGATTTAGTCAGCAATTAGCCAGCTACGATGTAGCCATGAACACTGTTGCCGTTGCCAATGGTTTCAATAGTGCTGAGGATTTTGAGAGGGTTGTCACTGATTTCTTGAGCGACAGAGAGATCTCCCGTGATCAAGCTCAGAAAGCGCGCGAAATAATTAATAAGTATCCTTATTTGGCGATCACCTTCGGCAATTTCAAAGATGCTGATATCGCCGGTATCGCACCAATCAGCGACCACCCGGGTTCGAGCGTACGAATGAGTGTTTCTAGCATGGCCAAGAAATGGATCGAGAAATCGAAACAGTTCTGGCAGAAACTGGAAGATGGCACCACCTTCGACAGCTGGCACGGGTACTTCGTTGGCAAGATCAAAGATCTGCTGGAAAAAGGAGCTAACAGCCTGAAGTGGACGCCGGTCGAGGCCTTGGCGGTAGTTTCCTTAGCCGCCCCGGATATGGCCCAGATACCCGCAGATGTAAACGATATTTTAGCCGGGTTGAAGACAAAGTTCCAAGACAATGCCATGAAGGTTGAAGATATTGCCGCCGTTATCATGCCGGCGATAGATTGGAGCAATGAGAAGCAGGTCGCCAATACCAAAGCGGTCCTGTTGACTATCCTCGGTCCGGAAGCCTATGCCAAGGTAGAGTCGGCGGCTCAAGAGGTCATTTCAAAGGCCAAAGCTGAAGCGGCTACTGTGCTTACGAGCAAGACCGCCAAGGGTGCGATATTGGCAACAGTGTATCAACGGTATTTACAGAAGAAAGCCAAGATCGATAGCCTGTTCGCCAGAGGAGATAAGGCTCAGGCGGCTGAAGAGGAAAGGAAATTCGCAGCTTGGCTGGGCCGTTGGGCGCCGGAGTACAATCTAGTTTACGATTACGCCCAGAAAACGGTTCTGGTGAAGCCGTCCGCTATCAAGAAATCAGCGGAGGATATCTCCCCTGAAGAGGCGCAGATATTACATCATCAGCGCGAGATGCGCAGGATAGTCGAGCGTTACCGCGCTGGAAAGATCAGCGAAAAGGCCATGAGGAATGGTCTGCAGCTCAAGCTTGACCAGATCACCGAGATCGAGACCGCAATGGGTCGCTATGTCCGTCCGGAGCCTGTCGCTGCTGTTAACCGAAAGGTCCCGGCGCCAGTTGTAGAGACGAAACCGGTTGTTCCTGTGAAGCCGCCAATCGTTCCGATATTTGAGCAGGGTAACGTTCTGGATAATCAGGAGATCAATGCACTGCCCAAGATCGAACTGACTCCGCCCAAGAATATACCTACTGCGACCATTATTTCTCCAATGGTCATGCAGAGCAACGGCAAGGTCACAGGTGATCGTACCAATCACGACGCGTTATTGTCCAAGATAGGCCGCTCGCTTTGGAGCGTGATCGATCAGGGATATGTCGAGCCTAGTACCGTTTCTGCTAAACCAAAGCCCGGATTGGCACGTAAAGA
>CAYTIW010000042.1:12576-15680 GCA_964438075.1 uncultured Planctomycetales bacterium
TTGGCTAACGCACCGTTGAACGGAGGCGAAGAAAGCGACCGGAAGGTTGATGTTAAAGACGCCCGCGGCGTGCAGGAGATGTTTACTGTATTGAAGGAGCGTTTCGGAGAGGTTGAACTAGAGCGCGAGGGTGTCTCGGTCGCGGTTTTGGCGGATGCGGTAGATATTTTGAACAATAAGATAAAAGGTCCCGACGGAGAGTTGACGGTCGAGCAGATCCGTGGCTTGCCGGAAGGGCCCAAGAAGATAGCTTATTTGCAATCTGTTGTACAGGCCATTGCCGACATCCGCGAGGGGAGGATAGCTTCCATTCCAGGACGCAAGGGTGCGATCATGGCTAATGCCCACACCGGGATAGCCAACATTCACGTCGTACCGCAGGATCCGCTACAGGCTGTGGCTGGCCAGTTGGTCGGAGAGCAGGCTTCAGTGTTAGCCTTGCGTCCGGAAGATGTTGGTAAGGCCGAAGATGTAAAACGTCAGGGAGTTGGTTCTCGTACGACGGATATTGGCATATTGCGCGGTGCTATAGAGCGCGGATCGGACGTGGTATTGGCTTCCGCTACCATAGGGCTCGTAGATACTTTGACTGCTATTTATGGGAAAGACGCTGTTATTAACGGTACTGAGTTGAGTAAGGAACAAGAAAGTCCCAAGCCGGGGTCATTTGGCGGACGGTTTGTCGAGTTTGAAAGCAAGACCGATGTGGATAATATAACCGAATTTGCCGATCTTATCCGCAGCAGCACCGACTCGATATCGGGCAAGATCATCATCACCCATGTTCGTAGACAGCCTGGAGAAAAGATAGGCATCTTTGATGAGGATATGATAGAGCTCATGGCTTTAGCCAAAGCAACCAAGCGTCCGTTGCTAGTTTCCGAACGCGATAATCAGTGGCATCTTGTTAACCCGGAGGTCGGATGGAAATCCACAGAACCTCTGGTGGACGAGAAAGCCGCAGATCCTCTTAAGAGAGTTAAGGAAATCCTGCAGAATCCTGCCAGCCGTCATATCGTTGTGCTGACTCTGGCGCGTTCCCGCGCCGAGACGGTGGATATGCTGCCGAATGACCGTTTTTATGTCTTGGCGGACACAAAGAGCGATAGTGAAACTATTCGTCAGGCCTATGGAAGAGTGCGCGGTATTACGTTGGGCGGAAGGATACTGTTCCCGGATCAACAGTTCACCGACAATAGAAAAGTTAGTGAAATCATGAGCGCTAACACCAAGTTGGTGGTTATAGGTTCCCGCGGTCAGAGTATGGAGGACTATGTAAAAACCACGCGTGACATCAATTTAACCCAGCTCCGCAAAGAAGTCCTGACCGAAGAAGTTATGAATAATATTCAAGAATTCTTTGGCAATACGGTCTTTGATCGTTTCCTGAATGACCCCGAAACTTCTCCGAGATTAAGGCAGCTGCTGCTTGAGGCCAGACGTTTGGTGGCCCAAGAATTAGCCTATTACCGTTATCAATCGATATTGGGTGAAACTTCTTCAACGATAGAGCGCATCCAGGAAACGATAAACCATTCTTATGCCTTGCTTCGTGAATTATTTAAGAAGCCTCAAGCCGCTAGTGCCCATAAGTTCTTTGGAAAGGTGTATACCGTTACTAAAGGTGGCGAGATCTACTCGGAATTGAAGCCGCAGCAGCGTGCTTGGGTGGATAAGAATATCCTTGCTGTTGAATCCCTGGAATTCAAACCTGGCGAAGTTCAGCAAGATGTTGATGCGCTCATTTTGGCAGAAACACCGATGGCATTTATATCCTCTTTGAACGCATTGGCCAAGCCCGAAAGGATCACTGAACGTACCGCCGGCTTTGCTCCGGACATGATGATATCTGAGAGCCGCATGGAGGTCAGTTCGTTGGACGAAAAGGGCGAGAAGACTGGCCAAGCGAATGTTAGAAGCCGTATGGTCTTAAATAGTAAGAGCAAGGAAGGGCGCGAACGTCCTGGAATGGTTATAAACGATCAGCAGCAGTCGATTAGCTTTACCACTCCGGCTGGCGTTCTCATTGAGCTTAGGCCCGGGGAAATGTTCGATTATAAGACGGCCAGGGTTTATTGGTTTAATCCTGAAGAAAAACCTGAGGAACAGCTGCGTAAAGAGTTTGAACAGACCGGTCGTTACGGCTTTGACGATAAGCAGCCTCTTGCTACCGTTGTATCAGTGAATGTGGGAGGGGAGCAGCTCTATCAATTGGCACGTTTGGATAAGCCGGGTGGCAGCTACGAGGTTGCATTGGATAAGCCGATCAATATTTTAGGGACTCCAGTTAAATTGGTTCAGCGCGGTTCTACTATAACTAAAGAGGCTCCAACCACGTTCTTGGCCGAAGACGTTACCGTAAATGGGGCAGCTTTACTTAAGGGAGATCAACTGTTAAGCCTACAATTACCGTCGGAGGATAAAGACACTGGATTGACCTTGGTCTTGGATAAAGAAAAACCATTTACGCCCAAGTTGGCATTACTAAAGAATGTCGATGGAAAGGGAACTGTTATTAGTCTTGATGTTAAAGAAGGCTTGATCTCCATGCCGGTATCCTTATTGAAGTTCAAGACGGCAAAGAGTTCCGAGGCGTCTTCGGTCGTACTAGTGAATAAATTAAAGATATCCAGCTCTGAGGAGCCAGGACAATATCGTTTGGTTTCTCAGGGCGTAAGCTTGCAGTCTAAACCAGGACAGGTCTTCGATTTACCGGAGAAAGTGGCGATAGCATCGGCCTTCTTAAATACGGTTGATGATTCGGATGAGCTTACTGCACTATTGGCGGTCGAGGAAAATGCGCATATTAAAACGATCAGCAAAGCTTATGCAGGGGGAGCAATTCCATCTGATAAATTAGCTATGGCTACAGAGGCTGTAACTTGGGTTAACGAGATTCTGGGTGGGCAATTACCAAGTCTAATGAATCCTGTAAGCAATGCCGTATTACGGCAATATCAGGAGTTACAGAATAAAGCAGAGAGTGGGGCCGCTATTTCACCACAGGTTCAAGTGGAAGAAATTTCAAGTGAATTGGCTAAATGGCAGCAGGAATCAGCACCTGTATCAAGTCAGGATGGAAAGATTGTTTCAGAAACAGGGCC
>CAYTIW010000042.1:15780-17576 GCA_964438075.1 uncultured Planctomycetales bacterium
GCCAAGAAGATGTTGCTCATCTTAATGGCATCTACCATTGGATTGGGAGCCTTTGCTCCTAAGACAGAGGCAAGCGTTGTTGATCTAAAGACAGCCCAACAGGTACAAGTCGTATCTACTTTAGCAAGTACAGAAACACAACCGCAGCCAACTCTATCTGAAACTATTCCAACAGAATCAGTTACGACTCAGACTGTTGCATTATCACCAAGCGGTTTATCGGACGATAATAATTTAATTGAAATTCAAAAAATAATGAAGGCCGGGGATCAGATTGTAATTAATGCCAGCTTGAAACAATCCCCCTATACTGATCAGCGCTCCAGTTCCGATAAAGACCATGATCGGCCTAGTCCGATGAATGGACCACCAGCTCCGCCAACTCCAGTATTACCTAACACAACAGCAGTTCCTCCGGGCGGCACTGGTCCTTTGCCGACAATGCCGAGTCCTGTTTCTCCAACGAATACAACTCCTCCCGGAATGTTTGGTCCTGGATTTGATGGTGGGCCATCATTATATGGGCCAATGTTTAATTTAAATATAGGACCTTTAGGTAAGGCAAAGAGTAACGTAATTCATGTTGCTTCAGCTGATATTACTAATAAAGGTTTCCTTAAATCTTTTGCTGGCGACGGTGGTCGTATTGGAGCCAGCCTGCTATCTCTCATAGCAGTCGCCGGGTGGATGTACAAGAGAGGAAAAGATAGGGCTAAGTTAGCGGCCAGAAACGCGTTAACCGGTCTTGCTTCGGATCGTCCGTCTACCGGAGCGAAGGTCGAAAAAGAAGAGACGACGAGTAGCAACGTAGTTACGACAGCACGCGCCAATAAGAGTGGCGTGCAGGTTAAGAATGACGTAAATGACGGTGCTGATGTGGGTGGTCTGTCCCCAGATCAGGTCATCGAAGAGACTGAACAGGCAAGCAGCGAGGTTACGACAGCACGCGCCGATAATAAGAGTGGCGCACAGAAGAAGAACAGTGATGAGCAAATTAACAGATTCGCGAAGGCCACGATCCCGGCTGCCAGCGCGAATGCTCAGAAACTCGCGGGGACGAATGACAGCAACGTTACAACAACGGGCGCCGAAGAGAGTGGCGCACAGGTTGAGAGTACAAACAGTAACGAAGGTGTTGAGAAGGCTACACGCCTGGCTGCCAACTCAAACACTGTTAGACTCGCTCAGGCGAAGAGTGACAACGAAGAAGTAACAACAGTCGCCAATTTGAGTGGCGAACGTAATGCCACCGGTAGCAAGATCGGTGCTATTGTAGACACGACCCGTAATTGGGTCACACGTTCTGTGGAGATTATCAGTAATGTAGTGATTTCTCCTGCATATGCTGATGATGTCCAGGGTAGTACAGCTGAGAGAGCTCAAGGTGACTTGAGGATCTCTTCGAACGCAGGCAATGATCCGGTTGCTGATGGTAATTCTCGTCAGTATCCTGTAATTGCTGGTATTCTTGGAGTGTTGGCTATCGTTAGCAATAACGCTAGAACAAGCTTCAGGAACAAGGCTGAATGGTTCCGTTCGCTGATGCAGAATCTGTTTGCAGTCAGAGCTAGGGAAGGATCAGCCAATATTGCACTCGTACTCAGTAGTAATGCGGGTGTGACTAATAGTATACGTTCTGTCAGGGGTGCACGTGAGAGCGTGTATTCCGCAGGTAGTGAAGGGTCTGAGAAGGTTGGAGAAGTCTCTGAGGGTGATGAATCTGAGGAGTCCAATGTTCTAGAAGTGTCTCAGGTAGTAACTACTGAGCATAAGCAGACTCTGAACGCTAGAGTAGA
>CAYTIW010000043.1:0-11578 GCA_964438075.1 uncultured Planctomycetales bacterium
TCCTGGCCGTGGTGATGGCCGGCGCGGTCGGCTACGAGTGCTGCCGTCTGTCGGAAAGGGTCCTGGCCGACAGCCGGAAGGACAACCAGTTCCTGGCGCAGGACTGGGTCCGGAAGAACATCACCAAAGACACCCTCGTCCTTTTGGACTGGAACGCCGTGCCCATGGGCTTCCTGGACCTCGCGGTGGTGTCGCCGAACGAATATTTCCTTAACAATTGTTTCCAGTCCATAGTCAGGGAATATGTCCAGAGCAAATTCTACGGACGTTTCCATTATGTCCCTTCCTACAGCGCCACGCCCGCCTGCCTCAAGGCGGAGGGGTGGGAATATTTCATCACCGCGGAGGACTGTTTCGAACCTTACCTGAAAGACCCGGGCAGCCTGGACGCGGTCGAGGCGGGGTCGAACTCGACCTTCATCCAGTACTTGCAGCGGAGGACTTTTTATTACAGGATATTCCGGGAGAACGCGGGCGTCCGGGTGTTCCAGGAAGGTTCGGGGCCCCGTGTTTATATTTTTAAATTGAGGTGAGCCGGGCTGTCGGACGCCGGGGGCCGGGGAGAGGACGGGGATGCACGGTAAAGGTCAGGGACAGGACGGGGGCTTCGCCTCCCGGCTGCGCGGGCTGCCGGTGCCGTTCCTTTGGGCCGCCCTGTACGTGATGCTGCTGGCCCTCGACGGCAGCCAGGTCCAGTTCTACTGCGATGAAAGCAGCTTCCTGAAGAACGTGGCCGCTTTTGCCGTCAACCGGAACTTCGAGCCGGTCTACACCAATTATCCGACCTTCTTCAGCTACCTGATAGCGGCACCGATATATGCCGTTTATTTCATCTACTACGTTCTCGTCCGCCGTTTCCCGCCGGAAGGCCTGTTCGACGCCCGGCTTTTCGCCCTGGTCTTCCAGGGCGACCTGGAAATATGGCTCTGGGTCGGGCGGACGGTGACCATTTTGTGCGCGGCGGGGATACTGCTATTGGTGTACCGGTACTGTGCCACGCGCTTGGGCCGCGCGGCGGCGCTGTGGGCGTCGTTCCTGCTCATCTGTTCGCCGTACAGTTTTTACATGATGTACGCCCGGTATTCGCTGCCGGACGTCTTTGTCGCCCTGCTGGTGACAGCCGCGCTTTACCTGGCGATGAAGCACGTCGAAAGGCCGGAGGGCAAGCCCCTGTATCTCGCCGCTTTCCTGGCCGGCCTGGCGGCCAGCGCCAAATTGAACGGAGCGGTGGCCGTGGCGCCCTTGTTGGTCCTGCCCTGGCTGGTCCCGGACAAGATATCCGGACGGTTGCGTTCCATGGCCTTGACCGCCGTGTGCGCCCTCGCAGGGTTCTTCGCCGGTTCGCCTTATAACGTGCTCAGACCGGGGCTGTACTCGTCGGGTTTCGGCGAGGAGTCCGGGCTCCTGTACGGACAGGCCGGCGGCCTGAATTACCAATGGCTCCTGCCGTCCCTGTGGCGCGAGGACCCGGTGATGACCGCGCTCCTCCTCGCCGTCATCGGTTTTTCCCTCTGGCGGCGTTCCCGGAAGGACATGGTCTTCCACGCTTTGCTTATCGCCTCGGTGGTGTTCCTGGGCGGGCTCACCAAGCGGATGCCGCACTATTTCATCTTCCTTTTTCCCTGGGTCTGCGTCCTGGCCGGGGAGCTCATCCGGGCCGGGCTGAAGATAGAGAGGCCGAGGCTGTTGCGATGGCTAATGGTGGCGGGGGCGATCGTCCTGGCTGTGTACAACGGCCGGTTGTTAATTTCCCGGACCCTGCATAACGCGCGGCCGAACAACCTGGCCGTCGCCCGGGAGTGGATAAGGGACAACCTGACGGCTAGGGACCGCATCCTTCTCGACGCTGACGATGTCCCCCGCATGGGGTTCATCGACCTGGGGGTCATGCCGCCGTATGAATATCTGAAACAGAACAAATATCCGTCGATAGTCCGGGAATATCTCTCCCGGGAGATGAATTTACATTTCTCCTACCTGACCGGGTACGGCAGCCTGCCGGAAGAACTCCGGGCGCAGGGCTGGAACTATTTCGTGACCTCGGAAACCTGTTTACGGCCTTATCTGGAGGACCCGTCCCGGATCGACGCGGTGGAGAGCGGGCCGCCCAAGGAGTTCGTTTATTACCTCGGACGCCGTTCATTCTATCTGCGCTTATGGCAGGGCCACGCGGGCGTCACAGCCTTCAAGGACGGTTCGGGGCCCGCGGTCTACATCTTCCGCCTGAAGTGAACGGCCCGGGGGGGCAGGGACGGGCAGGGGCCGGGGCGGTGAGAGAAAGGGAGTGACATGCTGTTCGGCAAGCCGTTAACGGGGGAAAGTCCGACGGGAACCACACCGGCCTGGTGGCGGAGCCCTTGGCTGTGGGGCCTGCTGGTCCTGTATGTCCTGGCCCTGTTCCTCGATTGCAGGCACGAGCCGGTCTATTGCGATGAGGGCAGTTTCCTGAAGAACGTCTGCCATTTCTTTGTCCACCGCACCGCCGAGCCGGTCTATACGAACTATCCCACCTTTTACAGCTACCTGCTGGCCGTGCCCGTCTACGCAGTCTATTTCATTTATTACGTTCTTGTGCGCCGTTTCCCCTGGGAAGGGCTGACCGACGCGCGGCTGTTCGCGCTGGTCTTCCAGTCGGACCTGGATATCTGGATGTGGGCCGGCCGGGCGATGAGCATCCTTTTCGCGGCCGGCATACTGGTCCTGGTCTGGCGGTATTGCGCGTCCCGGCTCACCAGGCCGGCAGCATGGGTGGCCGTGTGCCTCCTTTTGGCGTCGCCCTACGAGTTCTACATGATGCACGCGCGCTACGCGCTGCCGGATATCGTGGTGGCTTTCCTGGCGACCGCGGTCCTGGTCATAGCCTGCCGCTATCTCGAAAAGCCGGACGACAGGAGACTGTACCTGGCCGGCTTTCTGGCCGGTATCGCCGCCAGCGCCAAACTGAACGGGGCGCTGGCCGTCACGCCCCTTTTGTTCGTCCCGTGGTCCGTCCCCGGGCCGGTAAAGCACAAGTGGCGTCTCACGTTCGCGGCCGCGGTCTGCGCCCTCGCCGGGTTCGCGCTCGGGTCGCCTTTCAACATCCTGAAGCCCCAGCTGTACCAGGGCGGTTTCGGGCTGGAGAGCGGCCTGTTGTTCAGCGGGCCGTCCGACCTGCTGCCGCTCTGGCTGGTCCCGGAGCTGTGGAAAGCATCGCCGGGGATGACCGCGCTGGTGATCGTCGCGGTCGTTTTTTCCTTATGGCGGCATTCGCCCAGGGACATGCTTTTCCATTCCCTCCTTATAACTTCGCTTGTTGTGCTGGGGGGATTGACCAAGCGCGTGCCGCATTATTTCATGTTCCTGTTCCCCTGGGCATGCATAATGATCGGGGAAGCCTTCCAGGCCGCCTGGCAGCTGAAAAGAGCGCGGGTGCTACGGTGGCTGTTGATAGCGGCCGCGACCGGCGTCGTCGGTTACGAGTGCCACCTGGCTACCGCCAGGGTCGTCCGGAACAGCCGGCCCAATAATGTGAGGACGGCCCAGGAATGGATCGGGCATAACATCCCTGCCGGCGGCGTCCTGGTGGACGGCCTCAATATCCCGATCGGTTTCCTCGACCTGGGGGTGATGCCCCGGGAAGAATATATAGATAAGAACAAATATCAGCCCATCGTCGCGGAGTATGCCCGGGGCCGGATGTCCGGGCAGGTGTCCTATCTGATCGCCTATGACGTCACGGCCAGAGAACTGGCCGGCGAGGGGTGGAAGTACCTTGTGACGGCCGACACCACTTTCAAGCCGTACCTGCAGGACCCGTCCGGAGTGGACTGGGTGCAGCATGGCGGCAGACGGGCCTTTATCGAGTATCTGCAGAGGCGGATCTTTTATTTACGCTTGTTCCGGGAACCGGCCCGGGTCAAGGTGTTCCGGGACGGTTCGGGACCGGAGGTCTACATTTTCCGCCTGATGTGACGGAGCGGGGAGGGGAAGGGAGCGCGATGTTTTTGAGAAAGCCATCAAACGGGAAAAGTCCGACGGGGGAGACACGCGCCTGGTGGCGCAGCCCCTGGCTGTGGGGGCTGCTGGCCCTTTATGCCCTGGCCCTTTTTCTCGACGGCAGACAGGAGCCGGCCTACTGCGACGAGGGGAGTTTCCTGAGGAATGTCGGCCATTTCGCCATGTTCAGGACCGCCGAACCGGTGTTCACCAATTACCCCACTTTTTACAGCTATTTCCTGGCCGGGCCTATTTACCTGGTTTATTGTATCTATTATGTTTTCGTCCGCCGTTTCCCGTTGGAAGGGTTGTTCGACTGGCAGTTGTTCGCGGTGGTCTTCCGCGGGGACACCGATATCTGGCTGTGGGTGGGCCGTTCGATCAGCATCCTGTGCGCGGCCGGGACCCTGGCGCTGGTTTACCGCTACTGTGTCACGCGGCTGAGCCGGCCGGCCCTCATGCTGGCCCTGGGGTTCCTGGTGTCGTCGCCATACTATTTTTATATGCAGTATGCGCGTTACGCCCTGCCGGACGTCCCCATCGCCTTTTTGGTCACCCTTATCCTTTTCATGGCGGTGAGGTATCTGGACCGCCCGCAGGACAAGTCCCTTTATCTGGCCAGCTTTTTGGCCGGGCTGGCGGCCAGCGCCAAGCTCAACGGGTTGCTGGCCCTGGCGCCCCTCCTGGCCCTGCCCTGGATGGTGCCGGCGCCGGTATCAAGCAAGTTACGCCGGCTGGTCTTTATTATGGCATGCGCGGCGTTGGGGTTCTGCGCCGGTTCGCCGTTCAATGTGTTCAAACCGGGGATATACGCCTCCGGTTTCAGCCTGGAGGCCGAGCTGCTGGTCAGCAGCACGGTCAATATCTTCCCGCAGTGGATGTTGGCAGCGCTCTGGTCCGAGGACTTCGCCATGACGCTGTTGTCCCTCGCCGCCATCGCGGTGTCATTCGCGCGCAATTCCAGGCCGGACCGGGTCTTCCACGTGATCCTGATCTTCTCCGTCCTGTGCCTAGGGGCCTTGGCCAAGAGGTCCCCGCATTATCTCATCCCGCTGTTCCCGTGGCTTTGCGTCGTGATAGGCGAGATGGCAGAGGGGATATTGAAGATGGGCCGGTTGAAGATCTTGCGTTCAGTTTTGATCGGCCTGCTGGCCGGCGTGCTGGCCTTCGAGTGCGGCAAGCTGGCGGTGCGCGTCATGCAGAACAGCCGGCCGGACAACCGCACCCTTTCCATGGCGTGGATAAGGCAGAATATATCCGCGGATGAACATATCCTCCTGGACGTGGATTACGTGCCCAGGATCGGGTTCATCAATCTCAAGATTTTGAAGAGTGATGAGTACATTTCCAGGAACAGGTATCCAAAGATCGTCAGGCAGTATGTTTCAAAGAACCTCTATGATTATTTCTCGGTCAAATATATCTGGACTTTTGACATCCCGGTCCGGGAATTGAAGGAGCAGGGATGGAGGTACTTTGTGACCGCGGATTCCTGTTTCGACCCTTTCCTGAATGCGCCGGACATGCCGGACTGGGTCGAGAACGGCGGCAAGGCGGATTTCAAAGAGTATTTGAACAGACGCATTTTTTATTTGCGGCTTTTCCGGGAAAGCCTCGATATCAAGGTGATCAAGGAAGGTTCCGGGCCGAAAGTCTATATTTTCCGGCTCCAGTAAGACCCTTTGGATTGGGAGGATCGTTCGTCAGCCGGCCGGGATTTCTCAATAAGAGAAGGCATAGGGATAAACGGCAATGAGCGATGTTTTTCAAGATCGCGCTCAGGCCGTTTTTTCGATCTTATCCGCTGGCACTCTTCGCGCTGGAGTGCCAGAACTAATATCAAATGAAAAAAAATCTTGACAAGGTCCTGTTTTTTTTGATAATTAGCACTCTTGAGAAATATTTGCTAAGCGACAAAAAATTTTTTCAAGCCCTTTCAAATTTAAAAAACAGGTATAACTAGCATTAAAAAAGGAGGTGTATCGTGAAGCTTCAACCATTAGCTGACAGGGTCGTGATCGAGCCTTTAAGCTCGGAAGAGGTCACCAAAGGCGGGATCGTGCTGCCCGACACTGCCAAAGAAAAGCCCCAGGAAGGCAAAGTCGTGGCCGTGGGCAAGGGGAAAATAATGGAGAACGGCCAGGTGTGCGCGCCGGAGGTCAAGGTCGGCGACACTATCCTGTACGGCAAGTACAGCGGGACCGAGATCAAGACCAAGGACGGGGACACCCTCCTGATCATGAAGGAAGAAGAGATCCTGGCGATCGTAAAATAACAGATATCGTTCTTGAACACAGTGCGGCCGGTCGCGGCCGCTTTATTTGATGAAGTCATGCTCACCGACCAAGTTATCAATTTGCCAAGGAGGCTAAAATGGGTGCAAAGATATTAAAATTCGACGATGAAGGTCGTCGTCTGGTATTGAGTGGCGTCGAGCAGCTGGCCCGCGCCGTGAAAGTCACGCTGGGTCCCAAGGGCCGCAACGTGATCCTGGACAAGAAATTCGGCTCGCCGACCGTCACCAAGGACGGCGTGACCGTGGCCAAGGAAGTCGAGCTCGAGGATCCTTTCGAGAACATGGGCGCCGCCATGGTGAAGGAAGTGGCGGAGAAGACCTCTGACAACGCCGGCGACGGCACAACGACCGCCACGGTCCTGGCGGAGTCCATCTACCGGGAAGGGCTCAAGAACGTGACCGCCGGGGCCAACCCGATGGCCCTCAAGCGCGGCATCGACAAGGCGGTGGAGGTGGTGGTGGAGAAGATCGCCAAGCTGTCCAAGAAGGTCGACATGAAGGAGTCCCACGAGGTCGAGCAGGTGGCCACCATTGCCGCCAATTCCGACAGCGTCATCGGCAAGAAGATCGCCGAGGCCTTCGAGAAGGTCGGCAAGGACGGCGTTATTACCGTCGAGGAGTCCAAGACCATCAACACCGAGCTGAAGCTCGTGGAGGGTATGCAGTTCGACCAGGGGTACCTTTCGCCCTATTTCTCGACCGACATGGAGAAGATGGAATGCGAACTGGACAACCCTTTCATCCTCCTTTATGAAAAGAAGATCGGCAACATCAAGGACATCCTGCCGATCCTGGAAAAGGTGGCCAAGGCCGGCGCTCCGATCCTCATCATTTCCGAGGAGGTCGAAGGCGAGGCATTGGCGACGCTGGTGGTCAACAACCTGAGGAAGACCCTTTCCTGCGCGGCCGTCAAGGCGCCGGGCTACGGCGACCGCCGCAAGGCCATGCTGGAGGACATCGCGGTCCTCACCGGAGGCCGGGCTATCAGCGAAGACCTCGGCATCAAGCTGGAGAACATCCAGCTCTCCGACCTGGGACGCGCCAAGAAGGTCAAGATCGACAAGGACAACACCACGATCGTCGAAGGCGCCGGCAAGACGGCCGACATCAAGGGCCGCATCGCCCAGATCAAGAACCAGATCGAGAAGACCGATTCATCCTACGATAAAGAGAAGCTCCAGGAGCGCCTGGCCAAGCTGTCGGGCGGTGTCGCCATCATCAACGTCGGCGCTGCTACCGAGACCGAGATGAAAGAGAAGAAGGCCCGCGTCGAGGACGCCCTGCATGCGACCCGCGCGGCGATAGAGGAAGGCGTTGTCCCGGGCGGCGGCGTTGCTCTCTTGCGCTGCATCGAGGAGGTCCAGAGCCTGAAGCTCGAAGGGGATGAAAAGACCGGTTCCGAGATCGTCCTGCGTTCCCTGGAAGCCCCGGTCCGCCAGCTCTGCTTGAATGCCGGGCTGGAGGGTTCGGTCATAGTCGATCGTCTCAAAAAAGAGAAGAAGAACATCGGTTATGACATCAACCAGGACTCTTATGTTGACATGCTCGAGAGCGGCGTCATCGACCCGGCGAAAGTAACGCGTTGCGCGCTGCAGAACGCCGCTTCGATCGCCGGACTGCTCATAACCACCGAATGTCTGGTCACGGACGCCCCGGAGAAGGACAAGCCGGCAATGCCTCCGATGGGCGGCGGCATGGGCGGAGGTATGGGCGGGATGATGTGATCTTCGACCCGTGCCGAAAGGTCACCCGGGCCCCTGTAGTGCGGTAGAGAAGGGTGGCTCGGAACTGAACCTTAGCGGTCATGCGGTCCAGAAAAGTAAAGTGCCTAAAAAAGCCCCGGGTTTAAGACCCGGGGCTTTCTTTTAGTGATCTCGAGCTGATATCAGGGATCCAGGCAGACACGGCCGGGACCTTCATGAAAATATTCCAGTTTAGCCGGTTTATTTATCCTTTTATGCTTCAAGTACTAAGGTCGGCAGCCTGACAAAAGGACATCCTTTCCGTCGGCAATACGGCCGGTTTTTTTTGTTGACTTTTTCCCCTCATTAAATATTATATACACCAATATATATTATATAAATTCTAGCCAGACCAAAAAATTCACGTAAGTTATTCTAAATACGGAGGTTGTATAAAATGGCTGAATGGATTGGAATAGGGCGCCGGGCCAGACGTTGTTACGGTTTTGATGAAGTTGCACTTGTTCCGGGTGACAAGACCATAAATCCCAACGAAGTGGATATCTCCTGGTCGATCGGCAATATGAAGTTCGGCATCCCGATCATGGCCGCTTCCATGGATGGCGTTGTGAACGTGAAGTTCGCGGTGGAGATGGGAAAACTGGGAGGGATAGCGGTCCTGAACCTGGATGGCGTACAGACCCGCTATGATGACCCGGACAAGATCCTTGACCAGATAGCCGAATCTTCCCCAGAAGAGGCCACCAAACTGATACAGACCCTGTATACCAAGCCGGTAAAAGAAAGCCTTATATCCAAAAGGGTCGCGGAGATAAAGAAGCACAAGATCCCGGTGGTGGTAAGCTGCATCCCGCAGAACGCCAAGCGATTTTGCGAGATCGCGGTAGAGGCCGGTTGCGACATTTTCGTGGTCCAGTCCACGGTGGCGACGGTCAAGCACATTGCCAGTGAATATAAGGTCCTGGACCTGGAGAAGCTTATCCAGGCGGCCAAGGTCCCGATAATCGTGGGCAACACGGTGACCTACGACATGACCCTGGAGCTGATGGAGATCGGTGCGTCGGCGATCCTGGTCGGCGTCGGACCGGGGGCGGCCTGCACCAGCCGGGGCGTCTTGGGCATCGGTGTGCCGCAGATAACCGCCACGGTAGACTGCGCGGCAGCACGCGACCATTTCTTCAAGCGCAAGGGGATCTACATACCGATCATTACCGACGGCGGGATGCGCATCGGCGGCGAGATCTGCAAGGCGATCGCGGCCGGCGGCGACGCCTGCATGGTCGGGTCGGCCTTTGCCAAGGCCAGCGAGGCACCCGGGCGCGGTTACCACTGGGGAATGGCTACGTCGAACGCCAATCTCCCGCGCGGGACCCGTATCAAGGTCGGACAGGCCGGGACACTGAAGGAGATATTGCTGGGGCCGGCCAAGGTCGACGACGGTTCGCAGAACCTGGTAGGGGCCTTGAGGACATCCATGGGCTCTCTGGGTGCGGCGAATATCTATGAGATGCATGACGTCGAGATGATAATCGCCAATTCCTTCCAGAGTGAAGGCAAGGTTTTCCAGATGAGCCAGAGGGTCGGGATGGGGAAATAAGCCAGTGACGTGGGGGACAGAGAGCATCTGCTCCCGGCCGAGGCTGCCGAGCCAAGCCGCTTTCCGCCGGGCAGAGGATCTTCCCATGTGGGTGGTTTCTGATATAAATGAGCATTGACCAAAAACAGTACAGTAGGGAAAGGTGACGAAGGAATGCCGGATCCCAAAAAGAAAGTTAAAATAGTGAAGAATAAGATAAATAAGAAACCGCTGGCGAAGAAACAAGTCGCTTCCGCCACAAAAGCGCATCCGAAAGTTAATCATCCGTTCAGCAAGGCAAAGAAGCCCTCCTCCAGGAAAGGCAACCCTTTCACGTCGCATCAAAGCAGCATGGTGGAGACCCGGATGGCCGCTTTCAAAGGTTCCAAGTTCCTTAACGTCCGGGTCCGCAAGCAGCAAAAGACCCGCGATGTCATCCTGGTGCTTGATTTCGGGTCCCAGTACACCCAGCTCATCGCCCGTCGTATCCGTGAAGCCAAAGTGTTCAGCCAGATCGTCCCTTTCAACATTACCCCCGAACAGATCCGCGAGAAGGGGGCCAAGGGGCTGGTTTTGTCCGGCGGGCCGCTGAGCGTGTACGACAAAGACGCCCCCCATCCGCACAAGGAGATATTCAAACTGGGTCTGCCGGTCCTGGGCATATGTTACGGGATGCAGGTCATAACCCAGATTTTCGGCGGCAAGGTCAACAAATGCAAGGACCGTGAATACGGCCGGGCCGAACTTTTTGTCGATTCGAACCGCGACCTTTTTGCCAACCTGCCGAACAACCTGACCTGCTGGATGAGCCATGGCGACGAGATCATCCAGGTGCCGCCCGGTTTCGAGAAGATCGCGCACACCTTGAATAACAGCTGCGCCGCGCTGGCCAACCGTTCCAAAAAGGTCTTCGGCGTGCAGTTCCACCCCGAAGTGGTGCATACCCAGCGGGGCACCCAGATACTGCAGAACTTTGTGCAGGGGGTCTGCGGCTGTCTCCCGCGCTGGACCATGGACCGTTTCATCGATTCCGCCGTCAAACGCATCCAGGAGACGGTCGGGAAACGCAAGGTCGTGCTGGGGCTGTCCGGCGGTGTCGACTCGTCGGTGGCCGCGGTCCTTATCCAGAAGGCCATAGGCAACAACCTGCACTGCATCTTTGTCGATAACGGCCTGCTGCGCAAGAAAGAATCCCAGAACGTCTACAACATGTTCAAAGGCAATTTCAAGATGAACCTGACAGTGGTGAATGCCCAGAAGCGTTTTATCGACGCCCTGAGCGGCATATCCGACCCCGAGGAGAAGCGCAAGGTCATCGGGCGCGTTTTCGTGGAGGTCTTCCAGGAGAACGCCAAGAAGCTGAAGGGTGTCGAGTTCCTGGGACAGGGCACGCTGTACCCGGACGTGATCGAGTCGGTCTCGCCGACCGGCGGACCATCCGCCGTGATCAAAAGCCACCACAATGTGGGCGGCCTGCCCAAGTCCTTGCAGCTGCAGCTGCTGGAACCTTTGCGCGACCTTTTCAAGGACGAGGTCCGTGCGATCGGCAAAGTGCTTGGCATGCCGGAGCAGATACTCAAGCGCCAGCCGTTCCCCGGGCCGGGGCTGGGCATACGCATCATCGGGGATATCACGGCCGAACGCCTGGATCTGCTCCGCGAGGCGGATGAGCGGGTCCTGGAAGAGATGAAGAAGGCCAATCTGTACAATGAGGTCTGGCAGTCGTTCGCCGTGCTTTTGCCGGTCAAGACGGTCGGCGTGATGGGCGACCAGCGGACCTACGAGAACGTGGTAGCGATACGCTGTGTCACCAGTATCGACGGGATGACCGCCGACTGGGCGCAGCTGCCTTATGACCTTTTGGGCAAGATATCGAACCGGATCATCAACGAGGTCCGCGGCGTCAACCGCGTGGTGTACGATATCAGCTCCAAACCCCCGGCCACTATCGAATGGGAATAGGGAATTGATGGCTTATTGCCCCCGCGTGGAGAAATCCGCGCGGGGGCTTTTTTATTTTGCAAAGGA
>CAYTIW010000043.1:11678-15255 GCA_964438075.1 uncultured Planctomycetales bacterium
CGAAAAGAAACAATAAAATTATCATTATCTGCCGGGCGGTTAGTGATATATTGCAGATGCAAACCGGAGCAAAGGCAATCATTCTCAACCTGATAACGGCTGGTAAATATCACCCTTGATCTTGCTGGCGCAAGAGCCGGGTTTTTTGTTTTAGTGATCATATGTCCCTACCTTTCGTACACCTTCATGTGCACACGCAATACAGCCTGCTGGACGGCGCCTGCCGTCTGCAGAACCTGGTGGAAAAAGCCAAAGCCATGGGGATGCCGGCGGTAGCGATGACCGACCACGGCAACATGTTCGGCACGGTCGATTTCTACGAGGAAGCGGTCACCGCCAAGATCAAGCCCATCATCGGCTGCGAAGCCTATCTTTCCCCCACGGACCGTTTTGACCGCACATCGGCGGAACAAAAGGCCACCGCCCATCTGGTCCTTTTGGCCAAGGACCGGACCGGCTACCAGAACCTGATGCAGCTGGTCTCGACCGGCTATCTCGAAGGTTTCTACTACAAGCCGCGCATCGACAAGGCCATCCTTTCCAAGCTCTCCCAGGGGATTATCGGGATGTCCGCCTGCCTGAAGGGAGAAGTAGCTCAGAAGCTGCTCGCCAACAAGTACGACGAAGCCTTAAAATGCGCGGACGACTACCGGCAGATCTTCGGCCGGGGTAATTTTTATCTGGAGGTCATGGACCACGGCCTGCCGGAGCAGAAGCTGGTCAACGAGGGGCTGCTGAGGCTCTCGCAGGAACTGGACATCCCGCTGGTGGCGACCAACGACGTGCATTACCTGGAAGCCGACCAGGCCGAGGCGCACGAGGCCCTATTATGCATCCAGACCCAGACCACGCTCAGCGACCCCAAACGGATGCGGATGAACTCCGACCAGTTCTTCCTGAAGAGCGGGGAGGAGATGGAAAGGCTTTTCTCGTGGGCCCCCGGGGCGCTGAAGAATACGCTGGAGATAGCCGACAAGTGCCACGTGAAGATGGAGTTCGGCAAGTACCACATGCCCGAATTCGATCCGCCTACCGGCGAGCCGAAGGAGGCCTACCTCAAGAACCTGTGCCTGAAGGGGGCCGCCGAGCGTTACGGCCAGACCATCCCGGAGAAGGTCCTGAAACAGCTGGATTTCGAGCTGGACGTCATTTCCAAGCTCGGTTTCGTCGGATATTTCCTGATCGTGGGGGACTTTGTCAGCTATGCCCAGAAGAAAGGTATCCCGGTCGGCCCCGGCCGCGGTTCGGCGGCCGGCAGCATCGTGAGCTACCTTTTGGGCATCACCGACCTGGACCCGATCCAGTATTCGCTGTTCTTCGAGCGATTCCTGAACCCCCAGCGCGCGAGCATGCCGGACATCGACATTGACTTTTGTTTCGAACGCCGCGGCGAGGTCATTGAATACGTGGCCCAGAAGTACGGCCGCCAGAACGTGGCGCAGATCATCACCTTCGGGACCATGCAGGCGAAAGCCGTGGTGCGGGATGTCGCCCGCGTGATGGGCCTCCAGTACGCTGAGGCGGACCGCATCGCCAAGATGATCCCCAACGAACTGCATATCTCGCTGGATGACGCCATCCGGGCCGAACCGCAGCTGCGCGAACTCATCGAAAGCGACGAGACCGCCAGGAAGCTGATCGAGATCGCGAAGGTGCTGGAGGGGCTGAACCGCCACGCCTCGATCCATGCCGCCGGGGTGGTGATCTCGGACAAGCCCCTGACCGAATATGTCCCGCTGTACAAATCTTCCGACGAACAGATCACCACCTCCTTCACCATGAAGGGCATCGAGAAGATCGGCCTGCTCAAGATGGATTTCCTGGGGCTGAAGACCCTCACGCTCATCGAGGACTGCCTGGGTATCATCCAGGATACGGCGGGGGTTTCCGTCGACATAAGGCGCATCCCGCTGGACGACAGGAAGTCCTACGCCCTGCTGGGCCGCGGGGAAAGTTCGGGGGTGTTCCAGCTGGAATCCGGCGGCATGCGGGATCTGTTGAAGAGGATCAAGCCCACGGACCTGGAAGACGTGATCTCGATCCTGGCGCTGTACCGGCCCGGCCCGATGCAGAGCGGAATGATGGACGACTTCATCAAGCGCAAACGGGGGGAGGCGCCGGTCAAATACCCGCACCCGAAGCTGGAAACGGTGCTGAAGAACACCTACGGCGTGGCGATCTACCAGGAACAGGTCATGCAGATGGCCAGCGTGCTGGCAGGTTTCTCGATGACCGAGGCCGATAACCTGCGCCGGGCCATGTCCAAGAAGAAGGCCGATGTCATGCAGAAGATGCGTTCGACCTTCGTGGACGGCTGCCGCCGGGTCAACAAGATACCGGAAGAGGAAGCCAACCGCCTTTTCGACCTGATCGATTATTTCTCCGGCTACGGGTTCAACCGCTCGCATTCGGCCGCCTACGCGGTGGTGAGCTACCGCACGGCGTTCCTGAAAGCGAATTATCCGGTCCAGTTCATGTGCGCCCTGCTGACGAACGAAAAAGACAACCTGGATAAGATCGTCGAGTATGTGGCGGAGGCGGAGGCCATGGGGATCGAGGTGCTCCCGCCGGATGTCAACGAGAGCCGGGCGGTCTTCCACGTGGCGGGCCCCAAAGCGGTGCGCTACGGGCTTTTGGGCGTCAAGAATGTGGGGGCGGCGGCGATCGAGAGCCTGGTCGCCGAGAGGACCAAGAACGGCAGTTTCAGGTCGCTGTTCGACTTCTGCCGGAGGGTCGACCTGAGGACGAACAACCGCAAGGTGATCGAGTCGCTGATCAAGTGCGGGGCGTTCGACTCCCTGGGCGCCGCACGTTCCCAGATGATGGCGGTCCTCGAGGAGGCCTTGAATACCGGCACCAAACGGCAGCAGGAGGAAGAGATCGGGCAGATGTCCTTCTTTTCCATGGGCGAGGCTACCGGGGGTTTTTCCCGGCAGGCGGATAACTATCCCGACATGAAGGAATGGCCCCAGGCCCAGCTGCTGGCTTTCGAGAAGGAACTGCTCGGGTTCTATCTCAGCGGGCATCCCTTGGACCGATACAAGGTCGAGATCAGGACGTTCACCAGCGGCACGACGGGCAGGCTTTCGCGGATGGGCGAGGGGCAGGCGATCGCCATGATCGGCCTCATACGGCAGGCCAAACTGACGACCACCAAGAAGACCGGGGAGCGCATGGCGATTTTGCGCATCGAGGACCTGGACGGCGATGTGGAGGCCGTGGTGTTCCCGAGAGCCTTTCAGGTCGTGGGGGGGCACATCAAGGAGAGCGCGGTCGTGGTCGTGAAAGGCAAGGTCAGCCAAAAGGAGGACTCTCCCAAGATCCTGGTCGACGACCTGCGGGATATCAACGAGATCTATGCCTTGGTCAAGACGATAACGGTCGATATGACCAAATGCGCGCCTGACAAATTGACCGCCATCAAGAAGAAGCTGGAACGTTTTCCCGGCAAAGTCCCGGTCCACCTGCAGATCGACACCAAGAATTACAAGAGCGTGGAGATCAAAGTGGGGCGTGAACTTTTTGTTTCTCCCAGCGAGGTGCTGATGGACGAGATAAAGTCGGTGGTGGGCGAGCA
>CAYTIW010000044.1:0-14817 GCA_964438075.1 uncultured Planctomycetales bacterium
GCGAGAAGGCCAGCGTGAAGGCGCGGGCGAGTTTCGCGTTGATCTCGCCCGAACCGCCGGCGACCGCAACCCCTGCCGCCTTACCAGCGACGCTGCCGGTGATGGTCACCTTCAGCTCGGCGCTCAGGCCGTTAGCATCGGCCTTCACGCCAACCGGGAAGTTGCTCTTGCCGTCATCTTTCTTGTCTTCCGGCTTGGTGTCCTGGCGCTCCGAAGCCTTCTGGTCCGCCGCAGCGACCTTGCCCGACTGCACATTGCTACCGGTCGCCCTCAGGGTCTCCTGCCTCCGGGCTTCGCGTAATTCCGCCACCTTGGCCTCTAATGACTCTACGCTCTTTATCGCTTCTGCCAACTGCTGCTCGACCACCGGAATCTCCGGATTGGGAGACCTCATGATGTACCCATAATTGCCTTCAGTTTCTGTTTCTTCAGGCAATCCCTCCAGACGGTCCTTCAGGTATGCGACCTGTTTATTCAAGGAAGCGATCCTTGCCGCCAATTTCAGCTCTCTATCATACAAGTCAATATTCTTCCTGGTGACCTTGCTGCCTTCGGCCTTAAGTGCCTGGACATACACACGCAACTTGGCGCGCTGAGCGGCGATATAAGCCACCCTTTGCAGGCGTTTTTGCTCGGCCTGGATATTGGCTTTGGTCGGCTTCACACCCTTTATCAACATCTCGGCACGGATCGCTTGTACTTGAGCCTTGTTCTTATAATAGGCTTCAACCCTCGCCGATATCTTCCGATCCAGCGCGGCGTAAAGTTTTGTGATGACCCAATAAGACACGAATGTTGCTGCGAATGTGACCAGTGAGAAGATCAACAGGCCAGCAGCGTCCCAGAAACTTTCATGCTTGGCCCACAGTTCGAGCTGCCAATCGATCGGCTGGCCTGCGACTTTCTTCGCCTCCATGATAGCTCCCCAATGATTCCAATCACGCAAGCTGAACAACTGCTGCGCTATGAGGACGAAGCTCATGAAAACACCGTAAATGACCGGGATTTTGTGGATCCACGGCATCGGTTCGAAAATGCTGCTTTCCGCGGCCGGCGCCTTCTTGCCCAATACGGCTCTGTAGATCGCGTGGATCGCCAACGATGAGAGGGCCATGACTGCGAAGATGCTCAACAACCACACGACGGTCGGACGGAAGAAATTCAATATGAGCATGACTGCCGTCATGTCAAAGCCGTACAAAATGCCTTTTGAGGTCAACCCGGACCAGATTGGCGTCTTGACTTCGCCCTTGACAGCATAGGAGTGAGCCTTGTTCCCGGCTGCTTTCCTGCTGGCTGCGCGTCCAAACCACACAGCCAGCAAGCCCACCACCGCAGCCGCCACCGCCAAGCCGTTCAAGTTCGACCCGACGCCCAAGGGGAAAATACCGCTTAAGAACGGTATCGTCAGGCTCAGACCGACGGCCATGCCGACCGCTGCCATCACCGAGGCCAGTACTGCGACCGACCATTCCGCCGCCTTGCGTATATCGAACATCTTGTTCGATCCCTCCAAGACCGACAGCAGGTTGGTCTGGGCATCGATATTGTAATAAATCACAACGCCGCTCTTCTGCAACGGCTGCAGGAACCGGTACAGCGCAGCCACGGCAGCACGTTCAGCCATCAGGAACTTCTTCAGGCGGGCATGGACGACGGCATCGGAATCGCTGGTCAGCAGATGGTTCAGCTCGTCTGCCAGGACCACTGCCAACGCCTCTGGCGGAGCGCGCAGCGACCAGCTGCTCAGATAGATGGTGTTCTGAACCTTATCCGTAAAGGCGATATTCCCTTCAGCCGGAGTGATGACCAGGGTGAACTGGGCTCCGGCAGCGACCGGCGGAGCCAGTGGCAGGGAGACAGCCTGCATGAAGGCGCGGGACAACTTGGCGGTGATCTCGTCTGTCGAGCCAGTTACCTTCACGTCCGCGGTCTTGCTTGCGCCCTGGCTGGTGATGGTAACCTGCAGTTCGGCACGCTGGCTGCCCTTGTCGGCCTTCACGCCAACCGGGAAGGTGCTCTTGCCTTCAGCTTCATTGTCCGCTACCTGGGTATCCTTGCTCTCCGTATCCCTACGGATACCCTGCTTTGCCAAAGAATGCTTCCTGTACTCACGCATCGACGACTTAATCTGGGACAAGGTTCTGTCCGCATAGCCCCAGTTACCCTGAGATATATAAATAGCCGCATCCGCGAACAACGCCCTGATCTTGGCTATGGTCTTCTTTTCTTCAATACCGGTCGTATTGCTGTCTTCCTTATCCAGCCAAGACTGTTCGTAATCCTGATACAACGTAGCGTACTGATGAGTTATGGACTTCCCGGCGAAGAAGGACGCGGCCTTGCTCAAGGCACCGGCAATGACCATAGCCAAGCCGCCCAAGCCAATGCTAACGACCAGAGTATCCAGGATGACCGAGATACGATATCCGCCCGCCTCAAAGACCAGCAAGCCTGGGATCGGAACAATATAGAACAGGAACATCACCGCGGCCGATAGTACAACGTGACGCAAGAATTCCGACTTCAAGCGCATCCGTTTGGCTTGGTTGACCAAGTCATTATATTTCTCCTCACCTAATTCGATCTTTTTGGATACGGCCTCCCGGATCTCGAGCTCCGCCTTATTATGAACCTTGGCGTCAACAGCATCCGCAATGCTCAAGGCAAGACCGAAGAACACAAAGCGGAACAGGCCCAACACCTTGCTTAACAGCTGTTTCCCCGCCGCAACAGGATTGCTCCTGACCAATGCAACAAACGCCTTTATCTTGGCCCTGGTCGATTCCAACAAGCCCGGCTTACCATTGCCATTGGCATTGCCGTTACCATTACCGTTGCCATTCGCTTTCGGCTTTGCTACCTTTTCCTGGAAGAGATTGGAAATGATCTTGGACAGCGACACCCGTTGCTTGCCGCCCGTCACCCAATTGATGAACTTCTGCAGCCTGCCTTTGTCGAAATCAGCCGCATGCCTGCGAATATAACCCTTCCAAGCCCAGACCAACAAGGTCTCAACCAGGATGAACTTAATCAGGTAAGCCAGGGCTCCATAGACGCCGCCGAACATCATTAAGCCTGACAGCAGGGTAAATCCAAGCAAGCTCGCCATCCAAGCCAAGCCGTGGATCAAATGTTCCTGCCAGAACCCGGCGTTGCGGCCCAACTTGACCGCAGTGACAAACGGCCCTATGAGGATGCTCAACGAGAACATCAGGGACGGCAGGAGCAACAGGACGTTCAAGAAGTCGAGCGAGGATATCGCATAGAGATTCAGCAGCAACAACGGCAGGCCCAATACCCACATGACCGAGCGGATGTTGACGAAGTTCTTGAACCCTTCGCCTCTGTTGTCGGTCGTGGTGAAGGTCATATCCACGCCATAGACGTCATCGGCCTTGGCGCCGGAGAGATCGAACTTCAAGCTTTGTCTGGCCAGTTGACCCAGAACATGGATGACCAGCTGCGGACCGAAACGCACCATATCCCAGACGCGGGTCGCCAGCCAGCGCCCGCCGCCGATAATGAAGCCGCCGAACACAAAGCCCAGTACCGTCAAAGCTGCCAATATCGGAGTAATCGCGCCGCCGGTCAGGGCAAAACCGGCCAGGAAGGCGACCGCGCCGCCTATCGCGGCGGTCTTCTTGCTGAATCCGGCGCCTTCCAGATAAGCGCCCAACCCGCCCAAGGTCAGGATCTGGTTGAAGAACGTGCCGATCACGAAGAAGAGCACATTGATACCGACGAACGGCAAGAACCCGAAGATGGTGGCGATCGGCTGGATGATGATATTGAACAAGGCGAACGGAGCGCTCAGGAAGAACCGGCCGTTGTTCGACCGGACCTCCTTGGCAAAGATCGAGAACGGACCGAAATCGTGGATATCCTGCATCAGCTGATCCTGCATCAACTGCAAGAACCCACCCGACCACCTCGGGAAGGCGGAGAGCCAATCGGAGTGCGACCAGGTTTCGCGGATCTTGTGCCATATGGCTCGCGAACGGGCGTACCTGGGCATTCCGCCCAGACCGATGACCGAGTGGCTCATCTGCTGGACCGCCCAAATATCCTCGCTGATACCGACGGCGTTCGGTATGAAGCCGATCAAGCCGTAATTGGACGTCAGGAAGTTCTGCCAGAAGCCCTGGCGGCTGCGGATACGGGAGGTCATCGGCTTGGTCGGGAAGCCTCTCAGGGACATGGCCTCTTTGGTCTTCCAATACATGTTCTTTAACAAGTTACCCCAACCAGTACCGACAGCCTCACCCGCGGTACCACCCAGGGCCATGACGCCCTTAATCGCGGCGCGGTGCCCTTCTTCGATCAGCTGTGAGCTCTGGCCGAGGGCGGTCAAGGTGTTGGTCGTGCCGCGGCCTGGCACCACGATGACGAGATCATCATCGGAACGCGACTTCTTGACGTCGGCGACGAAGTCATCCAAGTTCTGTACGCCCGAGTTTCTATCCATGATCAGGTTGGCATCCAGGTTCTGTGTCTCTGTGGCCGCCGCATCCGTACCGGTCATACCGACCGCCTTGTTGGCGAAAGCCGTCCAGTCATGTATGACATAAGCGTTCAGGCCGTTGCGCCATTCCGATATCAGGCGGGCCAGTTTCTCTCTCTGCCCGAAATCCGTAGCCCAGGTGTAGTTGTCCTTCGACGGTACCGGGCCCGCATCATCATATTTATTGCTGACCAGATAGAGGACCAGCTGCTCACCGGCCAGCACGCCTTCCAGGGCCAGGGTGATATCCACCAGGTTGATACCTGTATCCTGGGACTGGCCGGCCGAAGACATCATGGATATGAGGTAACGGCGGATCTGGAAGGCCCTGAGTATCCTGGTCTTCTCTTCAGCACTCTTGACATACACATACAGGTTATCGTCCGCCACCGCATCCTTGTTGAACTGCGGCTCTATCTTGATCTGCGCCGGATGCCACAAGGTGACCTTGGAAGCCATTTCAGCCTTATGCAGTTCTTCCAGCCAACCGGCCACCACCTTATCCTGTTCGTATTCACTCTTATTCTTCAGTTCTGTAAAGGTCTTCACGAACGTGTTAACGCCGGCGTCCTTCTGGCCGCGCAACCAGTACCAGCGGGTAATGGACACATGGGCTGGCAGTCTGTTGAGCGCGCCTAACGCATCGCCCCCCATGTAGACAATGCCCTGCTTGGTGATGACGCGGCCCAATTGCTGCCGCAGCTTTTCTTTCTCGACCTCATTTGTTTCGGCTTTGATCTTAGCAAGCAATTCATTGACCGCCTTGTTCTTCTTCATGAAGCTGGCGTGGACTCTCCAATCCACCACTTTAACGATGAGCTTCAATATGACCGGCTCCAGCAGGCTGCCGATGACCATCACTGCGGCGATCGGCCAGCTGAACGGCAATGTGGCAATCGGCAGGATGCCGGTCAAGGAGACCAAGTAGGCTATGACGTAAGAGATGCTGACCATCTTTATCGGCCAGCCCACCAACAGGGTCATGAACGAGCTCACCATCACCGAGTTGGCGTAACGTAACAGATAAATGCTGTTCAGGAATACCAGGCCGCCCATCAACAACTTGAAAACCGAACCGGAGGTGCCGATCAGGAATTGCTGTACGAACCAGAGGGACAGGACGCTGGATCCTACCACCACGCCGCCCAGCCATATGAATGAGCTGACCGTCACCACATAATAAACGATGGCGCCCATCGTTCCCCAGAATCCGCCGGTAGGCACGGCAGGCTGCAAGTAGATCCGGAACATGGTGGCCAGAATCGAAGCCGGCCGGGTGTCCGGAATGTTCAGCAGGTTCAAGAAGGCCAGGATCTTGCTGCCCGGCTTGAAATACGCCTTTTCCTGAATATATCTGCTGAAGCTGCTGGCGAGGCGCGGTAATACCATGCCCAAGATCTCCGGCACCACTATCAGGAACAAGGCGACAATGATGATGCCGGTCTGGGCGAAGCTGGCGGCCGGTATCATCGGCAGGAAGATGGCAATGCCGATGAGGGACACCAGCCTCAAGTAATAAGAAATGCTCTTCCATATCTCCGGATTATGATACCAGCCGTGCTTCATCTGCAGTGAGTAGCTCTGCTGGTAACGTTTGGTCTCGGCGCGCTTGCCTATGAGATGAACCACGACACCCACCGCGAACACCGAGAAGAGACCGATGAAGACCGCCCCCAGGCCGACCGGGCCCACAGTGACAGCCAGGCCCGTGCCGGCGAAGAGAGAGGCTATGTAAGCGAACAGCGAACCGCCCAAGGCCTTGGCGTTATACCAGACCAAGGCACCCAGGACAGCCAGGATGGCGGTGGGCAATATCTTAGCGGCTTCAATGATGTACGGATGGACCGGCGTGGTATCTTCGCGCTTGCGGAACTCATCATACATCTTGACGAAATTCTGCAGATCGACGTGCGGAACGTTCAACAACGTGGACAGGACCGCCAACACCTTGTCGAAGTTGTTGCCTTGAACGGTGTAATATATCGCCTTGCCGTCCTTCAATGTCGGCTTCAAGACATCGGGGTTGTTCTCATCCAACTCGCCCTTTGCCGACAATTGTTGCAACAACTCCTTAGCCGTAGCCAGCTCATCCGCCCTCACGTTATCCTGGATATAATTGACCGCCACCCTCAAAGCCTCGGCGCTCGGCATGGCCTCGGCTCTCTCTTTGATGCCCAATTCACGCAGTAAGGTCATGACGTCTCTTTCGGTCGCCTTGCCTTCTTCGTACTTGCTGATGACCTCGAACAGGAGGGCGCGGTATTCGCCGAACAGCTTCTCCATGCGGTTCCAGATATGGTTGCTGTCCCTGGTCACATTACTGTCTTTGTAGCTGTCCTTAACGATCCTACGGGCGACAGCGGAAGCATAGAGCACGAAGGTATCCAGCCCTTTCAGCAATTCATCCTCCCCGCCCATGATGAACGCCTTGAGCTGCTCTTTATCCAAAACCTGCTCGGAGCTGGTCTTGCCGGTCAGATGGAATCTCTGGCGGGCGCGCCATTCGATAACGTAGCTGTAGATCAAGCGTAGTTGATAGTGCATATTGGCATCGACCAGACCGTCGGCGGCGATGGCTTTCTGGGTATTGGAAGGATTGACAGGATTAGTGGCGCGCAGGATGTTCTTGGCCCAACGCTGCTCGGACAAGGTCATAACGGTACGACCGATCAGCGACTGGTCTTCCGGCTCTGCGGCTTTGCCGGCGGCCTTGCCCCTGTTCAAAATGCCCTTGAGCGGATTTGCCAGGAAGGTCTTCAAGCCTTCGGTCTTTTCATCCTTATCCGGCGCCGGGCCTTGGCCGGCCTTCTTGGCTTTATCAGCAATATCCAGGCGCTTCTTTATCGGATTGCGCCAGAAGAACTTCCAGACCAGGGTCCAGAACCCGAACAGCACCACCATGCTGGCGATAAACCCGCCGAAGATCTTCAGGAATATGGCCTTATCACCTTCACTGGTCATGCGGCCGTTGGCTTCCTTGCCCAGCGAGGTTTCGGCACGGGTCTGCACCACGGCATCGGTCTGGTTGTCCTGTAACTTCATCGCCAGCAAAACCTTGGCCATAGCCGAGGTCGAAATACCGCTCTTGCGTGCTTCATTGACCGTGAAGAAGTAGTTGTTCCAGCCGGTGGATATACCGCGATCATCCAGTTTATCGCTCATGAATATGATATCCTCTGGCATAACCACCTCAGGAACGGTCGGGCTGGCCTTGATACTGTTCAAGGTAGCCATCGCCACCTGGGTAGCCTCGGTATAATTCAACCGCTGGGCAACCTGCAACAGTTCGGCCGTCAGGTCGGAGGAGATCATATCAAGTTGACCTCTAGGCAGGGACCAATCCAAGCCCCACTTTCCTTCGAAGTTGACGCCGAAGATGGCCATGGATTTCTCGAGCCCGAACCTGACCGGTTCATTTCCGGTCGCCTGCATCAAGTTCGTCCTGGTCTCCTGGTCGAGCTCCGGCACCAGGACCTCCAGGGCTCTGATAAAGGCCAACGCGTCGCTGGCCGTGGTATAGAGATTCTCGCCATAAATCTTGGTCTTGTTCTCCACCACAATGTTCTGCAATTCCTTGATACCCGACAGCACCACGCCTTCGCTGCCTTTCCTCATGTATCTGGGCAGGATGTTCTCCTTTAGCCATCTGGCTTGACCCTCTTTCAATTCCTTGATAGAGACCGTCACCGGCTGATTATCTTTAACATAGGTGATCGTCATATCCGGCCTTAAGGTCAGCATGCGGTTGAACAGCAAGTAGGCCCTGGAATTATCGGCGGTGTTGTAATTTTCAGCTTTCGGCCACAAGATAATGCCGTCTATCTTGATTATCTTGCCCACCGGCGAGACCATGATGCCGGCATAATTTTCGCCGAAATAGCCACGCTCGATCATCTGGCGTATCAGGTTCTGGGCGAACTGCATGGCATCTTGGTCATTCGTCCTGGCGGCATATTCAATCGCGGCCTCGGTTATAGCAATAAATGATCCTGCCTCAGTTGCCGCGGTGCGAGGATTATTCAAGCCCGGCACCCTCTCGAGCGGTTCGCCGCTCATCACATGATAGGAATTAAATACCGGCTCAATACCGGCATGGGTTTGGATGTAGTAGAACCTCAAGGCCTGCTGAGCTTCTTTCATATAACCATGCTCAATAAGGGCCCTGATAATTACCGCTTCCTGTTCGGTCTTAACATAATCATTCCTGATGGTCCCCGGATGAGTGGCTATCAATTGGGCTGTCTTGTCGCCCTGATAAGTGAGCCTGTACCTCAATAATTGCTCAACCACTTCCCTGGCATTGAAATCAAGCTTGTCGGCCTTGGTCACTTCGATCGGTAAGGCTGAGCGTTCCATGAGCGGAGCCGGGACCACTCTCATTTCTTGCAAGTGCTTGCGCTGCTGAGGCGATTTATAGAGAGCGCTGATCCCCTGCGCCTCTATGGAAGATGCGAGAATGCTTTCAATGCTCGTGAACTGTTGCGCCGTGAAGCCCGGCAGCATGTTCTTGAACTCCTGGTCCAGGCCCTGGAACTGCTTCGCCACCAGGCCTTCTTGATCGATATACGCTTTCTGGAGCAGGGCTCTATAAACAGCTTCCGCGTTCTCAAATCCGGCCTCAGACAGGATGCCGATATTGATGTTACCCTTCTGGTCACGGATCGTCTGGCCGTACAGCGGGTCATCATTGCCCAATACGACACGACGGTTGAAGGCGTTGAAAACGTTGGCGTAGATGCGGTTATTGATATCGCCCAAGATGCCGGTACGGAATGGGAAGACGGTATAGTTCTGGTAACCGAAGATGATGGCCTTAGGTGTGCCTTTGCCTGCCTCAAACACTCCGATACGAGGCGTGTCGAACCCGCTGGTTATCCCGTAATTCTCAACATTGCTGCCATGGATGCGAACGATGTTGATCTCCACGAAATCGCCGTTTTCACGGTAATTGGTGAAGATCGGTTCATATTCTGTTTTTGCCTCCATATCATATGTCTGGATAAGAGGTAGTGGCTCCACGCCAGGGCCTGTTTCACGGTTAAATACTATTGCCGAGCGGCGTCCACCGAACATGATCTCACTGGTCTTGTAGATACCCTTACCGCTTGTATATGTGAACGTCCCTCTCGAATCCTCGCGGGCATAGCCGTAGAATTCCTTCTTCTCGCCGGTCTTCGGATCCGCCTTGTAAACCTTATAGATATCGCGCTTATCCTTATTCTGGATAATCTCGGAATAAGTATCCCACTTGATCTCTCCGTTCCTGAAGGCTTCCCTCTTCACATAACGATCGACCCTGAAGGTCTGCAGGGCATCGACCGATCCCAGTTCGATATAACCGATCTGTTCGATACGCTCGCCGCTCTCACCTACGAAGTAACTCAAGGTGACCTTGATCTTGTTGCCCGGCATGACCTCAAAACGGCCCCTTTCCGTTCCAGTAGCATCTATCAAGACCGCACCTTCGAACGACTTGTCCTTGAGGGAGAGGCGCTGCATGATCTTCAGCCTGGTCATGTCGTTAACGTACAGATCCCCGACCCAGTTGACCTCGGCGATGGCCAGTTCGCTCTCAAAAGTGCCATCCGACTGCAAGTTATAGATCAAAGACCGTATATCGCTCATGACCACTTCCACGACTGACTGCTCTATCGAACGGCCCAAGTAGATCCTAGCCATCTTCTGCTCGCCCACGCCGAAGCGGATGACATGTTCCGCCTTCTTGCTGATCTCCTTGAAGTTCTTAGCCAAATCAGCCGGTGTGATGTAGTAAGCCGATCCGTCGCTGAACGCCACCAGGTAATGTCCTCTCTGGATATCGAGCATGGCCCTCTCGCCCAGCGTGGTCTCGCCTTTCTCGCCGACCGGGATCTCAATATTGGAATACATCATCTCCTGGTAACCGAACGGCTGCCGGGAGGAAGTTACCACCGTTTCCCCGACATCGTACTTGCCGTTGTTGTTGGCGTCCTTATAATAAACACCCTTGACCGGGAACGATTGCAGATACAGGCCCTTGTATTGCCCCAAGGCGATCTTTCTCAAGACCTCGGTCGTGATCGGCGTGTCATACAAGGCCGCCTTCATCTCGGAAGTGATCGCCTTGGCGACGATCGGCTGGCCTTTGTTGTCCAGCAACCGGCCGGCTTTCATTTCGTTCTCCAGCACCTTCATGTACAGCATGCCACGAATGCTTAACCGGACTTCCTTGCCGTTCAGTTCCGAGCCCTTGCGCACTATTCTCCAGACCAGCTGCGATTTGCTGCTCAACTGGGCACCGGTGGTCTTTTCGCCGGTTGTCTTTGAAATGTCTACGATATCCAGATATCCATTGGTCCGCAGCTCCAGTTCACGCAATAGACCGAGCGTCAACGGCTGCACCGTGTCGCGGTCGATGACCACCTCGCCCAGACGGGTGGTGACGCTCAAGGCCTTGAACTTGGCGAACATGATATCGAAGGCTTCCTTCTTCAGCTTGAGCGAAGCCTCGCTAACCAACGGCTCTCCTGGGATCTTCAGGCCTCTGACTTTCCATTCGAACTGTACTTTGCCCGTGTTATCCATGGTCGGCGTGACCAGCAATTCACCCATCGTGCCATCGACAACGCCTTCCAGCAGTTCCTTCGTGACCGGCCTGGTGCCGAGGTCGCTGTAAACCACTCCGTAAGGATACCGGGCCTCTATTTCATCCATTAAGGCAATCGCCGCCTGGCCAGGATTGAACACGGCGCCGGCCTTGATCACCACGCCGTTGACATTGATATCTTTTATGGTCACCAGCTTGTACACCGATTCGCGGGCATTCAACCGCACTTCCACGCCACGCAGATATATGCGTCCGGCCTTGCTGTCCACGATCTGCTTCAACGTCTCTTCGTTGATGAAATATGACCCGCGGCCTTCGGCATCGTGCAGTATTCCGCTCCCGCTATATTGATTGGCCAAGAGGTTGATTGCGCCCAGGCTTTCCTGGCCCATTCCGGCGGCCTTCAGGGATTCCGAAACGACCGCCATGATCCTGGCGCGCAGATCAGCTTCCGACTGCTTCAAGGCCACTTCCAGTTTCGTCTTGGCCTCAAGCGTGACATCGACTTCAGCATCGTACCGCTTCTTCAGATCGTTATATCTCATTACGAGCGCCTCATGTTTCTTCCAGAGGCTTTCCTGCTTTCTGACCACATCGACATACTGCTGCAGTGTATTCGGCGTGCCTACGACCAGATACTCAATACCCTTCAACACCAGCGTGTTCTTCGGTCCGAACTCGACCACCGCCCCCGCTTCGATCTCGGTCCCATCGGACAACTTGAACGGTTGGGCTACCAGCAGGCGGAAGTCCTTGTCCACGGTCGGGTTCGGGATCACCGCTTCGGCCTTCAGATTGATCCTCATGGTCTTGAAATCGATGATGTTCTTCAGCGCCTCTTGGGTCATCAATATCGAGCCCTTCTGAGTATGGAACGCGCCGAAGCCTTCATATTGCTTCTTAAGTTGCTTATACACATCCTGGAAGGCCGATACACCCTCATACTTGGTCATCAGCTGGGTCCTGAGCCCCTCATCCGCATACAAGGCCTGCATGGCACTTAAGGTGGCTTCTACCTTCGCGCCCATCTCGAACACCGAGCCCGCAGGTACAACCTGATTCGGTCCTATCGTGACCGGGTTGACGGTCTTCAGCATGTAGAGATCTCTTCCGCTCTCGTCTTTCTTATACGTCTTCACGCCTTCCCGACTGATCGTATCCACGATCTTTTCACCGACCAAGGCCACGCGGCCCTTGGCCAAGTCAAGGATCTGCTGGTCGACGACCTCCTTGGTCAGGAAGTAGGTCCCCTGATCCGTATACAACGCGCCCTGGCCTCTGAACTTTTCAGGCAGCAAGCCAGCGTTTCTCTGCCCAAAACCGAATAGATTCCTGATGAAGTTGACAATCCTATCCCAGATACGATGCAGCCAGGAGACTTCCTTGTTGTCCCCTCTGGCCTGCTCTTCAATCGCCTTCAAGGTCTGGCCGGATATCGAATTCGGTCCGATCTCAAATACTGCGCCAGCACTAACTGTTGTGGTGTTTATAGTTACAGCACGGGTGGTTATAAGCTTATAAAGGGCCTTACCTGTTATGGCGTCATATTGCTGTCTGCCGTTGGCATCGAAGATCGGTTCGCCGCGCAGATAGATCCTACCGTTGGCCAAATCTAGCAATTGATCGAAGGCCACCTTGTTCATGAAGAAAGTGCCTTGATCATTATGCAATACGCCACGGCTCTTATACTGCTGGTTAAGGGCCAAACCGGTATAGTCGAACTTGGCCTGCTCAGAAGCGCCTTCGACCGTGTATGCCTTGATAGCCGCCAGAATGATATTGGAATTCTTGGTCGTCTCACTGATCTCGAACACCGCTCCAGCCTTGATAGTCTCGCCGTTGACCAAGATGTCGCGTGTGGTCAGGAGCTTGAAGACCTCCTTGCCCTTCTCATCTTTCACCGGCTCGCCACGCAGATAGATCCGACCATAGGTCAGGTCGATGAGCTGGTTCAGGAGAATATCTTGGGTGACGAAGAATGTGCCTTCGGGGGTATGCAGCAGGCCGCGGCTCTGGTACTTCTTGTCGATATTGATGCCGGTATAATCGAACTTCTTTTGCTCATTCTCGCCATAAAGCGTGTAGGCCTTGATAGCATCAAGAACCACCTTGGCATTCGTGCTTGTTTCGCTGAGCTCAAACACCGCTCCGGCTTTGATCATTGTGCCATTGACTACAATATCGCGGGTCGTCAACAGCTTCAAGACCGTCTTGCCCTTCTCATCCTTGATCGGTTCCCCGCTCAGGTAGATGCGGCCGTTGGCCAGATCTACGAACTGATTCAGGATCATTTCCGTGGTGACGAAGTACGAGCCTTCCGCGGTATGCAGGAACCCGCGGCTCTGGAACTTTCTGTCTATCTTGATGCCGCTGTAATCGTACTTCTTCTGTTCGTTCTCACCGTAGAGAGAGAAGGCCTTGATAGCATCCATCGTGCTCTTGGACACTTCGGTCGTTACTCCAGGCTCGAACACCGTGCCGGCCTTGGTATGGAGATCATCGAAGTACGACACCACCAGCGTCGCGGTGAGCCCGTTCTCGGCCAGTCTGTCAAGCTGGGCCTGGGTCTGCGGATACCTAAGCATGCCGTTAAGGCCGGTTTCGTCTGACACCATCAGAACCATGCGACCGACCGTCTCGCCTTGTTCATCGACCTTAATGATCTCTTTGACCCTGGACATATCCACTCCAGGTATGGACTCGAGCCTCTTTACCGGCTTCTTGGTCTGCTGATTCACAGCCGTCTCTGTCGTGATGCCATTCTTCTGTTCCTCCGTGGACACAGGTACCGTGCTGCCCTTGACCTCAACTTTAACCTCAATCTCCTCTTTCGGCTTGATCCCGAACAAGGACTTGATCCAGGCGATGAACCTGTTCCACAACCTGATCACGATATTCTCTTGCTTTTCGGTGCCTTGTACCACCGGAGCCTTCGTCTCGGTGGTCCTGGACGTGCCTTCTTGAGTAAGCACCGGTATCTTGCCCTCCTCAGTGCCAGTCTTGACCGTCTGAACTGGCACTGTAGTGGTATTAGTTGTCGCCTCGGTATCGACCTTTGTATTCTGGACCGGCACCGGCGTAAACGTCTGTTCCGTTACCAACTTGACCGTTGGCTGAGCGGCCTTCAACTGCTCTTCGAGGGCCTTAATGCGGGCTTCGATCTCCGCCTTCTTCCGCAACAAGGCCTCTTTTTCTTCCTGGGCCTTGCGGGTATCCTCTTCCTTAGCCTGATCTTGGGCGACAGGCCCGTTCGCAGCGCCACCAAGCAACTGCGCCAACTGATCATTCGGGCCATTGAACGCCAACATGGTTTCTGTATTGATGGCGCCGACCTGCTGTTTCGGCGACCCTATCGCGTCGATCTTCTTCTGGATCTCGATCAGCTCTTGACGCAATCTTTCAATCTCCTGCTTGATCTGTTCCTGGGTCTGCTGGAGCGGAGCCTGGGTCTTCTCAGGCGCCTTGGTCTTTTCCTCCACGACCGGCTTACCCTTGACCTCGGCATTCACACCGCCTTGGACGGTAATGGTCGGAACGGTGGCCTGCTTAAAGTTGAATACCAGAGGATCGAAGCCGTCGACCGCAAAGCCATAGTAGAGGCCGCTGGCCACTGAAGCGTAAGCGCCCGAGATCTTGAAGTCATTGTCCGTATAAACGCCGCCGGCATTGGTGCCGTCGGCAAATACCGCGTACGGGGCGACCAGCGCGCCTTCGCGTTCGGTGAAGA
>CAYTIW010000045.1:0-14547 GCA_964438075.1 uncultured Planctomycetales bacterium
GTAAGGTTGATACTCTAGTAAAGGTAGAGGATGCAGAAGCCCCAGAAAATACCTATTACTACTATGATGATTCCAGATGTGAATTTTGCGGTGGATTGATACGCATCAACAACCGGGCCGAACAAGAATGTGAGGACTGTCATGTGGTGGTGTAAATTGCCGCAGTAATTTATGAACCATACGGTGGACGGGATGGGGGATCGACACCCCCTATGGTTATTGGAAAGTTGGCCGGTAACTAACTTTCCGCTTCGCGAAGTTAGGCATGTAGATGGCGGGTCGTGTCTGCATGTCCACTATACCAACGACCCACAATAATACCGAATAGATGGGCGTGCTACAATGGAAGTTTGCGAAATATGTGGGTCAACTGACATAGTATGGGTGGAGGATGAGGATATTGAAGAAGAGATATTTATGTGTCACGCGTGCTATAAAAAAATGTTTGGCGACCCGCCGTTAGCATGCTCAAGCATGTATACATAAAAGGTGATTTAAATGGTAGATGAAAGAATTAATACGGACGCAAAATTAGTATCAATGGTAATAAACGGTGGCTATGAAGCCTTTGTTGAAAAGAATGGCAGAATGATGGATTATTTAGGAGAAGAGATCGCTGAGCTTCAGAGCATGATTAACAAGCTCCAGTCTACAGATATCCAGGCCGGGTATCTTCCCGACGATGACGACGATATCATCAAGTTCTTGGACGAAATTGTAGAAGAGGCGCGCAAGAATTTGATGGTGTTGGAAAATACCATCGAAGGTATGAGCCGGAGCGCCAAAGCCACCCTAGATGCAGCCGGGTTCATGAGGCTGTCAAAGGACCAGGCATCAATCAAAACTTTCCCGGAGTAGAATCCTCCGGGCACAAAATTTTTGCATCATAATACCAGGCATCATATTTTTGCATCATTAGGGCAGAGGGTCAAACTGCATCATATACCCAGGAGTGCATCATTACCCCAGGGGTATCATTAACCCAGGGGTATCATTAACCCAGGCATCATTATAATTATATTTTTATTATATTATCATAGAGCGACAGTTATTTATTCTAGAAAGTCGTAGTAGTTATTGGTGGCAGCGAGAACTGTTTATTATAGAAGAAGCCGCTTGACTATTGCGCAAAGTCGAGGGGGGAAGCTATATACAGCTCTTGTAAGAATCTGGTGCACCAGATCTGCCATCTACGGGATCTACAGGCTAATTAGGTGGGGCCAGCGGGGGTTCAACTCTCGCGCTGTTATGGGTTCAAACCTCATTAGACCTGTCTGGTCCTGCTGATATGGCTGATTGGAAAGGCTGCTGGCTTGAACCCAGTTGCTCCAAACGGAGCGTGTAGGTTCGAATCCTGCTACCAGCGTGAGGAATGATTGATGAAAGAATATGAACCTGAATTAGGCCAAATGTTAAATGGGCAACCATATCATAGATATGAATGTCCAGAGTATATTGTAGCTCTATTACAATACCTTGAATATGAAATGGAAAATACATATGATGAAATAGATGCCGGATCTCCATTTAGGAACACTGGAAACACATTTAATAATGATATATTCCAGGTGGAAGCATATTCATGGAATGAAGATATTCCACAACTCTGGAACTTTAAATATGAAAATATTGAAATATCATGGTACAAACATTTGGGCAGAGGTACAACTATCAATCATGAAGTTACTCCAGAAGAAGCAATTAATATGTTTGATAAATGTTTGGAATCAATTAGATAAATAAGTTTTTATCAATTTTTTATTGGAAATTTCTAGAAAATTTCCCCAAAAATTCCAGCTACTATGGACCTACTAGAAAAGTCCCGAAAAATTCTGAGTTTTTATGCCCTACTATGAATTTTTAAATTTATATATAGATGAAACATTAATATAAAAATGTTTCATATATTAATCGTAAATACATAAAAACAAACATATAAAATAGAATATATATAAATATGCATTGACATCATTTTAAAGGCCATTTTTAGGCCCGTAGCGAGACTTTCAATTATCAAGGTATATTCACCCATTGAGCAGGCAGAAAGTCTAAATTTGGGCAGATTAGAGGGCTAGAAAAAGAAATAATAACCTCAAGAATCATGGCCCAAAAGAAAAACGAAAAAAAAAATAAATTACCACCAACCACCAACCCAAAAAATATAAAGCACGGTGGATGATAGCAATATGCTCATTAGCTGTCCAACAATCATAACTTTTTCAATATTTTTCATCGTCTCCATCTCCATAGTATTCGGTTTCTTGAGGCTTTCTATGGGGTGGGAAATAAACCCATACATCATAGATGCCATTGCGAATTAGGCGGGACAGTAGGGTTTTTTTAACGGTCTTTTTCCCGATCCCCAAGAATCCTCTTTTTGTTATAAAGTTGATATCCATCCCATACACCAAGGTGTAGAGAGCTAGATCTTTTCCCCTAAAATATTGATGGTAGCCTTCCTCGGTTTTCATTTGAGGATCTAGTATTGGGGCGGCCTGTCGCCGCAGTGCTGCCGTTGGGAGGGGGGATTTACGGGGGGGCATCTAATAGTAATCCCCCTCTTCTTTTCTTCGTTCCAGCTCTTCGATTAGAGCATCCTTGGGAAGGGTTTCCAAGACGGTTTCAATGATATCTTCGGCGAAGCCTTGGATATTGTACTCATCCCATCCGCCAGCGAAATTTGTTAAATCGTCCACTAATATTTCTTCTGTGGTAGCAGGGCGGACTTTGAATGAACCAGTGGGCTGATAGGAGGAATATATAGTACTTTCATAATGCTTTTTATATCTGTCATGGTCTTGTATGCGTCGTTGTACATACTTTTCCATCTTTTCACGGGCATCAGATAGGTTATTAGCGGTGATTAGTCGTTTATAGGTATTTCCATTGGGGAGATCAATCTCTCCGACAAAATATTTATCCATATCTTTATCACTCCATGTAGGGCTTTCGATCTGTTTCAAATTTATCCTTTTATATATTTAGGAATATAGGTTTATCCCTATATTCATGCTAAAAATAAAAGGAAGATTTATATATATTTGTTAATAAATATATCATCTCCATCATAATGAAGACATGCTTCTATAGATTCAAGCTCTTTTTCTGCTTGAGCCGTCCATAATTCATCCTGATAAGCTTCTGGAAACCCACAACCTCCGCATATAGGACACTCTATATGTGGTTGATAATATGCTTTTCTTTTTCTAAGAAGGTCTAATCTATTTCTATATCCTTCTGGCATATTCCAATATCCATTTGATAGCTTTTTAATCATTTGTTTAATATGTTTTTCGGCTCGATTATAAGATTTGGTTTTTTTGTTTGGATTATCAATTTTACCGGACCCATTGCACTTTTCACATACATCTAGATTACTATGAGCGAACGGCATATAATATTTACCGGACGGCATAACGCTATATATCGATCCTAAATATATAGATTGATATTTATTTTCATCCTCATCCTCAAATATTTCTGATGCCTCAAGTTCTTTAGAAAGAACTTCTAAATCAAATATTTCCTTCATTAATATTCACCAACCTTTATCTTTTGATTTATGTCCCAGACTACAATTTTATTGGAGAAATAAAATATTATTTCTCCCGGTCCAAACAGAACTCTCCGAAGGCGCATTTTAATCACTCTCTTGTGGTTTGATCCAAACACCAAACTCGATATAAAATTGAGAAGGTGAATAGTCGAATATGATATCTCTGCCAGGATACCTCATTTGTACATCCTTAAAGACTTCTTCAGGTTTATCATTCATGTATTCATGAAGCCCATTTTCGTATTTCTCATCTAAGCGAGTCCATCCCAATTCTTCCATTCTGTCCGGTGAGATTATGGAGGTTTTGAGGGCAACTTTTGGATTATTGGTGAGATATTCAATATATTCTTCCTCGTACTGAGATCTGATGCAATACTCACAAAGGATATCATCATTGAATATATCGTAGGCGGGAATGTCACCGTAATATCCTGGGGTGGTATCTATATATTTGCCACAATTTGAGCAGGATATATATTCGTCGCTATATCCATATGGCAATTGGTTGTAGAGGTTTTCAATCCATCTAACTTTATTATAATCATCCCATGAATCGAAGATTATAATATCGTTATCTTCGGTGTCTATCCCTATATCTGCATTTATTCCTTTCTTCTCAAAGATTTTGTTTATAGCATGAATGTTCACTGGCATTTCCGTTTACCTCCTTGATTTAATTCTTTTAGCATGTACAATATCGTTATTTCCGATATTCACGCCGTGCCACAACTGATCTTTTATTTTAAACCAGCAATCTCTTCTGCCGTCTTTACCGGCGAAATTGTGCCATGATTTATGAATATCAATAATTTCAAATTTGTAAGTTCCATCCCAAGTTCCAACACTTAAATAATATTTTTCAATCCAAGGATCATTACATTTTTTAGATCGAAATAAATAGAACGTTGCCTTTCCGGTTTTTAGGGCTGATTCTACTTCCATTGTGGCGAGTTTAGTATTATGTATAATAATATCTAAATCGCTCAATGGTTCGTCTATTTTGCGATCGGGATCATAGACTTTTTTATCTCCAAACTTAAATATATATCCGTAGGGTAACATTTAAGACCACCCTTCTGCCTTGAATATTTCCTTGTTATCATCTCTTATGCTATATCTTACTCCATTAATTCTAATAACTTTTAGAGATGAAGAAATATCAATTTCTAATTGATCATTGCCTTCATCATCACTTGTTAATCTAGTATAAATATCATTTGTCCAAGATCTTATATGTGACTGAATACCGGATCGTTTAGATCCTCCTCTAGTAGTACCTCCTCTATTCCCTTGCAAATATCCATAAAAATGTGACATTTTTAATACCTCTCAGTTTCCCAAAGAAGGGTTTTATATTCATCGCCTAAGAAGTTCTTAAGCTTCTTCGCCTCTCTTTCAACTGCCTTATAGATTTTTTCTGCCTTCCTGGAGTCAGTATCATAACCATATTCGTTGCACCAGTCGTCAAAGTCTCGCGCGTTCTCATATCCTGATGCATCAGAGGCCAGGCAGTCTAAGACTGTTTCAGTGTCTGGCTCTTTGCCCTCATGAGCTAATCCCATGCTAAAGAACGTGGTTAATTGCTTTCCTTTGGAGCGAAGGACGCACTTGTAGTGATACCCTTCAAAATCCCCCATATTAGGATTTTCGCCCACTTCTTCGCAGTCCATCTTTATGTGATGGCCCTTTATATACGTCTTAATGGTTTGCATATTTTTATTCACTCCAGTATATGTTCTCGGTTTCGAACTGTTCTAATGATCGTAGGCGCGCGCGGTATATTTCATTTTTGCGGGCGATGAAGCGTTTGGCTGCGAGCTGGCGGCGCAGACGTTTGGCCCGAAACCCGCGAGGCATTGTGCATCATTCTCCTTTTTATATGTTTGGGAATATAGGTTTATCCTGCCAAACATAAGAGGGGTTTTTAATCAGAGAATATTTTTATTAGTTCGTCTGATTTTTTGGCTATATCTTCATATTCGGCGCTAAGGTTTTGGAGGGCTTCGGCGTATTTTTTGAGGAAGGCTGGGAAGCGTTTGATTGCTTCCTTTTTTATTGCGCGGGATACGTCGGTCAGACAGTCGTTATCCATCTCCTCGATATCATTCGCAGCATATAAACCCCATTCCTTGCCTATTCTGAGGCGGTAGCTGATCTTTCCCCATGGCTCGCGGTATTCGGTATAAAATACTTCGGAGTCGGTGAATTTCAGGCCGGTTTGCTCGCCAATTTTGGCACAATAGTTATCCAAGATACGTATTGCTTGAGAGAGTTTGTCTGAATATCGGATGATATTCTGGGCTCGTTCCTCGATGTAAGCGAGGGTTTCACAGTCTATTCCTAGATTTGTGCTTGTATTACCTTCCGGTATGGTTTCCATTTTCTTTTCATCTCCGGTTATTTATATATAACTGGTGTGGTTGATTCAATCCTGATATTTGTCACATGGCATACTAAAGTTTTTATATGCTATTGAATATGATTCGTCGTATGTCTTTCCTTCGTGTTGAAGCTTTACCAATTGTTTGAACGCAGCTAAACACTTTTTCCGACAATCACAATGTACATCATATATTTTGCAATTAATTCTTTTGGTTGAATCAAGCTTTTCTTTTCCATCCTCAAATAATATTATTGCCATTTTATTTCAACTCCTTAAACTTTACCTGTTAGGTTTGATCTATATTATACTATGGTGGGTCTGGTATTTAAGGTTTTTGGGTGAGGGATGTATATAGTGCAATGTATATATTGGAATATTTATAATCATGTATGACACTGAGACTACATATTGTTAATGGTGGGTTTAAAATACGGATTTTAAATACAGTTAGGTCGCTTGCTATCGGTTTTAGTACCAGGACTTTGATAACTTTCTAAATATAATAATGAACCTAGTTATAACAGATTTATAACGATTTATCATATTTGCAGGTATTAATCATGATAAAACTAACCCCAGCCGCGAAAGACACGATCCGCGCGAACTCCTTCAAATCTGCGCGAGAGATAGCCGAGCTAATCCTACAAAAGCATGGCATAGTAGTAAGCCAAGCATATATTAAAACTATTATAAAAGGCTACGAATCGAAGACAGCCGACACAACCGAACTCGTAATCTCCGAAATTGAGAACAATATCGCCGAGTTTGTCAACGATAAGACAAAAGAATACTTAATAAGTCTTGAAGATAACATTAAAAATATAGAAGAGAGGTTGGCTGAGCCAGGCCTACCAAACGACGAATTTATAAAATTGTCCAAATTGTTGTCAGATCAGGTAAAATCCTTGCTCTCCATGAAGGGCAATGAAAATATAAACAGTTATAGTAATCGCCCTAACATGAACGTTAATATATCGCTTGACAACCTGCTCGACTCGTACGCAAAATACAAGGCCGATAACAATAACAAACAAGAAATAAAAGATACTGAATACAAACTTATTTGATAAGTTGGTGAGGTGCCTCACATCGCGAGGCCTGGGCCATCACTACCGTCAACTGTGCGCGCGCCAGGGCAACCGACTGGGCACAGGCTGGGCAAAGCTGGCGCGACTCGTGGGGGCTGGATTTGTTATTATAGTTTTAGTTTTATGATTGGTTTTCTATTAGAGTTTTAATTATTATGTGATTATTATTTTATTGGTTTGAATATCTTGCAATTGTATATTTAGAAAGTCATGGCGAAGTTTAAATAAAAAGAAAAAAGAAAAAAAGTTTTTATAAAATTATTTTGTTAGAAATTTAGAGCTAGGAAAATTTGGGTACCATGATTTTTAGTGAACGGTCGCCAGTGATGCACACCTCCATAAAAAAATGAACAAAAATAAAAGGTTTTATAAAAATATTAATATATTTAAGCAATATAACAATCCCACATACTATAAAATTCCGGCCCGCAGATATCCGCAGATCCGCTCATATACTTTTTGCCATCCATATCAAATCTCTCAAGAGTAATAACATATCTATCCAAATCCTTGTACAACCTAGCCTCCCCCTCTACCAGCTCCAACATACTTCTTGGAAACCACTTCCCACAATTTTCAAGACGATAAGATTCTCCATTAACATATTCAATTATATAAATATTCCCAACATATTCATAAATATTTCCATCTATACCAATCTCATTAAAATCTTTACGTGTCAATGTGCTCAGCACTCTTACCCTATCCCCAACCTTAAATTTACTCATACAATCACCTTATTATAATGTACTCTTTTACCTCTCTAAATCCAATCCTTCAACAGTTTCATCGTTCCACAATGGGCGCAAAGCGCCCCATTCTGACACAGACAACATAATTGGTTTTACATTCTTCATTTTTATAATAACATTATCAATGTCTAAACTTATAGAACCATCTCTTTCATCAAAACGTGAATTCGATTTTGGTTTATCAGAACTACTATTCATTTCAAATAAAGTATATGCATATTCAACTGATTCACCCAACAACTTTCTTGTTTCCATTGTGATATCTTTATCGATATGCCAAATAGTTTCCATTTCCATATTACACATATACGCCCTATACAAATAAATAGCTTTCCCTCGGAGATAACATATGTTAACCGATCTCGAAAAAGAAATACTTCAAAAAACGATCTGGGACAACCCATACATCCCCAAAGATCATATGCCCTTCCCAAAACAGATAGACGCCCTCCTCGACTTCCGAAAAGAACTGTTATTCGGGGGTTCGGCTGGGGGCGGAAAATCTGATTACCTCCTCATGGCGGCCCTCCAATTCGTAGAACAGCCCAACTACAATGCTATCATATTCCGCCGCACCTACTCCGATCTAAGCCTGCCTGAAGGCCTCATACCCCGCTCCCACGAGTGGCTAACCCACACCCCCGCCCAATATAAACAAGACCTCCACCAATGGTTATTCCCCTCTGGAAGTACCTTAACATTTGGATACCTAGAATCGGAATCCCACATATACAGGTACAAGTCGGCTGCTTTCTCTTTTATAGGATTCGAAGAACTAACCGAGTTCCCAATCGAACGCTTTTACACCTACCTATTTAGCAGAATGCGTAAAACAACCGACTCCAAAATCCCCCTCAGAATGCGCGCGACCACTAATCCAGATGGCCCCGGCGCTGAGTGGGTCTACGAGCGATTCAAGCCCGATGACCCCCAGCCCTTAGAGAATGGCCGCCGGTTCTTAAGCTCCAAACTCTATGACAACCCCCACATCGACCAGGAAAGTTACATCGCTAACCTGGAAGAAACCGATCCCGTCACCAGAATGCAACTCCAAGAAGGTGTATGGCGGGTCAAAAAATCGGGCAACAAGTTCAAGCAGGAGTGGTTCGACCGCTGCTACATCAACGAAGAAGACGTGCCCGAAGAAGGCATCACGGTCCGATATTGGGATCTGGCCGCCACCGAACTCAAACCTGGTACCCGGACCAACAATGATCCCGACTACACGGTAGGCGCAAAAATCCGCCTCTACCACAACATCTACTACATAATGGATATAAGGCGGGACCGGCTCTCGCCCGGTAAACTCGAAGAATACATCCAAGAAACCGCCGAATTCGACGGCCCCGACACCATAATATACCTGGAACAGGAGCCGGGATCGTCCGGCAAAATAATGACAGACGATTATATACGGAGGGTATTAAGTGGATATGCAGCCTTTAGTGACCGTCCCACGGGTCCAAAGGAAGCGCGTGCTAACGTTTTTAGCGCGGCACTCTACAACGGCATGGTGCGTCTTGTGCGTGCTCCTTGGAATAAACCGTTTGTTACGGAATGTTGTCTCTTTCCTACGAAAGGTGTACATGATGATCAATGTCTCATCAAAGGAACAAAAGTAGCTACTATATTTGGTAATAAAAATATAGAAGATATTAAAATAGGTGACATACTGCTAACTCCGGGCGGAACCAGTAAAGTTACATGGTCTGGGCAAACTGGTGATAATTTCGTAATCACTAATAAAGGATTAACTGGAACCTTTGGACACAATGTTTTCGATAAAGAAAATGGTTTTATACCATTACTTACACATGATGTATCATCAGAGATTGATACGATATGTGTTGTGAACCAAATACGTTGGATCGCCCGGAAACTGTGGTATTCAATGGAATATTGTACAGACTCATGGGAACGAAAAGATATTACCTTAGCCAGTCAACTTCCAATGCAGGAAGAAAAGGTGCTAAAGGACTGCATGTTGCCATTTATGAGTTTCATACGGGTCAAACAGTACCAAAAGGCCATGTTGTACATCATAAAGATGGTAACCCTTTCAACAACTCAATTGATAATCTTGAGTGCATGGAAAAGCGGGAACATTGCAAACTTTATAAATCAAAAGATCCAGAAAAACAAGCTAAACATCTTGCAGAAATTAGGCCAAAAGCCGCCGAATGGCATAAATCAGAAGAAGGACATGCTTGGCATAAAGAACACGCAAAAAGTACCCTCAACCACGAAAAAAGGTTTGAAAGAACATGTTTGGTATGTAGTAAAGAATTTAAATCATCTGTTAGTACTGCCAAATATTGTTCAAAAAAATGTGCAAGATCAGCACGTTGGAAACGAGAAAAGGCAAATGGATACAATGAAAAACGCCGAGAAAAACGAAAACTTAGGCAAACAACCAGTATATAACCTTACAACTGAACCGTCTCACACTTTTTATGCAAATAATGTTTTAGTTAGCAATTGTGACGCTGTAAGCTCAGCAATTGGTAGACTTCCAAGAGCAAAAAGGTGGAAAAATGGTAATATTGGCGAAATAACAACATTTAATCCTATGGCCCAGGACATGGCCTTTGACACTGGCGACCTCAAAATAGAAGATGATGGAATAGAAGAATTTTTTTAGGAAGTGATTAGTAGTGAATTACCAAGAATTTATAAAGGCAGCCGTGGGTCGCGACAGCGACCTACCCATTACTATAGAAGCAACCGCACCAACTGTAGATCGCCGTGACGATTTACCCACTATAAATTCTTGTGCGGTTGCTACTCAATTCGCGGCTGAATCAAAAAAACCAGCCGAAACCGGCCTAGAGTTCACCCAAGAAGACGAGTTTGAAGACCCAAAAAACATCACCGCCCAAGACATCCGAGCAATATGGGACGAACCCATCCTCCGGGCCACCGTCGCCAAACTCCAAAAGTTCATTTTCGAGGGGGCCGAACTCCTAGTAGTACCGCCCGACGAAATAGCCAACAAAGTGACAAAGGAAGAGCTAGAAGAAACGCAAACTATGGTAGAAACCATCGATAACTACGCAATGAAAACGCTAGTGAGGATGGAACGGGCCTGGCTCGACAAAAAGCGATACGGAACCAAACTGTTCGAGCGTCTGGACGGTCAAATCCCCGGTATATCAACCTCTTATAAGGGGCCAGTCGTCTTCAAATCGCTCCCAATGCACTCCTTCGATACTACACCCACCCCACTTACCGACACCTCAAAATACGTAACGGGAAAAATACTAAAAGGTATAGTATTCGATCTGAACACCTTCGAAACTAGTTATTGGCAGCGCCAGACCGATTATGGCGAACCAATCCAACTAAAAAATGAAAACCTACTTGTTATCAAAGACGAAAATAGCGAATATGTTGATGGAGATTCTGTCTTCGTAACTCTCGTCCCACTCATCAAAAAGCTAACATTCGTAGATAAATGCTTGATGAGGAGTGCAATGAGGACGGGAGTTCCCAACCTCGACGTCATAATAAAAGAATTTAGAGGGGAGGCGGCCCCGATCAACGCGGATGCCTGGGATTTAGGAAAAGCGTACCTAGAAGGTCGTAAAATCGGCCAAAATTGGTCGAATAGTACGGTATTGACCCACCCCGACTGCATAGAATTGAAGCCTATGGAGTGGGGCAAGATGGGCATGGACCCCATAAAAGTAGTAAATTTCTTCAACGAGCGAATACTCTACGCACTAGTACCTCGCGACTTCACCGAAAACAAAGGAATAGCAATAAGTCAAACGGGCACATCAAGCCTCGATATGCTTAATTTATGGGCGCGCGGCGAACAAACCGAAATAGAACGCCCATTTCTAGCAGAATGGGACCGAATACTCGCATTGAATGGGAAAGAAGGTTGGCGAGTTGAGATAGTTTGGCGCGAAATGACACCTGATTCCGGCCCGGAGATCTGGAACCGGGTACGAATCGCGCGGGATGTTGGAGTGTTCACCCCCGATGAAATACGGGAAATCGCGGGGTATCCACCTTTAACTGAAGACCAACGAGCGGAGATAGCAAGGATACCGGCCAAAGGCTCGAACCCCGGTGATAAGGTTGATTTTGGCTCCAACAATGGCACGGATGATCGGGCGGATGTGGGGCCGAATCCACCCCCGGCCAGTTTCAACGACCCCGACAAAAAGATAGACGGTACTCCACAACAACGTGATAAAAAGGATAGCCGGGAAGTGGAGGCTAAAAACGATTAATCTTTTTTAGATCGTTGAATACATATTTTCCACCCTATTCCATGAAGTCTAATGATCTCAATATTTTCATCATATGTAGAAGCATCTTTATATCCTATACTAGAATAAAATTGCTCCATTTCATACATATCCATCGGAAAGTTATAAATTAAATATTCTTTTATAGTTTCATATTTTCCGATGACATTCTTCACATCACATGGTTTATAAGGAAGCTTATCATCTATGATATTGAAATAATATTTATCCCATGTTTTCTCTAGTATATCAAGTGCTTCCGGTGGGACTTCAATATGTCCTAAATTACAATTTGTAACTTGGATTATTGGATAATAATCTTCTGGCATGTTACAATCACTTGCCATTTCACAAAAAAATCCAGTTACTACACCAACTGACCCATATTCTTCATATGGAAAATCATCCGGCCCTCGATAGCAAATAGACCCATTCATAGATTTGATGTACATCGGAGGTACACGAACTAATCTAACTTTTTGAAGCAATTTCACATTTTCAAGTTTCATTTTAGTCACATTTTCTCCATTTTGTCAATAAATATGTTTATTTGGTCACGAAGTGTTGATGATTTCATACCATCACACCACTTAAACTCTAATTTATGCGATATTCCATCGGAGGCTCTAGGCCAAACTTCAACATAAACAGAAACCCGGCTAAAGTTTTTGGTTACATCTTTGGGGGGTTGATCTAAAATTCTAAATCGATGATTGCCAAACAAACAAATACCATCAGGATAATTTTTTTGTAAAACTGGATCATCTGGACACATATTTACTGCGCCATCACTAGAATCTGAAAAACTTGTTATAACGCCAGTTGCAAATTTGTATGGAAACCATTCATCCCCATTAACTTGAATCCTAGTGCCGATTTTAATCTGGCTGGGGGTAGGTGTGAGTTCCAACATATCAATTGGAGTCCAATATATAACACCATCATCAAATTGTACATCAACCGCCCTATTATCAAATATTTCAACAATAGTTCCAACTTCACCTATCATCTCATTAACACTTATACATCTATCATATCTGCTTTGTCGAAACACCGTTACCTTTTGGCCAACTTCTACATCAATTCGTTCCATAAAGATCTATTAGGTGGATATGGTATTTAAGGGTGGCGGTACTCTAAAATGTGATAGTAATATATATAAAATATTCTATATATGGTTGGAAGTTGGGAAAGGCGAACGAGAGTTTCCGCCATACCAATGTAGTCAGCGCAGCCAAGATAATAGAAAAAATCGCTCGATATAAGGTAGGCTGCTTCATATTGGGACGGGGTATATGGTCCAAATGGAGTAATATTGTATGTCATAACAGTAAATTGGATACCATAGTATATGTAGGTGATGGGTGATTTACAGATAAGTAGGTTGAGATTAAGTCGCATTGGGGGAGTCGAACCCCCTTATTTCCGGTTAAGATGGTTCATGAGGCCACCATTAGCGGAACGCATGAAACCGGCAAGACTACCGCGCGAATATCTTGCACGTACATGCTGTATGCGATATACACCTATATGATGTATTAGTATTTAAAGGTTTTGGGTAGGTATAATATGGCGAGTAATAAATTAATTAGGTTTGTTGTTACGGTCGATGAAGAGACCTACAAGGCGTTAGTGAAGTATCAAGTTGATAATAAGTTGACACGGGATAATGCGTTGAAGGCGATTATAAAAAAATATCTGATGCAAAGTGGGGACGATGTAACGCCTATTCCAGCGCCGGAGCCATCCCCCAATACCTATGATGTTGATGTGAAGATTGTGGGGGGTAATGTGAGGGTGATGGCGGGCAGTAGGGTGCTCGCGATGGTGCCAGCCGGGTCAGATATGAGTTGGGCGTTTAAGACTGCGATTGATGCGGTCCCGGCGAATGGAACGCTAGGGATTGGGCCGGGCACGTTTGAGATGAGTGCGCCATATGAGTTTGCGTTGAATGCAGACGGGGGCAATGTGTTTTGGTCGGCGTTGCCAATAATTGATAAATCTTTTCAGATTTATGGGGCGGGTGTTGGCAAGACTGTGCTAAAGTTGTTGCCAAACCAGCGGAAACCTGGGCATCATGTTGCGATGATGATTATCCGAGGGAGTGGGCCAATGGGCCGGGGGTACTCCGGGTTTACGGTCGCCAATTTAACGATGGACGGTAACCGAAATAACCAGGTTACATCAACAGCTTGTCATGATGGTGAGGGACTGATTTTGGTGGGGTCGCAGAGGACAGGTGGGTATTTCTATAATTTGGAGCTGAAGAATTCGTGGGGCGCGGGGCTTTATTTGGGCAATAATGGGAGCGGGCCGGGCGCGAATGAGCGGGTTCAGGGCGTGAGTGCGGCTGATTGTGTGGGGCAGGGTATTATGCTCGACACTAATAAGGATAGTAAGGTAGTGGGGTGTAAGGCGGTTAGGTGCGGGGAGGGCCTGGTTTTGAACGGGAACGATGATTTTATGACCAGGGCCAATGATGTCGTGAGTGTGGACGGGTTTGTGACCG
>CAYTIW010000046.1:0-6949 GCA_964438075.1 uncultured Planctomycetales bacterium
AATATATCTAATTGGAATTAAAAGAAAGTTAATAAAAAATTAAAAAATATTAAACTAGACCTTTTTTATAAAGCTCTATCAATGCCTGGGCGGCCTTGGGATGGAACCATATTCCGGTCAAACGGCTGATCTCCTCGATCGCATGTTCCTTGCTCTTGCCCTTGCGGTACGGGCGGTCGGTGGTAATAGCGTCAAAGGTATCCGCCACGGCGATGATCATGGCGATGAGGGGGATATCGTCCCCTTTCAGCCCTTCCGGATACCCGCTGCCGTCATATCTCTCGTGGTGATATTTTACCCCGGCGATACAGCCTTCGAAATCTTTAATGGGCGCGAGTATCTCGGCGCCGCGGGTCACGTGCGTCTTCATCGTGGCGTATTCTTCCGCCGTCAGCGGGTCCTTTTTCATCAGGATCGATTCGGAAATGCCGATCTTGCCGATGTCGTGCAGCAGTCCGGCGATATAGAGGCTTTCGTAGAACTTGGGGGGGATATCCACGATGCCCATCGCGACCATCTGGCGCGCTATCGCCAGGCTGTACTGCGTCACCCGTTCGGTATGGCCGTGGGTGTAGGAATCCTTGGCTTCGATCGCCGAACCGAGGGCGATGGCGGTCTGGATGAAAAGGTTGCGGTTGCGGTCGGCCTCGCGCTTGAGATCCTCGAAAAGCTGGGCATTCCGTATGGCCATGGCCACGTCGGAGGCCAGGGCTGAAAAGAAGTCCAGTTCATCCTGGTCGAGCGGGCCGCCGTCCCTTTTTTCACCCAGCAGCAGCACTGCCAGGAGCTGGCGGTGGTAAAAGGCCGGGACACAGGCGACGCTGTTAAGCATGGGCATGTGTTCGCTGACCTGGTGCAAAAGCTCTCGGGTACCGTTCCCGCCCTCAATGACACTTTCCCGCCAGATAAGCCGGTTCAGGTCGTCAATGACGATGGCGTTGCGGTCGCCGATGAGGTAGCGGTATTCTTTCTGGTAGAAGATCTTGATCAGGGGATGCGCCTTGTCGAAACGCACAAAGTTCTCGGGGACCTTCTCCCCCTCCTCCCCGCGCGACACCGCCAGCACATAAGAATCCTTGCGCGGCTCATACAGGATCACACCGGCGTGCCGGAGGTGCACCTTGCGGACTATCGTGCGCACCATGAGGCGGATCAAAAGCATGTGATCATGGATCATGATCATGCCTTTGCTGGCCGTCTCTAATTCTTTCTTGTAATCGATCTTGGCAGTTAGCATGCTACATGGCCCAGCTCGGCGAGAACTATCTTTTCGAGCTCGTCGAGGATGAGAGGCTTGTGGATGAAATTGGTCACCCCCAGCCCCTTGACTTCTTCCACTATCTTTTCATCCTCCAGCCCGGAGACCATGATGACGCGGGTCTGATCGTGGACCCGCCGCATCTCGCGCAGCATCTCCAGGCCGTTCATGGCGTCCATGCGTATATCCAGGAGGACCAGTTCCGGGCGCTCGGCCGTGACGATGGAGAGCGCATCGGCCCCGTTAGCGGCAACGAACACCTCGATGCCGCGCTTGCGAAAAAAATTACGCGCGAATTCACGCACGTCCGACTCATCATCAACGATCAAAAGTTTTGACATATGTCCTTTCAAAGCGCTACCAGATATGAGCGATCCCGCAGGAGGGCACTATGTATTAATTATATTAAAACCGTACCAGATGCAATTCAAATTTCGAAAAGTTTATCTGAATGCCCGGCCTAACTCTTTGCCAATCATACGCTTAAAATAAAAAGCCCGCGGATGCGCTCTTTACGCCACGGGCTGGATGCGTTTTCCAAAGATCAAAATGCCAGCGCCGCAATATCCTCCGGCGCCTGGATATTCTGAACGTTCAACGCCGGGTCGATCTTCCGGACCAGGCCTTTCAGGACCCTCCCGGGCCCTATCTCGACGAGATCGGACACCCCCTGGGAAGCCAGGAACCTGACCGTACCGACCCATTGCACCGGCGAATAGATCTGCCTCGGCAGATTGGAGCGTATCGCTTCGGAGGACATCTGCGGCCGGGCATCGACATTGGCCACCACCTTGATATCGGAAACACTCAGGGCCACGTCCTTCAACGCCAGGGCGAATTTTTCGGCCGCGGGTCTCATCAATGAAGAATGGAAGGCGCCGCTCACGTCCAGAGGTATGATCTTTTTGCCGCCGGCAGCGGCGATCATCTGGCAGGCTTTTTCCACTGCCGGGGCCATACCCGTTATGACCGTCTGGTCCAAAGCGTTGAAATTGGCGATCTCGCACCCGGCGTCCTTCACGATTTCCCGCAGCTTATCCTGGTCCATGCCGATGACCGCTGCCATCTTTCCCGGGTTGGCCCGGGCCGCCTCCTCCATCAACGCGCCGCGTTTCTGGATCAACCGTAAGCAATCCGCAAAAGGGATGGAACCGGCCGCGCACAACGCCCCGTACTCGCCGAGGCTGAGCCCGGCCGAATACCGCACGTTGAGAGACTTGAACTTATCGCCGGCCTTGAAAGCCTCCAGCCCGGCCATGCTCACCGTAAAGATCGCCGGCTGGCAGAAGGCCGTGGACATCAATTTATCTTCCGGCCCTTCGAAAATAATTTTAGTCAGGGCCAGGCCCAGCACATCATCCGCCAGGTCGAACACGGCCCGGGCCGCCGGGCAGGCTTCGTAAAGCTCTTTGCCCATCCCGACTTTCTGCGCCCCCTGGCCGGGGAATATCAGCGCGATATCCTTCATGATCGCTCCCAATTAAAAAGGCCTTCAAAGCCAGCGAGTTTCCCGGAGCCGCGATCCTCTTTTCCGGCTTCCAGACCTGGCCCGCCTTGAAGACCTCGCAAGGTTAATAGCTCCACTCCACCACATTCGCCGCCGCCACCAGCCCGGCCCCGAAAACCACCAGCACCACCTTATCGCCCTTCCTGATCCGGCCCTCCTCGACCGCCTCATAAAGAGCTACAACCACCGACGCGGCCGAGATATTCCCGTACCTGGCGATATTGATGAAGAACTTCTCCTTGGCGACCCCCGCCCTCTTGGCCACACTGGCGATGATACGGTCGTTGGCCTGGTGAGGGACCACGCAATGGATATCTTCCAGCGCCAGGCCTGCCTTGCGGACCGCGATATCCACCGCCTCGGCCATGCCCGGGACCGCGTGCTTGAAAAGTTCCTGGCCGTGCATGATCACGTAAGGGAGCCGGGCCGTATCCAGACCCTGATCGAAAGGCGTGCGCACCTTGTCCGGCACGACCCCCATCAACGGCGCGCCGTCCCCGTCAGCGACAAGATAATCGGAAAGGATCCCTCCCCGGTCGACCGGGGCCAGCACCGCCGCCCCAGCCCCGTCGCCGAAAAGCACGCAGGTATTGCGGTCCTTCCAGTCGATAATGGTGGTAAAACGGTCCGCCGCGATGACCAGGGCGTTCTTCACCATGCCGGAAAGAACGAACTGCTTGGCGGTCGTCAGCGCGAAAAGGAAACCCGAACACGCCGCGCTGATGTCGTAGGCCAGGGCCTTCTTGGCCCCTATGGCTTTCTGGACCAGGCACGCCACCGACGGGAACGCGCTGTCCGGCGTGACCGTGGCCACAAAGATAGCCTCGATATCCCCGGCTTTAACAGGAGAAGTCCGGAGAGCGTCCCAGGCCGCTTTTACCGCCAGGTCGCTGGTCTTCTCCCCTTCGGCCGCGATGCGGCGCTCCTTGATACCGGTCCGGCTGACGATCCATTCGTCGGAAGTCTCGACGATCTTCTCCAGATCGGCGTTGGTAAGGACCTTCTCCGGCAGGTAACGGCCTAAGGAAACGATGCCCACACTCTTCATTTTAGATCCTTGTCTTTAATATTGGGGGGCGGACAGGAATACTCCCGGGCGCCGCGATCACCACGAACTAAGCGACCATCGCCGTCCGCATCTTGTCTATGACCTTGTGCTCGACCTCGCGCATGGCCGCGCGGATGGCATTCTTGATGGCTTTCGGAGACGAACGCCCGTGGCTCTTCATCACCACACCGTTCACGCCCAGGAGCGGGGCGCCGCCGTACTCCGAGTAATCGACATGTTTCTTGAGGCCTCTCAGGGAGCCCTTCATCATCAAGGCGCCCAGCATGGCCAGCGGATCCTTCATGATCCCGCGCTTCAGGACCGTGCCGGCCGCCTCCATCAAGCCTTCCGCCAGTTTGATGATCACATTGCCCACCACGCCGGTGCACACCAGGCAATCGGCCTTGCCCACAAACAACTTGTTGGGCTCGATGTTCCCGATGAACCGCGGCAGCTTCTCTTGCAGAAGCTGATAGGTGTGTTTATCAAAACCGGACCCCTTGCCGGCCTCTTCCCCGATATTGATGAGCCCCACGGTAGGGTTGACCGTGCCCATGACGCTCTGCATGTAGACCATGGCCATCTGGCCGTACTGATAAATGTGTTCGGGTTTAGGGTCGGGGTTGGCGCCGACATCGATCAAGAATGCGCAGCCGTGCACCTGCGGGATGACCAGGCCGATACCGGGACGGTCGACCCCTTCGATCATCCGCAGATAGAACGTGGATGCGGCGACCAGCGCCCCGGTGTTGCCTGCGGAGACAAAAGCGTCGTAGCCGGGCTCTTTCAGCAGATTGACGCCGACGGCGATGGACGACCCCTTCTTCTTGCGGATCACATCCAGGGGATTATCTTCCATATCCACCACTTCGGAGGCATGGACGATATTGATCCGCCCCTTGGGATAGGAATAGCGGGAAAGCTCTTTCTTTACGCGTTCCTCAATGCCGACCAGCGTTATAAACACCGGGAATTCTTTTACGGCCTCGACGACTCCGGCCACCACGCACGCCGGGGCATGATCGCCTCCCATGGCATCGACAACGATTTTCAAAGCGGTCTCCTTTGAATAGGGCACTAAGCAGGTATCTGACAAGAAAGAATCGCGGCTCGACAACTGGTTAGCAGGAACTTCTGCCCGTCCATTGAATAAATATTATTTATTCCGCCGTCTTAGGCGCAATGATCTGCTTGCCTTTATAGCAGCCCGTGATCGGGCAGATGCGGTGCGAATAACCCGCCTTGCTGCCGGAGCCGGTCATGCTGGCCGTTGTGATCGTCAGCTTCTGGTGCGTGCACCGTTTTCTCGAACGGGACTTGGAATGCTGTCTCTTTGGATTTGGCATTGCTTTTACTCCTTCTTTTTATCTTTGCATTCGCATTTTTCGGTATTCAGTTCAGCCCCGCAATCCGGGCAAATGCCCTTGCAGTCCTCCCGGCATAAAGTCCGCGGGAGGTACCCCAGGATCATCTCCTCCCGGAGGCTTTCGCCGACGTCGATGTATTCCTGCCCGGGCTGCAGCTCGAACTCCAGGGAATATCTGAAGGTCTCGCGCCGGCTGATCCTTTCCAGGCAGCGGGCGCAGTGGTTCTCGATACCGCAGGTCACTTCCACCTTGGCCAGGACAAAATCGCCGACCCGTTCAAAAAGGCCGGTGACGTTGAACGGCTGCTCCTCGTTGATGAACTCTTCGCTAAGACCGATCTCGCGGGGCATGACACTCGATTCGAAACGAAGCCCCGTCTTCGGTATACTCCGCACTTTGATCTTCATCGCACAATACACCTTTAAGAACAGCAGCCGCCCTTCACGCGTCCAGGACGGCCTGAGATCTCACCTGGTCCCGCCCTTGAGACGGTCCTTTAATCTCTTCGCTACATATTTGGGGACAAAAGAAGATATGTCCGCGTCCAGCCTGGAAACTTCTTTGATGAGAGTGGCGGACAGAAAAGAGAATTTCTCCGAAGGCATCAAAAAGACGGTTTCGATGGATTCCGCCAGGCGCCGGTTGGTCAGGGCCATCTGGAACTCGTAGTCGAAATCCGAGGTCATGCGCAAGCCGCGTATCAGCACGTTGGTCTTTTTTTGTTTTGCGTATTCGGTGACCAGGCCGTCAAAATGGTCGACCGCTACTCCTTCGAAACCCCGGGTGACCTCTTTGAGCATATCGACCCTTTCCTCCAGGGAAAAGATATACTCCTTGCTGGCGTTATTCGCAACCGCCACCAGGACCTGGCCGAAAATAGACTGGGCCCGTTTGATGACATCCAAATGTCCGTACGTTACCGGATCGAAACTGCCCGGATAGATCGCCAAGCGACTCATTAGAATATTCTCCTGGATTATTAGCGGCTCATCAAATCCGCGGGCCAGAAAAAAGACCCCGGTTATTGCCCGCCGGCTTTGGACCGATCCTCTGCCGCCTCAGCTCCCCGGCCGCTATTCTCATATACTGTCAATCGTGAACTTCCGTAGACCTTATCTTTTATAACTATAATACTTTCATCAACTTCCGGAAGTTTTTCATCCTCATCGCATTGTGCAACAATGAAAGAAGAGGGGTGCAATATATCATGCGACATTATGGTTTTCAAGGTTTTTTTGGCCAGTTTGAGGCCGTACGGAGGGTCAAAGAAAACGATATCGAACTTCTTGCCCTGCCGGGCGAACTCCTTTATGGTGAAGAACGAGTCCTGTTTCAACAGATAGGCCGAAATACCCCTTTGGGCCGGGTCAAGCAGCTGCAAGTTATCTTCAATGACCTCAACGCATTTGGGGTCATGCTCCACCAGATATACTTCCGCGGCCCCGCAGGACAAAGCCTCCAGGCCGACCGCCCCGCTGCCCGCGAACAGGTCCAGAAAGCTCAACCCGCCAAGGTCATGGCCGATAATATCGAATATGGCCTTGCGCACCAGATTCTGGGTCGGCCGGATATGGGCCGGCATGTAAATGTTGCGTCCGGAATATGCTCCGCTGATTATCTTCATAGTAGCTGCTTCAAAGGGGCGAACTGAAAAACGGACCGCCGATAAAGGGTTAAACCGGCCCGCCCAAGGCCCCAAAGGACGGTCAGCGCGTTCTTTCGGTGAAGTTGATTATCTTGTTCATCATATCCACGCACTCCGCCGGGTA
>CAYTIW010000046.1:7049-13677 GCA_964438075.1 uncultured Planctomycetales bacterium
ATCATGATCCCTTCGCAGACGTCCATGATATCGGCGATATTCCTTATCCCGTCGCGGTTCTCGATCTTGGCGATGACGGGGGGATCATAGGAAAGGCCGCGCATATACCGCTTCAAAAGAGAGATGTCCTCCGCGGTCCTTACGAAAGACTGGGCCACGTAATCGACCCGGTTCTCCCGGCAGAACCTGAGATGCGCCTTGTCTTTCTCGGTCAACCCTTTGAAATCCAGCCGCACGTCGGGCATGTTGATGCCTTTATGCTCCTTGATGGCACCCGGCACCACCACCCGCACACGCAGGGACTTCCTTCCCACCCCTTCCACCGCCAGGGCGATCTTGCCGTCATCAATGTAAATATATTGCCCTTTCTTTATCTGCTTCAACGGGCCTTTGTAGTCGAACGGGATGCGGTCGCCTTCGCCCAGGATGTCCTCGGCCGCCAAGGACAGGATCTGCCTCTTTTTGACCTCTACCGGTTTGCCGCCTTTCAGTTTCCCGATCCTTATGCGGTAGCCTTCCAGGTCCCCGAGTATCCTGATATGCCGGCGGTATTTCTTGTTCAGACCCCTGACGAGACGGATCCGTTCCAGGTGGTCTGCCAGGGTGCCGTGGGAGAAGTTCAGCCTCGCCACGTCCATGCCGGCGCGCACCATCTTCAGTAAAACACCGGCCCGGCCTGAAGCCGGGCCCAAGGTACAGATTATCTTTGTCTTTGCCATAGCCGCCTTTGAAGTACTTACTCGTTTTCCAGTCGTCTTATCTCCTGCTCGATCTGTTTCCTTATCTGCTCGGACGCCTCCCGGATCAATTTCAACACCTTCTTGTAATTCTTCAGGGCTTCTTCGACCCGGCCGAGGCTCTCATAGGCGTAGGCCATGTTCTCGTACGTGACCGCGCGGTCAGGTTCCAGTTCTATCGCCCGGCCCAGGCATTTCAAGGCCTCTTCATGCTGGCCCAGGTTGTTCAGGAACCAGCCCTTGTTGTGGTGGATGGTGGCGTAATCAGGTTCCACCTCTATGCCCTTATCGAAAAGTTCCAGCACGCCGTCGACCATTCCCAGCTCGACGCGGCACAGGGCAATGTCGTTGTACGCCGCGCCGTCTAACGGGTTGGCCTGGATGGCCTTCTCGAGATACACGATGGCCTCCCCGAACCGCTCGTTGATGATCTCGAACTGGGCCCGGAAATAGAAGATCTCCCCCAGGCATTCCTTCTCTTCGGCCATCCGCAGCCCTTCGGCAGCCAGCCTGCGGGCCGCGTCAATATCATGGTAAGTGATCGACTTGTCCAGCAATCGGCGCATCGGAGTGAATTCAGGATCATTCATAGGTATGCCTTCCCTTCCCATTTTCTCTTGCCACACGGCTGCCATCACATAAGTTGTGAACGGGTCATCCCTGAGCGGGAGAGATCATTGATAAAACGCCGGACAGGTTCAACCTGCCCGGTAAAGCCCCTCGTAGATCGCATAGAGCATTATCAGCACTGCCGCCACGATCAAGAACACGCCCATGAGACGGGTGTTGCGCAGTTCTTTGGTCATGGATATCGGCTCGACCCGCCAGTTGATCTTTTCGTAGAACCTCTTTTGCATCTCGATCGTCCTGGCCGGCCTTAAGACCAAAAAGACCCCCATCAGGACCATCAGCAAACAGGTCGATATCTGCAACAGGACAAACATCGGGGGGCCGTGCCTTCCGGAAAAATATCAGCAGCCTTTGATCATCATTATATTACAGAAAAGCGACTTTCCCACCCACATCTTGGAAAAAAATACGGGCTCACAGTGCCGCCGCCACCATCAGGTCAACCCGGACAGAGGCCTTTCTTCATGCGTCTGAACCACCGAACGGTCCGCAGGACCAATACGGAGGGGTATCCCCAGACAAAAACAAAGACCGAGATATGCTGCAGATGAAAAACAGCCCGGACGCGCCACCCGTGATCACGCAGCAATCCCTCAACCGCCTGGTCAGGGGCCATTTTTTCATACTGGTCTTCCGCCCTTCTCTTTTCCGCCGCTGACAGGTCATTGTAACCTTCCTGCCCCATGACGACTTCGGCAAAGTAGCGTTCCTTCAGCGATAAATAGTCAGAACGGCTAAAATACAGGACCGCAGCGCTGAGAATGGCAATAGAAAGAAAAATAATCAGCTCTCTCGTTATTATTTTGATGACACATTTCGGGGCCCTGGCTTCGCGTTGGCCGTCTCCCAGCGGCAACTCGGCAGTGCCTTTGCGGTTACGGCCCTCCCCCAAAAGACCGGACAGCCGGCCAAAGACCCTCGTCAGCTGATAAAACGCGTAAAAGGCCGATAAAACTGCCGGCCCCATCCAGTAAGTGCCGCGGACCTTGTCCGGGAACCCGTTCCAAAGGTAGGAATAATCCTTTAAACAATGCCGGCACAGCATTTCATACAAAAAAGGCGCTATCCAGCCAAGATAGGCCGCCCACACCGCCCCGCCTGCAAGAAGCACGGCCAGCCTTTGCCCTTCGAACGACGCCTGACGGACCAATTTCTCATTCATATCATGGCTCCGCTGTTAACCGGCCAGGACCCGCTCCAGGTACTCGGGATACCTGGTCCGGATCGTGGACCTTACCGACGGGTGCGCTGACAGGGCCGGGTCGGCGTGGACCAGCGCGGCGGCCTCCTTGCGCGCGGCCTCCAGGACGTCGAGCTGGGTCAGCGGGTTCACCACCCGGAGTTCGTTCAGGCCGTGCTGGTGCCGGCCGAAATACTGGCCCGGCCCGCGGATGGCCAGGTCCGCCTCGGAGATCTTGAAACCGTTGGTGGTCTTGACCACCGACGCGAGGCGTTGCTTGCCTTCCTCGGTCTCGGGGTCGCCCAGGAGGATGCACACCGCGCTCTTCTCGCTGCGGCCGATGCGGCCGCGCAGCTGGTGGAGCTGCGAAAGGCCGAAGCGCTCCGCGTGCTCGATCACCATCAGGTTGGCGCCGGGCACGTCTATCCCGACCTCCAGGACCGTGGTGGTGACCAGGACGTCTATCTCGCCGCGCTTGAAGCCCTCCATGACCCGGCGGGCCTCGGCGCGCTTGACCCGGCCGTGGACCAGCCCCACGCGCAGGTCCTTGAACTCTTCCTTCCGGAAACGCTCGTACATCTCCACCGCGGCCTTGAGGTCCGCCTTCTCGCTCTCCTCGATGACCGGATAGACGATGTAGGCCTGGGTCCCTTTCTTGACCCACTCGGCGACCTTCTTGTAGACCCCCTCCGCCTGCTCTCCCGTAAAGTGGTAGGTCCTGATCTCCCCGCGGCCCTTGGGCTTCTCGTCGATCACTGACAGGTCCAGGTCGCCGTAGAGCGTCAGGCACAGCGTGCGCGGGATGGGGGTCGCGGTCATGACCAGCACGTCCGGGTTGTCCCCCTTGGAGGACAAAAGCGCGCGCTGTTTGACGCCGAACTTGTGCTGCTCGTCGACGCAGACGAAGCTCAGGGCCTTGAACTCCACCCCCTCTTCCAAAAGCGCGTGCGTCCCGACCACCACATCGATCTCGCCGGACCTGATCTTCGCCAGGGCCGCCTCGCGTTCTTTCTTCTTCAGCGAGCTGTTCAGCAGGACCGCGCGGACCTCGCCGAAGGGCCCGTCGCCGAAGAACCTCGAAAAGGTGCTGAAATGCTGTTCGGCCAGGATCTCCGTCGGGGCCATGATGGCGGCCTGGCGGCCGTTGGTGACAGCGGCCAGGCAGCCGAAGAACGAGACCACGGTCTTCCCCGAGCCCACATCGCCTTGCAGGAGCCGGAGCATGGGCGTGGGCCTGGCCATGTCCGCGCCGATATCGGTGACGGCCTTCTTCTGGGCCTTGGTGAGCTCAAAAGGGAAAGCGCGCCGGAAACGCTCGTGGAACTCCGGCGGCAGATAATGTTCGAAGCCCTTCTTCTGCACGATGCTCAGCCTCCGCAGGATCACCGAGACCTGGAAGAAGAAGAACTCCTCGAACGACACCCGCTTGTCCGCCGCTTCCTGCGAGCCTTCGTCGTCCGGGAAATGGAGCTGGGAAATCGCCTCCCCCAGAGGTTCCAGGCCCTGGCGGCGGCGCACTTCCGGCGGCAGGAGGTCCGGCAGGTCGCGGGCGTGGCGTTCCAGCGCGGCGTGCATGACCTTGCGCAGGTACCGCTGGCCCATGCCCTTGGTGAGCGGATAGACCGGCACGATGCGGCCGGTCGAGAGGCCCTCGTCCTCCGGCGCGATGATCTCGTACTCGGGCGAGACCATCTGCAGTTTCTCCTTGAAGACCTCGACGCGGCCGTGCACCACCACCCGGTCCCCGGCATGAAAGTAGTTCTCCAGGTACGGCTGGTTGAACCAGATGACCCGCACGCGGCCGGTCTCGTCCGCCACCGTGACCTCGAAGACGTGTTTCTTGTTCCAGTAGGTGCGGTGGCCGCCCTTGGCCAGGACCTCGCCGGCCGCGGTCTGCCACTCGCCGGCCCTGAGCTGGCCGATAGGCGTGAGCCTGCGCCGGTCCTCGTAGCGCCGGGGAAAAAGGTAAAAAAGATCCTCGACGGTCGCCACGCCCAGGTTGGCGAAGAGCTTCGCCCGGGCCGGCCCGACGCCTTTGAGGTACTGCACTGATGTGTCGGAGAGTGTGGTCATGCGTTTTGCAGAAATATTTTATCGTTCTCACATAAAATTATATTCTCTCAATATGCTTCCAATTAAGATGCTCGCATAAGCCTCCAAAATCAGGGAACAAACTTAATTTATTTATTCCGCAAAGATTCAGACTATTTCTAATATTTGTAAAAGATTTCTCATCAACAACTACTCTCCACATTCTATTCTTGAATCCTGTTTCCTGATTTAATGGAACAGGAACTGCTCCTTTCTCATAATAATGGATAGTAAACACCCCCCCCTGCGCTGTAAATCGATTTTCGATATGTGTTGGAAAAAATATCTTAGTTTTGTATTTAATTCCATAAGGTAATCTTTTATCTCTACTAGGAATCCATTGGGTTTCTTCCTCATCAAAACTCAATACCCAAATAACACCATCTCCTTCATCTTTTCTCTTACTTGTAACCACAAACCAAAGTGCAAATAAAGCGGCGCTTGTCCAGTCCAGAAGCCTCGTTGACATCCCATAATGTTGAGCCAGTGCTAGCCATTCATACTCGTTCTGAGGTTCAATCTTAAGAAATGGCCTTCCTCTCCTTTTAAAATCCTTAAACATCTTTTCTTCATCAATCTGTAACGTCGAAGGAATTCTTTTTCCTGCATAATTACGCAAAAATTTAGGGAGCAACTTATCTTTAGCCCTCTGGCCACGAAACAAATAATGTCTTTTCTTGTTAGATAAATCTTCAATTAATTCTATATAATCTCGAATAGAGTAAACCTTGTTCATAAAATCACTCCAATTTAAATTACTGAAACATTTGGGTTAATCCCATTTAACATAAAGACCGTCGAACGGATAAGGGAGCAAATTTCAAGCCGGCCGGCTTTACCATCTCACTCACCCGTGATCAGGTTCACCGCCACATCCAGGATCGCCTGGCGGTCCCTGGGATGGCTTTCCGCGATCATGAGCGTCAGCGCGACCAGCGCATTGTCGGAAAGGCGCTTGGCCCCGTCGGCATTGAAAAGTATCGCGTTCTGCTCCAGGAACCACAAAAAGAGCGCGGCCGCGATCCGCTTGTTGCCGTCCACAAAGGAATGGTTCTTGACGAGGAAATAGAGCAGGTTGGCCGCCTTTTCCTCGGCCCCGGGATACAGGTCTTTCCCGTCGAAAGTCTGGTAGACCGCGGCAATGGAACTTTTCAGGGAATTGTCCTTCTCCCGCCCGAACAGATTTGACGCCGAAAACTTTTTGCGCATGACGGCGACCACCCGCACGGTCTCCTCATACGTCAGGACGAACTTTTCCCGCGCCCCGGGCCGCCCCACCCGCAGCCGGCCACGATCATAGTCGTCCAGGAGCCCCAGTGCCCGGTTGTAGCTATTGAGCACCTCCAGCAACCCAACGGCCTCGGAATGCCCCAAGGCCTTTTTCTCCTGCACGTCGCCGATCAAACGCAAGGCCTTCTGCAGGGCCGCCCACTGCCGGGTACGCGCCTTGAGGCGCTCTTCGTTGACAGTGTACCCCTCCAGCAGATGTTTCTTCAAAATGCCGGTCGCCCAGATACGGAACCTGGTGGCCTGCTTGGAATTCACTCGATAACCAACAGAAATTATCGCATCGAGATCATAAAACGTTGTCGAATATACTTTTCCGTCAGCAGCAGTATGTTCCAAAATGGAACATACTGAATATTTCTTTAACTCTCCAGACGAAAAGATATTACCGAGATGCTTTGTGATAGCCGGACGCTTAGTTCCGAAAAGCAATGCGATTTGGGACTGGGTCAGCCAAATCGTGTCTTTCTCCAACTTTACATCAAGCCGCACCGACTTGTCCTTGGCCTGGTAAATGATCACCTGGCCCTTGTTCATCCCCATCTCTTGCTTTGGATCATTTTTCATCTTTATTACCTGATCTGCTCTCGCGCCAACGATTCCTCCCTAGGAATCCACTTTACCTCAATTCCCCAAGCCGGACGTTGGCTGACCTCCACCCTCTCCCCGTAAAGGGGCCGTTGGCCCCAACGGGGCCTTTACG
>CAYTIW010000047.1:0-13649 GCA_964438075.1 uncultured Planctomycetales bacterium
CGTTGCCCAGGGACTTGGACATCTTGCGCCCCTTGGCGTCGCGCACCGTGCCGTGCAGGATGACATCGTCGAAAGGCACTTCCCCCATGAATTCCATCCCGGCCATCACCATGCGGGCGACCCAGAAGAAGATGATCTCGGGAGCCGTGAAGAGCGTGGTAGTGGGATAAAAATATTTAAGGTCCTTGTTCTCTTTAGGCCAGCCGAGGGTGGCGAACGGCCACAGCCAGGACGAGAACCATGTGTCCAGGACATCCGGGTCCTGCACGAGCGGCACCTCTTTCCCCTGCCGGGCGCGGGCCTGGGCCTTGGCCTCGGCCTCGCTGCGCGCCACGTAATGGCCGCCTTTGTCGTCATACCAGACCGGGATGCGGTGTCCCCACCAGATCTGGCGCGATATGCACCAGTCGCGGATCTCCACCAGCCAGTTCTCGTAGACCTTTTCCCAGCGCTTGGGCTGCAGGCGCGGCTTTCCTTTCCGGAAGGCCTCCAGGGCCTTGTCCGCCAGCGGTTTCATCTTCACGAACCACTGCTTGGAAAGATATGGCTCGACGATAGTATCGCAGCGGTAACAGCGCCGGACGGCGTGGGCGTGCGGCTCGGTCTTGACCAGCAGGCCGGACTCTTCCAGGGCCTTGACCACGGCCTTGCGGCCCTCGAAACGGTCCAGGCCGCGGAAACGCCCGGCGTTGTCGTTCAAGATGCCGTTCGGGTGCATGATGTTCACAAATTCCAGGTCGTGGCGGCGCCCCATGGCGAAATCGTTGGGGTCATGCGCCGGCGTGACCTTGACCGCGCCGCTGCCGAACTCGCGGTCCACAAAGTCGTCGGCGATAATGGGGATCTCCCGGCCGATCAGCGGCAGCACCAGGAATTTCCCGACCAGGCCCCGGTAGCGCTCGTCCTTGGGGTTGACCGCCACCGCGGTATCGCCCAGCATGGTCTCGGGACGGGTGGTCGCGACCGTGACAAAACGCGCCGGGTCGTCGCGGAAAGGATACTTGATATGCCAGAGATGGCCGCTGGAGTCCTTGTGCTCGGCCTCTTCGTCGGACAAGGCGGTATGGCAGCGCGGGCACCAGTTGATGATGTATTGGCCCTGGTAGATCAACCCGCGTTCATAAAGGCGGATGAACACCTCCCTGACCGCCTCGGAATATTCGTCGTCCATAGTGAAGCGCAGACGGTCCCAGTCGCAGGAGCTGCCGAGCTTGCGCAGCTGCTGGATGATTGTGTCGCCGTGGTGCTGTTTCCAGTCCCAGAGCCGTTCCGTGAACTTCTCGCGCCCAAGCTGTTCACGGCTCAGCCCTTCCCGGGCCAGCTGTTTCTCGACCACGTTCTGGGTGGCGATGCCGGCGTGGTCGGTCCCGGGCATCCACAAGGCGTCGAAGCCCCGCATGCGTTTATAGCGGGTCAGGATGTCCTGCAGGGTGTTGTTGAGGGCGTGGCCCATGTGGAGCACGCCGGTGACGTTCGGCGGTGGGATGACTATAGTGAAGGCCCCCGGCTTCGCATCGCGGGGGACAGCGTGAAAAGGCTTTTGCTGGTCCCATAATTTCAGACGCTTTTCTTCCACTTCCTTGAAACTGTACCGCGCAGCTAGTTCCGACATGGTCCCTTATCTTCTTTTTGGGCAAAAAGGTCCTGACCCGGTTTGGCACTATAAAAAAGAAACCACCAAAAGCCAAGGAAACGTCCTTACCTTGCGGTGGTCCCTTGTTATTTATTCGAATCCTTCAACAATTTGTACTCGATGCTGTCCACCAACGCTTCCCAGCTCGCCTCGATGATGTTCTCATGCACTCCGACGGTCGCCCAAGAATCGCGGCCGTCCTGGGACTCGATCAGGACCCGCACCTTGGCGGAGGTCCCCTCGTTGGTATTGAGTACGCGGACCTTGTAATCCGTCAGGTGCATGTGCTCCAGCGAAGGGTAGAACTTGGTGAGGGCCTTGCGCAGCGCCATGTCCAGCGCGTCGACCGGACCGACGCTGTCAGCGGCGCTGAACTGGCTCTTGCCCTTGACCTCAATATGGATCGTGGCCTCTGCCCAGGCTTTGCCGTCAGCCTTCTTTTCGGTATGGACACGGAAGCCTTCTAGCTTGAAGAAAGGCTTGTATTTCTTGAGATGCTTCTTCATGAAAAGCTCGAAAGAGGCGTCCGCGCCCTCGAACTGGTAACCGGCCAGCTCCTTTTCCTGCAGCGCCTTGAGCAAGGCCTTGGCCGCTTTGGATTTCTTGTCTATTTTCACCGACATTTCCTCGGCCTTCTGCACGATCGGCATCTTGCCGGCCAGTTCCGAGGTTATGAGCCGGCGGTGGTTGCCGAAGGTGGTCGGGTCGAGGTGTTCGTAGGCCCGGGCGTTCTTCAATATCGCGTCGATGTGCACGCCGGCCTTGTGCGCGAAGGCCGAATGCCCGATAAAGGCGTGATAATCGGCAATCGGCAGGTTGGCGACCTCGCTGATGTAATAACAGGCTTCTTTCAGGCCTTTGAGCTTGGCCTTCGGGAGCGTCTCATAACCGAGCTTCGCCGAAAGCAGTCCGATGATGGTCGAAAGGTCGGCGTTCCCGCAGCGCTCGCCGAAACCGTTCAGGGTCCCCTGCACCTGGATACAGCCGGCCTCCACCGCGGCCAGCGAGTTCGCCACCGCCAGGTCCATGTCGTTATGGGTATGGATGCCCAGCGGCGTCCTGACTTTGGGACGTACCTCGGCCACTATACCCGCTACCCCCTGTGGCATGCAGCCGCCGTTGGTATCGCACAGAACAATGAAGTCCGCCCCGGCGGCCTCCGCGGTCAGAATCGTCTTGAGCGCGTAGACCGGGTTATTCTTGTAACCGTCAAAAAAATGTTCGGCGTCGTACACCACCTCGCGCTTGCGGCTTTTCAGGAAGGCGACCGAATCGCGGATGATCTCCAGGTTGTCTTCCAGAGTGGTCTTGAGAACGTCCGTCACGTGCAGGTCCCAGGATTTGCCGAATATGCAGACCACCGGAGTTCCCGCGGCTATGAGCTCTTTGTAGTTCGGGTCTTCGCCGGCCCGCATCCCTTTGCGCCTGGTGGAGGAAAAAGCGGACAGCTTGGCGTGCCGCAGGGGCGCCTTTTTCATGGCGGCGAAGAATTCCCGGTCCTTCGGATTTGAGCCCGGCCAGCCGCCTTCCACGTAATGCACGCCGATCTCGTCCAGCTTGCGGGCGATCTTGATCTTGTCGGCGACCGTGAAGGAAACGCCCTCGGCCTGGGAACCGTCGCGCAGCGTGGTGTCGTAAATGAGTACCTTGTTCATATCAGCAAACCTCTGGATCGCTAGAACACGATCATTTTTTGTCCAACTCGAACGCCTTGTGCAAGGCCTTGACCGCCTCGTCCACCTTGTCCAGCGCTATGATACAAGAAATGCTTATCTCGGACGTGGAGATCATCTCGATGTTTATCTTGGAGTTCGCCAGCACCTCGAACATCTTGGCGGCTATGCCCTGGTGGGAGCGCATCCCGGAACCTACGATCGAAACGCGGGCGATGTCCCGGGAATGCAGGACCTCCCCGGCCCCTATCTTCCGGGACACATCCTCTACCGCCTGCATGGCTTTGCTCAAATCGGCTTTGGGGACCGTGAAAGAAATGTCGGTTTTTTTGGTGTGGCTGACGTTCTGAACGATCACGTCGACGTTCACTCCTGCCCGGGCGATGGCGTTAAAGATCTGGGCGGACACGCCCGGCTGGTCGGGGACCGAACAGATGGTGATCTTGGCCTCGCTTTTATTGGACGTAATGCCGGTTACGGCGATGTCTTCGATCTTATTCGTATTCTTCACGATCATGGTACCTTCCTCCTTGGAATAGCTTGACCGCACATGCAGCGGGATATTGAACCTTTTGGCAACTTCGATGGAACGGGCCTGCATGACCTGCGCCCCGAGCGAGGCCATCTCCAGCATCTCGTCGAAAGTGATCTCCTTGAGTTTCCGCGCTTCCGGCACCATGCGGGGGTCGGTGGTATAGATGCCGGTCACATCGGTATATATCTCGCAGACATCGGCCCGGATGGCCTTCGCCAGCGCGACGGCCGAAAGGTCCGAACCGCCGCGGCCCAAGGTGGTGATCTCGCCGTCCTCGGTGATGCCCTGGTAGCCGGCCATGATGACGATCTTGTTCTCCTTAAAAGCTTTCTTGAGCCGTTTGTCGTCGATATGCTGGACCCGCGCCTTGCCGTGCTCTTTGCTGGTGAGCACCCCGACCTGGAAGCCGGTAAAGGCGACCGAATCAAAACCCAGCTCCCGGACCGCCATGGCCAGCAGGGCGCAGCTGATCTGCTCTCCCGTGGCCAAAAGCATATCCATCTCGCGTTCGGACGGGTTCCGGGCCACCTTGGAGGCCAGTTCGATGAGGTCGTCGGTCGTATCGGCCATGGCAGAGACCACCACCGCCACATCGGTGTCCTTGTTCTTGTAAGAGGTTATCCGTTCCGCGACCGCTTTTATGCGTTCCGCATCTTTAACGGATGAACCGCCGTATTTCTGGACTATGATCTTCTTCTTCATAACTTTCCCTTGCCTTAGACCCGTTTCAGCGGGCCATGAACCGCCGCATAAGGTCCATCCCGCTCTTGTAAAGCATCCCCGTGCCTGCGGCAGATTTTTCATTGTATCTATCGACACCGTTATGTTCAATACCTTTTCCGCACATGGCGAACGGGACCGGCGCACTTGTGTGGGTCCTTTTAGCGATGGGCGTGGGGTGGTCAGGCACTACCAGAATCCGGGTATCGGCGTTCGCGCGGCAGTATTCCAGCACCGTCCCGACAACGAAACGGTCGAACTTCTCGATACAGTCTATTTTAGCCTTGGCATCCCCGTTATGCCCGGCCTCGTCAGTAGACTCGACGTGGACATAAACAAAGTCGCGTTCCTTCAAAGAGCCCACGGCATATTCCGCCTTGCCCAGATAATTTGTGTCATAGTAGCCGGTAGCGCCGGGGACGCTGATGACGTTAAGTCCGATGATGCGGCCTATGCCGTTGACCAGGTCCACCGCCGATATGATGGAGCCTTCCACCCCGTAGCGGTCCCTGAACGATTCCAGGTCGGGCCGCCCGCCCTGGCCCCAGAACCAGAGCATGGTGGCCGGGTCCAGTCCCTTCTTAACGCGCTCCATATTGACCGGGTGTTCGGCCAATACAGGCTTGGAGGCTTCCATATACCGGAGCACGAAATCGGCCTTTATCCCCATGGGGAGATACGGCCCGATGTTCTGTCCGGTGATGTCGTGAGGCGCAGTACACTTAAGGCCGGCAAGATCCGCTATCTTGTCGCTCTTGACCACCGCAATGTGACGGTAGCTCTTTCCGGTATAAAACCGGCAGGAACCGTCGGACAGCTCGGCCGACACCGTCCGCATGACCTCTGCCGCCTCTTCAATGGTTATATGGCCGGCACTGTAATCGACCATGACACCGTCACGCACGGTGACCAGATTGCAGCGGAAGGCGATCTCGTCGTCCTTGAGGACGATCCCCAGGTTGGCCGCCTCCAGCGGGGCCCGCCCGGAAAATCCTTTGGTCGCGTCATAGCCGAGAACCGACATGTTCCCCACATCCGATCCCGGGTGCATACCCGGGGGGATTATCTGGACCATACCGCTCCAGCCCATATGGGCCACCTGGTCCATATTGGGCGTCTGGGCCACTTCAAGGGGTGTCTTGCCCCCCAGCGATCCCAAGGGCTCGTCCGCTACTCCATCTGGGACTAATACAATGTATTTCATAAGCTTTTTTTCGTTTTCAGGATTTGGTCGATCTCGCCTAGCAATACTTTCACCAATTGTCTTTTGCCGGTGACCTTTTCCGTCTTGCTGCCGTCGGGCCGAATAATGAATGCCTCATAACCGGAGTGCTCCTGCGTATTCGCCACCACGCGATCGGCCCGGGAACTTTTGAGCAGCCGGCGCGCTTTGGTCTCCAGGCTGTCGCATGAAGCTTCGAGCTTGAAAACCACCAATACCGCCGCCGGACAGGCGCGTTTTATCTCGCCAGCCAGTTTCCTCGTCGGCCTAAGGCGGAGCGTCAGCGGCCGACCCGAAGGCACCTTGCCTTTGAACGGACGGGCCAGCTCAAAATCCGAGACCGCCGCCGCGTGTATCACGACATCAAAATCCCTGGCCAGTTCGGCTTCAAGCAGACGGGACAATTCGCCGAACTCAAAGAATCTGCGGACCGTCGCCGTTCTCGCCACAACGGAAGTGCTGGCCGGACCTTCGAGCAGGGTCACCCTGGAATGTCGCGCCGTAAAGGCATTGGCTATCAACCGGCCCATCTCGCCGGTGGAACGGTTGGTGATGATACGCATCCGGTCGATCGGCACGGACGTCGGCCCGCTGGTAATGAGCACTTTAAGACCTTTAAAGGCCGATCTCTTTGAGTATCTCATGGATGTCAGCCTTCAGGACCACCGGTTCCTTGACGCAATGCATGGCCGTCTTGGGATCCTTGAGGCCATGTCCGGTCAGAGTGCAGACCACGTTCATCCCCTTTGCGGATCTAAAATATCCCTTCTCGGCCAGCTTGAGGATACCTGCCACCGAGGCCGCCGAAGCCGGCTCGCAAAACACGCCGTCTCCGAGAGCCAGCAGCTGATAAGCCTGGAGTATTTCCTCGTCGGTGACGGCATCGATAAGACCTTTGGACTCGTCGCGGGCGGCCACGGCCGATTGCCAACTGGCCGGGTTGCCGATACGGATAGCGGTCGCTATGGTCTCCGGGTCCTCGATCACCCGGTTATGCACGATCGGCGCCGCGCCGGCGGCCTGGAACCCCAGCATCCGGGGCAGTTGCCTGGCCTTTCCCGCCGAGCGGTATTCCTTGTAGCCCTTCCAATAAGCCGTGATATTGCCGGCGTTCCCCACCGGGATGGCGTGAAAGAACGGCGCATCGCCCAGCGCCTCCACTATCTCGAAAGCCGCCGTCTTCTGCCCTTCGATGCGAAAAGGATTGAGCGAGTTGACCAGCTCAATAGGATACTTGGAGGTCACTTCTTTGACCAAATTCAGGGCGTCGTCAAAGTTGCCGTCGATCGCTATCACCTGGGCGTTGTGGATCATGGCCTGGGCCAGTTTCCCCAGCGCGATATTGCCGTTGGGAATAAGCACGCAGCATTTCATACCCGCCCGCGCAGCGTAGGCCGCCGCAGAGGCCGAAGTGTTCCCGGTCGAGGCGCACATGACAACTTTCGAGCCTTTCTCCGCCGCCTTGGAGATGGCCATGGTCATGCCGCGGTCCTTGAAAGAACCGGTAGGGTTAAGCCCCTCATACTTGAGGTAAACCTTCAGCCCGGTCCTGCTGGAGAGCCCGTCGGAAAATATGAGCGGGGTATTGCCCTCGTTCAACGATACAACGGGGGTCTTGTCGGTGACCGGGAGGAATTCACGATAACGATCAAGCAGGCCGAGGTACATAGATTCTCTCTTTCATATGATCCCTGAACAGGCCACATCAGGCGGATGCCCTGCGTCAGGTATTTTTAGATCCTATAAATTACAGGCGTGCTTCTATCAGGGAATGCCGGATCACAAACGCTCCACCCTGATGGCGACCGGGCGGGCTTTCACTTCCTTGAGCGCGCTGATCTTTTCCAACGCCTTGCGCACCGCCGATTCTTTGGCCACATGGGTCAGCATCACCAGCGGTACGGTGGAATTCTTGTTAACGGCTTTCTGGGTGACCGAGGCTATGCTGATCCCGCAGTCGCCCAGGATGCCGGTGATACGGGAAAGCACCCCCGGACGGTCGATCGCCATCAGCCGCATATAAAATTCGGTCTCGATATCGTCGATGGGCAAAAGTGAAAGCTCCTCGATCTCATCCGCGGCATCGCCGATCCAGGTGCGGTCGGCCGCATCGTTGTCAATGGCGAGGTTGATAAGGTCGCTGAACACGCCTGAGGCCGCGGTCATCTGGCCCGCACCCTTCCCGACCAGGAGCACATCACCCAGGGCATCGGTCTCCATCAGGACGGCGTTATAGACATTGTTGACCGAAGCCAACGGGTGCTCTTTGGAAATAAGCGTGGGATGGACCCGCACTTCCACTTGGCCGTGTTTTTTCTTGGCGATGGCCAAAAGCTTGATGGCCAGCCCCATCTCGTCAACATATTTGAGGTCTTCGGCCGAAACATGCGTGATGCCTTCGGTATGGATATCTTTCTTGACGTCGACGAATTTCCCCATGCCCAGCGACACCAACAGGGCCAGTTTATGCGCCGAATCCATGCCGTTGATATCCAGGGTCGGGTCGTTTTCCGCGTAACCCTTCTGCTGGGCCAGCTTGACGGCCTCGCTGAAGGACAGCCCCCCATGCGACATCTCGGTCAGAATATAGTTGCAGGTCCCGTTCACTATGCCGTAGAGGGCGCTGCACTGGTTGCCGGCGATGCCTTCGGCCAGGGTCTTGATGATGGGGACGCCCGCCAGCACGGCCGACTCGAAATAGATGCTGCGCTGCCGCTCATGCGCCAGGCGGAAAAGTTCGCGCCCGAAATTCGATATCACGGCCTTGTTGGCCGTGACGACATGCTTGCCGTTCTGCAAGGCCGTGCGGATCACCTCATGGGCGATGTTCAACCCGCCGATCAGTTCGACCACGACATCGATCTCCCGGTCTTCGAGGACTTCACGGAAATCCTTGGTAAACCGCACCTGCCCCAGCGTCCGGATGAACTTGGGGTCAGCTTTGATGTCGCATACTGTCTTAAGGGCGAGATCGACGCCGAACTTCTCCTGCACATAGGTACGGCGCGACTTGATTAGCTTCGCCACCCCGGCGCCAACCGTGCCGAGGCCGATGAGGCCGATCGAGATCTTTTTCATGTTCAGACTTTCGTATTAAAATTGTATTTTTCAATCTTACCGAGGACACTCTCCGCCAGAGGAGTAACTTCGTTGAATTTGAACCGGTTGTGATAGATCAACCCCTTGACCTTTTCATTCGACTCGAGCACCCGGCCTTCCAGATAGATCGTGTCGGCGATGTAGGGGGTCCGCAGCTCGACCGCCAGTTCGGTCCCGACCTTGAAGGCAATTGTGGAAGTGAAACAGATGCCGCCGCGCGAAATGTTCTCGATCTGGGAGACCTCGAACTTCAAGGAAGGGTTCGCTTTTTCGATGAAACGTATTATGTAGTTCTTTTTGATACGCGGGAACTTCCTGCGTTCCCCGGCATTAGAATGATCTTCGCTCATGTCGGCTCCTTGGCTTAAATATATATGGTCGGAGCGGTGAGATTTGAACCCACGACCTCTTGAACCCCATTCAAGTGCGCTAGCCAGCTGCGCTACGCCCCGATGTATATCGATCCCGGCAGGTTTCCACTCTGCCCTTTGTTCATCGACTGAAAACGGTGTGTATTATACAGAAATAAATATATTAAGCAAATCGGAAATTCTCGATACTTATATGCGATTTCTCACTCGGACTTCAGCGAACGCCGCATGAGGTCGGCCACCGCTTTGCTAGGGGACCTCCCCCGGTAAAGGATACCATAAACGGCCTCGGTTATAGGCATCTCTATGCGCAATTTTCGCGCCAGGTTATAGACCGCCTTGGCTGTGACCACGCCTTCCGCCACGGCATCCATGGAACGGAGTATCGACTTGAGCGACCGGCCTTTCCCCAGCTCGCAGCCGACATAACGGTTACGGCTGTTAGGGCTGAAACAGGTGGTGGCCAGGTCGCCCAACCCGGTCAGCCCGATGAAGGTAGAGGGGTCCGCCCTCAAGGCGCGGCCCAGCCTGGTCATTTCTACCAACCCCCTGGTCAGCAGGGCGGCCTTCGTGTTGGTGCCAAAGCCCAGCCCGTCGCACAGGCCGCAGGCCAGGGCGATGATGTTCTTGACGCTGCCGCATATCTCCACACCGAGAATATCAGGATTGGTGTAAACCCGGAAATAATCGCAACTGAATAGCTGCTGCAGTTCGTCCATCAACCTTATGTCACCCGAGGCCACCACCGCTGCGGTCGGGATACGTTTGGCGACCTCCACGGCTATGGTCGGGCCTGACAGGACCGCGATGGAAACGTGCCCCAGCTCCTTCTCAATCAACTGGGACATGGTGGAGAAAGTTTCATTCTCGATGCCTTTCACCACGCTGATATAGGTTTTCCCGCGGTAAGGACATTGACGGATGGCTCGGAGGACTTTTATCAGGAACTGCGACGGGATGGCTAGGACCAGGTAATTGTTCTCGGACACGACCTTCTTGAGGTCAGCCGTGAAATTTATCGACTTCGGCAGCTTGACCCCGGGTAGGAATTTGCGGTTCACGCGCCGGCGGGACAATTCCCGGATATAATCCGGGAAAGGCCCCCAAACGGTCACGGCGCATTCCTTTTCGGCCAGGACTTTCGCCAAGGTGGTGCCCCACCCGCCATCACCGATAATACCGACGGATAATCGTTTCTTTTTCATATCAATTGTTCCGGTTGACTTTATACAAAGCGAACGCCTCGTTCTCGAACATTTTGGTCAGCAAGGAGTTATCTGGCGGCGCCGCATAACGCATAAAAACGATATAATCAACCTTGTATTTTACAATACCATTCAACAGCGCTTTCGTAAACGGCTCTTTGATAATAACCTTGAACGCCTCGATATCTTCCATCCGCCGCTGCCATTCGACCGTTGCGCCCAGATCGAAGCCCACTATGCCGCAATCACGGTAGTCCACCAGGACTTTCCGGTCCGAATGGATGCGGAACCCTCCCATCTCCATGTCATTAGGCGCCATTATCAAGGCGTCCTTGGGGGTGTGTCCCTTGACATAGCGTTGCATGTCCTCCCAATTCCGCTGCAGTTGCCAGAAGCCTCCCCCGCGGGTCGATATCTGGACGAAATTATAATGCAGGATACAGTAAAAGACAAAAGCCACCATAAAAGGGACGGCCAGGAACAAACCGGCCAGGCGATCACGAAACCTGGGGCTGGACCGGGTCGAGATCACTGCGGCCAGCAAGACGGCCAGCAGGATGGCCAACCAGTACCGCTTGGAGATGCTGGGTGTTAATAATAAAGTTTTTAACCCGAAGAAACCCGCCTGCAGGGCCGATCTGACGACCGTTGTTTGCTGGACCAGGCCGGCCCACAGGACCTGGCGGAACAGGACGATCGCCGCGATAAAGACCGCCGCCAGGACCCAGCGGGAGATCCGGCGTCCGGCAGCCGGGCGGGACACAGCTTCGGCCGACAGCCAGACCAGCCCGAGCACGGCGACCGCTGCCACATCCGTCAGGTCTTTTCCCCCGCTCACGGCCAGGAGGATGGCCAGAAGCAAAGTCTTCCAGACCGGGCCCTGAAGATTCCTCCACAAAAGGAGCACGGTATATCCCGACAACATGAAACGCATGAACTGTTCATTGCGGACCAGGTTGAGATCAAGGATGAAGTGACTGGGCACGATATAGGTAAAAAAGAAAGTGGTAACGATCATGGCCAGGACCACTATCGCCATGGCGCGGATCTTCAGGTCCCGGCGCAGTTCCTCATGGGCCGCCAGGTGAAAACAGAACAGGACCGCCATGAAAATATAGTTCTGCAGTCCGCGCAGAAGGGCCGGCAGGTCCCCCAGTACTTTCTGCAGAGGGGTTGTCCCGAATAGGAAGTTCTGCGGACAGGACAAAAGATACAGCTCCATCCAGTTGTCATAAAGATGAGGGGCGGCATGCAAACGGGTCTGGAACGCCCGAGCGAAAGTCCATATTATGAAAGGCATTGCCGCCAGGACAAAACCCAGCCCGGTCTTGATGAACAAAGGCCACTTCTGCTCTTTCTGGAAAAGGAGCAGGAAAGCCGACAAGTAAAGCATGGGGAAAAGCGAATACAGGGCATGGAAATTGGCACCCAGGCCCAGGACCACGGCCGCCGCCAGATAGCGCCCGCGGTAAAAAAGGTAGAGACCGGCGAACACGAACATGAACGAGAATTCCTGGTGCGAAAAAGTACGGTAGATGAACTCCTCGGTCCGCCCGATCATGAAGATCGACAGCGTACAGAAGAAAGCCGCCGCCCGGCTTCCGCCGGACAGGTATTTCCAGAGCCGGTAGGTCCAGAAGAAAAAGACATAGCGTGACAACAGGAAAAGCCCCAGGTAGGCCGCGGGGATCATCTCCACCTTGAGGAAACGCGCCAAAAGCGGGTACAGGAAAGAGGTGAAGTTCTGTTTCAGGCTCTCGACGTAATAATCGCCCCGGTAAAGGCCAGGATCGATGAGGTGTTTGAGGAGCGGTATCTCTAAATGCTGGTCGTCCCAGCCGTAGATATAACGGTTGGTCAACAGGAACACGCACAGGATGAGGGCGACCAGCATCCAGTCGGAGGACAAATACTTCCGGCAGTTTTCTCTTAAGGATACCATTCTAGGACACGCGGGTTAACGCCACCAAAAGATCTCTCTCAGGATCTCGTAATAATATGCCGCCCCCCACTTGAGGACCTGCAGTTTGCGTTCGCCGCCATCACGTTTCGGCTCGTCACCGGGGATATCAGCCAGCTTGAGGCGGCGCTTGGCAGCGCGAACGGATAAAAGCGGCTCCCAGCTGATCTTGGTGCGGAACAGTTTTTCCTCGAAAGCGTAGCTTTCGTCCTTGTCCAGGTCCAGTTCCCGGATCAGGCTTTTGCGGTAGATCCGGTAAATCACCATCGCGTCGGTGTACCTGGCCCGGTGGAAGAAGTTGATCGAGTTGGTGAAGAGCCAGTTGCCGAAACCGGTCACGGCGTCGTCGTCATAACTACGGGCCCCCGGGGCGTAACGCGAGACAATGACCATGTCATAACCTTCCTTGAACTTCTCTATGCACGGCCCAAGCAGCTCGGGTATGGAGTTTCCGTCGGGGCTGAAGGTCAAGATGGCATCGCCTTTGACATGCGGCAGGGCGTCCATATAGGCGCCCCGGATGCCGGGGGTTTCCTGGATCACCACATCAAAGCCCATTTGCCGGGCGATCTCCACGGTCCGGTCCTTGGATTTTCCGTCCACGATCAGGATCTGCTCGAAGAGGCGGCGGTCGACCCGGGGCATGACGGTCTGCATGCCCGTTTCTTCGTTCAGGGTGGGGATCAAAAGGGTGACCTTCATGCGGGGCTCTTTTCGGAAATTGGAGCGGGGGACGGGAATCGAACCCGCGCTATCAGCTTGGAAGGCTGAAGATCTACCACTGATCTACCCCCGCGTATTGAACGGATGCCAATATTTTTAAATGCGACCAGGAAAAAACAACCGGAACTCCGTGTCAAAAATCCGGGATAATATATCATAACAAAATCAAAAAGAGCTAAAAAAATCTAAAATGTGCCTTTTGTCCCCTCGGTAGGTTACGGCGGAGGCATCGCGCTTCATGAGGCCAGGCGGCTGGTCGGATCCCGGGCCGGGATCAGGATTTTTGCAGGCTGCGGTCAGGCCCCGGGGATGGCGGCTCCCTGCTTTCGGACGCACCCAGTATCATCAACGGGTTCTGGACCGGGGTTATATTGAGGATCAGCGGCCGGAAGCCGTTGAAACCGTTCTTGAGCACATCGCGGACGGCGTTGTCGTTGAACTTGATCCTGGCGCCGCCTTCCTTGCGCTGCACATCGATGTTCTGGATGTCGATACCACCGACGCTCTT
>CAYTIW010000048.1:0-6618 GCA_964438075.1 uncultured Planctomycetales bacterium
ACCAGTCGCTTTTTTCGATGGTCCTGAGGTTCTTCACTGAAAGCGGGTCGAATATCAATATTACCGGTCTAAGTTTCCGGCAGGGAGAAATGGTCGGCTATGGGCTGGCGGCGGTCCTGTTATCGCTGGTTCTGGTCCCGCCGCCCGGTAAGCCCCGCGACCAGAGCATAGACTACGCCCTGTTGTTCTGTTTTTTGCCGCTTTTTAACCCGAACGGCTGGCTGAACAATTTCGTCTCTCTGGCCGTGCCGTGCGTACTCTTGTTGGGCCGGCTTCTGGCGGAGCGCGGTAAAGACAGGTTTGTGGCGGCATGCGTTCTGGCGGCTTTCTTTTTCTTGTCCTTGATGTCAGAGGAGATAGTGGGCGATCATTGGCAGAACCACGCGGAATTGTTCTCGGATGTGACCTGGGGGACCTTGTTCCTGGTGGCGGCTTTGATCAAACTGAAGTTCTGCACCCCGGCCTTAGTGAAAGCCGGTCCGGTGGCTGAGGTGTCCTCTTGCCGTTCGTCCGCCTGATTTAAATGTCGCCAGGTCGGAATAAGGAAGAAGAGAGGCCAGAACAGGCATTGTGCCGGTGGCGACCGGATGCGGGCATGGCAAGAATTTAATGGTACGGACCTTGGGCGGTGTATATACTGTCTACCTATAAAAGGGTCGGATAAAAGGCTAAGCCCTGGTAGCGGGCAGGTAAGTATTTTTCAATAAACATCCATCGGACGGGGAAAGGTCGGAAGGGGCTGGTATGGCAGAAACATTAGGGTCACTTTGCGATAAATTGACCATTGTCAGGCTTAAACAGTTCCATTCCAAGGATAAGAAAAGGCTGGCCAGCCTCGGCGTACAGCAGGGCCAGCTTATCGAAGAGATAGAAGAATTCATTTCCGGCGCCTTGAGCGGCGCGATACCTTTAAAAAGGCTGACCTTCCGCTCGAATAAGGTCTATAAAAGCAAGGGGAACGAGATCCGGAAGATCAAGGGTACGATAGGGCATGTGTTCGCCAAACTGGCCGAGGCCAATTGCGCCCTTTGGCATGTCCAGGAAAAAGTCTATGAGTTCAGCAAGGTGCCGGCCCGGGAAAAGGACGAGGTCGCCAAGCAACTGGCGGTCCTGAATCTCGAAAGGACCAAATGCATCGATGAGATCGACGATACTTTTGTCCAGTTGTTGAAACAGAAGAGGTCCGGACGGTAACCTGGCCTGAGGCTGGGTGCCGCGGCTTTGGGCTGCGGGGTACGATAACAGCGGCGGATCATGCCCGGCGGTGGAAATCGGAAGTACTATGAAGAACGTCCTTATAGTCATTCCCTTTGGCATCGGGGATGTGCTTTTTTCAACCCCGATGATCGCGGCTATAAAAGAATCTTTCCCCGGAGTCAGAGTTTCCTATTTCACCAGCGGTCGGTCGGCCGATTTCCTGCGGAATGACCCGCGGATCGAAAAGGTCTTCGCTTATGACCGGGATGATTTTGTGGCTGTTTACAGGCGGTCTCCCTGGCGCTTCGTGCTCAAATGGAAACGTCTGGTGGATGACCTTAAGGCCGGGAAGTTCGAGGTCGCTTTCGACTTGTCAATGAACGCGGGGATCGGGGCCGCTTTGATGCTGGCCGGCATTCCTCGGCGTATCGGCTATAATTATAAGGGCCGCGGCCGGTTCCTGACAGAAGCCGTTGCGCTAAGAGGTTATGAGAACCGTCATGTGGCCCGACACCATTTTGAGCTCTTGCGTTCCGTGGGGATCGATAAGGCCCCGGGCCCGACCGCGTTCTTTATCCCGGAGCAGGACGAGGCCTGGGCCAGCCGGTTCTTCTTGGAGAACGGCATCCGCGGGGGAGAGCCGTTCGGCGTGTTCCTGGGTGGCGGCGCCAGCTTCGGCAAGGGGGGCGAGGTCCGGCGATGGCCACCGGAAAATTACGCCAAATTTGCTGAGAAAGTGATTGAAAAGACAGCCCGTCCCGTTATATTAATAAGCGGTCCGGCCGATGAGGAAATCTGTCTTTCCGTCGCTAAAATGATGAAGTCGAGGCCTGTTATGGCCAGCCGGACCAGCCTGGGCGGGGCCGCTGCGCTTATGAAGCGGTGCCGCCTGGTGGCTCTCAATGATGGCGGGGCCATACATGTGGCAGCGTCCTGCGGGGTGAGGATGGCAGTGGTGTTCGGCCCGGTCGATCCCGCGGTCTACGGTCCGATATCGAAAACAGAGCACATCAGCGTGACCAAAGGGCTGCCGTGCCAGCCCTGTTACCGTAATTTCCGCATGTCGGACTGCCGGCACCAGAGCTGCCTCCGGGAATTGACCGTGGAAGAGGTCTGGGGCAAAGTGGAAGAGTTTTTGGAGAGAACCAGATAAACAAAATTCAAATTACAAACAGGTCGCCAGGGGTATATTCCCCATAAGGAAGTCCGCGGTCGTCAAAGGGCCGGTGTTCCGGGGCAATATTCGCGATCTGTCGATTGTAATTTGTAACTTTAAAGACAGGAGTGGTTATGAGCGTGCCGTTCATTGATTTTACCGAACAGAACAAGGCTATTCAGGCCGAGGTCGACGCCGGGTTCAAGCGGGTGGTCGAGAAGTCTTCGTTCATCATGGGGCCGGACGTGAAGAAGTTCGAGGAGGAATTCGCGGCTTTCTGCGGGGTCAAATACGCTGCGGGGGTCAATTCCGGCACCGACGCGCTTTATATGGCTCTGAGAGCCATGAATGTCGGGCCGGGGGACGAGGTGGTCCTGCCGACCTTCACTTTTATCGCCACCGCGTTGTGCGCGTCCGATACCGGCGCTCGTGTGGTCTTCGCGGACATTAAAGAAGATACTTATAACCTGTGCCCGGAGAGCTTGAAAAAGGTCATCACGGCCAAGACCAAAGTCATTATACCGGTACATCTTTACGGCCAGATGGCGGATATGGACGAGATCAAGGCCATTGCCGACAAACGCGGCATAGCGGTCCTGGAAGACGCCTGTCAAGCCCACGGTACCCGCTACAAGGGCGTGCGCAGCGGAGCTATCGGCCGGGCGGGCTGTTTCAGTTTTTATCCGACCAAGGGGCTGGGGGCCTGGGGTGACGGCGGTATCGTTATCACCAACGACGAGAAGATCAACAACATGGTCTGCATGTTGCGCGACTATGGCCGCACCGACCGTTACGCGCACAAGATAAAAGGATATAATTCGCGCTTGGACACTTTACAGGCAGTGGTGTTGTCCGCCAAGCTCAAGTACCTTGACCAGTGGAACTCCATGCGCAAGAAAGTGGCGGCTGTTTATGCCGGGGAACTGGCCGGCTCAGGGGTGATCACGCCCAAGACGGCTGGTGACCGTGAACATGTGTACCAGACCTATGCTGTCCGGATCAAGAACCGGGACAAGGTCATGGAAGCGCTGAAAGCCAAGGGGGTCTCCTCGCTTATCCATTACCCGATACCTTTGCACATGCAGGAAGCGTACCGGGATGCCGGCTGTAAGGCGGGAGATTTCCCTGTGGGAGAAAAGGTGGCGAACGAGATCCTGTCGCTTCCGATGTTCCCGCATATGACTGAGTCACAGGTTAAAGAGGTCGCGGCGGCGGTCAAGGGAGCCCTTTGATGGCCAAAGTACCGGTGACAGTTGTCGTCATCGCCAAGAATGAAGAGCATAATATAGATGCGTGCCTGGGCAGCGCGGCCGGTTGGGCCAGTGAGATCATAGTAGTGGATGACGGATCTTCCGACCGTACCGCGGACCTCGCCAAAGGACGCGGTGCCGTCGTTCTCCAACGCCGGATGGATGTCGAGGGGACCCATCGTAACTGGGCGTATGCCAGAGCGGCCCATGCCTGGGTCTTTTCGTTGGATGCCGACGAGCGGCTCACCCCTGATCTGTGCCGCGAGATCGACGATGTCCTGGGCGCAGGCACAACGCATGCCTATTTCACGGTCCCGCGCAAGAATTTTATCGGCAATCACTGGATGCGCTGGGGGGGGCAATACCCGGCGCCCCAGGTCAAGCTTTTCAGGAAAGACCGGTTCCGCTGGGAGGACACCGGCGTACATCCCCGCGCGGTCGGGGATGGGACCTGCGGCCATCTGAAAGAGCCGATGGTCCACTACACTTACCGCGATTTCGGCGATGCCTTGCGTAAGCTGAACACGCAGACGACGCTGGAGGCGCGGAAGTGGTTTGATAAGCGCCGGACCGAGCGCAGCGTATCCGACCGGAGGATGAATGTCGCTATTATGCTTTGGCGTTGCGTGGACCGTTTCTTCCGGACCTATATCGGCCGTCAGGGATGGCGGGACGGGTTCATAGGTTTCATGATGGCCTATCAGAGTTCGCTGTATCAGGTCATCAGTTATGCCAAGTATTGGGAAATGGTTAAAGGGGAGAAGAAATGAAGGTCGGTTAAGGCTTTAAGGTCGGCAAGGTTTGGAGATTGTTTTCAGACCCCGAAGACCTTATCGACCTTGCAGACCTTTGCCGTTATGAAAGTCGTATTCCTTGACCGAGACGGTGTAATAAACAAGTTCCCTGGCAACGGGCTGTACGTGACCAGGGTGAAGGATTTCCATTTCATCCCGCGCGCTATCGACGCTCTCAAGCGTTTGGCCGACGCCGGGTACCACCTTTTTGTCGTCTCCAACCAGGCCGGGGTGGGGAAAGGCGTCTATTCCAAAAAGAAACTGGACCAGATCACCGCGCACATGCTCAGGCATGTGGAAGCGGGCGGGGGCAAAATAGATGAGGTCCTGTATTGCACCTGTAAATCTTCCGACGCCTGCAATTGCCGCAAGCCCAGGATCGGCAATATCATCAAGGCCCTGGATATGATCGACCGCACTATCGACGACGCCAAACACGCCTACTTCATCGGCGACACCGAAGGGGACATCAAGGCCGGCAAGAACGCCGGGTGCAAGACGATCTTCGTCCTCTCGGGACGGGAGGATTGCGAATACATGAAACGTTGGGACGTCCGTCCTGACTCCATTGCGGAGGATCTTTATGACGCCGTCGACATCATCCTCGAAGAAGATACTGATCCTGCATGCAACGGCGGGCGCCGGCCACCGAAAAGCCGCTGAGGCTATACAGCATGGCCTGGAGAGAAGGGGCATTTTCCCCACCGTGGTCGACGCCCTCGAGTTGACCGATCCATTCTTTCAGAAATTATACCAGCAGGGATATGAGTTCCTCGTCGGGAAGATCCCCAAACTGTGGGCGATCTTTTTTGAACTGACCGACCGGAAATGGGCGCAGCCGGCCTTCCGCGCCTGCCGCAGGGTCTATAACGGGCTCAATACCCGGAGGCTGGTCAGGTTCATTAAGGAAGGCGATTTCGACGTTATCGTTACCACGCATTTCCTGTCGACCGAGGTCTGCGGTTGGCTCCGCCGCACCGGCCAGGTCCGGGCGAAGTTCGTTACCGTGGTGACGGATTTCGACGTGCACAAGATATGGGCAGTGGAAGGGGTGGACGTCTTCCTGGTGGCCAGCGATTTCACCAGGAAACGCCTGGCGGGATTAGGGGTAGCCGAGGAAAAGATAGTCGTCACCGGCATACCCGTCGACGAGAAGTTCATCGTGCCGCGCGATAAAAGAGAAGCGCGCCGCCAGCTGGGCCTCCAGGAGGGGCTGTTCACGGTCCTCCTTTCGACCAGTTCTTTCGGGTTCGGCCCCATTGCGGAACTGGCCATGTTGCTGAGCGACGTGCAGATGGTCATCATCTGCGGCAACAACCGGTCGCTTTACGAGCGCATGGTCGCACAGGGCAACCCTTTGCACAAGATCTGCAAGTTCGTCGATAACATGGAAGAGATGATGGCGGCGTCCGATGTGATGATCACCAAGCCGGGCGGTCTTTCCATCGTGGAGGCCCTCGTCAACCACCTGCCGCTGATATTCTTCAGCGCCATACCCGGGCAGGAAGCCGGCAATGTGCGTGTGCTGGCCGAACACGGTATCGGGATGTCGGGCCGGCCGCTGGCGGATATCGCGGCCGAGATCAAAGCCCTGGCGGCCTCTTCCGAGCGACTGGCGGCCGCCCGGGAAGCCACCAAAGTTCTGGCCCGCCCGGACTCGGTGGAGAAGATCATACAGCAGCTGGCGTGACCTCCCCGGCAGGGGTCAGGTTTTGAGGGCATTAATCATCCGGGCTTAGGCCTTTCGGTGCATGGCATGCAGAAGAAGATCGCTCAGATAGTGGTGGGGCTTCCGCTGGAGGGGCATTTTGATTATTCCCTTCCCGAGGAGTACCGTGAAGCGGCCGAACCGGGCATGCGGGTCCTGGTCTCGTTCGCACGGCAACAACGGGTAGGCATTATCGTGGCCCTGGCTTCCCGCAGTCCGATCCCCAGGCTTAATCCCGTCCTGGCCCTGCTCGATGAGTCTCCGGTCTTCACGCCGGAAATGCTCCGGTTCGGGGAGGCTTTCGCGCTCCGTTTCGGCTGCTCACTGGGCGAGGCCTTGATGCAATTCCTGCCGCATTACCTCAGGGAGCCGAAGAAGCTCGTCGATCCAGCCGGAACGGGAACGGCCCTTCCCGGCCAAGAGGCCGGGGAGCCGGGAGAAGATCGATACCCAAAGAAGGCCGTATCTCCTGAGGATTCGCGTTCCGTCGACCGCGCCGCAGGCTTGGTCGAG
>CAYTIW010000048.1:6718-13540 GCA_964438075.1 uncultured Planctomycetales bacterium
GACGAGGAAAGCCCTTTTTACAAACACGACCAGTCGCCGTTCTACCAGGCGCGGGATGCGGCCCTGCTGCGCGCCCGTTTGGAAGGTTGCCGGGTGCTTCTGGTCACCAGCGCGCCTTCGCTGGAGGCCTGGCATGCCGTCGAGGATGGGAGGGGCGGATTGAAGCTGCTCGAAGAGCCGCTGGCCCCGGTCAAGTTCCTGGACCTGAGGAATTTCAAGATCAAAAAGGACACCTTCGTGTCTCCCGCGCTCCGGAACCACCTGGAGTGGGTGGCCAAAGAGGGACGCAAGGCCTTGCTTTATATACAGGCGGCCAGGGGGGTGGAGGGGGTGATCGAGGAGCTCAGGACATACCTGCCCGGGATGCGTGTCGCCGGTTATGACAAGTCGTCGCCGGCGTTCCCGGCCGATGCCCAGGCGCTGGTGGCGACCCAGGTCATATTCCGGCACCGCCACCAGGTCAAATTCGATATCGCCGTGGTCCTCGACGTGGACTGGGAGTTCCACAAGACCGATTATACGGCGGCGCACGGCGTTTTTGCCCTGACCCAGCATTTGAGGCAGATGGCGAAAGAGTTCGTGCTTTTGCAGACCCGGCACATGGAGAACGAGCTTTTGCATCTCATCGCTGACGATGACATAAGGAAGTTCTACCGCAAGGAACTGGCCCTCCGCCAGGAGATGGGGTTCCCGCCTTTCCGGTATATGGTGGCGCTGGTGGTCCGCTCAGCCGACCCGCAATTGGCTTGCGACGAGGCCAAAAGATTGTATGATAGCCTTGTTTCACGCCAGCCGGACAGCGTGGAGGTCCATGAGCCGCACCAGGACCGCTCGGCCATCGTCCGCGGCAAGTTCCGCTGGTGCGTTATGGCCCAGGGCCGTTCATTGAAGACGGTTATGGGCCTGGTGAAAGAGGTGAAGAGAGGTTTCCGTCCCAAACGGGACGCGGTGGTGACGGTGAATGTTAATCCGTAAGGAGGTCAAAAGGTCAGAAAGTCAAAAGTCAGAAGAAGGGGTTGGTGCAAAAGTCTTTCCGTATCTGTTCCTTTCGCACGTTTGACTTTTTGACGTTTGACCTTTTGACTCAATAAAATGAGAATTTTATTTTTCGGTTGTGACGATTTCGCGGCGGTCAGCTTGCGTCGGTTGCTGGAGAACGGCCATCAGGTCGTCGGGCTGGTGACGCAGCCCGACAAGCCCAAGGGGCGGGGCATGCATGTCGTGTATGCTCCCACCAAGGAACTGGCGCTCCAGGCGGGCATCGAGGTCTTCCAGCCGGCCACCCTGAAGGACCCGGCGGTCGTGGATAAACTGCGGGCGTTCAAAGCCGAACTCTTCGTCGTGATCGCCTATGGCAAGTTCCTGCCGGCCGACGTGCTGGAACTCCCGTCTTATTCCTGTATCAACGTGCATGCCTCGCTCCTTCCCCAGTACCGGGGGGCCGCTCCCATCAACTGGGCCGTCATCAACGGCGAGGCTGAGACCGGCGTGACCATGATCCGCATCAATACCTCCATGGACAGCGGGGATATATTGGCCAGGGTTTCGTGCGCGATTTCGCCGGATATAACCTCGGCTGAGCTGCGCCCCAAACTCGCGGAGATGGGCGCTGACATCCTGCTGGAGACCATACCGAAGATATCGGCCGGCACCCTGAGGCCCGAAAAACAGGACGAGAGCCGGGCTTCCCGGGCGCCCAAGATGCACAAGGACCTGGGGCATATCCGCTGGCAGGAGGGTTCCCGGCGGATACACGACCTGGTCCGCGGCACCCAGCCCTGGCCGGGGGCGTTCACCTATTGGCGCGGCAAGCGTTTGAAGGTCCTGGAAGCCTCGGCGGCCGGCAATATCATCAGGGGAAAGCCGGGCGAGATCGTCGAGGTCGGAAAGGACGGGTTCCTGGTGCAGGCCGGTGACGGGGTCGTGCTTGTCCGGCGGGTGCATCCTGAGTCGTCCCGGCCCATGGACGCCCGGGCGTTCCTGGCCGGCCACGGGCTCTCGGCCGGAGAGATGCTGGGCTGAGTCGGTGGCCCAGTAAAAGGCTTGAATATCAGAAGCGCGGCCCCTAAGCATGGTTCACATTATGGTTAAAGGCCTGACCGTATGAACAGCAAGGAACTGATCTGCGTCGAGTTGAATCCGGCCCCGGGGATCCTTTTGCAGCTTGTATTAGGATGGTTCTCGCGCGATAGTGTGCCGACATCTTTGCTGACCCTGGCGGCGCTTACCCCCAGAGATTACCGGGTCACCATGCTCACAGGTAAGATCTTTCTTGACCGGAAGGACTTTGTCCCGGGGGCCCTGGTGGCCATCACCTGTTATACCTCCAATTGCCGGAGGTCATATGAGGTCGCCGACAAGTATCGGTCCGCCGGTTCCAAAGTCGTGATGGGAGGGGCGCACGTCTCCCATCTCCCGGACGAGGCGTTGTCCCATTGTGACAGCGTTGTGATCGGCGAAGCGGAGTCGGTCTGGGCCGAGGTCATCCGTGATCATGAGAGAGGGGAACTAAAGAAGATCTACCGCGGCCAGCCCCTGGACGATTTCTTCACGCCTGTCTATGACTATTACCAGCAGCTGCCTCCGCGGGCCTTGAGGGGAGCGTTGATCTTCACCCGCGGGTGCCGGTTCGCCTGTGATTTCTGCGCCAACGTCATCACGCGGCTCCGACAGGTACAGATAGACCAGGCGATCAAGATCATCACTTGTGCCAAGCCGGGTTTCTTTGATGTTCTGAATTTCGCGGATGACAATATTTATGCCAACCCTGAATGGGCTAAAGGATTCTTCCGCCGTCTGGCGCCGTTGGAGGTGTCGTGGTGCGGCCATGCGACCATCGATATCGCGAATGACCCGGAAGCCCTTGATCTCCTCAAAAAGAGCGGTTGCCGGGTGATCCAGGTCGGTATCGAAACGATGAACTTCCAGGCCTATCCCAAGGTCCGGGCCGGTAAGATCGCCACTTTCGGCGGGCTTGTCCGCGCGATCCGCAGGATCAGGGCGGCAGGGGTTGCGGTTGTGGTCTCCTTTGTCATAGGTCTGGACCACGACACGCATTCCAGTTATTTCCGGCTGCTCCTGTTCCTCCTGGCCGCGCCTTTTTGCTGCCCTTTACGCGCGGTCTCCATGTTCGTTCTCGTCCCCATACCGGGATCGGCTATGCATGAAAAGCTGGAAAAAGAAGGCCGGCTCTTGAGCAGGGACTGGTCGCAATATTTCTTGCCGTGGCACATGGTATACCGGCCCAAGAATATGTCGCGGACGGCAACGTTGGCCTGGTTCTGGGTCCTGAGGCTGGTTTCCATCTTTTTTTCCGGCATGGGGTTGTCGATCCTGGCCATGATATTCGGTCTGTGTTTTCTCTTTTATTTTCTCGGGCAGGGGGGAAGGTTACAGAGTTTTCGTTTCCCGGCATTTTTCTGATCGTTCTTGGACCTCCCGCTGGTCGTAACAGGTGATCTTGTTGAAGTCTTACAGCCTTGCGAGGCCGCTATGCTGGTGGATAGGACCATAAGGATGAGATGGGCGCTTTTGGCGCTGTTCATATTCACATCGCTGGCCTACGCCGGGACGAAAGAGGCGGAGATCTCGGTCGAACTGGATAAGGCCGGGGACGTGGCCGAGGTCCTGTACGAGGATGGAACGACGGTGATCTCCATCACCAGCTGGAGCGGCATAGGCGGGGCGAAACTGGCGCCGGAAGACGGGGATTGGCCGGAGCGGCTGGTCATACGGTTAAATCTTTCGAACCTGGAATCCTTCGGCATGAACAACGGACGCATCCGGACGCACACCTCGCTCCGGTCGCCCCGCCGGGTGCCGTTCTGGAAGGCGGGCGACAAGAAGGACCGCGCGGCCGGCACGCTGGAATGCGAGGTCGTCAAGACCGAGAGTTCCGTCGAGGTCGTTGTGCCGGCGGAGATGCTGAGAGGAGACCCCGAACAGATCAGGTTATCCTGGATAAATGAATACCGGAGCTGAACTGGCGGATGTCGTAGCCGGCGAGCAATGAAAGCCGGGGTATATTCCCGGCCGGGTAGAACAGTGGCAGGAGGGAGATATGGAGGCCCAAGCATCGCAGCGCAAGAAGTTCGACGAGCTTATCGACCGTCTGCAGGGCTATGCCCGCGATAATCCACGGGGCTACCGCTCCCGCGTGCTCTGGCTGGGCCTTGCCGGCTATGGTTATATATTACTGATCCTTTTGGCGTTGCTGGCGCTGATAGGGTTCATCATCTATCTTTCCGTCCACTACCATTCATTCAATGCCGGGGCGGTCAAGTTCCTGATCTTCAGCGCCCTGGTGGCGGCAGTGATAATCAGGTCGCTGTGGGTGAAGCTGCCGCCGCCGCAGGGGCTGCTTTTGCAGCGCCGGGAGTGGCCGCGTTTGTTCGAGCTTCTTTCCGGCATCGCCGCCAGCGTCAAAGCGCCGCTGCCGGACACGGTCCTGTTGACGGATGACTTCAACGCCTCCATATCCCAGCTGCCGCGCCTGGGGATCTTCGGCTGGCACAAGAATTATCTGTGCCTGGGCCTGCCGCTCATGCAGGTCCTCACCGAGGAGGAGTTCAAATCGGTGCTGGCGCATGAGTTCGGCCATATATCCGCCGAGCACGGCCGCACCGGCTGCTGGATCTACCGTGTCCGCGAGACCTGGTCCCGGCTTTACGAGTCGTTCCAGCAGGAGAGGTCGCCGGCGGTCTTCCTGTTCCTGCCGTTCTTTAAATGGTACGTCCCTTACTTCGCGGCGTATTCCTTCGTACTGGCGCGGGAGCAGGAATATGAAGCCGACCGCAAGGCGGCCGGGATAACGTCGCCGACGGTGCTTTCCAGGGCCCTGTTATTGCTCAATGTCAAGGGCGCTCAGAGCGGCTATAAGGCCTGGCCGGAGGCCTACCGGCTCGTGAGCCATCAGCCTGAACCGCCGGCCAATGTGTTCGGCCTGGTAGCCGACGGGCTGAAGCAGGATGTGCCCGAGGGCCTGAAATGGCTGCGGCACGCTCTCAATGTCCGTACTCACAATGCCGACACGCATCCCTGCCTGAGCGACCGTATAAAGGCGCTGGGCTGCGGCTCGATGATCACGGGGCCGTTGACCGTCCCGCAGGCGGCCTCCTTGGATCGGTCGGCGGCGCAGGCGGTGTTCGGCGATAGGGGTTTACCGGATATCACCTCGCGCATGAACAAGGCCTGGCAGATGATGATGGCGCCGACGTGGAAAGAGCGGTATGAGTATGTGCAGAGGGAGAAGCCGGCCCTGGAGAAGATACTGGCCGGCCAGGACCTGCCGGAGGGCATCTCCGAGAACGGGGCCGTGGAGCTGGTGCAGAAGATAGAGGATATATCCGGCACGGACGCCGCTTTCCCTTTGATCAGAAAGATCCTGGACCGGTTCCCCTCCAACGCGCCGGCGAATTACCGCTACGGCGAGCTTTTGCTCAGCCGGGACGACCCGGCGGGTATAGCTTTCTTGGAGAAGGCCGTGTCCCTGAACTCCCTGGCGCGCTCTAACGCCTTCGACGAGATCAGCGCTTTTTATGAACGCCAGGGCGAGCACGACAAGGCGAGGAAATATTACGACGAAGCCGGGACCCACGAGGATATCGCGGCCCTGGCCTATGCCGAGCGCCAGGGGCTGGAGAATAAGGATGTCTTGGCACCGGCCGGACTGCCTCCGGGCAGGATCGAGGATCTGCGTGCGCGGTTCGCTCCCGTCCTGGAACAGGTCCAGGAGGTCTACCTGGCGCGCAAAAGAGTGAAATATGCCCCGGAGGATCCGTTATGGGTGGTTTACATCACCAGTTATTCCCCGGTGTTCAAGTACCGGAAGGGAGATTTTCCGCAGAGATTGGCCGACCAGGCAGTTAATTTACTGGGGGGATATTTTGACCGCGGGGGCTATCTGGTGCTGGTCGACCAGAAGGTCTTCCGGTCCAAATTCAAGAAGGTCGAAGGCGCCCTGGTCTACAGGCGGGGCAGGAAATGATCCCGGCGGCGGGAAGGGGGCACGGCCGTTCTCCATTGCCCTGCTGGCCCTGTTCAGTCCCCGGACCCGGAACCAAACCAGAAAATAAGTTGCCCCGGGAAACTGTTTTGCTATAATTGACCCCAATTATAAGATGCGCAACAATCCCAAGTATCGCAGCCGCATTAAAATCATCCGTTTATTAAGGAGGAAGTCATGATCAAGATCGGTATCAATGGTTTCGGTCGCATCGGCCGTCTGGTGTTCCAGGCGATCTGCGACCAGGGTCTGCTCGGCAAGGAGATCGACGTCGTTGCGGTCGTGGATATCTCCACCGACGCGGAGTATTTCGCCTACCAGCTCAAGTACGATTCCGTGCACGGCAAGTTCAAGCACGACGTTTCGGCGGTGAAGAGCGATGCCGCCCTGGAAGATTGCGACACGCTGGTGGTCAACGGCAATAAGACGAAATGCGTGATGGCCACCAAGAACCCGGCCGAACTGCCCTGGAAAGCGCTGGGGGTCGATTATGTGATCGAGTCCACCGGCCTTTTCACCGACAGCGAGAAGGCCAAGGGCCACCTGGCGGCCGGCGCCAAGAAGGTCATCATCTCCGCGCCGGGCAAGGGCGAGGTCAAGACCCTGGTCATGGGCGTCAACGAGAAGGAGTATGAGCCGGCCAAGCACCATATCGTCTCCAACGCTTCCTGCACCACGAACTGTCTGGCCCCGCTGGTATATGTGCTTCTCAAGGAAGGCATCGGCGTCGACAAGGGCCTCATGACCACGATCCACGCCTACACCGCCACCCAGAAGACCGTCGACGGCCCGTCCAAGAAGGACTGGCGCGGCGGCCG
>CAYTIW010000049.1:0-3712 GCA_964438075.1 uncultured Planctomycetales bacterium
TGGATTCGCGGCGGAAGCCCCGGCCGGAGGCGGTCCCGGAGTTATGGGAGGCGGCGGGGTGGCCCCTGGCGGAGCCTAGGATGGCGGACACCCCGGTACTGCTCGACATCGACTGCGATTATTTCTCTTTCCGCTGGCGGGGCGGCCAGAACGCCTGGCTGGACCGTTTCTACGAGCGGGAGTTCGACAAAAGGCCGGTGGACTGCGGCGCCGGCCAGGCCCGGTCCCCGCACTGGTTCATGAAGAGCCTCATCGGCCGGGCGCCGTTCGTCACTGTTGCCGTCGAGCCTGACTTCTGCGGCGGGGAAGCCGAGGCCCGCGGCATCCTGGGCCAGCTGGACCGGCGCTTCTTCAACGGGGTCATCGATCTTTCCGCCATACGGCTCTGAGAACGGCCCGGGCCCCTTATCCATAAAATAGTTTGTCCGGGAGCCTTTTATATTATATATTTCTTATTAATTTAACCGTTTCCGCCAGAAGAAGCGTACCAATTCTTCCTTCATGAATAACAAGGTCGCGCCCTATAAGAGAACGGTCCTCCGTTCGTTGCTGGTCCTTGGTCTATCCGGCAGCCTGTGCCTGCCGGCCGCGCCTTCGGCCGTTGCCGAAGACAAGGGGAGACCGGCCGCCGCTAAGTCCCGTGCCCCGCGCGTGCAGTTCCGGGATGTGGCCGCGAAGGCCCGGGACCTTTCCCGCGGCCCGTTCCAGGACCCCGGCCGGGACCTGCCTGAAATTTTCAAGGAGATGGGGTATGACCAGTGGCGGGGCATCCGTTTCCGGCCGGCGGACAGCCTCTGGGCCGGCCAGCCTTACAGCGTGCAGTTCTTCCACCCCGGGTTCCTGTACCAGCATCCCGTGACCGTGAATTACATCGAACGCGACGGTACTTACCGGGTCCCGTTCTCTTCCAGCCTGTTCGATTACGACAGCAAGGAGCTGAAAGCCGCCCGCCTGGACGACCGCGGATTCGCCGGCCTGCGGGTCCATTACCCGCTCAACCGCCCGGATTACTCCGACGAGCTGGTGTCGTTCCTGGGGGCCAGTTACTTCCGGGCGCTGGGGCGCGGACTGCTTTACGGGATATCGGCCCGCGGCCTGGCGGTCAACACCGCCGAGGACTGCGGGGAGGAGTTCCCGCTCTTCCGCGAGTTCTGGGTGGTCCAGCCCAGGCCCAAGGCGGACCACATCACCATCTACGCCCTGCTGGACAGCGAGAGCCTGGCCGGGGCCTACGAGTTCGAGGTGTACCCCGGCGAAGAAACGGTGATGAAGGTCCAAAGCGAGCTTTTCCTGCGCCGGCCGGTGCGCAAGCTGGGCGTGGCGCCTCTGACCTCGATGTTCTTCTTCGGGGAGTATTCGGGCGGGCGGGGCGACCGTGATTTCCGGCCCGAGGTCCATGATTCCGACGGGCTGCTGGTGCAGGCCCGCAGCGGGGAGTGGATCTGGCACCCCCTGGACAACCCGCCCCGGCTGTCGATCAACGCCTTCGGCGGCGACACGCCCCTTGGCTTCGGCCTCCTGCAGCGCGATACCGATTTCGACCATTACCAGGACCTGGAGGCCCGTTACGAGGTCCGGCCTAGCGTGTGGGTGGTACCCGAAGGCGACTGGGGCAGGGGGCATCTGGAGCTGGTCCAGCTGCCGACGGAGAACGAGTATAACGACAACATCGTGGCCTACTGGGTCCCCGAGCGCGAGCTGGCGCCCGGGGACGAGCTGCGATATTCCTATACCCTTTCGTGGCATTCGGCCCGGGCCCCCCGTTCCGCTCTGGGCTTGGTGGAGGCGACCAGGGCGGTGAAGAAGCCCGACGGGGAGATGTTCCTTGTCGATTTCAGCGGCGGCGAGCTCGGCGGCCTGGCCGACCCGCCTCCCGTGCCCGACGTGTGGGTCAGCCGGGGCGGCCGGATCACCGCCGTCCAGCTCATCCGCAACCCGGTCACCGGCGGCTGGCGCCTGGTGCTGCAGGTGCAGTGGGAGCCCGCCGGCCTGCTTGACAACATCCTGCCCAACCAGAGGCCGGCCGTGGAGTTCAGGGCTTTCCTCAAAGCCGACGGCCGCGCGGTGACGGAGACCTGGAGCTATACTTACCTTCCATGATGCAGACCCGTAAACAGCCGCCATTGTGCCGTACCCCCATGGCCTACCGACCTTTCGAGGCGGGGGCCGCCGGGCGGGGCCCGGGCAGGTTCAGCCGGATCCTGTCGGCCCGGCGCACCGTGTTCTTCGGCCTGGTCGTGGCCACTACCGCCGTCGGAGGGTCGACCTTCAAGACCATCCTCGGCGCCGGGGGGCTGACCGCGCTGGAATGGGCCATCATCTGTATCTTCATTTTCCTGTTCGGGTGGATCTCGGTCAACTTCTGGACCGTCATCTTCGGTTTCCTGCTGGCTCTGCGCGGGAAGGACGAGGCGCTGCCGCTCCCGAAGGAGGTCCAGGCCATCGACCCGCAGAGCCGCATCGCCCTGGTCATGCCGGTCTATAACGAGGAGATGGCGCGGATCTATTCGTCGCTGAGGGCTACTTACGAGTCGCTGCGGGATACCGGGCAGATCGAGCGGTTCGACATCTTCATCCTGAGCGACTCGGTGCAGGGCGAGTTCGTCCTGATGGAGGAGACCGCCTGGTCGGAGCTCTGCCGCGACGTCGACGGTTTCGGCCGCATCTTCTACCGCCGGCGCAAGGTGCGCATCCACAAGAAGAGCGGCAACGTGAGCGACTTCTGCCGGCGCTGGGGCAGCCGGTACAAGTACATGATCATCTTCGACGCCGACAGCCTGATGGAGGGCGAGCTCCTGATCCGCATGGTCAACGTGATGGAGGGCCGGCCGGACATCGGCATCCTGCAGACGGCGCCGATGGCCATGAACCAGACCAGCCTGATCTCCCGCCTGCAGCAGTTCGCCAGCCACGTCTACGGGCCCTTGTTCTTTTCCGGCCTGCGCTTCTGGCAGCTGGACGAGTCGGGCTACTGGGGCCACAACGCCGTCGTGCGCGTGGAACCGTTCATGCGGTACTGCGCTTTGCCGCACCTCTCCGGAGGGCCGCCGTTCGGCGGCGAGATCCTCAGCCACGACTTCGTCGAGGCGGCCCTGATGCGCCGGGCCGGCTGGGGGGTGTGGCTGGCCTACGAGATGGAGGGCAGCTACGAGGAGCTGCCGCCCAACCTGCTGGAGGAGCTCGAGCGCGACCGGCGCTGGTGCCAGGGGAACATCCAGCACCTGCGGCTCATGTTCATGGACGGCATCGCCTTCGGCCACCGGCTGCTCTTTTTGAACGGCAACCTTTTTTATTTCTCCTCTTTCCTGTGGTTCCTGCTTTTGGTGCTCATGACGGTCCTGGCCGTGGCGAACTTCTTCCAGACCGCCGTCTATTTCTCCGCCGAGAGAACCTTGTTCCCGCACTGGCCGGTGCAGTACCGGGGATTGTCGGTGCGGCTGCTTTTGGTCACGGCCGCGCTCTTGTTCATCCCCAAGGTGCTCAGCGTGGCCCTCATCGCCCTGACGCCGGGCAAGGCCGCACGGTTCGGCGGCGTGCCGCGGCTTTTCGCCAGCGTGCTCCTCGAGACGCTGTTTTCGACGCTGCTGGCGCCTCTGCGCATGATCTTCCACACCTGGTACGTGGTGCTCAACCTGATCGGCCAGAAACTGGTCTGGAAGAGCCAGGCCCGGCGCGCCCGGCGGACGTCTTTCGCGGAGGCCTTCCGGGCCTA